>NZ_JAGTPM010000008.1:0-346644 GCF_021147865.1 Pseudomonas sp. CDFA 610
TTGAATTGGTGCCCAGAAGAAGACTCGAACTTCCACGACCTTGCGGTCACCAGCACCTGAAGCTGGCGTGTCTACCAATTTCACCATCTGGGCAGCATCTTGAGGCCTTGACCTGTCGATGGCGCGCACTATACGGAGCGTCTTTTGGGCTGTAAAGCCCATCGACGAAAAAAACTCCAAAAATTTCGCCAGCGGCGTGAATCGGGTCTTTCAGGGCAGTTTCAAGCGTTTTCAGTGAGCTGATTTAGCGTGAAATTTCCCGTTTCATAAGGTCTATGCCAAACTAACCCCTATATATACAAGGTGAAAACTATCTAATGGCCGATTGGCAGTCCCTCGATCCCGAGGCCGCTCGTGAAGCGGAAAAATACGAAAACCCTATTCCCAGCCGTGAGCTGATCCTTCAGCACCTTGCCGAGCGCGGCTCGCCAGCGAGTCGTGAGCAACTGGTCGAAGAGTTCGGCCTGGTCACTGAGGATCAATTCGAGGCTCTGCGCCGTCGCCTTCGTGCGATGGAGCGCGACGCGCAACTGATCTACACACGTCGTGGCACCTATGCGCCAGTGGACAAGCTCGACTTGATCCTCGGCCGCATCTCCGGCCATCGCGACGGTTTCGGCTTCCTGGTCCCGGATGATGGTTCCGATGACCTGTTCATGAGCCCGGCGCAGATGCGTCTGGTGTTCGACGGCGACCGTGCGCTGGCACGCGTTTCCGGTCTGGACCGCCGCGGGCGTCGTGAGGGCGTGATCGTCGAGGTCATTTCCCGCGGTCACGAATCCATCGTGGGTCGTTACTTCGAAGAAAGCGGCATCGGTTTCGTGATTCCGGACAATCCGAAAATCCAGCAGGAAGTGCTGGTGACGCCGGGCCGCAACAACGGCGCGAAGATCGGTCAGTTCGTCGAGGTGAAAATCACCCACTGGCCAACGCCGCGCTTCCAGCCGCAAGGCGATGTGGTTGAAGTGGTCGGCAACTATATGGCGCCGGGCATGGAAATCGATGTCGCGCTGCGCACCTATGACATTCCTCACGTATGGCCTGAAGCCGTGCTCAAGGAAGCGGCAAAACTCAAGCCGGAAGTCGAAGACAAGGACAAGGAACACCGCGTCGACCTGCGTCATCTGCCGTTCGTGACCATCGACGGTGAAGACGCGCGCGACTTCGACGATGCGGTCTATTGCGAAGCGAAACCTGGCAAGCTGCGCCTGTTCTCCGGCGGCTGGAAGCTCTACGTGGCGATTGCCGACGTATCGAGCTACGTGAAGATCGGCTCGGCGCTGGACGCCGAATCCCAGGTGCGCGGCAACTCGGTGTACTTCCCCGAGCGTGTTGTGCCGATGCTGCCTGAGCAGTTGTCCAACGGCCTGTGCTCGCTGAACCCGCATGTCGATCGTCTGGCCATGGTCTGCGAGATGACCATCTCCAAGACCGGCGAGATGACGGATTACGTGTTCTACGAAGCCGTCATCCATTCCCATGCGCGCCTGACCTACAACAAGGTCAGCACGATCCTCGAGCAGCCGAAAACGGCGGAGGCCAAGAGCCTGCGCGGCGAATACGGCGATGTGGTTCCGCATCTCAAGCAGCTTTATGCGCTGTACAAAGTGCTGCTGGGTGCGCGTCATGTGCGTGGCGCCATCGACTTCGAAACGCAGGAAACCCGGATCATCTTCGGTTCCGAGCGCAAGATTGCCGAGATCCGCCCGACCACGCGCAACGATGCTCACAAGCTGATCGAGGAGTGCATGCTGGCAGCCAACGTTGCCACGGCTGAATTCCTGAAGAAGCACGAAATTCCTGCGCTGTACCGCGTGCACGATGGCCCTCCGCCAGAGCGTCTGGAAAAGCTCCGTGCTTTTCTGGGTGAGCTGGGGCTGTCGTTGCACAAAGGCAAGGACGGTCCAACGCCGAAGGACTATCAAGCGCTGCTTGAAACCGTTCGTGATCGTCCGGACTACCACCTGATCCAGACCGTGATGCTGCGTTCGTTGAGTCAGGCTGTGTATAGCTCGGACAACAACGGCCACTTCGGTCTGAACTACGAAGCGTATACGCACTTCACCTCGCCGATCCGTCGTTATCCGGACCTGTTGACTCACCGTGCGATCCGCAGCGTGATCCGCTCCAAGCAGGATACGCCGCACGTGCGTCGTGCCGGTGCTGCAACCATTCCGAAAGCGCGCATCTATCCTTACGATGAGGCGTTGCTGGAGCAAATGGGCGAGCAGTGCTCGATGAGCGAGCGCCGTGCCGATGAAGCCACCCGCGACGTGGTGAACTGGCTCAAGTGCGAGTACATGAAGGACCGCGTAGGCGAGTCGTTCCCGGGCGTTATCACTGCCGTTACCGGTTTTGGCCTGTTCGTCGAGCTGACCGATATCTATGTCGAAGGTCTGGTGCATGTCACCGCACTGCCGGGCGACTACTACCACTTCGATCCGCTGCATCACCGCCTTGCCGGCGAACGCACCGGGCGTAATTTCCGCCTGGGCGACACGGTTGAAGTGAAGGTCATGCGCGTCGATCTGGATGAACGCAAGATCGACTTCGAAATATCCGAGAAGTCTGCCGCGACCACTTCTTCGCCGGGCCGCAAGCGCCGAGGTCAGGAAGCCGCAACGCCTGCTGCTGCCGAAAAGGAAAAGGCTCCCGCCAAGTCCGGACGTCGTACAGCGGCTACCAAAGAGGCACCGGTCGAGGCTTATCGCCCGAGCGATGCAGCGGCGAAAAACGCAGAAGTGCGCAAGAGCCGTGAAATGAAAAAAGCCCTTCTGGCTGAAGCGAAGGGTGGTAGCAAGGCGTCGTCGGGAAAGTCTGAAAGGCCTGCGTCGGGCTCCGCGCCGGCTTCAGGCAAAACCAGTAAACATCGTAAAGGTGGCTCGTCGAAAACGGGCTCCGCGTCATCGTCCAAAAGCGGTAGCGTTCGTAAACCCAAGGCCAAGTCATGAGTCAGCTGGAAAAAATCTACGGTGTGCATGCCGTGGAAGCGTTGCTTCGTCATCACCCGAAGCGGGTCAAACACATCTGGCTCGCGGAGAGTCGCAGTGATCCTCGCGTTCAGGTGCTGGTCGAGCTGGCAGGTCAGAATCGCGTCACCATTGGCCAGGCCGAGCGCCGCGAAATGGATGTCTGGGTTGAAGGCGTGCATCAGGGGGTTGTTGCTGATGTCAGCCCGAGCCAGGTCTGGGGCGAGGCGATGCTCGATGAGCTGCTGGACCGCACCGAAGGCCCGCCTTTGTTGCTCGTACTCGACGGCGTGACCGATCCGCACAACCTCGGTGCCTGTCTGCGTACCGCCGATGCAGCAGGTGCGCTTGCGGTTATCGTTCCCAAGGACAAGTCTGCAACGCTGACGCCGGCTGTACGAAAGGTGGCCTGTGGCGCGGCAGAAGTGATCCCGCTGGTGGCTGTGACCAATCTGGCGCGTACGCTGGAAAAACTGCAGCAGCGCGGCCTGTGGGTTGTAGGTACGGCGGGGGAGGCTGAGCAGGAGTTGTATCAGCAGGACCTGACCGGCCCGACGATCATCATCATGGGTGCCGAAGGCAAGGGCATGCGTCGCCTGACCCGCGAGCATTGCGATTATCTGGTGCGCCTGCCCATGGCCGGTAGCGTCAGCAGTCTCAACGTCTCGGTTGCTACCGGCGTCTGCCTGTTCGAAGCGCTGCGCCAGCGCAGTGCGAAGGCGACTGGCAAGAAAGGCTGATCGTCAGCGTTCAATCGTCCCGCGCCTCGCGTGGGGCGATCATTCTTCAGTGTTGGTGTGTCTGCTCAAATAATCACCAATTGCCTTGCGCCCCTCACGACCCTTCTCTACAATTGCGCCCCTTGCTGTCATGGCAGGCGCGCATGTGCCTGTTCCTGAGCAAGACCAACAGTGTCATTCACTCCTTGTCTGACCGCTTTCGGCGGCAGGCTACAACCCGTAAGGAGCATTCATGCGTCATTACGAAATTATCTTTTTGGTCCACCCGGATCAAAGCGAGCAAGTCGGCGGCATGGTAGAGCGTTACACCAAGCTGATCGAAGAAGACGGCGGCAAAATCCACCGTCTGGAAGATTGGGGCCGTCGTCAACTGGCTTACGCAATCAACAATGTTCACAAGGCTCACTACGTGATGCTGAACGTTGAGTGCTCTGGCAAGGCTCTGGCCGAGCTGGAAGACAACTTCCGTTACAACGATGCTGTGATCCGTAACCTGGTCATCCGTCGCGACGAAGCCGTAACTGGCCAGTCCGAGATGCTCAAGGCTGAAGAAAACCGCAGTGAGCGCCGTGAGCGTCGTGACCGTCCTGAGCACTCCGACAGCGCCGATGGCGATGACGGCGACAACAGCGACGTTAGCGATAACGCTGACGAGTAATCCACGGACCTTTTGAGGAGCCAATTACATGGCACGTTTCTTCCGTCGTCGTAAATTCTGCCGCTTCACCGCTGAAGACGTCAAAGAGATCGATTACAAAGATCTCAACACTCTGAAAGCCTACGTATCCGAGACCGGCAAAATCGTTCCAAGCCGTATCACTGGTACCAAAGCACGTTATCAGCGTCAGCTGGCCACCGCTATCAAGCGCGCCCGCTTCCTGGCCCTGCTGGCCTACACCGACAGCCACGGCCGCTGAGACCAGGTAGTCGACAAAACGTAACAAGGGATAGAAAGCATGCGTGCCCTGGCTGAATTCATCATGCGCGGCCGTATGCAGGCCACTCTCGTAGTGGCTGGATGTGCGGCATTGCCGCTGTTTTTCTGGTTGAGTGCTGCCGCAGGTTGCCTTGTGCTTCTGCGGCGCGGGTTCAGTGATGCCGTTGGTGTCCTGTCCTGGGCTCTGCTGCCGGCTTTGGTCTGGTGGTATTTCGGCGAACCACGTGTAGCCATGGTGCTGGCTGGTTCGCTGAGCTTGGCAATGGTGTTGCGTGCCAGCGAGTCCTGGGTCCGCGTGCTGCTGGTCAGCGTAGCGTTGGGTGTGGTGTACGCAGTGGTACTGGGTGCGGTTTTTGGCGAACCCATTGAAGCGATGTCGCAGGAGTTGCAGAAACACCTGCCGGCGATGCTCTCTGGGCTCTACGAGCAAATGAACGTAGAAGAACGCGCGCGTCTGGGATCACTGATTGCCCCCGTCCTGATTGGCCTGATAGCGGCCTTGCTGCAAATCGTCAGTGTGCTGAGCCTGATTCTTGGGCGCTACTGGCAAGCGTTGTTGTACAACCCTGGTGGTTTCGGGCGTGAATTTCGCGCCGTGAGACTCCCGCTGGTGCCGTCGTTGGTGCTGTTGGTGTGCATGCTGGTGGGGCCGAATTTTGGTCCGCAGATGGCAATGCTTACACCGCTCTGCAGCGTACCGCTGGTATTTGCAGGACTGGCATTGATACACGGGCTGGTCGCTGAAAAGCGCCTGTCCAGGTTCTGGCTGGTGGGGATGTACATAACGCTGCTGGTATTCATGCAGCTGATCTATCCGTTGCTCGTGGTAATTGCCATTGTCGACAGCCTGATTGATTTTCGCGGTCGCCGGGTATCGAAAGATTCCGGCAATGGTCCTGCGAACGGTGAAGGTTAAAAGTTAAGAGGATTTCCACATGCAACTGATCCTTCTGGAAAAAGTCGCCAACCTGGGCAACCTGGGCGACAAAGTAAATGTTAAGGCCGGTTACGGTCGTAACTACCTGCTGCCTTACGGCAAAGCCACCGCTGCAACCGCTGCCAACCTGGCTGCGTTTGAAGAGCGTCGTGCCGAGCTGGAAAAACTGGCCGCAGACAAGAAAGCATCTGCCGAAACTCGCGCTGCCCAACTGGCTGAGCTGGAAGTGACCATCACTGCCACCGCTGGCGACGAAGGCAAGCTGTTCGGTTCGATCGGCACCCACGACATCGCTGATGCACTGACCGCCTCTGGCGTTGAAGTTGCAAAAAGCGAAGTTCGTCTGCCGAACGGCACTATCCGCAACGTTGGCGAATTCGACGTAGCCGTGCACCTGCACAGCGACGTAGAAGCGACCGTACGCGTTGTCGTAGTGGCTGCTTAAGCGGTACGTAATCGTCTGGCGGCATTGCCGTCAGAGGATTAACATCGGGCACGATCCTGTTCACAGGTCGTGCCCTTTGTCTTTGTGGCATCCCTATTCTGTAAACCTCGAATTCAAGTGGCCATGAACGAAATCTCCAGCCCTGAGCAATACGATCTGCAAACCGCTGCCCTCAAGGTGCCGCCACATTCCATCGAGGCCGAACAGGCTGTGCTCGGTGGTCTGATGCTGGATAACAACGCCTGGGAGCGGGTGCTTGATCAAGTTTCGGATGGCGATTTCTATCGACATGACCACCGCCTGATCTTCCGGGCCATTGCACGCCTGGCCGACCAGAACAGCCCGATCGACGTGGTGACGCTGGCCGAGCAACTGGACAAGGAAGGGCAGACCTCGCAGGTCGGCGGCCTTGGCTATCTCAGTGAGCTGGCGAAGAACACGCCATCGGTTGCCAACATCAAGGCTTATGCGCAAATCGTTCGTGCACGGGCGACCTTGCGTCAATTGATCGGCATCAGCACCGAAATTGCCGACAGCGCATTCAATCCCGAAGGCCGTACCGCCGAAGAGATTCTTGACGAGGCCGAACGGCAGATCTTCCAGATTGCCGAAGCGCGGCCCAAGACCGGCGGTCCGGTCAGCGTCAATGACCTGCTGACCAAGGCCATCGACCGTATCGATACGCTGTTCAACAGTGATAACGCGATTACCGGCCTGTCCACCGGTTATACCGATCTGGATGAAAAGACCAGCGGCTTGCAACCGGCCGACCTGATCATCGTCGCCGGTCGTCCGTCGATGGGTAAGACCACCTTTGCAATGAACCTCGTTGAAAACGCCGTGTTGCGCAGTGACAAGGTCGTACTGGTCTACTCCCTCGAGATGCCAGGCGAATCGCTGATCATGCGTATGCTGTCATCGCTGGGCCGTATCGACCAGACCAAGGTGCGTGCCGGTCAACTGGATGACGATGACTGGCCGCGTCTGACGTCGGCCGTGAACCTGCTCAATGACCGTAAGCTGTTCATCGACGACACGGCGGGCATCAGTCCTTCGGAAATGCGCGCCCGTACCCGGCGTGTGGTGCGTGAGCATGGCGATGTCGCCATGATAATGATCGACTACCTGCAGTTGATGCAGATCCCGGGATCGAGCGGTGATAACCGGACCAACGAAATTTCCGAGATTTCCCGCTCGTTGAAGGCGCTGGCCAAGGAATTCAACTGTCCGGTCATCGCCCTGTCGCAGCTCAACCGCTCCCTGGAACAACGTCCGAACAAGCGCCCGATCAACTCCGACCTTCGGGAATCCGGAGCGATCGAGCAGGACGCCGACGTCATCATGTTCGTGTACCGCGACGAGGTGTATCACCCGGAGACCGAGCACAAGGGTATTGCCGAGATCATCATCGGCAAGCAGCGTAACGGCCCTATCGGTACCACGCGCCTGGCGTTCATCGGCAAATACACCCGCTTCGAGAACCTGGCACCGGGCAGTTACAACTTCGATGATGATTGATATCAGGTGACAACTGATCCCGGTGAGAGCTTGCTCGCGAAGAGGCTTGCGCTGAAGTCATCCACTCAATTCCGACCATTGCCGTCGGACTTGATCAAAAAATGTGCTATATTCCGCGCCCGCGATTTTTCCAACGTGCAAACGTAGGTCCTGAACATGCAATCAGCCAAGCCGTTATTTGACTATCCCAAGTACTGGGCCGAGTGTTTCGGACCAGCACCTTTCCTGCCCATGAGTCGGGAAGAGATGGATCTGCTTGGCTGGGATTCCTGCGACATCATCATCGTGACCGGTGATGCGTACGTGGATCACCCGTCGTTCGGCATGGCGATCATCGGCCGTCTGCTCGAGTCTCAGGGCTTTCGTGTGGGCATCATTGCCCAGCCCAACTGGCAGTCCAAAGATGACTTCATGAAGCTCGGCGAGCCGAACCTGTTCTTCGGTGTCGCTGCCGGCAACATGGACTCGATGATCAATCGTTACACCGCCGACAAGAAAATCCGCTCCGATGACGCTTACACCCCCGGTGGTATGGCGGGCAAGCGTCCGGACCGTGCGAGTCTGGTTTACAGCCAGCGCTGCAAGGAAGCCTACAAGCACGTGCCGATCGTCCTTGGCGGCATCGAGGCCTCGCTGCGCCGCATTGCGCACTATGACTACTGGCAGGACAAGGTTCGCAACTCGATCCTGATCGACGCCTGCGCCGACATCCTGCTGTACGGCAACGCCGAGCGTGCGATTGTCGAAGTCGCCCAGCGCCTGTCCTATGGCCAGAAGGTTGAAGACATCACGGATGTGCGCGGCACCGCGTTCATTCGTCGTGACACGCCGCAAGGCTGGTACGAAGTCGACTCCACGCGCATCGACCGTCCGGGCAAGATCGACAAGATCATCAACCCGTACGTCAACACGCAAGACACCGAAGCTTGCGCAATCGAGCAGGAAAAAGGCCCGGTTGAAGACCCGAATGAACCCAAGGTTGTGCAGATTCTCGCCAGCCCGCGCATGACCCGTGACAAGACCGTCATCCGTCTGCCGTCGGTGGAGAAGGTGCGTAACGACGCCGTTCTGTATGCCCACGCCAACCGCGTGCTGCACCTGGAAACCAACCCGGGCAACGCCCGTGCGCTGGTGCAGAAGCATGGCGATGTGGACGTATGGTTCAACCCGCCGCCCATTCCGATGACCACCGAAGAGATGGACTACGTGTTCGGCATGCCTTACGCGCGAGTTCCGCACCCTTCGTACGGCAAGGAAAAGATTCCGGCCTACGACATGATCCGTTTCTCGGTGAACATCATGCGTGGCTGCTTCGGCGGCTGCACCTTCTGCTCCATTACCGAGCACGAAGGTCGCATCATTCAGAACCGCTCCGAAGAATCGATCATTCGCGAAATCGAAGAGATCCGCGACAAGGTGCCTGGCTTCACCGGCGTCATTTCCGACCTCGGCGGGCCGACCGCGAACATGTACCGCATCGCCTGCAAGAGCCCGGAAATCGAATCTGCGTGCCGCAAGCCTTCCTGCGTGTTCCCTGGCATTTGCCCGAACCTGAACACCGACCATTCGTCGCTGATCCAGCTGTATCGCAGTGCTCGCGCCTTGCCGGGTGTGAAGAAGATCCTGATCGCGTCGGGTCTGCGTTACGACCTGGCTGTCGAGTCGCCGGAGTACGTCAAGGAGCTGGTGACGCACCACGTCGGTGGTTACCTGAAGATCGCCCCGGAACACACCGAGGAAGGTCCGCTCAATCAGATGATGAAACCGGGTATCGGCAGCTACGACAAGTTCAAGCGCATGTTCGAGAAGTACACCAAGGAAGCAGGCAAGGAGCAGTACCTGATTCCTTACTTCATCGCGGCTCACCCGGGCACCACCGATGAAGACATGATGAATCTGGCACTGTGGCTCAAGGGCAACGGCTTCCGTGCCGATCAGGTGCAGGCGTTCTACCCGTCGCCAATGGCCACGGCCACGGCCATGTACCACTCGGGCAAGAACCCGCTGCGCAAGGTCACGTACAAGAGCGACGCCGTCACCATCGTCAAGAGCGAGGCGCAGCGTCGTCTGCACAAGGCATTCCTGCGCTACCACGACCCGAAAGGCTGGCCGATGCTGCGTGAAGCACTGGAACGCATGGGGCGCTCCGACCTGATCGGCTCGGGCAAGGATCAACTTATTCCGTTGCACCAGCCTGCAACCGACAGCTACCAGAGTGCGCGTCGCAAGAACTCGACACCTGCTGGCAGCCACAAGGTGGCCAAGGCGGCCAAGACCACGCTGATCCAGACCCAGCACACCGGCCTGCCGCCACGCGGCAGCGACGGCAGCAAGCCATGGGACAAGCGCGAAGAAGCCAAGGCCGCCGCCATGGCCCGCAACAAGCAGGCTGCCAAGGAGCGTATGGAAGCCGCCAAGGGCGGGAAGGGCAAAGGCGGCAAGCCAGCCCGCAAGCCTGTGGTGCCACGCTAGGTCACTGCAAGCGGACGCGAAGCGCGGGAGCGATCACCTCAGGCTGATCGTTCCCACGCCGTGATACTCCGACAGACGCGCAAAGCCGGGCCAAAACGAAAGTGTCTGACTGAATGCATACCTCCCACTGGCACTGATCACTCGGATCAAGCACCTCCCTCGCTTCACTCAGATACTTCACCTCCCGCCTCATCCCTCTGCCACACTGTCTGCCACATTATCGTGCGACCCTTGCACGCTCGACGTCGGCTGGCGCGATTTTGGTGCCTTGTCCGTTCAGGCGCAGAGTGCCAGCGTCGCAGGCGCAGGACTTTGGCCGGATGGCATAAGTCTTGCGCGGATCATTTACCGTTCAGGCTCGCAGGAGGCACGCCGTGTCGATTCATATTGCCTTGCACCACGTCACGCATTACCGCTACGAACGCGCCGTCGAACTGGGTCCGCAGATTGTTCGCCTGCGCCCGGCGGCCCATAGCCGCACGCGTGTGCTGTCTTACTCGCTGAAAGTGCAGCCTGAAAACCACTTCATCAACTGGCAGCAGGATCCGCAGGGCAACTACCTGGCACGTCTGGTCTTTCCCGAGAAAACCGACGAGTTTCGTGTCGAGGTCGATCTTGTCGCCGAAATGGCGGTGTTCAATCCGTTCGACTTCTTTCTCGAGCCCTACGCCGAAAACATCCCGTTCCTGTACGCCAGCGAAGAGCAGCGTGAGCTGGCGCCTTATCTGGAAAAGCTGCCGCTGACGCCTAAATTTCAGGCCTACCTGGACAGCATCAGCCGCGAACCGATACCGGCCATCGACTTTCTGGTCGGGCTCAATCAACGCCTGAGTCAGGACGTCGCGTACCTGATCCGCATGGAGCCGGGCGTACAAACCCCTGAGTACACGCTGGAACATGCCTCCGGTTCCTGCCGCGACTCGGCATGGTTGCTGGTGCAGTTGCTGCGCCACCTCGGCATGGCGGCGCGCTTTGTGTCGGGCTACCTGATTCAACTCAAGGCCGATGTTGCGGCACTGGACGGTCCGTCCGGCACCGACGTGGACTTCACTGACCTGCACGCCTGGTGCGAGGTTTATCTGCCGGGCGCAGGCTGGGTCGGTCTGGACGCCACCTCCGGTCTGTTCGCAGGTGAAGGGCATATTCCGCTGGCGTGCAGCCCGGAGCCTTCGTCTGCCGCGCCGATCAGCGGGCTGGTAGAACCCTGCGAAACGCAATTCAGCCATGAGATGTCGGTGGAACGGATCTGGGAGGCGCCACGCGTCACCAAGCCGTACACGGAAGAGCAATGGCAGGACATTCAGGCTCTCGGTCATCAGATCGACGCTGACCTGCAGCGCGAAGATGTACGCCTGACCATGGGTGGCGAGCCAACTTTCGTTTCCATTGATGATCGTGACGGCGCGGAATGGAACACTGCCGCGCTTGGCCCGAAAAAGCGTGAGCTGTCAGCCGAGCTGTTTCAGCGCATGCGCGCCCATTACGCGCCGCTGGGCATCGTGCATTTCGGACAGGGCAAATGGTATCCGGGCGAGCAGTTGCCGCGCTGGTCGCTGAATTGCTTCTGGCGCAAGGACGGTCAGCCGGTATGGCACAACGACGCGTTGATCGCCAGCGAGACTGAAGACTATGGCGTCACCGGCGAACTGGCCGGGCGTTTTCTGGCCAGCGTGGCCGAGCGCCTGAAGTTGCCGACCCGCTTCGTGTTCCCGGCTTATGAAGACAATTACTACTACCTGTGGCGCGAAGGTGCTCTGCCGGTGAACGTCACCGCCGAGGACTCAAGGCTCGGCGACGAGATGGAGCGTGCCCGCCTGCGTAAGGTGTTCGCTCAGGGCCTGGATAAGGTCATCGGTCAGGTGCTGCCGCTGGCGCGCACGGCTGATGGCGACAGTTGGCAGAGCGGGCGCTGGTACCTGCGTGATGATCATTGCCGTCTGGTACCGGGCGACTCGGCGCTGGGCTATCGTCTGCCGCTCGCTTCGCAGCCGTGGGTCAAGGCGGCCGAATATCCGTTCATTCATCCGACCGACCACAACCAGGCCTTTCCGGAACTGGAAGACAGTGAGTCGCTGATCGCGCAGCTCAAGTCCTCCGACACCGATGCCGAGCGTGCGCCCAGGCTTGACGAGTCTGCCGACTGGCTGACCCGCACGGCTTTGTGTGCCGAAGCGCGTGAAGGGCGCCTGTACTTGTTCATGCCACCTTTGCAGAAGCTTGAGGAATACCTCGAGCTGGTCGCGGTGATCGAAGCGACGGCTGAAGAATTGAAATGTCCGGTGTTGCTGGAAGGCTACGAGCCGCCGAGCGACCCGCGTCTGTGTAACTTTCGCATCACGCCTGATCCGGGCGTCATCGAGGTGAACGTGCAGCCGTCCGCCAGTTGGGATCAGCTTGTTGAGCGCACCGAGTTTCTCTACGAGCAAGCGCGCCTGACGCGCCTGACCACCGAGAAGTTCATGATCGACGGTCGCCACACCGGTACCGGCGGCGGCAACCACTTCGTCATGGGGGGCGCAACACCTGCCGACTCGCCGTTCCTGCGCCGTCCTGACCTGCTGCGCAGCCTGATCAGCTATTGGCACAATCATCCGTCGCTGTCTTACCTGTTTTCCGGTCTGTTCATCGGCCCGACCTCGCAGGCGCCGCGCATCGACGAAGCGCGTAACGACTCGTTGTACGAGATGGAAATCGCCTTCTCGCAAATGCCCGAGCCCGGTGAAGAAGTGGCGCCGTGGGTCGTGGACCGGCTGCTGCGCAACCTGCTGATCGACGTGACCGGCAATACACACCGCGCCGAGTTCTGCATCGACAAGCTGTACTCGCCTGACGGTGCAACCGGGCGTCTGGGTCTGCTGGAGCTGCGCGCCTTCGAGATGCCACCGCATGCGCGCATGAGCCTGGCCCAGCAGTTGCTGCTGCGCGCGCTCGTGGCGCGCTTCTGGCGTGAACCTTATGCGCCCGCCAAACTGGCCCGCTGGGGTACGCAATTGCATGACCGCTTCATGCTGCCGCACTTCATCGAGCAGGATTTCGCTGATGTCGTGGCTGACCTCAATAGCGCCGGTTACCCGGTGCGCGCTGACTGGTTCGCCGCGCATCTGGAATTCCGGTTCCCGAAAGTCGGTGACTACGCCGTCAACGGCATTCAGCTTGAGTTGCGTCAGGCGCTGGAACCCTGGCACGTGCTGGGTGAGGAAGGCTCGGGTGGCGGTGCGGTGCGTTATGTGGATTCGTCACTGGAACGCCTGCAAGTGCATCTCACCGGCCTGCCGCCGCAACGCTACCTGCTGACCTGCAATGGCATTCCCGTGCCGCTGCAGCCGACCGGGCAGGCGGGTGAGTTTGTCGCGGGCGTGCGTTATCGCGCCTGGCAGCCAGCCAACTGCCTGCAACCGACCATCGGTGTGCATGCACCGCTTGTATTCGACCTGCTCGACACCTGGATGCACCGCTCGCTGGGCGGCTGCGAGTATCATGTCGCCCATCCGGGTGGGCGCAACTACGAAACCCTGCCGGTCAATGCCAACGAAGCGGAAAGCCGCCGCATGTCGCGTTTCTTCCGCATTGGCCATACACCGGGCAAATTGGAGGTCCCGTCGCTCAACATTAACGACGAACTGCCGATGACGCTGGATATGCGCCTGCACTGAGTCTGCGTCAAAAGTGAGTCGGGTGCGCACGGACGTGACACCTGACCGCTTCATCTGAAGTCCTTTTTGCTGCCCTGCCGAGCCTTCCATGCCCGACTTGCTTGACCGATACCCGCTGTCCGAGGGTACCTACCACGAGATGCTCGATGCCGACGGGACGGTTCGTCCGCACTGGCGGCGTCTCTACGAGCACATGCGACGCAGTTCGCCTGCGCAGCTGACCCAGCGTCAGGCGTTGCTGACCCGGCAGATTCAGGAAAACGGCGTGACCTACAACGTCTACGCCGACCCCAAGGGCGCAGATCGTCCGTGGGAGCTGGATCTGCTGCCACACATCATTCCGGCTGACGAGTGGGCACATGTAGCAGCCGGTATCGCTCAGCGCGGGCGACTGCTCAATGCCGTGCTCGCCGATCTGTATGGCCCGCAGACGCTTATCGCACAAGGCCTGCTGCCTGCCGAACTGGTCTTCGGGCATAACAATTTTCTGTGGCCGTGCCAGGGCGTCAAACCGCCCGAGGGTACGTTCCTGCACATGTACGCCGTGGACCTGGCGCGCACACCCGATGGCCGCTGGTGGGTCACCGCTGACCGGACCCAGGCGCCTTCCGGTGCAGGTTATGCGCTTGAAAACCGCCAGATCGTTGCCCGTGCCTTGCCGGAAACCTACCGCGATCTGCAGGTGCGGCACTTGTCCGGTTTCTTCGGTGCCTTGCAGCAGACGCTGGCGCGTCAGGCACCCACCAGCAATGAAGCGCCGCTGATCGTGCTGCTGACGCCGGGGCGTTTCAACGAAAGCTATTTCGAACACCTGTATCTGGCACGGCAACTGGGTTATCCGCTGGTCGAAGGCGGCGACCTGACGGTGCGTGACGCCACGGTTTTTCTGAAGACCCTCAGCGGCCTGCGTCGGGTGCACGCGATCATGCGTCGTCTGGACGATGACTTCTGCGACCCGCTGGAGCTTCGTACCGACTCGGCACTGGGTGTGCCGGGGCTGCTGGAGGTCGTACGTCAGGGCAATGTGCTGGTCGCCAATGCCTTGGGCAGTGGTGTGCTGGAATCGCCCGGGCTACTGGGCTTCCTGCCGAAAATCTGCGAATACCTGTTCGGCGAAGAACTGATTCTGCCGTCCGTGGCGACCTGGTGGTGCGGCGAGCCGCCAGTGCTGGCGCAGGCACTCGAAAAACTCCCTGAACTGTTGATCAAGCCTGCGTTTCCGTCGCAGCATTTTGTACCCGTATTCGGCCGCGACCTGAACGAGGAGCAACGCAAGGCGCTGGCGGCACGCATGCAGGCACGGCCTTATGCCTACGTCGCGCAGGAATTGGCGCAGTTGTCTCACGCACCGGTCTTGCAGGCCGATGGCGAAGCGTTGCAGCCGCGTGCCATTGGCATGCGGGTATACGCGGTCGCGGGCCTCGATGGTTATCGTGTTCTGCCGGGTGGCCTGACCCGTGTGGCGGCCGATGCCGATGCCGATGTGGTTTCGATGCAGCGGGGCGGAGCCAGCAAAGACACCTGGGTGCTGGGCGAGCGTTCCTACAGCGGCGTGCATGCTGGCGAGCCTTTGAAAGGTCAGCGCGCTTTGGGCGTCTATGACCTGATCCGGCGTGATCCCTACCTGCCGTCGCGGGTCGTGGAAAACCTGTTCTGGTTCGGGCGTTACTGTGAGCGTTGCGACGACAGCGCGCGCCTGCTGCGCATCATGTTCACCCGCTATGTCGACGATGACGATCCGCAGGCCTTGCAGGCTGCTGTGACGCTGGCCGAAAGCCTGGGCGTACTGCCTGAGGCCGAAGAAGACGAAACGCTGCAGCATCGTCTGCTGACCGCCTTGCTGGGCGAGGAATGGCCATTCAGCCTGCGCGCCAATCTGCAGCGTCTGCAGTGGGCGGCTTCACAGGTGCGCGGCAAGCTGTCCAGAGAGAACTGGCAGGCGCTGGTCGAGTTGCAGCGCGAGGCCCTGAGCCTGGAATCCGAAGAGCCTGACTTTGGCGAACTGCTGGACTTCCTCAACCGTCTGGTGATGTCGCTGGCGGCGCTGTCCGGCTTTGCGCTGGATGACATGACCCGCGATGAGGGCTGGAGTTTTCTGATGATCGGGCGGCGTATCGAGCGCCTGAAGTTTCTCAGCATGAGCCTGGCGGCGTTCCTGCGTGGCACCACCGTGTCGGATCAGGCCGGTCTGGAATGGCTGCTGGAACTGGGCAACAGCAGCATCACCTATCGCTCGCGCTACATGGCAGTGCCGCACCTGATTCCGGTACTGGACCTGCTGCTGCTCGATGACCAGAACCCACACGCCGTACTGTTTCAGCTCAAGCTGGTACAGCGCTCGTTACGTCGCCTGAGCGACAACTTCGACGCGCCGCGTGACAACAGTCTGGCCGTACTGGCCCAACGTCTTGCCGCTTTCGATCTCGGCAGTCTGGAGAACCCGCTGTTCGGTCAGAGCAGTATCGATGCGGTGCTGGATGGTCTCGCCGACCTGCTGCAAGGCATTGGCGAAAGCGCTGGTCAGGCGTCTGATCGTCTGGCCTTGCGTCACTTTGCCCACGTCGATGACGTCAGCCAACGCACGGTATCCGTCTGATGAGCGCCCTTTACCAGATTTTTCACGACACGCATTACAAGTACGACAGCCCGGTGTCGCTGGCCCAGCAACTGGCGCACCTGTGGCCGCGCAGCAGTCCCTGGCAGCGTTGCATCGAACAGAGCCTGGAGATTTTTCCGACGCCCACTACGCGCCGCGATGAGCTGGATGTATTCGGCAATCCGCTGACCCGGCTGGCCTTCGAGCGTCCGCACGACGAATTGCAGGTCAATGCACGTCTGCAGATCGAAGTGCTGGAACGGCCGTATCTGGACTTCAACCTGTCGCCGGAATGGGAAGTCACGCGTAGCGCATTGACCTACAGCGCCAAGCCGATGACCGCTGACGTACTGGAAGCCTGTCGCTACCGCTTCGAATCACCCTACGTGCACTTGAAGCGCTCGTTCGTCGAGTTTTCGCAGGATTGCTTTCCACCCGCGCGGCCCTTGTTGCTGGGCGTGCAGGCGCTGATGGAAAAGATATTCGATGAGTTCACCTTCGACAGCGAAGCCACTCAGGTGGCGACGCCATTGGTGGAAGTGCTGGAGCGGCGACGCGGCGTCTGTCAGGACTTCGCGCACCTGATGCTCGCCTGTCTGCGTTCCCGTGGGCTGGCGGCGCGTTATGTCAGCGGCTATCTGCTGACCCAGCCACCACCCGGACAGCCGCGTCTGATCGGCGCAGACGCTTCTCATGCCTGGGTGTCGGTGTTTTGTCCTGCGTCGGGCTGGGTCGATTTCGATCCGACCAACAACGTGCAGCCTGCGCTGGAGCACATCAGCCTGGCATGGGGGCGCGACTTTTCCGATGTCTCTCCGCTGCGCGGCGTCATTCTGGGCGGCGGCGCCCATGACCCCGAAGTGCGGGTTACGGTCATGCCGGTCGCCTGAGCCGCGCTTAATTCCCGGTGTCCGCCAAACGTTTATTACTCGGCGGCATCGACCCTGTCAGACGCTATGCCGGGCCCGGTCGTACGCATCATGCGGACAACTAGCGCTTGCGCCACAGGCGTAGGCGGCGAGCAAACTGCGAAACAGGCTATTGAGCTGCATGAAAGTCTTTCCATGGGGAGGGCGATGTGCCGATGGTAGAGTGGCGCTACGTGTCTGGCTGTTTGATTGTTTCGATGGCACCGATAGCTCGTGCGCCTTGCAGGCGTCATTGGAACCCCGCCGCCGTTCGACGCTCTGTTTTCAATCGTCTCTTTTAAATCTGACGTACCTGCCCTGGAGATTCAAATGATCCGCAAGCTTGTAGCGATTTCCCTGTTGACGCTGGCCAGTGGTCAACTGCTGGCGGCCGAATGCTCAACCACCATCGACTCCACCGATCAGATGATGTACGACAAAAAAGCCATCGAGATCGACAAAAGCTGCAAGAGCTTTACCGTCAACCTGACGCACTCCGGCAGCCTGCCGAAGAACGTCATGGGGCATAACTGGGTATTGAGCAAAAAGGCCGATGCGCAAGGCGTTACCACTGACGGCATGAGTGTTGGAATCGACAACGACTACATCAAGGAAGGCGACCCACGGGTGATCGCACACACCAAAATCATCGGCGCTGGAGAGAAAGACTCGGTGACATTCGATGTCTCGAAGCTCGACCCTGCCGAAAGCTATGAGTTTTTCTGCACCTTCCCCGGCCACATCGCGATGATGAAGGGCAGTGTGACGCTGAAGTAATTGATCGCCGTGTCCATGATCGTTCCCACGCTCCTGCGTGGTAACGCCTCCGCGTCAGCTCTCGAATGTGGCGTAGAGCGTCACGGGATGCATGCCCACGCGCAGCGATGGGCATGCTCGTCGTGGATGCCTGTCAAGGCGCGTAAGGCAGTTCTCGTTTGTGCTGGGTCTTGGCGTAGGTGTCGCAAATGATTTTGAACGCCTCTTCGCGTACCGGCTGGCCGTGCAGGAAGGCGTCGATCTCGGCGTAAGTCACGCCATGCGAGGCCTCGTCAGGTTTGCCGGGGGACAGGTCTTCCAGGTCTGCCGTCGGCACCTTCTCTACCAGTGATTCAGGTGCGCCGAAGTGGCGAGCAATGGCCCGTACCTGATTTTTTACCAGCCCGCTGAGCGGTGCCAGATCGCAAGCGCCGTCGCCGAACTTGGTGAAGAAACCCATCACCGCTTCCGCTGCGTGGTCAGTCCCGATCACCAGACCCTGATAAGCGCCGGCGATGGTGTACTGAGCGACCATCCGCATGCGCGCCTTGGTGTTGCCCAGCACGAAATCCACAGCACTGGCAGGGTGGCCTTCGAACGCTTTCACTTCAGCCGCGAGCGCTTTAACGCTGGGGCCAATGTTGACGGTATGGCGCTCGTCCGGCTCGATGAAATCCACTGATGCCTGCGCTTCGTGTTCATCGGCCTGCACCATGTAAGGCAGGCGCACGGCGACGAAGCGATAACTCGTGTCGCCCGTGCTCTCACGCAGTTCCTTGACGGCGCGCTGGGCGAGCAGGCCCGCGGTCAGCGAGTCGACGCCGCCGCTGATGCCCAGCACCAGATTCTTGAGGCGGGCGTTCTGCAGGCACTGCTTGATGAAATCGACGCGGCGGGCGACTTCGGCTTCCAGGGCGTTCTGGTCCGCGAACGGTGGCTGGACCTTGAGCTGTTCAGCAATCTGGCGCTGTACGGCGTGCATGATTCACTCCTCGTAAGTAGTCAAACTCAAACAGGTTTATCAGAAAGCGGCAGGTCCGGCACCTTGAACACATGTCGCAGGTAGGCGACGAAGTTCGGATCCTTGCATTGCGCCTTGCCGGGCTCGTCGGAAATCTTCGCCACGGGCTGGCCGGCGCAGGCCGTCATTTTCAGAACCATGTTCATGGGCGCGATGCCGGGGATGTCTGCGGTCAGATTGGTGCCGATACCAAAACTGACATTGATGCGCCCGCGCAGTGCCCGGAATATCTCCAGCGCCTTGGGCAGGTTCAGGCCGTCCGAGAACACCAGCGTCTTGCTCATCGGGTCGATGCCCAGCTTCTGGTAATGCAGGATGCATTTTTCGGCCCACTTCACCGGGTCGCCCGAATCGTGCCGCAAGCCATCGAACAGTTTGGCGAAGTACAGATCGAAGTCGGTCAGAAAGGCGTCGGTGGTGATGCAGTCAGTCAGCGCAATGCCCAGCAGTCCGCGGTATTCGCGTACCCAGCAGTCGAGTGCGGCAATCTGACTGTCGATCAGGCGCGGCCCCAGTTGCTGGTGGGCCATGATCCATTCATGAGCCATGGTGCCCAGCGGTTTCAGGTCGAGTTGACGCGCCAGATGCACGTTGCTGGTGCCCACGAACTGCCCCGGAAAATCATTCTTGAGAACCCCCAGTACTTCTTCCTGGACACGATACGAAAAACGCCTACGCGTACCGAAATCCGCAACCTTGAGTTCAGCCAGCTCATCCGGTGTGGCGTTGGTGCTCAGCCAGTCGAACTTGTCGTAGAGCCGTTCGCGGGCCTGACTGAGCAGGATCTTCGGATAGCGATGCCGGTTGCGCACTTCGCTGACGATCGCCAGCAACGGCACTTCGAACATGATCACATGCAGCCACGGGCCGTGCAGGCGGATGCACAGCTCATCGTTTTCGATGCTGGTCTTCACGTAGCGGGTGTTGAAGCGGAACAGGCCCAGAAAGCGCAGAAAGTCGGGCTTCATGAACGTGATGCGTTCCATGAATGCCAAATGCTCAGGGCTCAGCGACAGCTCGCACAGTAGCTCGATCTGATGCCGTATCTCGTCAAGATAGGGGCGAAGGTCTTCACCGTTGCGGCAGCGAAATTCCCATTCCACGTCGACGTTGGGGTAGTTGTGCAGGACGGCCTGCATCATGGTCAGCTTGTAGAAATCGGTGTCGAGCAGACTCTGCACGATGCGATTGGAGAAGGCGCTCTCGCTCATTGTTTCGGGTCTCCAGAGCAGCCGGAAAACAGGGGGGGCTCGCGACTTCCTGTCGTGTCGCCACGGAAAGCTCACGGCCTGCTGGGTGGGCATTGTCGCCCTTAACTGGCCGGTTGATCCAACTGTTCGAGCATCCATTGCAGGAAAACCCGTATTTTGGGCACGTCGGCGGTGTGCTCCGGATAGGACAGGTAATAGGCGCTGTTGGTGCTGGGCATTGCGAAATCCCATGCAATCACCAGCTTGCCCTCAGCCAGTTCTTCCTCCACCAGAAAGCGCGGCAGCAGCGCGACGCCGCAGCCGACCTGGGCTGCGCGGATGCACATGTAAAATGTTTCAAAGCGCGGGCCGTGGTAACTGTGATCGGTCTGATAGCCCTGACTTTCGAACCACTCATGCCAGGCCTGCGGGCGGAAAGCGTTCTGCAGCAGAACCAGATCGCTCAGTTGTCTTGGGTCGGTAAAGGGCGCATCGGGCAGGCTGTCGGGCGAGCAGACCGGGATCAATTCTTCACCGAACAGCTTCACACTTTCTGCGCCAGGTATTGCGGCCTGGCCGAAGTAGAACGACACGTCGCAGCGGCCTTTGATCAGATCGTCAGACTCCTGCTCGTTGAGCAGGTCCAGATGGATGTGCGGGTGACGCAGGCGCCAGCCTTTCAGGCGCGGCACCAGCCATCGTGCACCGAAAGTGGAGGGCGTGGAGACACGCAGCACCTCTGTTTCCCCGCCGTAGGAGCGCAGGAAGTGCGTGGACATCTCGACCTGATTGAGGATCTTGCGCACCTCTGCCAGATACAGCGAACCGGCCGGCGTCAGTTGCAGCCTGCGTCGCACACGCTGGAACAACAGGTGCTGGACCAGTTCCTCAAGCTGCGCCACCTGCTTGCTCACCGCGCTTTGGGTCAGGTTGAGCTCTTCGGCGGCGCGGGTGAAGCTCAAATGCCGGGTCACTGCCTCAAAACATTGCAGCGCTGCGATCGAGGGCAGATGACGTTTGTTGAGCATGAATGGGCTTCTCTCTGACAGGGTGTGTACATGAATAATCGGAATGATATCTCGCATAAAGGTCGTTTGTTGCCTGACGGCAGGCCGGTTATTACTACGCGGCCGGCAACATCGCAGGAGAGGGCTGTGATTTGCCAGAGTGCAGCTGATTGATGACTGCATTTTTCGCCAGATTCACTAGCCTCAAATGGTGCGTCTCGTAGCGTTTGCGCACCGGGCGTGTGCACTTCGGTGACGTACGTTGTTACAGGCGGGTTGCACGTCGGTCCATGTGCGGGTTGCTGTGGGTAAATGGCTTGGGTTGCTCTTTCATGTGGTGGGTTGCACCTTTCACGGTTCGAGCGGTTGCACGGCCTGTGGGCAATGAAATCAGGTCATTGAATGACAAGCCAAACGTGACATTTTCCGGAATAAAAAAGTGATGGCACGTCCCTTGCTCACAGCAATGGCGTAGTCGCAGTGCCAATTAAAAAAATCAGGAGCACCACTCATGTCGCATACGTTTTACAGGAAAGGTTTTCTGACAATTGCAGTCGCTGCTGCGTTGGGCGTGTCTTCGTTGGCGCAGGCTGACGTGAAAATCGGCGTGGCGGGGCCAATGACTGGCGCCAATGCCGCGTTTGGTGAGCAGTACATGAAGGGTGCGCAGGCCGCTGCCGACGCGATCAACGCTGCAGGCGGCGTGAATGGGGAAAAGATCGTTCTGGTCGCGGGTGACGATGCCTGTGAACCCAAGCAGGCCGTCGCTGTTGCCAATCGTCTTGTGGATCAGGACAAGATTGTGGGCGTTGTGGGCCATTTCTGCTCGTCTTCGACCATTCCGGCTTCCGAGATCTACAGTGATGCGGGCGTCATCGCCATCACCCCTGGTTCCACCAACCCGCAGGTTACCGAGCGTGGCCTGAAAGAGATGTTCCGCATGTGTGGTCGTGACGATCAGCAGGGCGTCGTGGCGGGTGATTACATCGTTGACGTCTTGAAAGGCAAGAAAATCGCCGTCATCCACGACAAGGACACCTATGGCCAGGGGCTGGCGGATGCCACACAGACCCAGCTTAAAAAGCGCGGCGTGACGCCGGTTCTGTATGAAGGTCTGACCCGTGGCGAAAAAGACTTCAGTGCCCTGGTCACCAAAATCCGTTCGACAGGTGCCGACGTTGTCTACTTTGGCGGCCTGCACCCTGAAGCGGGTCCTCTGGTTCGTCAACTGCGTGAACAAGGCCTGAAAGACATCAAGTTCATGTCCGATGACGGCGTCGTGACCGACGAATTGGTGACCACCGCAGGCGGCAAGCAATATGTCGATGGTGTCTACATGACTTTCGGCGCCGACCCGCGCATGCTGCCTGACAGCAAGGCCGTGGTCGAACAGTTCCGTAAAGGCGGCACCGAGCCTGAAGGCTACACCCTGTACGCGTACGCTTCGATTCAGGCACTGGCTGCCGGCTTCAATGGCGCCAAGGTCAACAAGGGCGACAAGGCGGCTGAATGGCTCAAGGCCCACCCGGTCAAGACCGTCATGGGCGAGAAGGCCTGGGACAGCAAGGGTGACCTGAAAGTCTCCGACTACGTGGTTTACCAGTGGGACAAGGACGGTAAATACCACCAGCTTGAAAAACAGAAATAAGCCGGACCCTCGCCAGCCGCACTCGCCCAGGGTGAGTGCCGGCTGACAGGTGGATGGGCTCGCCCATGAGCGGGCCTGCATGATTCTGTTGCTTTCGGACCTGTTCGTCGCGCCTCACAAGGGCTCGGCGTGCGGAATGCTGAGCTGCCTTTCAAGTGTGTGAGCGTGCGTGATGGACGGTATCTTCCTGCAGCAAATGATCAACGGACTGACACTCGGGTCGGTCTACGGTCTTATAGCCATCGGCTACACGATGGTTTACGGCATCATCGGCATGATCAACTTCGCTCACGGCGACGTGTACATGATTTCCGCCTACCTGGCTGCAATCGGCCTGGCGGTACTGTCTTTCTTCGGACTGGAATCCTTTCCATTCCTGATCCTGGGGACGCTGATCTTTACCATTGTGGTAACGGGCGTCTACGGTTTTGTCATCGAACGTGTGGCCTACAAGCCGCTGCGCAACTCGACCCGACTGGCGCCGCTGATCAGCGCGATCGGCATTTCGCTGATCCTGCAGAACTACGCGCAGATCAGTCAGGGTGCGCGGCAGCAGGGCGTCCCGACGCTGCTTGAAGGCGCCTGGCGCTTCGAGATCGGCACCGGCTTCGTACAGATCACCTACACCAAGATCTTCATCCTCATCGCCGCCTTCGTCGGCATGGGCGTGCTGACCTACATCATCAAATACACCAAGCTGGGCCGCATGTGTCGCGCCACTCAGCAGGACCGCAAGATGGCGTCGATCCTGGGGATCAACACCGACCGGGTCATTTCCTACGTGTTCATCATTGGCGCGGCCATGGCGGCACTGGCGGGTGTGCTGATCACCATGAACTACGGCACGTTCGACTTCTACGCAGGCTTCGTGATCGGCATCAAGGCATTTACTGCCGCCGTACTGGGCGGGATCGGCTCGCTGCCTGGCGCGATGCTCGGCGGTTTGATTCTGGGAGTTGCCGAGTCGCAGTTCGCCGGTCTGATCAATTCCGACTACAAAGACGTGTTCAGTTTCGGCCTGCTGGTGTTGATCCTGATCTTCCGTCCCCAAGGCCTGCTGGGTCGCCCACTCGTGGCGAAGGTATAAGTATGTCTGCTCCTATCGCTAAACCTGTTGATATCAATAAAAGCCTGATCGACGCCGTGATCGCGGGATTGCTGGCGCTGATCGTGTTCGGCCCTATCGTCGGCATCGTGCTCGATGGCTATAGCTTCAACTTGCAGCCGACCCGTGTGGCCTGGCTGGTGGCAATTGTCATGCTCGGGCGCTTTCTGATGAGTCTGTTTCTGCAGACGCCCAGAGGTGTTCGTATTTCCCAGAGTTTCGAGAGCTCGGGGTCGGGTGTGCATGTGCTCAAGCCCGATCACAAGTCGAGCCTGTACTGGATCATTCCGGTGCTGATCGTGATCGCCATCGTGTTCCCGATCTTCGCCAACAAGTACCTCCTGACCGTGGTCATTCTGGGGCTGATCTATGTGCTGCTGGGGCTGGGCCTGAACATCGTGGTTGGTCTGGCCGGGTTGCTCGATCTGGGTTACGTGGCGTTCTATGCCATCGGCGCCTACGGTCTTGCGCTGGGCTATCAGTACCTCGGGCTGGGATTCTGGTCGGCGCTGCCGCTGGCGGCCATTGCGGCGGCGCTGGCTGGCTGCATCCTGGGCTTTCCGGTGCTGCGCATGCATGGCGACTATCTGGCCATCGTGACGCTCGGCTTCGGGGAGATCATTCGTCTGGTGCTTAACAACTGGCTGTCGTTCACTGGCGGCCCGAACGGTGTGCCGGTGCCGTCGCCCACGTTTTTCGGTCTGGAATTCGGGCGGCGTGCAAGGGATGGCGGGGTTCCGATCCATGAGTATTTCGGCTTCGATTACAATCCGGACCTCAAATTCCTGTTCATCTACACCGTGCTGTTCCTCGTGGTGCTGGCCGTACTGTTCGTCAAGCATCGCCTGACCCGCATGCCGATCGGTCGTGCGTGGGAAGCGCTGCGAGAGGACGAAATCGCCTGTCGCTCGATGGGTCTCAATCATGTGCTGGTCAAGCTCTCGGCGTTCACCATCGGTGCATCGACAGCGGGTCTTGCAGGTGTGTTCTTCGCCAGCTATCAGGGCTTCGTCAATCCGACCTCATTCACCTTTTTCGAATCGGCGCTGATTCTGGCCATCGTCGTGCTCGGCGGCATGGGGTCGACAGTGGGTGTGGTGATTGCAGCCTTCGTGCTGACCGTTGCGCCCGAGCTGCTGCGCAGCTTCTCTGAGTACCGCGTGCTGCTTTTCGGGGTTCTGATGGTGTTGATGATGATCTGGCGACCTCGCGGCCTGATCCGTATCAGCCGCACCGGTGTGGTTCCGCGCAAGGGTGCGCTGGTCAAGGGAGGGGCCACGCAATGAGCAATGAAGTGATTCTTTCCGTCGAGCACCTGATGATGCATTTCGGCGGCATCAAGGCCCTCAGCGACGTGAGCCTCAAGGTGCGCCGCAATTCGATCTTCGCCCTGATCGGCCCCAACGGCGCGGGCAAGACCACCGTGTTCAACTGCCTGACCGGTTTCTACAAGGCCACAGGCGGCCGTATCGAACTGCATACCCGCGACAGGACCACCAACGTCATCAAGTTGCTGGGCGAGCCGTTCAAGGGCAGCGACTTCGTGTCGCCGAAAAGCTTCCTGAGCCGCGTGTACTACAAGATGTTCGGCGGCACTCACCTGGTCAACCGCGCAGGTCTGGCACGGACTTTCCAGAACATTCGCCTGTTCAAGGAAATGTCGGTGGTCGAAAACCTGCTGGTCGCCCAGCACATGTGGGTCAATCGCAGCCTGATCAGCGGTATCCTCAACACCCGTGGCTACCGCAAGGCCGAGGAAGACGCGCTCAACACTGCGTTTTACTGGCTGGAAGTCGTGGATCTGGTGGATTGCGCCAATCGCCTGGCCGGTGAGCTGTCCTACGGGCAGCAACGCCGCCTGGAAATCGCCAGGGCCATGTGCACGCGTCCGCAGGTGATCTGCCTTGATGAACCCGCCGCAGGCCTTAACCCGCAGGAAACCGAAGCCCTGAGCGGCATGATCCGCCTGCTGCGCGATGAGCATGACATGACCGTTGTGCTCATCGAGCACGACATGGGCATGGTGATGGGTATTTCCGATGACATTGTGGTGCTGGACCACGGCAACGTGATTGCTGCCGGCGGACCGGAGCAGATCCGCAACGATCCGAAAGTGATCGCTGCGTATCTGGGCGCTGATGAAGAGGAGTTGGTATGAGCAAGCCGATCCTCGAACTGAAAGAGATCGATGTGTTTTACGGCCCGATCCAGGCCCTCAAGAAGGTATCGCTGCACATCGACGAAGGCGAGACGGTCAGCCTGATCGGCTCCAATGGCGCGGGCAAGTCGACGCTGCTGATGTCGATCTTCGGTCAGCCGCGTGCGGCCAGCGGGCAGATCATCTATCAGGGCACCGACATCACCCAGAAGTCGTCGCACTACATTGCCTCCAACGGCATTGCACAGTCTCCGGAAGGACGGCGAGTGTTTCCCGACATGTCGGTCGAGGAAAACCTGATGATGGGCACCATCCCGATTGGCGACAAACACTCGGCTGAAGACATGCAGCGCATGTTCGACCTGTTTCCGCGCCTCAAGGAGCGTCGTAACCAGCGCGCCATGACCATGTCCGGTGGCGAGCAGCAGATGCTGGCCATTGCCCGTGCATTGATGAGCCGTCCAAAACTGCTGTTGCTCGACGAGCCGAGCCTGGGGCTGGCGCCGATCATCGTGAAGCAGATATTCGCCACCCTGCGTGAGCTGGCGGCGACCGGCATGACCATCTTTCTGGTCGAGCAGAACGCCAACCACGCCCTCAAACTGTCCGATCGCGCTTACGTGATGGTCAACGGCGAGATCCGCCTGTCCGGCACCGGCCAGGAATTGCTGGTCAATGAGGAGGTCAGGAACGCTTATCTGGGCGGGCACTGACGGTTTGGCAACCTGTGCTGTTTCAACCGTGCGCCCCGGGTGGTTTTCACCCGGGGCGTCGTTTTTCAGAATTGTGGAAAACAATTTTGACGGACCTTCGAACTGCGACATAAAACCGCTGCAAACGGTTGTTTTGTCACGCTTTCGACTTGTTCAGGTTTACTGTGGATCCGACTGTTAATAACTTGGGAGTATTTAGCTGCAAGCCTTTATGCGTAAGGGTTACAGCGAGGTGTTCAAAATTCGTACAGTAGGTTTTCAGCGTTCGTTCCGGGCGTTTGTCAACTGTCTAGGGGCTGTTTGTTCATACAGGTTATTGGCCTGTTCAACCTGTGGATAACTCTGTGGGCAAGCATTGGAAAGAGTGGGGTAGGCGGCATGGGCGCTGGGCTGTAGGCCATCATGCATTCACAGAACTGTCATCCTTCATCTGCCCTGCGGATCAAAGTCAAGGAGAAAACTTTGCACGCATCGCTACAGGCCACGGTCTGCGGGTGATTCAGCGATTCAGAGTTGCCCCCCGATTTTGTGGGTCTGACTGTGGATAACGTGGGCAAAACTGGCTGCAGGCCTTACCGTGTATGGCTTTGCTTGGGTTGTATGTTTTTTGTACAGCTCGCTGGCTGCATGCTGTGATTTATCCCCAGGCTTGATCCAGAGCGTTCGTGAAAGGCATGCTTTCTTTTTTCGCTTTACTTATTAACAGGCTGCGCCGCTTTATCGAGCAACAGGCTGCGCCATGTCAGGAGAACGAGATGACTTCAACCGTATTTATTACAGGCGCTACTTCCGGGTTTGGCGAGGCATGCGCGCGTCGTTTCGCTGAAGCCGGCTGGTCGCTGGTGCTGACCGGCCGCCGTAAGGACCGTCTGGACGCGCTGAGCGCCGAGTTGTCGAAGCAGACCAGGGTTCATACGGTGGTACTGGACGTGCGTGATCGTGCGGCCATGGAAAGCGCCATTGCCGAACTGCCGGAAGAGTTCGCCACGATTCAGGGCCTGATCAACAACGCAGGCCTGGCGCTGGGCATCGATCCGGCACCCAAGTGCGATCTGGACGATTGGGACACCATGATCGACACCAACGTCAAAGGTCTGGTCTACACCACACGCCTGCTGCTGCCGCGCCTGATCGCTCACGGGCGCGGTGCCAGCATCGTCAATCTGGGCTCGGTCGCTGGCAACTATCCGTATCCGGGCGGCAACGTGTACGGCGGCACCAAGGCGTTCGTCGGGCAGTTCTCGCTCAACCTGCGCAACGACCTGATCGGCACTGGCGTGCGCGTGACCAACCTGGAGCCTGGATTGTGCGAAAGCGAGTTCTCGCTGGTACGTTTCGGTGGTGATCAGGCCAAGTACGATGCGACCTACGCCGGTGCAGAGCCGATCCAGCCGCAGGACATTGCCGATACGATCTTCTGGATCATGAACACACCGGCTCACGTCAACATCAACAGCCTGGAACTGATGCCGGTCAGCCAGACCTGGGCAGGCTTTGCGATCGACCGTAATCGCGGCTGATCAGTCTTTATCGGGCGTGGGCGGCGGGAAAGCCGTAACAAAGCGGTTCTCCAGATAGTCCGCCAGCCCGATGTAGCAGGTAGCCAGATGGTAGGGCGTGGTCGACGGCATGTCGCTGCGACTTACGGTGCCATCGGTATCGACGCACTCGTTCCAGCCGCTCGCATGCAGGAAGCGTCGCTCGAAGTCGAGTAATTGCTGGCTCAGTGCTGACTCGCATTCCGGCCGCAACGCCATCGCTCGCAGGTATTCAGCCTGCGCCCAGATCCGCTGGGTGCTGTCCTGCACCGTGCCATCCAGCGTCAAGGTCGCCGTAACAGCCCCGTTCTGCGAATCCACGCCTTGTGCCTGCGCATGGTCGAACGCGCGGGTCATGGAGTGATGCAGCGGCCTGCCGTGCATCTCGGGTGACGATTCCAGCAGGAAGAACCACTCGAACTGGTGGCCAGGCTCATACCAGTTATCCACAGCGCCCAGCGGCTTCTCCAGCATCACGCCCGTGGTTTTATCCACAAAGCGCTGCTGCATGCCGACGGCCAGCGCGTCCATCGCCGCCTGTGTCATCGGGTCGGCGCGTACGGACAGTGTCGCCAGAAAGGCTTCTGCCAGGTGCATCAACGGGTTCTGCAACGGGCCGGTGCCGAGCGTGGACCAGTCTTCATCCAGTTGCGCTTCGTACAAGCCTTTGCCGTCGGCAAAGCGCTCGGCAACGACATTGAGCGCTGCGTTGAGCACCGATTCTGCGAGCGGGTCCTTCGACTTCGCCCAGTAGTGAGCGCAGGCAAAGATAATAAAAGCGTGGGTGTAGAGATCCTTGCGTCGATCCAGCGGTTTGCCCTGTGGATCGATGCTGTAGAACCAGCCGCCATGCTCGCCATCGTGGAAGTGCTGCTGCAGCGAACGAAACAGTGCTCCGGCGCGCACGGCGGCTTCCGGTGTCTCGGGGTGATCGATCAGGCTGGAAAACAGAAACAGCTGCCGTGCACAGGCCATCGCTCGATAGCGCTTGGGTGGCAGCGGTTGGTGGTGTGCGTCGAGCGCTTCATAGGGCAGTGCCAGTTGTGCATTCCAGCCAGGGCCTTGCCAGAGCGGCACGATCACCTTCAGAAAGTGCGCCTGCAGGGCGGCGAAGACCGAGGTCATGTCAGGCGTGGGGGCAGAGCTGGAAGCATGGGGCATCGGCTGTCGTCGCGGCTGAATCGAGATGCGCGACATGTTAGCAGGATTGCCGGGCAAGTCTCGATGAGCCTTTGATCGCCCGATACATCGCGCTCATGGTTATCCACAAGTGTTTCCGGGTAAACGCAAAGCGTGTGGGAGGCGGCTTGCCGGCGATGCGTTTTTCAGTTGGCCCATCACTGCCAGGCCTGACGCTATCGTCGGCAAGCCGCCTCACTGTTCGATGATCCTGAAACAGCGCGATCTCACAGCCGCTTACGGAATGTATGTTCAGCCTGCCAGCAGCCAGACACCTGTTGCGGCAGACGCGGCACCGGCCAGGCGCACCAGCGGTGCTGCGGCTTGCGGCAGTACGCGTACAACCGCGTAGCCAGCGGCATGCAGCGCTGCGGTGGCGGCAACGAAACCGGCAGCGTAGGCCCATGGGCTGGACATTTCCGGCAGCTCAAGGCCATGTGCCACGCCGTGGAACAGTGCAAACATCGCGGTCGCGGCAACGGCCAGAGCCAATGGTGGACGAATGACAAGTGCGACCGCCAGACCCAGCGCCAATACCGATGCCGCAATACCGCTTTCCAGCGCAGGCAGGTTCAAACCTTCGAAACCGAGCACTCCGCCGATCAGCATGGTGCCTACGAAGGTGCAGGGCAGAGCCCAGCGCGCGGAACCTTGTTGCTGCGCGGCCCACAGACCGACAGCGAGCATCGCCAGAAAGTGATCAAGACCGCCAATCGGGTGACTGATACCGGCGATCAGGCCGTTGTCGCCATGGCCGGGATGCGCCAGTGCCAAGGTCGGGACCAGCAGCAGGGCGAGGGCGCCGAGGACTTTTTTGTAGTTCATCGAGGGTTTCCTTTTCGTGGGATCAGGCGGCCGCGTTCAGCAGGCCCTGGCGTTCAATGAAGGCAATGATCTGTTCCAGACCCTGGCCGGTTTTCTGGTTGCTGAAGACGAACGGTTTTTCACCGCGCATCCGGCGTGTGTCGCTGTCCATCATCTCCAGCGAGGCGCCTACCAGCGGCGCGAGGTCGATCTTGTTGATGACCAGCAGATCGGATTTGCAGATGCCCGGACCGCCCTTGCGTGGCAGCTTGTCGCCCGCGGAAACGTCAATCACGTAAAGGGTCAGGTCGGACAGCTCCGGGCTGAAGGTGGCGGACAGGTTGTCGCCACCGGATTCGACGATGATCAAATCCAGCCCTTCGAAGCGGCGGTTGAGCTGGTCAACGGCTTCCAGATTGATCGAAGCGTCCTCACGAATCGCGGTGTGCGGACAGCCGCCGGTTTCCACGCCGATGATGCGCTCGGGCGCCAGCGCTTCATTACGCACCAGAAAGTCTGCGTCTTCGCGGGTATAGATATCGTTGGTCACGACCGCCAGGTTATAGCGATCACGCAATGCCAGGCACAGCGCCAGAGTCAGGGCCGTCTTGCCGGAGCCGACCGGGCCACCAATGCCGACACGCAGGGGTTGGCTGTTCATTGAGTTCTCCAGAGGTACTTGTCAGGACCGGAATAACCGGCTGTATTGACGTTCGTGGGCCATGCTCGCCAGTGACAGGCCGAAGGCCGCACTGCCGCAATGATGGATGTCTTGTTCAGTGGCGTTGGCCTGCGCCTGCTGCAACAGCGGCAACAGCTCACTGGTCAGACGCTGTGCAGCCTGCTGGCCCAGCGGCAGTGTCTTCATCAGCACCGCCAACTGATTTTCCAGCCAGCTCCAGAGCCAGGCGGCCAGCGCATCCTGCGGGCTGATCTGCCAGGCGCGGGCGGCCAGCGCCCAGCCGAGTGCCAGGTGCGGCTCACAGGTCTGTTCCAGAAAGCGCCGGGCGTCACGGTCCAGCTCCGGCAGCCCGTTAAGCAGCTGTTGCAGGGAATAACCCATCTGCCGGCTTTCCAGATGCAGCTCGCGGGTTTCCCGGCTGGCGCGATGTTGCTCACTGAGTTGCAGCAACTGCCCCCAGTCTTCGTCGGCTGCCGCCTGACAGTGCGCCAGCAGCAGCGGTGCTTCGAAACGTGCGAGGTTGAGCAGCAACTGATCGCCGATCCAGCGGGCAGCTGTCTGCGGATTGGTCACGATGGACTGTTCAACCGCCATCTCCAGCCCTTGCGAATAGCTGTAGCCGCCAATCGGCAACTGCGGACTGGCCAGACGCAAAAGCGCCCAGGCGCTGTTCACGTGCGCACGCCGAACTGGTGCATGCGCGGTGGATAATTGAAATCCTCTTCGCCGGCGCGTGAGTGATGGTGTCCGCCGCCATAGGCACCATGCTCCGGCTGGAACGGCGCTTCGATGGTTTCGGTGGTGGCCCCCAGTTGATCGAGCATGGCCTTGAGTACGTAATCGTCGAGCAGCCGCAGCCAGCCGTCGCCCACTTGCAGGGCCACGTGGCGATTGCCCAAGTGATACGCCGCGCGGGTCAGCTCGAAGGTGCTGCTGCAGGTCACGTGCATCAGTTTTTCGGGACGGGCGCAGACGCGCACGATGCGACCGTCTTCGGCCTGAAGAAACTCGCCATCGCGCAGAGGAGGTTGTCCGCGTTGCAGGAACAGCCCGACATCTTCATTTTCTGCACTGAAGCAGCGCAGACGGCTCTTGCTGCGCGCCTCGAAATTCAAATGAAGTTCGGCGGCCCATTCGGCCTGAGGTTCGATTCGGTTGTGAATCACCAGCATCAGATAGCTTCCAGCCAATTGCGATGCCTCAAAGCAGAGCAAGGGGCTTGCCAACAGTGCAGTGCGTGGGAAAAGGCTGACGGAATAGACTTGTCGATTGCAGGCGGTGTGCTTTTTTGGTGCGCTACGCTATGGATGCCTCAATATGGGGCGATTTCGAGGGGCGCAAATCTGACGGTATGTGTTGCAGCGCACGCCGGGACGCGCAACGGTCATCAGCGATCAGACGCTCATTGATCACTCATGACTGCCCAAACCACGCCAGTGCCGTGCGCCGATGAAGATGAAGCGCAGTTGCTGGGTAATCTTGGCTTGTGGCGTGAGGTGCGGGGCGAGCGAGGCGGGGGGCGGGTCGATCAGTTCGGGCAGCATGGCGAACACGCTTTTGACTACAAGGTCGGCAATGATCGACAGTGATTCAGCGTTCAAATGCTTCCATTTGGGCATTTTGGCCAAGTCAGCGGTCAGGTCGGCGCTGATGCCTTCGCGCAATGCCCCCAGTGCCTGACGCACCTTGAGCGAGCCGCCGTATTGTTCACGTGCCAGAAAAAGGAACTGCGAGCGATTGGCTGCCACACGCTCCAGAAAGATCTTCACCGACGCACGAATCAGCCCACCCATGGCGAACTCGTTGTGCCGCACCAGGCGGATGGTTTCGCGAAAGGTCTGACCGACCTCGCTGACCAGCACCAGACCCAGTTGATCCATGTCCTCGAAGTGACGATAGAAGCCGGTCGGCACAATGCCTGCCGTGCGGGCGACTTCGCGCAGGCTGAGGCTGCCGAATCCGCGCCCGCTCTCCATCAACTGGTGGGCGGCGTCCAGCAAGGCTCTTCGGGTCTGTTGTTTCTGTTCGGCGCGGGGCAGCATGGCTCAAACGGTTCTGGATAAAGACTGCGTCGCACTTTAACAAATGCGCTTTGCCTGCGTCGAAAGGCTTTTTCAAATGGCTGACGTATCAGACGCGCTGATACTGCTGCACCAGACGGTCAGGGCCGTTTTCAACCAGGCGCTGCTCACGCTCCTGCACCGGGGTGGCGTAGGCATTGGCGGCAAAGATGGACAGAAACAGGCTCAGTAACAGATGGGGTTTCATGGCTGTGCTCCTCGAAAGAGCGGAAGATGGTGTAGGCGTGCACTATGACGCCGGGCCTGTATGTAAAGAAGTTCATAAAGATGATGGTGGGAATCAACCAAAATGATTGAGTCGTACCAAGGGCTTTCACAGGCCGTTGGCTTATTTGCCCAAACGGATCAAACCCTCGGCGCTTTTATCAGTCGAACGGGCATGTCGTATTCAGTGCACCAAGGCAGGGGCACTGTTTTCTGGAGAGTCATGCATGACGCGCAGCCGTAGGATTTTCGCGTGGACAGGTGCCACTTTGCTGGTGGTACTGGCCGTGTTGGTCATTGTGATTGTCACTTTCGACTGGAACCGCATCAAACCCATCCTCAATGAAAAAGTCAGCGAAGCGCTGCACCGCCCGTTCGCCATTAATGGCAATCTGGAAGTGCGCTGGTCGCGCGAACCTGAATTGGGTGGCTGGCGCGCATGGGTACCCTCACCGCATTTTGTGGCCGACGACCTGACTCTGGGTAACCCCGAGTGGTCGAAACAGCCGCAAATGGTCACGCTCAAGCAGGTGGAGTTTCGCCTGTCGCTGCTGCCACTGCTGGCGCAGCATGTAGTCATTCCGCGCATCGACCTGACCGGGCCCGAAGCGAAGCTGGAGCGTCTGGCCGATGGTCGCGCCAACTGGGTGTTCGATCTGCCCAAGTCCGACCCCAATGCCGAACCGTCGAAATGGGAAGTGGACATCGGTGCCATCAAGTTCGACAAGGGGCTGGTGGGTTTCAACGATCAGACCCTGAACACCCAGCTGGACGTGGTGATCGACATGCTTGGAAAGCCGATCCCGTTTGGCGAAATCGTCGGCAGCAAGGAGGCGAAGAAGGCCCAGGATAAAGGCGCGGTGCCACAGGACTACGCATTTGGTCTGGCCGTCAAAGGTCAGTACCACGGCCAGCAACTCAACGGCACTGGCAAGATCGGCGGCCTGTTGGCGTTGAAGGACGCCACCCAGCCATTTCCGGTGCAGGCTGATGTAACGGTGGGCGATACCCATGTGGTGATCGCCGGAACCGTGACCGACCCCCAGAACCTCGGCGCGCTGGACCTGCGCCTGAAACTGTCCGGTGCCAGCCTGAGCAACCTGTACCCGCTGACCGGCGTTACGTTGCCGGACTCGCCCGCCTATTCAACGGACGGGCGCCTGATCGCCAAACTGCATGACCCAGCGGGCGCCAGTTTCAGTTACGAGAAATTCAACGGCAAGATTGGCAAAAGCGATATTCACGGTGATCTGGGCTATGTCGCCAGTCAGCCGCGGCCCAGGCTGACGGGTGTGCTGGTGTCCGATCAACTGCTGTTCAGCGATCTGGCGCCGCTCATCGGTGCCGACTCGAACGCGGCTCAGAAAAAACGTGGCGGCGAGAGCAAGCAGCCGTCCGGCAAGGTGCTGCCGGTCGAGGAATTTCAGACCGACCGCTGGCGAGCGATGGATGCGGATGTCGAGTTCACGGGCAAACGAATCGTCCAGAGCCCGGACCTGCCGTTCACCGACCTTTATACACATCTGATCCTGAACGACGGTCAGCTCAGTCTGGAGCCGCTGCGCTTTGGCGTGGCGGGCGGCAAACTGGACGCGGACATTCGTCTCGACGGACGTGACAAGCCGTTGCTGGGTAGAGCGAAGCTGTCGGCGCGCAACTTCAAGCTCAAGCAGTTGTTCCCGACGTTCGAGCCGATGAAGACCAGCTTTGGTGAGCTGAACGGCGATGCGGATATCACAGGTCGCGGCAACTCGATTGCGGCGCTGCTGGGTACTGCCAATGGCGAAATGAAGATGCTGGTCAACGACGGTGCGATCAGCCGAGGCCTGATGGAAATCGCCGGGCTCAATGTGGGTAACTATGTGGTCGGCAAACTGTTCGGCGACAAGGACGTGAAGATCAACTGCGCCGCGTCCGACTTCGGCATCAAGGATGGCCTGGCGACCAGTCGCCTGTTTGTGTTCGATACCGAGAACGCGATCATCTATATCAGCGGCACGGCTAACATGAAGACCGAGCAACTGGACCTGCAGATCAACCCCGAGTCCAAGGGCTTCCGTGTGTTCTCGCTACGTTCCCCGCTGTACGTCAACGGCCCGTTTGTCCGGCCCAATGCAGGCGTGCAGTCCGGTCCGCTGTTGCTGCGTGGCGCAGGGATGGTCCTGCTGGGCGCGACGATCGGGCCCGCGGCCGGGCTGCTGGCGCTGGTTGCGACGGGCGACAGTGAGCAGAACCAGTGTGGTCCGTTGCTTGAGCAGATGCGTTCAGGCAAGGCGCCGAAGACCGTTAAGTAAGCGCCTGCGTCTGGCCTGAGAGGTCTGACGCAGAGCGTCACGGGCTTTATGCCCAGGCGGAGCATAAGCACGATCAGTGATCGTTCCTCATGCTCCGTTGCGAACAAACCAACGCCCATAAAAAAGCCAGGATAACTCTCCTGGCTTTTGCTTTCAGTGCCGTATCACAGGTCGTTCAGGATGTCCGCCATGTCGTCGGCGTGCTCTTCTTCCTGCGCGAGGATTTCTTCGAAAATGCGGCGGGTAGTCGGGTCGCTGTCACCGATGTACTGAATGATTTCACGATAGCTGTCGACCGCAATGCGCTCGGCGACCAGGTCTTCGTAAACCATTTCCTTGAGGGTGTTGCCTGCCACGTACTGCGCGTGGGAATTTTTCGACAGGGTGTCGGGGTTGAACTCCGGCTCGCCGCCCAGTTGCACGATACGCTCTGCCAGCTTGTCGGCGTGCTCGGCTTCCTGCTGTGCGTGCTCCAGAAACTCGGACGCCGCGACACTGGCCTTCAAGCCGGTCGCCATGTAGTAGTGACGCTTGTAGCGCAATACGCAGACCAGTTCGGTTGCCAGCGACTCATTGAGCAGACGCAGGACCGTCTCGCGATCGGCGTTGTAGCCTTCAGTGACCGCACCATTCTCAACGTTCTGGCGCGCACGCTGGCGCAGGCTGCTTACATCGGATAGCTGTGGTGCAGAAATCATGGGTTATCTCCAGGTTCATCAGGTTTTGTGTCTCGCTCTGTGTGTTGCCCGGCAAGATCATCAAGGGTTGTGAGTGATGAACAGCGAGAAAGTTTTATCGGATTTCGCACGTTTCATGGTTTGCCAGCCCTGTAAAAAATATAAGAAACGAGCGCGTTCCGGCGCGGTCCGAACCTTGAGACCTATTCAATCGTGGAGATTCACATGCTCAAGTTTCTGGGAAGCACCGTCGGCATCATTTTTCTGATCGGCCTGATCGTGGTGATTGCGTTGTTCAAGCTGGTGTTCTGACGTTTATACGAATAACGCCCATGAAAAAGCCCGATGCATCACGCATCGGGCTTTTTCGTTTCAGATCGGTATTACATCGCGCGTTCGTTCGCTTCGCGCTGTTCGCACGTCATGAATCCCTTGTTGGTCACGCGGCCGTCGCTGTTGAAGCTGACGTGGTAGACCTGTTTGTGACCGTCTTTGGCCATCACGTAGTTGTTGCACGTGCCGGTGTTGACCTTGCGGTCGATGGTCGACGAGGGCTCACCGCCGATGGTCAGGACCTGTTGGCGGGTCATGCCGTTTTCGACCTGCTTGACCAGTGGCTCGTTGCGGTAGGTGACGTAGTCCACCGGGTTCTGCACGGTTGTGTTGCTGCAGCCAGCCATTGCCGCCAGTACAAAGGTTGCTGCGAGGATTTTGTTGTACATCTTTATTGCTCCACATGTCAGAGCCGGTCTTGGCCCGTTGCAGCTTGGAGCAAGGGAGGTGCGCAAGAGTTCGAAAAAAAGATGGCGATTAGGCAGTACCTCGGGTGGTCGTGTTGTTCTGCCTTGTCGAAAAACACCGCTAAGGTTGAAAAGGCTTAATCAACTCGTTTCAGCACAAGGAGATCAACATGGCGCAAGAACAGGCGACGCGTTATCCATTGTTGCTGGTACCGGGCTTGTTAGGGTTTGTGCGGTTACTGGTGTATCCCTACTGGTTCGGCATCGTGAAAGCGCTTGAACGCGGCGGAGCGACCGTCATACCGGTCATGGTGTCCGGGGTCAACTCGACAGAAATACGCGGCGAGCAGTTGCTCAAGGTCATCGAGCAGACTGTCCGGGAGACCGGCGTGGCCAAGGTCAACCTGATCGGCCATAGCCAGGGAGCGCTGACTGTACGTTACGTGGCGGCCAGGCGTCCCGATCTGGTCGCATCGGTCACCTCCGTGGCCGGCCCCAATTATGGTTCCGAGCTGGCGGATTATCTGGAGCGGCACTTTCCGCCGGGGACGCTGGGCGGGCGCGTCGTCAATGCGGTGATAGGCCTGCTGGCCTGGGCGATTGTCGCGTTCGAAACCGGCTACCGCGGGCCGAAATTGCCGATGGACATCACCGCCTCGCATCAGTCCCTGACCACCACCGGGGTTGCGCTGTTCAACAGGCAGTATCCTCAGGGGTTGCCCGAAGTGTGGGGTGGAAGCGGTGCAGAGCTGGTGGAGGGTGTGCGCTATTACTCCTGGTCCGGGATCCTCAAACCGGGCGTGACCAATCGCGGACGCAACCTGATTGATGGCACCAACGTGACCTGTCGAATATTCGCTCGCACGTTCAGGAAAGAGCGAGGTCAATCTGATGGCATGGTCGGGCGTTTCAGCTCGCACCTGGGCACGGTCATCGGGGATGACTTTCCGCTCGACCATTTTGACATCGTCAACCAGACCTTCGGGCTGGTGGGCAAAGGCGCAGATCCTGTACGCCTGTTCATGGAACACGCCGCGCGCCTCAAGGCTGCCGGCCTTTAACTCAATCAGGCAGTAATTCGTAATCAGCCGTTCGAACATGACGGCCAGGAAGTGATGCGATGGGCGATAAAGAACTGTATGAAATCGAGTACACCCTGCTGGGTGAGCACCATGTGGATGTCATCGAGGACCTGGACGTGCCGATCATTGAAATCGTGCATGAACTGGCGCTGAAACACGACGTAGAGCTGGATGACCTCCCGGAAGGCGGCATGCCCCACGCTGCTGGTATCACGGACGTGTCGATCCATAGTGTGGAGGGCGGTGAGGGCAGCGCGACGGCCTAGCCTTTCCTGAACTGTAGCGGGGTTTTCCAGCGTTCCGCGAGGATCACGCCGCACAGGGTCAATGCGCCGCCGTACAGGTGATAAAGCGCCAGTTGTTCGCCAAGCGCCACGGCAGCAATCAATGCCGTGGCGATTGGCATCAGGTTGAAGAACAGCGTGGTGCGGCTCGGCCCCAGGCGCATGATCGAGGTCATCCACAGCCAGGGCGCCAGCATGGACGTGGGAATGGCGGCATACAGCACCAGTGGAATATTGCTCGCATTCAGGCCGGTTCGCGGCGACAGAATGAACAACGGAAACAGCACCACAATCGCCACCAGAATTTGCATGTACAGCAAGTGCAGCGGGGGCAGGCGCAACTGCCACTTTTTCAACAGCATGCTGTACAGCGCATAGGCCGCAGCAGCGAACAGCACGATGGCATCACCCCGGTTCATCCCCTGCTCGATGAGCCCTGTCAGGTTGCCTGCGGCGACCACCACTATTACGCCTGCGAAAGAGATCATGGCACCGAGCAATGCGCCCCAGGTCAGTCGCGTGCCCAGGCAGGCTATCGACAGCCCCAGTGCCATTACCGGCACCAGTGACTGAATGATCCCCATGTTGGTGGCTGTGGTCATGCCCGCCGCGAAATACGCCAGGCTTTGATAGACCGCCATGCCCAGCGCGCCCAGTACCGCAATCTTGCCCAGCAAGGGTCTGATCGCCGCGCGATTTCGCCAGACGGGCAGAAGCATGAAGGGCGTGAACAGGAGCCCCGCCAGCAGCCACCGATAGAACCCGATTTCGGACGGGAAGATGACTTCAGACGCCGCCTTGGTGATGACGGTGTTGACGGACCAGATGAAGATGGTCAGCAGTGGAAACGCGTATTGCATGGGAAAGCCGACAGGTGAACGAGGCGCAACTATCCGCCTGTTTCAAATGAATGCCAATCGGGGTGCCTGATGATTGCTCATGTTTTGCAACATCTTGGCTACACTGATTTCAGTCTGTACCGATCGGTACAGCGGATCTGGAGAGTCGAACGATGAAGATACCTGGTATTGCTTTGTTGCTCGTTGGCCTGATGTTTTCCACCCAGGGTTTTGCCGCGACGGCGCAGCAGAACAAGATGACCACCTGCAACGCCGACGCCAGTGCCAAGTCACTCAAGGGTGACGAGCGCAAGGCGTTCATGAGCACGTGCCTGAAAGCCACGCCTGCTCCGGCGGCCACTCAGCAGGAAAAGATGAAAACCTGCAACGCGACGGCCTCCACTCAGGCGCTCAAGGGCGATGCCCGCAAGACTTTCATGAGCGATTGTCTCAAGAAGAAATAATTTTCCGGCCCCTTGCTTCGGCTGAGACTGGCAGCGCAAGTGCAGTAAACGCTGCACTTGCGCGTCGTTGTCGCCCCGGCCATCGAATAGATGCTCGCGCTGTGCTGTTTCCGGCTTGCGGATGACTGGTTCTCGGCTGCGAACGCTGGCAGACTGCCCACCTCTTCGTGCTGCCCTTTGAGGGTCTATGCCAACGTTTTCTGCGCGTCAGGTATTAATAGCCAGCTGGATTCTTGTGTTCGGCGGTCTGCTGTTGGTATTGCCTTTCAAACTGCTGCCGAGTCTGTTGGCCGGGTTGTTGGTCTTCGAACTGGTCAACATGCTGACTCCCAAGCTGCAAACGCTGATCTCTGGCGAACGCGCCAGGTGGCTGGCCGTTGCACTGCTGGGGACCATTATCGTCAGCCTGCTGACCCTGATCTTCGCTGGCGCCATCAGCTTCGTTCTGCATGAGGCCGAAAATCCGGGTGCATCGCTGGACAAGTTCATGGTTCTGGTGGACCGCGCCCGTGGTCAGCTTCCGCCGTTCATTGATTCCTACCTGCCCGCCAGCGCTGCCGAGTTTCAGGTCTCGCTGTTCCAGTGGCTGCAGAAACATATCGGCGAGCTACAACTGATCGGCAAGGGCGCTGCGCATATGTTCGTGACCATGCTGATTGGTATGGTTCTCGGCGCGATCATTGCTCTGCAGCGGATCTCCGACGTCCATACCCGAAAGCCTCTGGCCTCGGCATTGTTCGACCGGCTTTATCTGGTCAGCCGCGCGTTCCGCAACATTGTCTTCGCCCAGATCAAGATCTCCCTGCTCAACATGGCGTTCACTTCGGTATTCCTCGCGATTGTCCTGCCGTTGTGCGGCATTCACCTGCCGCTGACCAAGACCCTGATCATCATGACCTTCCTGCTCGGGCTATTGCCGGTGGTGGGTAATCTGATGTCCAACACGCTGATCTTTATCGTCGGTATGTCGATCTCGATCTGGGTCGCACTGGCGGCGCTGGGTTACCTGATCGTGATTCACAAGGTCGAGTACTTCCTGAATGCGCGGATCGTGGGAGGACAGATCAACGCCAAGTCATGGGAACTGCTGCTGGCGATGCTGTTGTTCGAAGCCGCGTTCGGCCTGCCAGGCGTGGTGGCAGGACCGATTTACTACGCGTACCTGAAGAGTGAATTGCAGAAGGAAGGGCTGGTTTAGCGCGGTGGCGATCGGCGACCCGCCTCAGCCGTAACGCTTCTTCGCTTCAATCGCCAGCCCGCTGCCGATGCTGCCGAAGATGTTGCCTTCCACATGACGCGCATTCGGCAGCATCGCCGATACGCTGTTGCGCAGTGCCGGAATGCCGCTTGAGCCGCCCGTGAAGAACACCGTATTTACCTGCTCGACGCCCACGCCTGCCTGACTCAGCAGTTGAGTCACGCTGTTGCGAACCCGCTCAAGCTGCGCATCGATCGCCGCCTCGAACATTGCCCGACCAAGGTCCACGCTCAATCCCGGTTCGATACGGTCCATCAGCAAGTGACGGTTATCGGTCTGTGTCAGCTGAATCTTGGTCTCTTCCACTTCCATGGCCAGCCAGTGCCCGGCGCGTTGTTCGATCAGCTTGAACAGTCGGTCGATGCCGCCAGTGTCTTCGATGTCGTAACGCATGCTGCCCAGTGCGAGCTGGGATTTCTGCGCGTACACGGCATTGATGGTGTGCCAGGTCGCCAGATTGATGTGGTGACTGGTGGGCATGTAGGCGCCGCTTTTCATGCGGCTGCCGTAGCCGAACAACGGCATCACGCCTTGCAGGCTCAACTGTTTGTCGAAATCGGTACCGCCAATGTGCACGCCGCCGGTGGCCAGGATGTCGTCCTGACGATCTTCATGCTCACGACGCTCGGGGGACAGGCGTACCAGCGAGAAGTCGGACGTACCGCCGCCGATGTCGACAATCAGTACCAGTTCTTCCTGAGTGATGGTGGACTCGTAGTCGAACGCCGCGGCAATCGGTTCGAACTGGAACGACACATCCTTGAAGCCGATCTTGCGTGCGACTTCGGCCAATGTGTCTTCGGCTTCCTGATCGGCCATGGCGTCGTCATCGACAAAATGCACCGGGCGACCCAGCACCACCTGTTCGAACTCGCGTCCGGCGGTCTTTTCTGCGCGCTTTTTCAGCTCGCCGATGAACAGCGCCAGCAAGTCCTTGAAGGGCATTGCCGTGCCGAGCACGCTGGTGTCGTGCTTGATCAGCTTGGAGCCCAGCAGGCTCTTGAGCGAGCGCATCAGGCGGCCTTCGTAGCCTTCCAGGTATTCGTGAAGCGCCAGGCGGCCGTAGACCGGGCGGCGCTCCTCCATGTTGAAGAACACCACCGAGGGCAGGGTGATCTTGTCGTCCTCCAGCGCGATCAACGATTCCACACCTGGCCGTTGCCAGCCGACAGTGGAGTTGGACGTGCCGAAATCGATGCCGCAGGCACGGGCCGGGGATTGGTCATTCATGTCTTTTACGTTCCAGTCAAAAAACGGCCGCGCAGTTTATGTCAGTGTGGAGCAATTGCGTAGGGCGATGCGTCGCTTATTCCGGGTTATCGGTATTTGCGCCCGGGGCTTGAACTCGGGACCATTGCCCCCAATCTTGATGGGATTCCCGGCAGACGCGGTTGTCAAACACCTGACAGCCAGCAGACAAGGTGTGTACCGGGCTGTTTTTTCGATGTGAAGTCTTTCAGGTGCCTCGAACACGAGGAGGCTGGGCGTGTTATACCAGCGCATCTGGCTGCGCTGGATAATTGGATGGGTGATTGTTAGATGGATTTCAAAGACTACTACAAGATACTGGATGTCGAGCCGACTGCAGACGACAAGGCAATCAAGACGGCCTATCGCAAGTTGGCGCGCAAGTATCACCCCGACGTCAGTAAAGAGGCGGGGGCTGAGGACAAATTCAAGGAAGCGTCCGAAGCTTACGAAGTTCTCAGCAGCCCCGACAAGCGCGCCGAGTATGACGAGCTGCGCAAGTACGGACGTCAGGGGCGACCTTTTCAGACTCCGCCGGGCTGGCAGAGCCGTGCCGGTGCGGGCGGGTTTGGCGAAGAGACGGCGGACTTTTCCGAGTTCTTCAGTTCCATTTTCGGCGGGCGTGCCCAGCAGGGTGGCCGCAGCCGCAATCCGGGTCGCAAGGGGCAGGATGTGGAAATGGAGCTGGCCGTCTTTCTGGAAGAGACGTTGTCGGCCGAATCCAAGCAGGTGAGTTTCAAGGTGCCGCAGCACAGCCCCAACGGGCAGCGCATGAGCGACATCACCAAGACCCTGAACGTGAAGATTCCCGCAGGCGTCGTGGACGGCGAACGCATTCGTCTCAAGGGGCAGGGCGCGCCGGGAATTGCCGGTGGCGCGAATGGTGACATGTACCTGATCATCCGTCTGGCACCGCACCCGATGTTTGAAGTGGAAGGTCATGATCTGGTCATTACCGTTCCACTGGCACCCTGGGAAGCTGCGCTGGGTGCCAAGGTTGCCGTGCCTACGCTGACAGGCCGGATCAATCTGACGATCCGTCCTGACAGCCAGAACGGTCAACGCCTGCGTATCAAAGGCAATGGCCTGATGACCAAGGCTGGCGAGCGCGGCGACCTGTACGCTCAGATCAAGATCGTCATGCCCCGGCATACGGATGAAGCAACCCGTACGCTATGGCAGAAACTGGCGGACAGCTCGTCGTTCGACCCGCGAGCGCAGTGGGGTAATTGATCACGTGTGAATGAGCGATGCGGCTACGTCTGACTGGACGTTGTCTCAAGCAAGTACTGGATCGTGCGCGGCTTGCCGGCGATAGCGTCCACTCAGTCACTGACGGAGCGCCGGATAAATCGAATCGCCGGCGAGCCGCCTCCCACAATTCCGTGTTTGCTGCCAGACAGCATAGCCCCGAAAAGACGGCGGTATCTCCCATACAATGGCGTATGCCCGGTCTCAGTGTGCAGGCACTGTCATCGCAACCATCAGTTTCTGGGCAGCACCACGGTAAAAGTGGTGCCGTCGCCGATGGTCGAGGTCACGGTAATGCTGCCGCTGTGGGCATTGACCACTTCCTTGACGATAAACAGGCCCAGCCCCAGGCTGGTCGAGGTGGTGCGGCTTTCGCTGTTTTCTTCTGAACTGCGTACCAGCGGATCGAAAATCGTGCCGATGGCGTCTTCGGCAATCGGCTTGCCTTCGTTATGAACCACCAGCTCCACTGTATCCGGCCCGCCGATGACGCGCACCGTGATTTCATGGCTCGCCGCGCCGTGCTGCAAGGCATTGCCGATCAGGTTCTGTAACATCTGACTGATCCGACCACTGTCCCAGTGCCCCTGCGTCTCGCCTTTAATCGTCAGGACCGGCGCTGAGTTCGGGTGTCCGGCGCAGGCTTCTTCGATAGCCTCACGACAAGCGCCCGCCAGGTCCATGAACTTGCGTTCTACCGGCAGGCTGGCGCCCAGGCGGCTGCGAACGAATTCGAGCAGGTCGCCAACCATCGTGCCCATGTGCCGGGTACTGGTCTTGATACGCGAAATATAGCCTTGGGTCTTTTCGTCCATGACCAGCTTGCGGGCCAGCAGCTCGGTGGACATGCTGACCGCCTGAAGCGGTGCGCGCAGGTCATGGCCGAGGATTGCCAGAAAGATGTCCCGCGAGCGCGCCACACGTTCGGCATAGGCTGCAGTGGATTCGGCCAAGGCTTCGTCGATGGCTTCGTTGAAGCGGATCACGTCGCGAAAATCGGCCAGTTGCGGCGTGGTCAGGCTGTCAACCCACAGGCGAATGACACTGGCGCGCAGGTGCCGGAACTCCGAGGTCATCTGCACCAGATCAAACCCGACTTCATGGCGCAGTTCGCCATGGCTGGCCGCCGCTTCATCCAGGCTCGGCGTCTTGTTCAGCTCCTCACCGCGGGCCTTGGCGATCTCTTCGCTCTTGCTCTGCGCAGTTTTCATATCCCGCGCAGCTGCCAGCAGAATCGACTTGGCGTGATCGCGCAGCTCTGCGGTGTTCATGGTGTCGGCGGCGGGTTTCAGTGTTCTGGCGAAGTTTTCCCATTCATCGACGATGCGATCCACGTGGAGAACGATGAATTCGGAGAGGCGCATGGCCGTTTACCTTGCTGGGGGAGCTTGACGGAGATGGCGCATCTTACCGCCTTTGCACGGCGCTACAAACAGACGGTTGACTGACATTTCTGTCAGTAGACGCTGTTTTTATGACGCCCTAAGGTGGATCGACGGATTACTTGAGCGGAGGTCCGCAGCATGAGCGTAGAAACGGTTACTGATTCGAGCTTCGATGAAGCGGTCATCAAGGCCAGCAAGAAGAAGCTGGTGGTGGTCGAGTTTTCCACGAAAGAAAAGCTCAACAAGCGAAATGAACCCAATGCCAGCGCCAAAATGGATCCGGTCATTGACGAGTTGTCCACGCATTACGGCGCAAAAGTCGTGTTCTGCAGAATAGAGATCGCACTGGATTCAGACTTGAAAGACACTTTGAATCCAACTGCCTCGGGCACTTATGGCATCAACCATGGCCCGACGATGATTCTGGTGCTTAAGGGCAAGCGAGCGGGCGAACTCGTCGGGCAGCAGACCAGGGAGCGGATGGTTCAGGTCATCGACGACGTGTTGGCTGCCTCCCTGCAAAAGTCTCTCGACTGGATTGAAGAGCGTATCAATCTTGCTGCACAGAGCATCATTGATAAGAAAACGACAAGCCTGGACGAAGCCGCTTTTGGAAAACTGGGCGTGTTACTGACCTTGCGCAGGGAGCTCAATAAAAAGGCGACGCCACAGGATCTAGGCATGCTGGATGCCATCAACGATGTGTTGCAAACGCTTGAGGTACTTCAGACTGACGAGACGTTTATAGGAATAATATAGTCGTAAGTCGCGGCCATGACACGCCTCTGCGCCATGAGGCATGGGAGCTGAAGGGAGAACCACCATTATGAATTCGCAAAGGAACTGGAAAAAAACCGCCGTTGTTAGTGGCTGAGTTCAGCCAGCCCGGAAAAATACCTTCGGCGAAGATGATGACAGTACCCGGACGGGAAAAATCATGGATGACCTTGCGTTGGAGTATGACGGTAAGGTCGTGATGTTACGTCTGCCGATGGAGAGTTGTGAGAAGGCAGTCAAGGCCTACGCCGTTAGATCGGCGCCGACCGTTATTTTTTTTTCAAGCTGGGTCAGAAGCTGGAAGCAGTGACTGACTTTCATCTGAAGTTCTGGTTCAAGACCCGGTTGAACGAATTGCTGGCTCAAGAGTAAGGCGCTTGATGAGCGCGCCAGGCTTGAGGGGCCTTCCCTGTGAAAGGCCCTTGATGGTTCTAGAACAGAAAATACCGCTGCGCCATCGGCAGGACGTCCGCCGGTTCGCACCAGAGCAACACGCCGTCGGCCTTGACCTGATAGGTCTGTGGGTCGACTTCGATGTCGGGCAGGTAGTCGTTGTGGATCAGGTCTTTCTTCTGCACGGTGCGGCAGCCTTTGACTACGCCTATCTGCTTTTTCAAACCCAGTGATTGCGGCACGCCTGCATCAAACGCGGCCTGGCTGATGAAGGTCAGGCTGGTGGCGTGCAGCGAGCTGCCGTAGCTGGCGAACATCGGGCGGTAGTGGACCGGCTGCGGCGTGGGGATCGAGGCGTTGGCGTCGCCCATCAGGCTGGCAGCGATGGCGCCGCCCTTGAGGATCAAGGTCGGTTTGACGCCGAAGAACGCCGGGCGCCACAGCACCAGATCGGCCCATTTACCCACTTCGATGGAGCCCACTTCATGGCTGATGCCGTGGGTGATGGCCGGGTTGATGGTGTATTTGGCGATGTAGCGCTTGGCGCGGAAGTTGTCGTTGCCGGGGCCGTCCTGAGGCAGCGGGCCGCGCTGTTTCTTCATCTTGTCGGCGGTCTGCCAGGTGCGCATGATCACTTCGCCGACCCGGCCCATGGCCTGGCTGTCGGAACTGAGCATCGAAAACGCCCCCAGATCATGGAGGATATCTTCGGCTGCAATGGTCTCGCGGCGGATGCGGCTTTCCGCGAAAGCCACGTCTTCAGCGATGCTCGGGTCCAGGTGATGGCAGACCATCAGCATGTCCAGGTGTTCGTCGATGGTGTTGCGGGTGAACGGTCGGGTCGGGTTGGTCGAGCTGGGCAGCACGTTCGGCGAGCCGCAGGCCTTGATGATGTCCGGCGCGTGGCCGCCACCGGCACCCTCGGTGTGGTAGGTGTGGATTGTACGCCCCTTGAACGCCCCCAGCGTGGTTTCCACGAAGCCTGACTCGTTCAGGGTGTCAGTGTGAATCGCCACCTGCACGTCGTATTCGTCGGCCACGCTCAGGCAGTTATCGATAGCGGCAGGCGTGGTGCCCCAGTCTTCGTGCAGCTTGAGGCCGATGGCACCGGCCTTGACCTGCTCGATCAGTGGACCCGGCAGGCTGGCGTTGCCTTTGCCGGTGAGGCCGATGTTCATCGGGAAGCTGTCTGCGGCCTGGAGCATGCGCGCCATGTGCCACGGGCCAGGTGTGACGGTCGTGGCATTGGTGCCCGTGGCCGGGCCTGTGCCGCCGCCGATCATGGTGGTCACGCCGCTCATCAGCGCTTCTTCGATCTGCTGCGGGCAGATGAAGTGGATGTGCGTATCAACGCCACCTGCGGTCAGGATCATGCCTTCGCCGGCGATGACTTCCGTGGCGGCGCCGACAGCGATGGTCACGTCGGGCTGGATGTCCGGATTGCCCGCCTTGCCGATTGCGGCGATACGCCCGTTCTTGAGGCCGACGTCCGCCTTCACGATGCCCCAGTGATCAATAATCAGCGCGTTGGTGATCAGCGTGTCGACCACTTCGGCCGCCAGCAATTGGCCCTGGCCCATGCCGTCACGGATGACCTTGCCGCCGCCGAATTTCACTTCCTCGCCGTAGGTGGTGAAGTCCTTCTCGACCTCGATCCACAGCTCGGTGTCGGCCAGGCGAACCTTGTCGCCGACCGTGGGGCCGAACATGTCGGCGTAGGCTTGCCTGGAAATCTTCATGGTGATTCCTTGTGTTCTTTAAGAGCCCTGCGTAAAGCGTCACAGGCTACATTCCTGCGTGGCGCACAGAAACGACCCGGGTTTTGCGCCTGGTCTGGTATTAATCCAGCTCGCCCATCACCCGACCGGCAAACCCGTACACCTTGCGCAGTCCCGCCAGGTCCACCAGCTCAACCTCGCGTGCCTGCCCAGGCTCGAAGCGCACGGCAGTGCCGGCGGGGATATTCAGGCGCATGCCGCGGCTGGCGGCACGGTCGAAGGTCAGGGCGTCGTTGGTTTCGAAGAAATGAAAATGCGAGCCCACCTGAATCGGACGATCGCCACTGTTGGCGACGGTCAGGCTCAGGGTGCGGCGGCCGGCGTTGAGTTCGATCTCGCCGGGCTGGATCTGGTATTGACCAGGGATCATGTCGGTTGCCCCAAGGTTTTGAAGTAAATGGCGGTCGGCCGGTAGCGGCCGTCCGGTGTGGCGCAGTAATCGGGCAGTTCGCCTACGCGGGTATAGGCCATCGAGCGATAGAAGGCTTCGGCCGTCGAGCCTGCTTCGGTGTCCAGGTGCAGCAGGCCGCGTTTGAGTTTAACGGCGGTCTGTTCGACCGCTTCCATCAGTTGTCTGCCCAGACCGTGGCCGCGCGCCCCAGGCAGCACCATCAGCTTCTGCACTTCGGCGCGGTTGAGCCCGTTGGGCTTCTGGCACAGTGCAAGTTGTGCACTGGCCTGCAGACGCTCATTGTCGACCACGACCCACAGCAACAGGTCGCCTGAGGCGACATCGGCTCTTAAACCATCGCACCAGCTCAATGCCTGTTCCAGCGTCAGGTCCGCCATGAACCCGACCGAGGCGCCGTCATGGACAGTTTCGAACAACAGCTGAGCCAGGCCCTGGCGATAATGCGCGAAGCTTTCGGTGGTCACGCGACGCAACTGTGCTGGGTTCATGGACGGTTCTCGTCTAGGCGGGTGTGGGGGCTTGCGAAGCAGGCGCCTGAGCGCCGGGTGACAGGTCCAACTGCATGAAAGTCAGGTCCAGCCAGCGACCGAACTTGGTGCCGACCTGCGGCATCTGGCCAGTGGTCTTGAAGCCTAGTCGTTCATGCAGGTAAATAGAGGCAGCGTTGCCGCTTTCGATGGCCGCTACCATCATGTGCTTGTCACAGGCGCGGGCGCGTTCGATCAAGGCTGACATCAGTTTTGGCCCCAGGCCCTTGCCACGCTGATCGGCTCGCACGTACACCGAATGCTCGACCGTTTGACGAAAGCCTTCGAAAGGACGCCAGTCGCCAAACGATGAGTAACCCAGCACGTCGCCTGTCGCATCCACGGCCACCAGAATCGGATAGGCCTGCGTCTGGCGGGAGGCGTACCAGGCCTGACGGTTCGCCAGGTCGACCGGCTGTTCGTTCCAGATGGCGGTGGTGTTGAGCACCGCATCGTTATAGATGACGAGGACGCCGGGCAGATCGTCCGGCAGCGCGTCACGAATCACGTCTGTCATGCTGTTCTCTCAGGCAATCGGCTGATGCACGGTGACCAGCTTGGTTCCGTCTGGAAACGTCGCTTCCACCTGAATCTCCGGAATCATTTCCGGGATGCCCTCCATCACTTGCTCGCGGGTCAGCAGCGTGGTGCCGTAGTGCATCAGGTCGGCAACTGTCTGACCGTCCCGTGCGCCTTCGAGCAGCGCTGCGGAAATGTAGGCCATGGCTTCCGGATAGTTGAGCTTCACCCCGCGCGCCAGGCGCCGTTCGGCAACCAGTCCGGCAGTGAAAATCAGCAGCTTGTCTTTTTCGCGTGGCGTCAGGTCCATTGGGTTTCCGTGTCGTGGTATTCGGGTTGCTGTGCAGCCGTTGTTGGCGCTTTTGTGGGAGGCGGCCAGCCGCCTCCCACAATTCCATGTTCATGTATTCCAGATTCTCGGCGTCACCGCCTCGCGTCCCAGCAGGGCCGGGCGCAGTTTTTTCCAGACTTCGATCAGCCAGGCTCTTGCATGCAAGGCTTCGTCGGCCAGACAGCGCGCCACGACCAGCCCTGGCAGTTGGGTCAGGTCACCGCGTACCGGGTTGGGCATCGACAGGCTGCGGCAGGCTTCAAGCAGTTCGCTGTCCACTTCGCCGGTGATCAACAACGTGGCAAATACCGTATGGCCATCCAGCCCGACCGGTGAATCCAGCAGCCCGTCGCCACCGATAATGCGTTGACGTTCATGCCAGATCAATGTGCCGTCGCGGCGGATATCCAGCGCGGACTGAAAGTGCCCGTGCTCAAAACGCTCGCCACTGGCCGGACGGCCCAGCGCCACGACATCCCAGTAACACAGCTTCGCGTCGCCTTTCAGTTCGATGCGGGTGGTCAGTTCTGCCTGGGCATTACTGAACACGATGGTTTCCTGAGGCAGCCATTCCAGCGTCGCGCCAGGCTCGACTCGTAGTTCCAGTTGCTGAAACGCCGGGCTTGCCGCGCGGTACCATTTTGCCGCGCCTGGGCTTGTCAGCTGTGCCCAGGCGTCAGTGCCGACGTTGGCAGAAATATCCAGACGGTCGCCGCCCGCGATACCGCCGGGCGGGTGGACGATGATGTGCTGACACACTTGCGGGCCTTCGGCGTACAGGTGTTTTTGCACCCGCAGCGGACCTTTGTGGCGTCGCTGAACCGGCCGCGTGCTGTCGTCGAAACGGCCATAGCCCAGTTCCAGCTCGGCGTGCCAGCTGGGCGTGAACAGGGCGGTGTTGGCAGGCAGATTCATAGCGTCTTCAATTCCGGGTCCGGTGCTTCACGATAACGGATTGGCACATCAAATGGTGACCAGTCCGCGAACGCCTTCGGTTTCCATGTTTTCTCCACGGCCCTGCTGCACGATTTCACCCCGGGACATCACCAGATACTGGTCTGCCAGTTCGGCCGCAAAGTCATAGAACTGCTCTACCAGCAGAATCGCCATGTCACCGCGCTCGGCCAGCTTCTTGATCACTGCACCAATTTCCTTGATCACCGACGGCTGAATGCCTTCGGTGGGCTCATCGAGAATCAGCAGGCGCGGGCGACTCGCCAGTGCGCGACCGATCGCCAGTTGCTGCTGCTGACCGCCCGACAGGTCGCCGCCACGGCGGTGTTTCATTTGCAGTAGCACCGGGAACAACTCGTAGATGAATGCCGGCACCTCTTTGGCCTCCGAACCGGGAAAGCGCGAAAGACCCATCAACAGGTTTTCCTCGACCGTCAGCCGTCCGAAGATTTCCCGGCCCTGCGGTACGTAAGCGATACCGGCGTGTACGCGCTGATGCGGCTTGAAGCCGGTGATGGCCTTGCCTTCCCATTGCACCGAACCTTCCTTAGATGGCAACAGCCCCATCAACACTCGCAAAAGCGTGGTCTTGCCTACACCGTTGCGACCCAGCAGGCAGGTGACTTCACCGACCTTCACGTCAAAGGACAGGCCACGCAGAATGTGGCTGCCGCCGTAATATTGATGAAGCTTTTCGACCTGCAGCATGGTTCATGTTCTCTTTTGTGACAGCTTGATCGCCGTTATGCGACGCGAGATGCCTTCCCACTCAGAGCACGGGAATGATCGCGTCAGCCTCAACGGCCCAGATACACCTCGATCACGCGCTCGTCTGCCTGTACGTCATTCAGCGAGCCTTCGGCGAGTACGCTGCCCTGATGCAGTACGGTCACATGGTCGGCAATCGAGCCGACGAAGCCCATGTCGTGCTCGACCACCATCAGCGAGTGCTTGCCCGCCAGGCTCTTGAACAGTTCGGCAGTGAATTCGGTCTCGGCATCGGTCATGCCTGCGACCGGCTCGTCGAGCAGCAACAATTGAGGGTCCTGAACCAGCAGCATGCCGATTTCCAGAAACTGTTTCTGACCGTGGGACAGCAGCCCTGCCGGGCGCTGCACGGAACCTGTCAGGCGAATGGTCTCCAGCACCTCGTCGATCCGGTCGCGTTGTTCGCCGTTCAGGCGTGCGCGCAGGCTGGCCCACACCGACTTGTCGGTCTTCTGCGCCAGTTCCAGGTTTTCGAACACGCTCAGTGCCTCGAACACTGTAGGCTTCTGGAACTTGCGCCCGATTCCGGCCTGGGCGATCTGCACTTCGCTCATCTGGGTCAGGTCCAGCGTTTCGCCGAACCAGGCCTTGCCGTTGCTGGGCCGGGTCTTGCCGGTGATCACGTCCATCAGCGTGGTCTTGCCTGCGCCGTTGGGGCCGATGATGCAGCGCAGTTCACCGACGCTGATGTACAGATTCAACTCATTGAGCGCCTTGAACCCATCGAAACTGACGCTGATGTCTTCCAGGGTCAGGATCGTGCCGTGGCGCGTGTTCAGTCCCTTGCCAGCGCTTTGGCCCAGCCCCAGCGCGTCGCGGCTGGTGCCCGCATCGGAGTTGGGGTCCAGCACGGGTTCCAGCATGAAAGAGGGCGTTGGCGTGGTTTTCATGACTCGCTCCTTTTCTTCAGTACGCCGATGACGCCTTTGGGCAGGTAGAGCGTGACAATGATGAACAGCGCGCCAAGAAAGAACAGCCAGTATTCCGGGAATGCCACGGTGAACCAGCTTTTCATGCCGTTGACCAGACCGGCACCCAAAAGCGGGCCGATCAGCGTGCCGCGTCCGCCCAGAGCCACCCAGACCGCCGCTTCGATGGAGTTGGTCGGTGACATTTCACTCGGGTTGATGATGCCGACCTGTGGTACGTACAACGCACCTGCCAGACCGCAGAGGACCGCGCTCAGGACCCAGACGAACAGCTTGAAGCCGCGAGGATCGTAGCCGCAGAACATCAGACGGTTCTCCGCATCACGCAGGGCGGTCAGCACCCGGCCGAACTTGCTCTGTGCCAGACGCCAGCCGATGTACAGGCTGACCACCAGCAGAATCACTGTCGCCAGAAACAGCGTCGCCCGCGTGCCCTGCGAACTGATGCTGAAACCCAGAATGCTGCGGAAGTTGGTGAAGCCGTTGTTGCCGCCGAAACCGGTTTCGTTGCGGAAGAACAGCAGCATGCCCGCGAAGGTCAGGGCCTGGGTCATGATGGAGAAGTACACGCCCTTGATCCGCGAGCGGAAGGCGAAGAAGCCGAACACCAGCGCCAGCAGGCCCGGTGCCAGAACCACCATGCACATGGCCCACAGGAAATTGTCAGTGCCGGCCCAGTACCACGGCAACTCGGTCCATGACAGGAAGGTCATGAACGCCGGCAGACCATCACCTGCCGCTTCGCGCATCAGGTACATGCCCATGGCATAACCGCCCAGCGCAAAGAACAGGCCGTGGCCCAGCGATAGCAGTCCCGCGTAACCCCAGACCAGATCCAGTGCCAGGGCGACGATGGCATAGCAGAGAATCTTGCCCACCAGTGTCAGGGTGTAGGCCGACACCTGCAGGCCGTTATCGGCTGGCAGCAACGAGAGCAGCGGCATGGCCAGCAGGACAGCCAGCACCAGAATACCTACCGTCAGCGTGCCCTTGGGGCCGACCTTTTGTGCAGCGGTTACCATCAATGGCTGGCTCATCAGTCAATCACCCGTCCTTTCAATGCGAAGAGGCCTTGCGGACGTTTCTGGATAAACAGAATGATCAGCGCCAGGATCAGGATCTTGCCCAGCACGGCGCCGATTTGCGGCTCGAGAATCTTGTTGGCGATGCCCAGCCCGAAAGCCGCCATCACGCTGCCCGCCAGTTGCCCGACGCCACCGAGCACCACCACCAGGAACGAGTCGATAATGTAGCTTTGGCCCAGGTCCGGACCGACGTTGCCGATCTGGCTCAGGGCGACGCCGCCCAGTCCGGCAATACCCGAGCCCAGTCCGAAGGCCATCATGTCGATGCGTCCGGTCGGCACGCCGCAGCAGGCGGCCATGTTGCGGTTCTGGGTCACGGCGCGCACGTTCAGGCCCAGACGGGTCTTGTTCAGCAGCAGCCAGGTCAGTACCACCACGAACAGCGCGAAGGCGATGATCACGATGCGGTTGTAAGGCAGTACCAGATTGGGCAGCACTTGAATGCCGCCGGACAGCCACTCGGGGTTGGCAACTTCAACGTTCTGCGCACCGAAGGCCAGGCGCACGGCCTGAATCAGCATCAGGCTGATGCCCCAGGTAGCAAGCAGGGTTTCCAGCGGACGGCCATACAGATGGCGAATCACCGTACGTTCCAAAGCCATGCCGATCAGCGCCGTCACGAAGAACGCCACCGGTAGCGCCACCAACGGGTAAAACTCGATGGCGCTCGGTGCGTAACGCTGGAACATCAACTGCACGACATAGGTCGAGTAGGCACCCAGCATCAGCATTTCGCCGTGTGCCATGTTGATCACGCCCAGCAGGCCGAACGTGATCGCCAGGCCCAGTGCGGCCAGCAGCAGGATAGAGCCCAGCGACATGCCGCTGAATGCCTGACCGAGGATTTCCCCGATCATCAGTTTGCGTTTGACCTGCGCCAGGCTGGTTTCGGCGGCGATACGCACAGATGCATCGGTTTCCACGCCAGGCGACAGCAACGATTCAAGACGCGTGCGGGCCAGCGGGTCACCGGTTTCGCCCAGCAGGCGCACAGCGGCAAGCCGCACGCTGGGGCTGCTGTCGACCAATTGCAGGTTGGCCAGTGCCAGGGTCAGTGCGTCTTTGACGCCTGAGTCTGTTTCAGTCGCCACGCGCTGGCTCAACAGGGCCAGTTGTGCAGGGCGGGCGCTTTTCTGCAGTTGCAGCGCGGCGGCCATGCGCAGCTTTACATCGGCTGCCAGTAATTGGTGGCTGGCCAGCGCGGTCTCGACCAGACCTCGCAGCCGGTTGTTCAGGCGCAGTTTGCGCGGTTCATCAGGTGTGGGGGCATCGGCCGCTGCCGGGACATCGGCGTCCACTGCGACATAGCGGTCATTGTTCTCGATCCAGGCCCGCTTGCTGCTGTCGGCGGCAACCCGGCCGTCGCGCAGCGCTTCAAGCAGTTCGACCCGCTCAGGAACGGGTTTGGCCGCCCATGCTTCAAGCAAATCTGCCTGTTGTGAAGAACTGGCCGATGCGAAGTCGCCTGCATCACTGGCCTGCGCCGTGAAAGGCAGCAGCAGGGTGATGGCCAGGATCAGGCGGTAAAGGTAAGAGGGCATATCAATGGCCTTGCTGGACACGTCTGGATAAATCCATCCGTCCGTGGGAGCAAGCCTGCTCGCGAAGGCGTTTCTATCAAGCTGCACAGTGCTGTTGAATGCACAGGCCGCTTCGCGAGCACGCTCGCTTCCACAGGGCGGTGGAAGCGATCATCCGTTATCAGTTGCTCTTAACCGCATGGTCCGGCTTCTTGTCGTTACCCGGGATGTAGGGGCTCCAAGGCTGCGCGCGGATCGGCTCTTTGGTCTGCCAGACCACATTGAACTGACCGTTTTCCTCGACTTCACCGATCATCACCGGCTTGTGCAGGTGGTGATTGGTCTTGTCCATGGTCAGGGTAAAGCCGGACGGCGCAGCGAAGGTTTGCCCGGCCATGGCTTCACGAACCTTGTCGACGTCGGTGGACTTGGCTTTCTCGACTGCCTGCGCCCACATGTGGATACCGACATAGGTCGCTTCCATCGGGTCGTTGGTCACGGCCTTGTCAGCGCCCGGCAGGTTTTTCTTCTTGGCGTAGGCGGTCCAGTCAGCGACGAATTTCTTGTTGACCGGGTTCTCGACCGACTGGAAGTAGTTCCAGGCCGCGAGGTGGCCGACCAGCGGCTTGGTGTCGATGCCACGCAGTTCTTCTTCGCCGACCGAGAAGGCCACGACCGGTACGTCGGTGGCTTTCAGGCCCTGGTTGGCCAGTTCCTTGTAGAACGGCACGTTGGAGTCGCCGTTGACGGTGGAAATGACCGCTGTCTTGCCGCCAGCGGAGAACTTCTTGATGTTCGCCACGATGGTCTGGTAATCGGCGTGGCCGAACGGGGTGTAGACCTCTTCAATGTCGCTGTCCTTCACGCCTTTGGAATGCAGGAAAGCGCGCAGAATCTTGTTGGTGGTGCGTGGGTAGACGTAGTCGGTGCCCAGCAGGAAGAAGCGCTTGGCTTCGCCACCGTCTTCGCTCATCACGTACTCGACTGCAGGAATGGCCTGCTGGTTAGGCGCTGCACCGGTGTAGAACACGTTGGGCGACATTTCTTCGCCCTCGTACTGAACCGGGTAGAACAGCAGGCCGTTGAGTTCTTCGAACACCGGCAGAACCGATTTGCGCGACACCGACGTCCAGCAGCCAAACACCACGGCGACCTTGTCCTGGGTCAGCAGTTGACGGCCCTTTTCTGCGAACAGCGGCCAGTTGGAGGCAGGGTCTACGACCACCGGTTCCAGCATCTTGCCGTTTACGCCGCCCTTGGCGTTGATCTCGTCAATGGTCATCAGCGCCATGTCTTTCAACGAGGTCTCGGAAATGGCCATGGTCCCGGAAAGCGAATGCAGGATGCCGACCTTGATGGTTTCGGCGGCCTGAACGGTCCATGAAAGGCCCATGGCTGCGATGGATGCGGACAGGGTAAAGGCTTTGATCAGGCTGCGACGCTTCATTGGACGGGCTCCGTTGATCTGTTTTTTTTGGTTGGCAGAACGACTCTCTGAAGGCTTCCAAGCAAAGGCTGTGCCCAGCCTGAGAAACCGCTTTGGAACGGGCCATCGAGCGCCATCCGAGACAAGTGGTGCACTGATGTGGAGCCAGGAAAGAAGATTGGTGCGCGGCGACGTGCATTGTTGGTGCGCCGGGTGAGCAGAACGATAAAAGCCGCCGGACGGATGGTGCGAAAACCAGAGTCTGTTCCCGCCGCCACGTTGTTCGCAGAACCTGTCTCGTAAGGGAAAGGGCGTTGCGCTGGGGGCAAGTACAGACATTCCACCGCGTTCAGCGCTAGAAGAAATCAATCGGCAGACGCTGATCGCGACACGGTCTAACTGCTGGCAAGAATGACAGGTCACGCCGCAGCGCACCGGTCGTACGCTAAGTGCAGCTTCGAGTATCGAGAACCGTAACCTCATCTCTTGGTGAGTTTTTTCAGACAGGGAGTCCGAAAAATGTCCACTTCAGCAGCCGCACCGGCTACAGCACCGATTACCGGTATCATCAATTACAGCGACATGGGGCATGTGCTAACCACCGATCCCGACGACACACTGCCAGACATGGATGGTTTTGATCGGCTGTACTGCGGCAGTTCGGAAAACGGCTGGACCAGTCCTTGCGAGATAAGGGCCGGGCGCGACCTTGCAGTGGGAGAAACGCTGACCGCCTGCCTCATCCGTCAGAGCGACGGCAAGTTGATCGATGAGGTGACGTTTACCGCGGACAGCACGAACTGCAAACAACATCAGTGGCCGGCGGCGTTCGCACGAGCGTTCAGCCGTGCTTCTCGCTCGATCACCGCGGGCAACTTCGACAACGACAACAATTTCAAGACTGACGGAACGGCGCTGCCTGTCCGTCTGTGGCACCACAGTTGTCGAAATCGCGCATTTACGACGGCGCCTTTCTCCACCAATCAGGTTCAAGCACTGGCGGTAACAGGCGAGACGCTCAAGGAAGGCGTGCGCTTGTGCGTTCAAGTGCGGGACATCAGCACCCAGGTGATGTACGAGAATCACTTTTTCAACGTGAAAAAAGACCGGTTGACCCTTGAACAATGGGGAGAGGACCTGTGTATTGCGCTCAATCGCGACAGCCGTCTGTTGCGTGCGGGGGTTAAAAATGCGCAGACCTGCACCATTACCCCGATGAGCACAGCTAACGCGCTATGGGTGCCTCAGGACTCTGACCTGTCGGTGACACTGACGTGTGCAGACTGGATCAACCAGGCGACAGTCGACGGCGCGAAACCGTTACCCCCCGGACAATGCCTGAATGTCTACGTGATGGATGCGTTTTCGGCCAGGGAAGTGGTCCCGGTGTTCAGTTTTGTCGCTCCGACTCCCGTCAAGGGTAAAAGCGATACCTGGTTAGCGGCCTGGTCAACCGCTGTCGGTCAATCTGCACTGGCACCGTACGTTCGGATAGGGACCGACCAGACCGATGCCCTCGCGCCAAATGCTGTCACGGCGACGCTCTGGCAGAGTGGCGACGCGTTCAGGGTATTCAGCACAGACCCCTGTCTGGATAACTGGTTGCCGGCTGACGTTTGCGTGGCGGATCTTTACCACGGTGACGAGACCGGACTGGTTGTCATGGTCCGCCATCCGCACAGCCATGAGGTCATGTACAGCGCGCGGTTCGCGCCCGCAGGTGCGAAAGGAAAGGCGCAATGGGTTCTTGCGTTCTGCGACTTCATAAAGTCACGGCAGTGGCCCTGCTTGAGGATCGGCAGTGCTGATGGTGTCTCCGCAACATTGGCCTGCAAGGCAAATGCTGTGGATGAAATCGCGCTATGGGTTCCGCGCGATTCAGAACTGACCATCACAGTGGAGGCTGATACCTGGGGCCCAAGCGTTAACATTGGCCCAAATGAGACGCTTGAGGTCACCGATTGCGTGACAGGTGACGTGTTGGCGTCCTATCAAAACAGCGATCAGGCACGTTCCGATGACCTTGCGCTGTTCCGGATAACGGATGGCGTCTATCAAGCCGCCACACCATTGATCTCGCTGGGGAGTTGGAGTGATCGCGTCCCCGGTATGGAGGAGCGCGTCTTTCGCTTGACTCCACAAGCGCGCGCCCTGGGTGTGAAAGTCGCTTCATCCAGCGTCCAGGGCTGTCGCGTGACCTCGGAATCCGCTTATTGGCGCGTCTCGTCCGGGGGGCGTTCAGGTATTGAGCTTGAATTTGATTATGCGGACAGCGTGCCTCCTGATGTGTCAATGACGCTGGGGCACGTTGGGAAAGCAGGTGCTTTCAGCTTTTGGTCTGACCGCGAACCCGTTGTGCGGGTCACCCCGAAGGCGGTTGATCCTTATGTGGCCTCAAGCCCGCTTTGCGAGGACTACGGCAATACCTTTCGCTCTGAAGTATTCGATGTCAGCGGACAAAGTGAAACCGGCATTGACCCGCGCACTGGGCTGTTCCACGCCCACTACCCGGTTGCAACCTTGCAGGGCCTTGAAGGCAGCGGACCCATTTGCGACCTGACGCTGCATTACTCAGCGCTGCGCGGCAATGAGGCCGGACTCGGCGATGGATGGGCGTTTCGGTTCTCGAGCCTGGATGTGCGTGACCGGGCCCTCACGCTGGCGAATGGTGTGCATATCGACTTCGATGACGCTGAATGGCTGGCGCTCGGTCAGGGAAAACGCTTGACCAAACGAGCCTGCTGGGTATCGAGCAACAACGATTACAGCGAATTCACCCTGCACTACCCCAGTGGAACCCGCGAGGTCTTGAGCAGACCGACAGGCGATAACGTAGAACCCAATGATGCGCTGCGCTTGAAGATCATTGACCTTTTAGAGCAAATAAAGAACAAGGCGAAACCCTGTCCGCCTAAACCGGAAGGGGTGTGGCAATGGATATTGGCCGTATCCAGTCCGGTGCTCTATGCAATTGCTGCAAAACTGGACTGGGACGAAGCGGTAAAGAAATGGCGGGAAAACACCAAGGCGATCGACGATGCACTGGGTTACTGGCGCAGGCCCTTTGTACAACTTGTCCCTTCCAGGATCCTTTCCAACGCAGGGGGGGAGTTATCGCTGAACTGGAATCGCCAACGGGGTCAGTTTCAACTCACTGAAGTGCGAAGCGGCAGCACGGTCTTGTTCACCGCGAAGTATTCGCATACGCAGGTCTCGATGGAGATCTGGCCCGGTTCGAGCGAGGCATTCCAGGTAACGTTAACGTTAGCGAATTATTTGTTGTGCGATATCCGGTGCACGCAGTCCGGTCACGTGTTTCAGTCTGTGCATTGTGGCTACAGCGTCGACCCTACGCTGGACCGGGTATTGACACGACTGGAGGAAAGGGACGGATCGGTTGAGTCAGTCGTCTACGAGGCAGAGGCCGTTAAGTTTTCTAACGCTCAACCGGCATTGCCTCATGTTTCAAGGCATGTCCTTTTGCCAGGAGGCGGGCAGGAAAATAGTGTAACGAGTTATCGTTATTCCCGGAGCACCTACGTGACGCCCATGAAGCACATCGACAGCTTCATATCGAGTCCCTTCGAATTGGTGAAGGAATTACTAAGTGTCTCCGACCCCCTGTTTGTACTAAACACGTTCAATGAATCAGGAGTGTTTGGTCAGGATAACTATTTTTACTGGGTAGAAAGTACTTCGCTACAAGGCGGGGCTCTTGTCGTTACCATAAAGCTTTATGACATGACTCACCAGGAAATAGGACGTGCGATTAAGCAGCACGGTTCTGCAGAGTATAAGTACACAAGCTATCAATCGGTGAAAAGTAGTGGAAAAGATATTGGGACGAAGGCTTTTCCCTCATTTGAGGTGACGTGCTGGAAGGACGATCCCGACGAGCTGTCCAGGCTTGCGAATACCTTATCTGCATGCTGCGTTTGGGAAGGCGCTTTATTTTTTTTGAGCCGACTTACCGGCGACTTCTATAGTAAAGCCTTAAGCAAACTTGACCAAGTGAAGAAGGATAGCAACGATTCTCTGAAGTCACTCGCCTCGTCGATGACCAGCGTTCGATCCTTTACCTATAACGACGATGGACAACTGACTCAAAGCATCGCGGCAGACGAAACGATAACCGAGTGGCGATACTACCCTCGCTCGGGTGGTGCAGGCATGTCGCCCGACACGTATTGGGGATTCCAAACCCCGGAAGACCTGAAAAAAGTGTCGCTCACGTGTCCCCAGGTACCGGACCATACCCTGCCACCGGCAATGGCCGAATACCAGTATCAAGTATTGGACGGAAAGTGCAGCCCGTTGGCCTTGGCTCTCTATGGTTACCGTGAGCAGGAATATGCCGGCAACAAAGTGTTGTCTGCTTGCGATATCGTAAACATCGAAGGCGTCGTGGCGGCTCCCGGTACCTGGAAAGTGAGCCTGGCCGAAGGACGCTCCTTCCCGCTGATCCGCCATGAAAAGATCAGCGAAGAACCACGCAAACCCAAGTCGTCCAACAACGGGTGCAAAGCGTTCATCTGGTCATCGACTCACTGTCAGACAACCTGTTTCGACGGGAACTTTACTCAGCTCACGACCACATTGCGCTGGGAGGACAACCCTGTCGAGCAAGGCTTTATCCTGTGTACAGATGCCACTGCCGAATCCATAGAGGGGAAATTAGAGAAGACATTATCAACCGAGATCCGCTCACGTCTGACGCGTCGCTGCCTGATCCGCCGTCGAGCGGGGGAAGAGCTTCGCTGGGCTCATGACGCGCTGGGGAGAGTCGTCAGTGAACAGCGATTCTCCCTGCCGCCTGGTGAGAACCGTGTGAAGGAGGGGGCCAAACCCGTCTCGGAACAAAAGACGGCCTACTGCGTCGTCGATCAGGGGGTGCAGGCGACCACCCTGCAGACGCCGGGACAAACCACTCGAACACTGTTCGATGGACTGCAGCGACCCATCCGCAGAGAGCTGAAGGCGCCTAACCATGCAGGATGGTGCGTACTGGACGAAATCGAGTTCGACAGCCTGAGCTGTAAATGCGAGCACACGCGTTTCGACTATTGGCCGGGTGGCCTGCGTCGCCGTTCGGAGTTGGGGCAACGCGGGGTATTGCCTGTCAGGAGCAATCGGGTTTGGAATCAGGAGGAAACAACCCTGGAGGGGGCCGGTTCAAGTACGACCGTGCAGTCATGGCGTACCGGGCAGGGCGAGGTGATCACGCAGACCTCGAAGAGTGAGGTGCTGGCGGATGGCACGGTCAGGCGCACGCAGTCGTATCGAGGTGGTGACCGGATGGTGCGGCCAGAGGTGAGCGTTTGCTATGACAAGGCCGGGCGCTTGACTCATTTGCAACGAGGTGATTCGCAAAACGGCATGGCGGTGGTTTATGACGAATTGGGGCGCGTTAACAGGGTCATACAGCCAGACGGTAGCCGGGTGGACCAGCAGTATATTGACCTTAGCCCCAAGGTCAACAGCGTTAGGGTCGATGGCATCAAGGTCGGCTCGCAAGACACCCTCAGACCATATAGTTTAAAGGGGTTGCGTTCGTATTCTTCAGAACCCGGTGGGGGCCTGCGCCAACCGGATGGAACTGTCCTTCGCACTGAGCTGACGGAGGGGGGGCTGTCTTTCACGGAAAAACGGGCGGGCGCATCCAGCGAAACGCCGAGCAATCTGCTGAGCTCCCTCGCATTCACTGAGTTGGGGAAAACCCTCTCGGTCAGCACCCACGAAAGCGTCAACCAGCAGGACGGCTTTTTGATCGGTCCTCACAGCGACACCCTGAGCCGGCCCGGCTTGCTGGGCGATACTCGACGCGTGGTGAGAACCCCGCGAGGCTCGCGTAAGGGCAGCGAAACACGCTCGCTGATGGGCAATCTGTTGGCCGCGCGACGCAGTGACGGAAGCGTTCTGCGACTGTTTCTAAACCGGGATCAAAAGATCTTGCGTCAGCGTCATAACGGTATTGATGTCTCCTTTTGTTACACCCGGGATGGCCATTTGCTCAGTCAGACCGCAGTGATCGCTCAGGAAGGCACTCGATTGACCACCCGCTACCAATACGACGTGTTCGGGCAGGAAGTTCTGCGAGAGTACCAACGCGCTGGCAGTAGTTTGCTGACACTGCATCAACGCTGGTCGGACAACGGCCTGCTGACAGGCATGACCCTGAACCGTGGCAATGAATGGGTGCGTACCGAGACATTCAGCCACGACAGTTGTGATCGGTTGACGACTTATCAGTGCGACAGCCTGGCAGCCAATGACTGCCCGGCTGATGCCCAGGGGCGTCGGATCAGGAGGCAGGTCTACCAGTGGGACGGTCTGCAGCGCCTCGACCGCTGTGAGACGACCTTTGTGGACAACACGAGCCAAACGCAGCGCTATGGTTACGAAGAAGACGAGCCGACTCAATGCGCATCGATCACGCTCGAAGGTGCACAACCCAGCGAAAAGGTGCTGACCTGGAGCAGGAACGGTTGCATGGAGCAGGACACGGATGGCAACACGATGACGTATTCGGCTCAAGGGCAACTGCTGGAAGTGAAGGACCCTCAGAACAAGCTGTTGACCCGCTACGCCTATGATGGATATGGACGGCTTGCGGCTCAGTACGTCGCTGCCACGGAGCAAACCTGCGAGCTGGTTTACGAAGGAGACCACCTGTGCGGTGAAGTCTGGTTTGATCGTGCCGGGAAGGTCATCAAGCAGGTGATGTTGGGGACCGATTATCTGCAGCAGACCCTGGAAAACGGAGCACGGCCGCGGATTTCACTCTCATTGGACGACCCTCACAGCGGCCCCGTTGCTTCTAATCCAAGCGTCTGCGACGGACTGGTTATCAGTGCGTTTACCCCCTTTGGTGAAAACGGCGCGCCTCTTGAGGGCAGTTGCAAGGGCTATAACGGTGAGCGTCGAGACCCCGTGACCGGTTGCTACCATCTGGGCAATGGCTACCGTGCCTACCATCCGCAAATACGCAGTTTTCAACAACCGGACAGCTTGAGTCCGTTCGATGGCGGCGGAATCAACGAATACAGTTACTGCTGTAATCCCATCGATTATCACGACCCCAGCGGGCACATCATGCTCAGTCGTTGGGGGCAAGACGATTTGATCGACCGGCTTGAGCAAACACTGCGCGAGACCCGACCCCAGCCCGTGGGCAGCCGATGGCGGGGCATCGCCCTGTCGTTCATGTTGACGGTGGTGGGGGTATTGCTGGCCATTCCGTCGGGCGGGGCTTCGCTTGCACTCTTTGCGATCACCAGCGCGCTGTCCTTTACTGCGCTGGCACTGGAGGTGACATCCAAGTTTCTTGAGGACAGCGATCCTGAACTCGCTCACAAACTGGGTATTGCGAGCATGGTGACGGGTTTTCTCTCCATCGGAAATTTTGCCAACGTCTTCAAGCAGGCAGGCCGTATGTTGCGCTGGACGTTGAGTGGCATCGGGCGCCTTGTCACTCGTGTTCAAGCCAGTATCCGGGGCGCCATTCGAGGCTGGCGACACTTCAAGCGCTATGGTTCGTTGGCAACTGCCGTAAAAGACGTCGCGACCGGTCGAAAAGTGGGAAGCATCGCGTGGACCGAGATGGGCACGCAATACGTCGAGTACCTCGGAGAGGGCGCGGTACGGACCGTCACGGGCCTGCGGGCGAAAATCGCCTGGTATGTTCCCGGCGCTCACAACGTGATGCGCCGAACCGCGCACCTTTACCACTCCAGGGTGTTGGTAAACGTGGCAGAGGGAGCAGAGGCGTTGGGTACCGCTTTGGAGGGCAAGATCTACTACGACACCTATGCCGGTGTAGAGAGCCTCTACCTGCCAGAGGCAGAGGATGATGAGCCCGAAAAAGTCAGGGGTAGCATGCGTTGGGCGGAAATCTTCGGGCGTGAACTCAAGCAGTCGGGCCAGGGCGTGTTGGATGCTCTGGGGGATCTGAGGCCAGGATCTCTTGCATGAACGCAATAAACGCCTTCACCCGCCTTGAGCTGTGATGGTTGGGCAGGTACAACGCCGGGATTTCGCCCTTGGCGTTGTCCGGGCAGGCCGGGCTTTTCCGCCTGCTGAAGACATAAAAGGAAACGCCCCGACAAGTCGGGGCGTTTCAACTGTGTTTTCACACAGTCCGCGAAGGCGGCTTTTCATATCTTGAAACAACGAGGCCTGATCCTGTCAGGTGAGGAATTCATCACAAAACCGCCCGCCGGTTTCAGGCCCCGCCGCGTGCAATTTAAGCTGCTGCCGACGAATTAGCAAAGCGGGAGAAAACTATTCGGTCAAATAGCCAGACAACCACCAGCGAAACGCCCACCAGTGGAAACGCGACCGCAATGCCAAACATGATCGCCATGGCGGTTTTCCAGCGGGGCAGATCGTGGCGCAGCGGCGGCACACCCAGACCGCCTCGGGGACGACGTTTCCACCAGATGACCAGTCCGCTGACAGCGCTGAGCAGGATCATCAGGCAGGCGAGGAAGATCAGCAACTGATTGATCCAGCCGAAAAACTTCCCTTCGTGCAGCATCACGCCCATTTCGGTCGCCCGTGAAACCAGGCTGTAATCCTGCCAGCCAACATCAGCCAGCACCTTGCCGCTGTATTGATCGATATGCAGGGTGGCGTCATTGCGCGGGTCATCGGCAAACACCGACACCGTGAACACGCCTTCGGCGGTCTTGGGTGCCGTGATGCTGTAGCCAGGCTCGATGCCCTTGGCGGTGGCGATGTCGACCACCTGTTGCAGGCTGATCATGGGGGCAGCAGGGCCTGCGGACATGCTGTGCTGATGCATGTGCTCGGCATGCTCACCGGTGGATTGCGGCATCGGCGTGTTTTCCATTGCCCACGGCACGGTCTGGGCGCTGGCTGTATTGAGTTCGCCGGCCATTTGCGTGGACTTGGGCACGTCGGTCCACATCGCTGCGGGGAAGGTGTTCCAGACAGCCGCGTACTGCTTGCCCCACATGCCGGTCCAGGTCATTCCGCTGAGTAGCATGAACAGCAGAATCAGTGATCCCCAGAAGCCGGTCACCGCATGCAGATCCTTCCACAGCACGCGCCCACGCGCTGTCAGCCGGGGCCACAGCACGCCTGCAGCACGGGAGCCTCGTGGCCACCAGAGGTACAGCCCGGAAATCACCAGCATGATGCCCCAGCCTGCGGCCAGCTCGATCAGCCGGTCACCGACAGTGCCGATCATCAGTTCGCCATGCAGCGCGCGGGCAATGGCCTGCAGGTTCTGCTTTGCATCCTGAGTGCCCAGAATCTCCCCTCGATACGGATCGACGAAGACGTTGACCTCACGGCCCTCATCACGAATCACGAATTGCGCGCTGCCTTCGGCGCTCACTGGCGGGAAGTACTTGCTGATGGCGGCCTGTGGATAAGCGCCCAATACACGCTGTTGCAACTCATCGGCACTGATCTGATGGTGAGCAGGCGTCACACTCAGCAGATCGCGGTACATCAGGTTGTCCAGTTGTGGCTTGAACAGATAGATCATCCCGGTCAGCGACAACAGAATCATAAAGGGCGCGACAAACAATCCGGCGTAGAAATGCCATCGCCAGGCCAGGTTATAGAAAGAAACAGTGGGTTTTGACACGGTCAACGCTCCCGAATAGGGATAACACAGCACGACTCGCCCGCAGCCTGGGCCGCGTGCGAGTCATGAAATTTTCTGGTTCCAGTCTGTGAAAAGCGTTGGCGGTGCCCGACTTCGGGCATTGGGGAAAATGGCCCGTTGCGCATGCCCGAGCCGGGTCTGCGCGGTGAAATAGTCCGCATGGCGCAGCACAGCCGCTGCGACCACCACAGGTACATAGGGAAGCGCCGGGCAACTGAACAGCAGTGTGCAGTAACCGCATTTGGCCCACAGCGCATGGTCGCCCGCGCCCGCGTCAGCCGCCGTGGCGTGTTCGCTGCCATGGTGCGCGTGGCTGTTGGCCGAACTGCCCATGTCCATCGACATGGCAGGCGGCATCGACATGCCGGCGTGCTGATCCATCGGCATCGACTGGGAGATCAGTGGACCGATGAAGATCATCAACATGGCGAACAGGCTCAGCCACGCGGCCCGGTGTTTAACCGGGACGGCTGATCGTTCGCGGACTCGGCGCATCGCGCTCAATCGGGAAGGCTACTCAGTGCTGGTGTTCGGGAGCCTGCTTTTGTACCACGACCTGCACCTGGACATCTCCCGCCTTCTCGAAATGCAGCGTCATCGGGAAGCGTTGCCCGACGATCAGCTTCGAACGGTCTTTGATATCCAGCAGCATCACGTGCCACGCCATGGGCGCGAAGGTCACGGTGGCGCCGGCAGGCACGTCCACGGATTGCACCTGCTGCATCTTCATCAGACCGTCCGCCTGGATGTGCTGATGCAGTTGTGCCTGACCGGCAATCGGGGTATCGACGCTGACCAGACGGTCTGCTGTGTCACCTTTGTTTTCAAGCACGAAATAGGCGGCCACGGTCGGGGCGTTGGGTGGCAGCTCCATCGACCAGGGGTGGGCAATCATGATCTGGCCAGCGGTGTACTGGTGAGCGTGGGCAAAACAGGCAGGCAGCAACAGCGCGGCCAGCAGGAGGGCTTTCTTGAGCATCGGGGTTCTCCGGTCAATCCATTCAGGTGCATCGGGGCACGAACAAACGGTGTATCAGACCGGCGGGGAGGCTCGCGGATTGGCGCTCGGCCATTGCAGGCGCGGCGAAGCATGGATCAGGAAGATCGCAGGCGCAAAGCGGTCGGGCTCCAGCCGCGCGACCAGCCCATGACTGAAACCGGGCGGGATGACGACAAACACCGACCCCGAGCAGCATGGGCAGTGCTGCATCGTGGACCGATGCTGTTGATCGTCAGGCATGCCTTGCGACGCTTCGACCAGTGGAATGGCGACCAATCGGGTACCGCCACCACTGCAGAACGTCCCCCACAGCATCTGCTCCCCGGCCGCGCGTGGCGTGCTGGGTGACAGTGGCATGGCCAGCAGACTGAACAGCACTGCAAAGCAGGCAATCCAGACCGATGTCGTGTGTCGTTGGGACATCACAGGTTCCGTTCGTGTGCGGGTAATCAACCCCGCCATTTAGCCTGAATGAAGGGGAGAAGTAAAAAGCGCAGAGAGTCGCGGGCGCCTGAAAATCGCTTCTGTCAGGCCGGCTGCGCTTCGTTTGACGGTTTTTGCTGTGGCTGACAGCAGCCACTTGGTCAATGCACGAACAGTGCGACGATAGAAAACACCAGCATCACGAATCCAGTGGCGCTGGTCCATCCGGCTTGCCAGTTGTCTTTGAGCCAGGAGCCTTTCTTCGGGTATTTCCCCCACGTCACGATGCGCACGACCGGCCAGCCGATGGGATAGCAGATATAGCGAAGCGGGATTTCGAAAAAGAGCTGAAAGAATACGTCTGACACGGGATTACTCCGCTGGCAACGGCAATCGTTGTCCGGCCATCAACAGCGCAAGCCGGCTCAGGCTGCTCCATGGCGAACCTGCTGCCTGGCCCTTGATCTGCGCATCGATGCGTTGCGCATCCATGAGCAACTGGCTCCAGCGTTTTGCCGAATGACGTTGCAAGGCCTTGCTCATCAGCGGTTTGCGTTTGTCCCAGACCGGTGGGCGGGCCGAGCTGAAAATCTTGTCCATGGGAACGCCCTGGCTGAATGACAGGGACATATTGGCCAATGCACGTAGCTCGCGGGTGAGAGCCCAGAGAATCACAGGCGTTTCGACCCCTTCGCCGCGAAGCCCTTCCAGCATGCGCAAGGCATGTGCCGCTTCGCCATTGAGCACGGCATCGGTCAGGCCGAACACATCGAAACGTGCACTGTCGGCCACAGCGGCCTGCACGGTTTCGACGGTGATCTGCCCGTCCTCGGCCATCAGCTTGAGCTTTTCGATTTCCTGCGCCGCGGCCAGCAGGTTGCCTTCGACACGTGCGGCGATCAGTTCGACCGCATCCTGAGTCGCCGCAAGCCCCGCCTGTGAGAGGCGCTGGCGAATCCATTGCGGCAACTGGCCGATGTCCACCGGCCAGATCTGCACGAACTGGGTTTGCGCGCCTTCGACCAGCGCCTTGCCCCACTTGGTTTTCTGCGCGCTGCCGTCCAGCTTGGGCAGGCTGATCAGGAGCAGCGTGTCCTCGGCAGGACGGGCGCAGTATTCGATCAGTGCTGCGGCACCCTTGTCGCCGGGCTTGCCGGAGGGCAGGCGCAATTCAAGAAGGCGACGCTCGGCAAACAGTGACATGCTGGCACCGGCCTGCAGCAGCGTGCCCCAGTCAAAGCTGGCATCGGCGCTGAACACCTGGCGTTCGTCGAACCCTTGCTGGCGAGCCGCAGTGCGGATGGCGTCGGCAGCTTCCTGGCACAGCAGCGGATCGTCACCACTGATCACGTAGACCGGTGCGAGCGTGCCTTGCAGGTGTTTACCGAGTTGGGCGGGGGCGAGTTTCATCGTCGAGAGAATGCCGGGGCCGGCGAACCGGCCCCCGGACACTTACCTGTTCGGGATTTCAACAGGCGACTGTTGAGGTGTTTCGTCACGAATGCGCTGAGCTTCTTCCAGCGCTTGCGCTTCAGCCTTGGCGACCGCGTCGGCCTTGGCCTGCAGTTCGTCCAGACGAGACGGCGTGAGTTGCTGGAGACGCGCCATCATTCTCTGAATCAGCTCGTTGCGCATTTCGCCACGGACCTGAGCCGCTTCCTGGTCGGAGCCTGTCAGGTTGTTGCCGTCGTGAACGTAGGAACGGTCCGCACTAACCTTGTCGCCCAGCAGAAAACGATCCTTCTCGCCGCGCACTTCGTACGTAAGCGTGTTGGTCAACTGGTATTCGGAAGTACGGCCCGAACCGCTGAACGTCGCGTTGCGCTGAGTCTCAGCCTCATTGACCAGCACCAGTTTGTAAGGTGCTCCCGTGTAGACCTTCACGCCCGAGCTGGTCAGTACGCGTGTGAGTTGAGTGACGGTTTCGCCGTAGGCATTGCGCGCGCTGACATCCAGTTCCTTGATAGCCAGCTCGGTCGTGCCAGTACCACGCAGATGAAAGCCGCAGGCACTCAGCAGAACGGCAAGGCCCATCACCAGCAAATTGCGTTTGATCATCTTGGTGCTCCCCTTGAATCCTTGTGGGCCGACTTCGCGTCCCCTGGAAATATGTTCGGCACCCGGTCTGCCGGGTGCCCGATCTCATCAGCTGGCGACGATATTGACCAGTTTTCCTGGCACAACGATGACTTTGCGGATCGTCAGGCCATCAATGAAGCGCAGGACGTTCTCGTTGATCCGGGCAGCGGCTTCCACTTCTTCACGGCTGGCGCTTGCAGGCATCTCAATGTGACCGCGCAGCTTGCCGTTGACCTGAATCACCAGTTGCAACGTGTCCTGTACCAGAGCGCTTTCATCCAGCGCAGGCCAGCCAGCATCAATGACTGGCGTGGTGTGGCCCAGTTCCTTCCACAACTCGTGGCTGATGTGCGGCGTGATCGGCGCCAGCAGCAGGGTGACGGTTTCCAGTCCTTCCTGAAGCAGTGCGCGATCCTGTGTGGTGGCCTGCGGGACTTTTTCCAGCACGTTCATCAGCGTCATCACCTGAGCGATGGCGGTGTTGAATTTCTGGTTCTGACCAATATCCTGGCCGGCCTGTTTGATCGCCTGATGAATCGAACGGCGTACAGCCTTCTGATCATCGCTCAGCGCGGCGATATCCAGTGTGCCGGGCGCGCCCTGCGCGACATGGGCCTGTGCCAGACGCCATACGCGGCGCAGGAAGCGGCTCGAACCTTCAACGCCGGAATCGGACCATTCCAGGCTCATGTCAGGGGGCGAGGCGAACATCATGAACAGGCGGCAGGTGTCTGCGCCGTACTGATCGATCATGGTCTGCGGGTCGATGCCGTTTTTCTTCGACTTCGACATTTTTTCGGTGCCGCCGATTTCGACTGGCAGACCATCGCTGGTCAGCCTGGCACTGACGACCTTGGCCTTGGCGTCACGCTCCAGCGTCACGTCGGCCGGGTTGATCCAGGTCTTCTTGCCGCTGGCTTCCATGCGGAAGTAGGTTTCGGCGTTGACCATGCCCTGGGTCAGCAGGTTCTTGAACGGCTCGTTGGACGTCACCAGACCTTCATCGCGCATCAGCTTGTGGAAGAAGCGTGCGTACAGCAGGTGCAGGATGGCATGTTCGATACCACCGATGTACTGATCGACCGGCAGCCAGTGGTTGGCTGCGTTCGGCTCGACCAGGCCACCTTCGTAATGCGGGGAAGCGTAGCGGGCGTAGTACCAGGACGACTCGACGAAGGTGTCCATGGTGTCGGTTTCACGCTTGGCCGGTGCGCCGCATTTCGGACACGTGCACTCGTAGAACTCAGGCATGCGCGCCAGCGGCGAACCTGCGCCATCCGGCACGACATCTTCGGGCAGCACGACAGGCAGTTGATCTTCCGGGACCGGAACGTCGCCACAGGTGTCGCAATGCACGATCGGAATCGGGCAACCCCAGTACCGCTGGCGGCTGATGCCCCAGTCGCGCAGGCGGAACTGGGTGCGTGACTGGCCCAGTCCTTTCTTGACCAGCGCAGCTTCCATTGCGTCGAACGCGGCGGTGAAGTCCAGGCCGTCGAACTCGCCGGAGTTGATCAGCGGGCCGTGCTCGCCATAGGCTTCCTGCCACGGCGCCGGGCTTTCGTCGCCCGCACTGGTACGTACCACAGGCTTGATCGGCAAGTGGTACTTGGTGGCGAACTCGAAGTCGCGCTCGTCGTGCGCCGGCACAGCCATGACCGCGCCGTCGCCGTAGTGCATCAATACGTAGTTGGCGACCCAGACCGGCAGCTTCTCGCCAGTCAGCGGGTGCTCGACGAACAGCGAGGTCGGCAGGCCTTTCTTCTCCTGAGTCGCGACGTCGGCTTCAGCGACGCTGCCGCCTTTGCATTCATCGATGAACGCTTGCAGTTGCGCGTCTTCCTTCGCCGCCAGGGTCGCGAGCGGGTGCTCGGCAGCCACTGCCACGTAGGTCGCGCCCATCAGCGTGTCGGGACGGGTGGTGAAGACTTTCAGCGTACCGGCTTCGCCGATGCTGGTCGGGTCGTACGGGAACTGCACTTCCATGCCTCGGGACTTGCCGATCCAGTTGCGCTGCATGGTCTTGACCTGTTCAGGCCAGCCCGGCAGTTCGTCGAGGCTCTCCAGCAGTTCGTCCGCATAGGCGGTGATCTTGAAGTAGTACATCGGGATTTCGCGCTTCTCGATCAGCGCGCCCGAACGCCAGCCGCGACCGTCGATGACCTGCTCGTTGGCCAGAACGGTCTGATCGACCGGGTCCCAGTTCACAGTGCCGTTCTTGCGGTAGATCACGCCTTTTTCGAACAGGCGAGTGAACAGCCATTGTTCCCAGCGATAGTAGTCAGGCTTGCAGGTGGTGATTTCACGCGACCAGTCGATGGCCAGGCCCAGGCTCTTGAGCTGGGTCTTCATGTAATCGATGTTTTCGTAGGTCCACTTGGCCGGTGCGACGTTGTTGTCGATGGCCGCGTTTTCCGCCGGCATGCCGAAAGCGTCCCAGCCCAGTGGCTGCAGGACGTTCTTGCCCAGCATGCGCTGATAGCGGGAGATCACATCACCGATGGTGTAGTTGCGCACATGACCCATGTGCAGCTTGCCGCTGGGGTAAGGGAACATCGACAGGCAATAGTAGGTTTCCTTGCCTGGCTGTTCACTGACTTCAAAAGACTTTTGCTCTTCCCAGAAGGTCTGGGCGGCGGCTTCGATTTCGCGGGGCTGATAGAGTTCGTGCATGGCTACTTTTGACTAAAGATTAGTGACCCTTGACCTCTTCATTGCTACGCCGAGTCAGGTCTGCACCGCTTGCCGGACAATTGCAACTGTCTGTGCGGTGCGTACAGGCTCAAGAGAGCGGAAGTGGAATGGCAGGAAGCGTCGTAGCATACATGAGCGCCGTCTATCGAGGGAGTCCTGATTGCTATGCGCGGCAGCCACGGCCCCGTCCAACCGCCGTCTCTGGCCGTTGGTCGCACTTATCTGCCTGTTCCGGCGCGGGCGCTAAGCTCATTCTCGAGGGTATGTTCTATCTTCAATGAGGTGAGCGGATGACAGAGTTGCAGCACGCAGTAAGTACTTATGAGCTGTATGAACGTTTGATCGATCGTCTCGGGCTTGCTCTTGAAATGGCAAGTACTGCGGTTAGGCTCCGAAACGAGTCGCCTGCCGTACTTGAGCTCAAAGGGTTGAGCAGTGCCGAGTTCGAGTTGATCGAGGCCTACCTTGAAAAGGGTGCAATGGCGGCAAACGGGGCTGTCAAAGGTAAGTCAAAGGGCTGTTTCACGCTATCACTGGAACAGAGCGGTTTGGCCAGAGCGCCCGGACGATCAGCCACTATCATCTGGCTGAAAGATCGAAAGCATGGCAGGACATCGATGCGGTCAGGCCGCAACCACTGATACGACGATCAGGCTTTCCCACTGCAGGCTGCGGGCCTGCCTTGTAAGCATTGTTGCTTAGCTTCAAACCTTTTAGGCTTCGGGCATCTCTGGAGATGTCCGATGCCTTTGCGCTACCTGCTCAAGACCCTTCTGTTGCCGCCCGGCATTCTGTTCCTGCTGCTGATTCTGGCCTGGTGGTTGCGCCGCTCATGGCCACGGCTTGCGGCCGTGTGCTTCGTAACCGGTCTTGGCGGGTTGTGGCTGATGAGCCTGCCGGTCGTCGTGGAGTGGGCCGCAGGCAGAATGGAGCAGGTCCCGCCTTTGCCGCAGGCCCAGTGGGCAAGTCTGGCGCAGCAGGCTGACGCGATTGTGGTATTGGGCAGCGGGCGGGAGCGTCACTCGCCGACCTGGGGTGGCGATGTGCCGACGGGCATTGGTCTGGAGCGGCTGCGGCTGGCGGCACGCCTTTCCAGGGCGTCCGGGCTGCCGGTGCTGACAACCGGAGGCCTGCACTATGACGAGCCGCCCAGCGAAGCCGCGATCATGGCTCAGTCGCTGCAGGATGATTTCGGCGTTGCGGTACGCTGGCAGGAAGGTCTCAGCCGGACGACCTGGGAAAACGCTACGCTGACGGCCGGGATCCTGCAGGCTCAAGGTATCAGGCGGGTGGTGCTGGTGACGCAGGCCTGGCATATGCCCAGGGCGCGCTGGAGTTTCGAAAAGGCCGGTTTTACCGTGGTGGGTGCGCCCGTGGGGTTTCTGGGCGTGGACAATGCCCGGCCGTTTGGCGGCTGGCTGCCCGAGAGTCGGGTATTCATGCAGAGCGGCGTGCTGCTCAACGAAGCAATGGGGTTGCTGGTCTATCCGCTGATTTACCCTTGAGCAGTAGTCAGGAGCAATCCCGCAGCCCGGGATTGCTCTGAAACCCGATCAGACCGTCTTGGCAATGCGTGCCGCCAGCAAAGCCCAGCCAAACAGCAGCAGGCAGACAATCGCCAGAGGCCACGAACGCCAGTGCAGGTAAGGTGTCAGGCCCTGCATCGGCACTACGTCGCCATACAAAACGCCACGCTCGAACTGCGGGATCTGCACCGTGATCCTGCCGAACGGATCGATCAGCCCGGTAACGCCATTGTTGGTGGCGCGGATCATCCAGCGCCCCGCTTCAAGCGCGCGCATCTGGGCCATTTGCAAATGCTGCAGCGGGCCGATCGAGGTGCCGAACCAGGTGTCATTGCTGACCGTCAGCAACAGATCGCTTTTGGCCGAGAGGCCTGCTGCAAATTCGGGATAGACCACCTCGTAACAGATGAAGGGCGCGATGTGATAACCCTTGGCCTGCAGCAGCGCCTGATCGCTCGGGCCTCGGGCGAAGTCCGACATCGGCAGGTCGAAGAACGCGATCAACCCGCGTAAAACGTCCTGCAGCGGCACGTACTCGCCGAATGGAACGAGTTTTTGCTTGTAGTAGGTTCCATCACCCTGGCCGGTCACGGTGATGCCGTTGTAATAACGGTATTCGCCACGCCCGGTCAGCTCACGCACGGGCACGCCGGTGATCAGCGCCGCACCGCGCTCGGAGGCGAACTTGCCCATCATCGACAGGTAACCTTCGGCGCTTTCCTTGAGAACCGGTACAGCGGTTTCAGGCCAGACGATCAGGTCGGCCTGTTGCGACCTGAAGGTCATGTCGCGATAAAGCGCCAACTGATCGTTCAGCTTTTGCGGGTCCCACTTCATGCTTTGCTCGATGTTGCCTTGCATGGTGACCACTTTCAGCGGCTTGCCGGACGGCGATGTCCATGCGTAACCCTTGAGCGCCAGTCCGGCGACCCAGGGAGCCAGCAACAGCAGCACGCCAATCGCCAGGAAGGATTGACGCGCCCGCAAGCGGTGCAGGTTGCACAACAATGCAGCGGTCAGACCCAGTGCGAATGAAATCAGCCAGACGCCGCCCACCGGTGCAAGTCCCGACAGCGGTCCGTCGAGCTGGCTGTAGCCGGAGTACAGCCAGGGGAAACCGGTGAGAAACCAGCCGCGAAACGCTTCCTGGCCCAACCACAGCGCTGCGAATGCCAGCGCGTCGGCCAGTGGCGCTTCGTTGCGCCGCAACCAGCGCGCCCACACCCAGGCGGGGAGGGCGAAGAACAGCGCGATGGCGGCGATGAACGCCAGCATCAACAACCCTGCGAGCAGCACCGAAGCACCGCCGTAGGTGTGAATGCTGACGTAGATCCAGCTGGTGCCTGCGCCGAACAGGCCAAAGCCGTAGCACCAGCCTCGACCCAGCGCCTGACGCGGACTCAGCTCGCGCAGCCCCAGATAAAAAACCGCGACGGCTACCAGAATCAAAGGCCAGATATTGAACGGGGCCAATGCCAGGGTCGTGAGTCCGCCAGCGACGACGGCCAGCAGGTTGCCGGGCCAGCCGGGACGCGTAATCCAGCGCATGTTGGTTCCTTAAAGCGGCATCAGGGTGGTTTTACGGGCGATTGATGGGGCTCAGGCGCAGCAAGTGGATGCGACGGCTGTCTGCGCTCAGGATGCGGAAACGATAGGCACCGATTTCGGTGATTTCGTTGCGCTTTGGCAGGTGGCCGAAAGCATTCATCACCAGTCCGCCGACGGTATCGAATTCCTCGTCGGAAAACGCGCTGTCGAAGAACTCGTTGAAGTTTTCGACCGGCGTGAGGGCCTTGACCAGAAAGTCACCGCTGGGCAGCGGCTTGATGAAACTGTCTTCCTCGACGTCATGCTCGTCCTCGATGTCGCCGACGATCTGTTCCAGCACGTCTTCAATCGTCACCAGACCCGCCACACCGCCGTATTCATCAATAACGATGGCCATGTGGTTATGGTTGGCGCGAAATTCGCGCAACAGCACATTGAGACGCTTGGACTCCGGCACGAAAGTCGCCGGACGCAGCAGTTTCCTGACATCGTCACTGTCGCCGTCGGGCTTGAGGATCAGCGGCAGCAGATCCTTGGCCAGCAGCACGCCGAGGACGTCGTCGTGGCTCTCGCCGATCACCGGATAGCGCGAGTGCGCTGCATCGATGACAGCAGGAAGGAATTCGCGGGGTGTCTGGGTCGCCTTGATGCTGATCATTTGCGAGCGCGGCACCATGATGTCGCGCACCTGCAGGTCGGCAACCTGAATGGCGCCTTCGACGATGGCCAGCGCTTCGCTGTCCAGCAATTTGTTCTGGTGGGCTTCGCGCAGCAGCTCAAGCAGCTCCTGGCGGTTTTTCGGCTCATGGACAAAAGCCTGGGTCAGTTTACCCAGCCATGACTTTTGTCCGTTGCTCGATCGGTCTTCGCTCATAGCCCTTACTCGTGGTCCTTGCTTGATGTTTCTGAATGTTGAGGTTCGGTGTCGTCGTCGGCATAAGGGTCGGGATAGCCCAACTCATCAAGCAACGTTCGTTCCAGCGCTTCCATCTCTTCGGCTTCTTCATCATCGATATGGTCGTAACCAAGCAGATGAAGACAACCATGAATCACCATGTGCGCCCAGTGGGCGTCCACGGCCTTGTGTTGTTCAGTCGCTTCGCGATTCACCACCGGTACGCAGATGACCAGATCGCCCAGCAACGGGATATCCAGCATGTCATCCGGTACATCTGCCGGGAAGGACAGCACGTTGGTGGCGTAATCCTTGTGCCGCCAGGTGTGATTGAGTTCACGTCCTTCAACCTCATCGACCAGTCTGATGGTCAATTCAGAGTCGGCACTGCGCTGGCGCAGGCCCATTTCACACCAGAGGCGGAACTGGGCTTCGGTCGGCGCAGGGGCTTCGCTTGCGATTTGCAGGTCCAGCTCAAGCATCGCGGTTCTTGTCCCGTGAGTAACTGGTGTTGCTCGACGAGCCGTCGCTGAAGCGATCATCGAAGCGCTCATAGGCTTCAACGATGCGTTGCACCAATGGGTGACGAACCACGTCCTTGGGCTTGAAGTGCGTGAAGCTGATGCCCGGCACGTCCTTGAGCACATCGATGACATGCGTCAGGCCCGACTTGGTGCCCTTGGGCAAGTCGACCTGAGTGATGTCGCCGGTGATCACGGCGGTGGAGCCGAAGCCGATACGGGTCAGGAACATCTTCATCTGCTCGACAGTGGTGTTCTGACTTTCGTCGAGAATGATGAAGCTGTTATTAAGGGTGCGTCCGCGCATGTAAGCCAGCGGTGCCACTTCAATGACCTGTTTCTCGATCAGCTTGGCCACGACCTCGAAGCCGAGCATCTCGTAGAGTGCGTCGTAGAGAGGTCGCAGATATGGGTCGATCTTCTGGGCCAGGTCGCCGGGCAGGAAGCCGAGTTTTTCACCCGCTTCAACTGCAGGGCGCACCAGCAGGATGCGGCGGATCTGCTCACGCTCCAGCGCATCGACCGCGCAGGCGACAGCAAGGTACGTCTTGCCGGTACCGGCAGGGCCGATGCCGAAATTGATGTCGTTGCCGAGAATCTCTTTGACGTAGCGCTGCTGGTTGATACCGCGCGGGCGAATCATGCCTTTCTTGGTGCGTAGCGCAACGCCGACTTCGGCGGCCGGGTGGTTATCCAGTCCGGCGACGCCCGATTCCTGCAGGAACAGATGAACCATGTCCGGCGTGAGGTCGGTACCCTTGGTCTCCCGGTACAGACGGCGCAACAGATTTTCGGCCGAAGTGGTGTGTTTGGCGTCGCCAATGAGCTCGAATTGATTGCCGCGATTGCGGATCTCGATGTCCAGGCGTTGTTCGATCAAGCGCAGATGCTCGTCGAGTTGCCCGCACAGATTGGCGAAACGATGGGCCTCGAAGGGTTCGAGGGTAAAACGATGAGGTTCTATGGGTGCGTTCAAGGTCTTTTAATGGCCGTCCGGCGGCAATTGAGATGTATTGAAGAATACTCCCTGGCGATGGTCAGGCGAAAGCCTTGCCTTCTGCGTAGAGGATTCACCGTGCTCAATGGTAGGGACCGCACGGAAACGAATTCATTCGGCCATTCGTTCCGTGACGGGGCGCAAGGGTTATTGAAGCAGAGATCCGCGCAAGGAATGAGGTTGTGCGTCATCGATATGCACATCGGCGAACTGGCCGATCAGTTTCGGGTTGTCGCAGCGGAAATTGACGATCCGGTTATTCTCGGTACGGCCCTGCAGCTCGCCGGGGTCCTTCTTGGAGTAGTCGGTCACCAGAATGCGCTGGGTGCTGCCGACCATCTGTCGGCTGATTTCGAAACCCTGCTGGTTGAGCCGGTGTTGCAGCGCAGCCAGACGCTCTTTCTTCAGGGCTTCCGGCGTTTCGTCTTTCAAATCGGCCGCCGGTGTGCCAGGGCGCGGGCTGTAGACGAACGAGAACGAGAAATCGAAACCGACGTCCTCGATCAGTTTCATGGTGTTTTCGAAGTCTTTCTCGGTTTCACCCGGAAAGCCAACGATGAAGTCGGAACTGATGCAGATGCCCGGCACGGCGGCCTTGAGCTTGCGCAGCTTGGACTTGTATTCCAGCGTGGTGTGATTGCGCTTCATGGCCGCCAGGATACGGTCAGAGCCTGATTGCACCGGCAGATGCAGGTGTTTTACCAGCTCCGGCACTTCGGCGTGGGCCTGGATCAGGCTGTCGGAGAATTCCAGCGGGTGCGACGTGGTGTAGCGAATGCGGTCGATGCCATCGACAGCGGCGACGACGCGGATCAGGTCGGCCAGGTCTGCGACACGCCCGTCATGCATGACGCCGCGATAACCGTTGACGTTCTGACCGAGCAGCGTGACTTCGCGCACGCCGTTTTCCGCCAGATGAATGACTTCGGTGAGCACGTCATCGAACGGTCGGCTGACCTCTTCGCCGCGGGTGTAAGGCACCACGCAGAATGTACAGTACTTGCTGCAGCCCTCCATCACCGACACGTAAGCGCTTGGGCCATCGACGCGAGGTTCGGGCAAGTGATCGAATTTTTCGATTTCCGGAAACGAGACGTCAACCTGTGGCAGGCGCGTGATACGTGCGGCGTCGATCATTTCCGGCAGGCGGTGCAGGGTCTGCGGGCCGAAGACCACGTCCACATAGGGCGCGCGGTCGCGGATGGCCGCGCCTTCCTGACTGGCCACACAACCGCCGACGGCGATCACCATTTCCGGGTTGGCCAGTTTCAGTTCGCGCCAGCGGCCCAGTTGGGAGTAGACCCGGTCCTGGGCGCGTTCGCGAATCGAGCAGGTGTTGAGCAGGATCACGTCGGCGTCTTCCGCGCGGGCGGTGACTTCCAGGGCCTGATGTTCGCCCAGCAGATCGACCATGCGCGAGCTGTCGTACTCGTTCATCTGGCAACCGTGGGTTTCGATATAAAGCTTCTTGGCCATTCGTGATCATCAGCTGGTTCAAAGAACCGCGCATTATAGGGGCGATACGCTTGGGTTCCTAGGGGCGATCCGACGGGCATGCTATAGTGCGTGCCCCTTTTCATCCGCGAATCGTTACCTGCCAACCATGACCAAACGCGAAGCTCCAATCTACAAGGTGATTTTCCTCAACCAGGGCCAGGTGTTCGAGATGTACGCCAAGCAGATCTATCAAAGCGATCTGTGGGGTTTTCTGGAAGTGGAAGAATTCGTCTTCGGCGAGCGCACGACAGTGGTGGTCGACCCGAGCGAAGAAAAGCTCAAGGCTCAGTTCGAAGGTGTGGTGCGCAGTTTCGTGCCGATGCACTCGATCGTGCGTATCGATGAAGTCGAGCGTATGGGCACGCCGAAGATCAGCGAGGCACGAGGTGTCAGCAACGTGATGCCGTTTCCCATGCCGATGCCGGAAAAATAGCAAGAGCGTCGAGGCTGTTGCCCTGAAGACAATCAATCAGGGCAATGGAGAGAACGGGCTGCGACCTTCGGCCGTCTGCAGCTCCATCAAGTATTTGCGGAAAATCTGTCCCAGCACCTGAGTGGCGACTTCCAGCTCGTCACGCTTCATTTTTGCCGACACTTCGTCCGCCGCGTCCAGTGCGTCTTCCGAGCCATTGACCGCCGCCATCTTCAGTACGATATAAGCCTGAATGTTATTGGCCTGCACACCTTCGCCGCGACTGAACATCAGGCCCAGCTGATATTGCGCCTGCGCGTGACCCTGCAACGAAGCCTGCTCGAAATAACCGAGGGCCTGTGGCAGATCGCGAGGAACATTCTTGCCTTCGTAATAGAACTCACCCAACTCGTATTGCGCCTGCGCATCCCCTGCCTGAGCGGCCTGCTGACAGGCTGCAATTGCAGCGGGCAGGTTCTCTGGCTGAGTATTGAGGGTGCAGCGACCCATCGCTGGGATCAACAACGAGTTGCTGCCGGCAGTAGCCAGCAGAGGATAGACAAGCAACAGGCAGCCCAATGCAAGGGTGCGGCCGGTGCGGTTCATGGAAGTCGACTTACCTCTGAAAAAGGTGCGGGCGTGCCCGACCAGCTAAACGTGCTGGCTGCGCATTATGAAATAAGCAGAGCCAACCTTACAAAGTCTTTACGGATTTTCTGCTGCACGGCCAGTAAAAGCCTGTGTATCACAAGGCGAAAACCCTGAAGCAAGACAGTCGTTTCCCATGTTCGCGTCGATTGATCACGTCAATCGCCTTGCAGTGTAGAAGCTAATTGCTGCAACAACGTTCAGTTTCATTCATGGATATGATTCGTGCGGGCGCAACCTCGCCCGCACACATGGTCCTCAGCCGCTTATTTAAGGGCCGCGAAGGCTTTTTCGGCAGCGTCCAGCGTCAGCTGCAACTCGGCATCGCCATGCGCGATGGAGGTGAAGCCTGCTTCGAATGCGCTCGGTGCCAGATACACACCGCCTTCAAGCATCAGGTGGAAGAAGCGCTTGAAGCGATCGGCGTCGCTGGTCATCACGTCCTGGAAGGTGACGATTTCCTTTGCGTCGCTGAAGTACAGGCCGAACATGCCACCCGCCTGTGTAGTCACGAACGCAATGCCTGCGGCATCGGCGCGTTGTTGCAGGCCTTCCAGCAGGCGACGAGTGTAATCGCTCAGTTCATCGTGAAAGCCCGGACGGCTGATCAGACGCAGCGTGGTCAGGCCTGCGGCCATGGCCAGCGGGTTGCCTGACAGCGTGCCTGCCTGATAGACCGGGCCGAGCGGGGCGATGTGGGACATGATTTCGCGTTTGCCGCCGAAGCAGCCGACCGGCATGCCGCCGCCAATGATCTTGCCGAAGGTGCTCAGGTCTGGCGTCACGCCGTAATACGCCTGAGCGCCGCCCAGGGCCACGCGGAAACCGGTCATGACTTCGTCGAAAATCAGCACCACGCCGTGCTCGTCGCACAGGTCGCGCAGACCTTGCAGGTAGCCCGGCGCTGGCGGTACGCAGTTCATGTTGCCGGCCACCGGCTCGACGATGATGCACGCGACTTCCTGGCCCACTTGCGCGAGCATTTCACGCACGGCTTCCAGGTCGTTGAACGGCACGGTCAGGGTGTGTTTGGCAAAGGCTGCAGGCACGCCGGGCGAACTCGGCACACCCAGGGTCAGCGCGCCGGAACCGGCCTTGACCAGCAGGCTGTCGGAGTGGCCGTGGTAGCAGCCTTCGAACTTGATGATGCTGTCGCGGCCGGTGTAGCCGCGTGCCAGACGGATAGCGCTCATGGTGGCTTCGGTGCCGGAGCTGACCATGCGCACCATTTCCATGGAGGGCACAAGCGAGCAGACCAGATCGGCCATTTCGGTTTCCATGGCGGTCGGTGCGCCGTAGGACAGGCCATGCTCCAACTGGCTGCGCACGGCGTCCAGCACTTCCGGATGGCTGTGGCCGAGAATCATCGGGCCCCATGAACCGACGTAGTCAACGTAGCGTTTGTCGTCTTCGTCAGTCACGTAAGCGCCCGCAGCGTGCTTGAAGAACAGCGGCGTGCCACCCACGCTCTTGAACGCACGAACCGGCGAGTTCACGCCACCGGGAATATGTTTTTGAGCATTGGCGAACAGTGTTTCGGAACGGGACATGATCGGGTCTCTGCTTTGAAACGGGGAAGTCGGGTCTACGCTGGCGTCAGCCGAGGTGAGCAGTGACTGCTTTATTGGATTGGCGTAAGCCAGAGAAAGCGCAGGAGGCGCCACTATAACAAATGATGAGCGCCGGTCAGATGCACATGTCCGAATTCAGCCAGACTTTTGCCGGAGCCTGGAATAGAGTCTGCTCATGAACACTCTCGACCCCGCCATTTGCTACGCCGCATTTATCGCCAGGGACCGCCGGTTTGACGGCTGGTTTTTCATGGGCGTCTCGTCCACCGGCATTTATTGTCGGCCGATGTGCCCGGTGCGTGCGCCGCAGGCCAGAAACTGCAGTTTTTACAGAACGGCTGCGGCTGCCGAACAGGCAGGGTTTCGCCCGTGTCTGCGTTGCCGTCCGGAGCTCGCACCGGGGCAAAGTCTGCTGGACATGTCGAGCAGGCTGGCGCAGGCCGCGGCCCGGTTGATAGAAGAGGGCTTTCTGAGCGGTAGAACGCTGGATGCGCTGGCTGAGCGAGTCGGCGTCACGGCGCGGCACCTGCGACGGATTTTCGAAGCCGAGTTTGGCGTCTCGATGATCGATTTCGCCCAGACGCAACGTTTATTGATCGCCAAGCGCCTGTTGACTGATACCGGATTGTCCATGACCGAGGTGGCGCTGGCGGCCGGCTTTGGCAGCGTGCGGCGTTTCAACGATGTCTTTCAGGCGTGCTATGGCCTGAATCCGATGCGCCTGAGGAAGGCAGTGCACAAAACCGAAGACGCAGGGCTGCGCTTCGAGCTGTCCTACCGGCCGCCGTTTTCATGGAAAGGTGTGCTGGCGTTTCTCGCGCATCGCTGCATTGCCGGAGTCGAGCATGTGGGCGATGAGATTTATGCGCGGGTTATCGAGGTCGAGCATGCGGGACGCAAGGTCTCCGGCTGGATCACCGTCACCGATGCGCCGCAGCGGCATGCCCTGGTGGTGACGATGTCGGCCTCGTTGCAATCGGCGGTCGCGGTGGTGCTAGGGCGGGTACGACGGGTGTTCGACACTGGCTGTCGACCTGATCTGGTCGATGCGCACCTTGGGCCGCTGATTGGTGATCTGCACGGCATGCGTGTTCCCGGTGCGTTCGACGGTTTCGAAATTGCGGTGCGGGCTGTTGTCGGGCAGCAGATATCGGTGCTCAATGCCCGAGCGATTCTGGGGCGGATTGCCGAACGGTTCGGCACTCCGGTCAGCGATTCGCCATTCGGGCTGCACCATGCGTTCCCGACCGCACAGGCCATCGCAACGCTGCACTACGAAGACCTGATCGCCGCCGGCCTGATCCGCATTCGCGCCGAGGCGATCATCGCGGTCGCTCAGGAAGTGGCGACGGGGCGGATCCTGCTTGAACCGCTGGTGCCGCTGGACGAAACCCTGGCTGCGCTTCGGCACATTCGCGGTATCGGCGAGTGGACAGTGCAATACATTGCCATGCGCGCCCTGGGCTGGCCCAATGCGTTTCCCGAAGGCGATGCGGTGCTCAAAAAACGCCTGGGCTGCACGACGGCCGCGCAACTCAACGAACATGCGAGTCAGTGGGCGCCGTGGCGAGCCTACGCGACCGTGCATGTCTGGCATCAACGTGAGGAGACACCATCATGATTCCCGGCTACCTGCTTTCAAGCCCGTTGGGCGATATCGCCTTGCGCATCGAGAACGATGCGTTGACCGGCGTTTACTTCATCGGCCAGAAGCACTATCCAGGTCTGGTAATGATGCCCGACGACCAGCACGTGCCCAGAGTGGTGCGGATGGCGCAGGAGCAGTTGACCGAGTTCTTTCGCGGCGAGCGCCGGGTCTTCGATGTGCCATTACGTATGCGCGGTACGCCTTTTCAGGAGCAGGTCTGGGCGGAGCTGACGCGCATCCCTTATGGCGAGATGATTTCCTACGGGGCGATGGCCAGAAAGATGGGATTGAGCCCCGGCCACTCACGGGCAGTGGGAACGGCCAACGGCAGGAACCCGATCTCCATCATCGTGCCGTGCCATCGGGTCATCGGCGCGGGTGGCGATCTGACGGGCTACGCCGGTGGCGTCGACCGCAAGCGCGCATTGCTGGCGCTGGAGAACGCGACCGGCATGCCGGATTTTGAATTCAAGCTGGTGGGGCAGGCTTGAACTTCGTCCTCATAAAACGATGAATGACGTTCTGAAGAAAAACTGTTTGTGGGAGGCGGCTTGCCGGCGAGATGTTTTAACAGGCGCCCTGTCAGTGACTGAAATGACGCCATCGCCGGCAAGCCGCCTCCCGAAGTCCGGTGACAGCGAGACCGTGCTTCGCTCAGCGCCCGCTGGCCAGCAGTTCAGTAAAGGCCCGGGCCCGGCGGGTGACTTCCTGAGGGGTTGGCGCGCCGAACAGTCCGTGAACGACGGCCAGCAGGTCGGCGCCGTGCTCGACCAGTTGCGGGGCGTTTTCAAGGGTGATGCCGCCGATGACAGCGATAGGCAGGTGTACCTTGGCGCGGACCTGAGCGATCAGGTCCAGAGGTACGGCAGGCGCGTTCGGTTTGGTCTGCGAACTGAAGAACCGTCCGAACGCCACGTAAGTCGCTCCGTCGGCCTTGGCGCGCTCGGCCAGCTCCAGTTTGCCGTGGCAGGTCGCGCCGACAATCGCCTTGTGTCCCAGCAGCGCGCGCGCGTCGGGCAGTGAGCCGTCGGTCTGCCCCAAGTGCACACCGACACCCAGACGCGCAGCCAATTCTGCATCGTCATTGATGATCAGCCGGGTCTTGTAGCGCTCGCACAGCTTGAGCAGTTCAGTCGCCTCGCGCAGGCGGCGCGATTCGTCTTCCGTTTTGTCCCGGTACTGCAGCAGCGCCACGCCGCCGTCAAGGGCGGCTTCAACGTAAGACAGGAATCTGCCTGTCAGCAACTGACTGTCGGTAATGGCATACAGGCCACGTAGTTTCATGAATCGTCCCTCATGGCGGTGCGTTACGAACAGAAGTCCAGCGGAAGACGGCGGGGGACGAATTGCCCCTTGCCCAACTGCTCGGCGTCACGCAACGTTCTCCAGGTGTAATCGAGGGCGGATTTTACGGCGCTGACCGTTTCTTCGCCTTGTGCCAGCCGTCCCGCCAGGGCACTGGCCAGCGTGCAGCCCGACCCGTGGTAACTGCCGGGCAGGCGCTCGCAGACAAAGGTGTGGGTCTGGCCGCCACGAATGTAGAGACGGTTGTGGATCTGTTGTTCGTCGCCATGTCCGCCGGTAATCAGCAGATGTTCGCAGTAAGGCAGCAGCTTTTCTGCGCACTCATCCGCCGTACCTTCAGGCAACTCCGCAAGGATGCGGGCTTCCGGCAGGTTGGGCGTGGCGATGGCCGACAGCGGCAACAGTTGTTCGCGCATGGCATAGCCGACTTCGTCCTTGCCCAGCCGTCCGCCGCCACCGGCTCGCAACACGGGGTCGCAGACCATGGGCAGATGCGGATTGGCCCGCAGCAGTTCGACGACGGTATCGACCATTTCCAGCGAGCCGAGCATGCCCAGTTTCACAGCGGCCACGCAGGAGTCGTTGAGGACGGCATGCGCCTGGGCCAGCACCCAGTCGCGATCGAGTACACGAAAATCACTGACATTGACGGTATCCTGAACCGTCAGCGCGGTGATGACCGGAGCGGCATGGCAACCCTGGGCGAGCAGGGCTTCTATATCGGCCTGCATGCCGGCACCGCCACTAGGGTCGTGGCCGGAGAGGCAGAGGACAACGGGGCGGGAGCTATAGATATTCATGGTGCGCGAGCTTATCACTAAACCCCTCTCTGGCCGTCTGTCGACGAGCGAATTTCTTGCGAGTCGACAGGGCGCACGGGGCGCTCGAGGAGCCTCTTCAAATCCGAAAAAATTCATGTTTGGCCTGGAAAGGCCGAGATAGAGCCATCGCTTTGATTATTAAAGCGATGGTGCCTTAAAGCTATTAAGGACTATGCTTCACTATTCCGAGAGTCTGCCGAATGGCCCGCCCGCCGCGGTGTCCGCAGGCAGTTGTCGTGTACCGGTCATACCCTTAAGCCTGTTTCAAGGATAGACATTTGCAGGACGTCGCCATCAACGGATGGAGTGGCCGCGACGACCGACCTTGGGGCTTTAATGCGCTATCTGCTAATCATGCTGGCTGTCTGGCTGCCAATGCTGGCTCATGCTGTCGAGTTCGATGAGAACACTCAGTTCCTGCCGCTTGGGCGGGCGATTCAGGTGTTCGAAGACCCGACGGGTGCGGCGACAATCGAAAGCGTGAGCTCCGAGGCGGGCACGCGTGAGTTTCGCCCCCTGCAAACCCGCACCTTCAACGCTGGCTACTCGCATTCGGCTTTCTGGCTGAAAGTCGATCTGTTGTATCGGCCCCGCACTGCCGATCAGCACACGGACTGGCTGCTGGAGCTGGCGTATCCGCCGATGGACCGCGTCGACTTCTACGCACAGGACGCCGGAGGGCGCCCGGCGCTGATCTGGCAGACCGGCGACATGCTGCCGTTCGCCAGCCGCCAGTTCAAACAGAACAACTACCTGTTTCAACTGGATGTACCGCCCGGTCTACAGCGCACCATTTATTTGCGCCTCAAAAGTGAAGGCTCGGTTCAGGGGCCGCTCAATCTCTGGTCAACCCATGCCTATCTGGAGGCCCAGCCTGCGCGCATCTACGTGTTCGGGCTGATCTACGGCGTGCTGTTGGGGATGCTGGTCTACAACCTGTTCATCTTCATCAGTGTGCGCGACCCGGATTATCTCTATTACATGCTCTATGTCGCGTCGTTCGGGCTGTATCAGATGTCGATCAACGGGGTCGCCATCGAGTATCTGTGGCCGAATAACCCATGGTGGGCGAATGCATCAACCCCGTTTCTGATGGCAGTGGCGACGCTGTTCGCCTGCCAGTTCTCCCGCAGTTTCCTGATCACTCATCGTCTGGCACCCTGGCTCGACAAGCTATTGCTGACGATGGTCGGCGCTGCCGCCGTGGTTATGGGCATCGCGTTGTTTCTGGGCTATGGCCCTGCATTGCGCTCGGCGACGTATCTGGTGGTGGCCGGGGCGCTGGTGATCTATCTGGCGGGCATTGTTGCTGTTGTGAAAGGTGAGCGTGTCGGACGCTACTTCGTGATCGCCTGGTCGGTATTCATGGTCGGCGGGGTAATTTTCGGTCTGATGCTGCTGGGCAAATTGCCCAATACCTTCCTGACGATGTACGCCTGCCATATCGGCACGGTGCTGGAGATGGCGCTGCTCTCGATGGCGCTTGCTGACCGCATCAACCATGCCCGTCGGCAGCAGGCGCAGACGCTTCTGGCAACCGGCAGGGATCTGGAGCGCTTGAATCAGCAACTGGCAACCAGCAACCGTCTCAAGGACGAGTTTCTGGCCACGCTCACCCACGAGCTACGCACGCCCATGAACGGGGTGATCGGCTCGCTGGAACTCATGCAGACCCTGAAGCTGGGCGACGAGTTGGAGATGTATCAACAAACCGCCGCCAGTTCCGCCCAGGACATGATGAGCATGATCAATGGCATTCTGACCCTCACCGAGCTTCAGGCTGGTGTGCTGTATGCCGAGTGCGATGCGTTCGACCTGAGTGATCTGTTCGAGCAGTTGCAGGAACGTTTCAACAGTGCGGCGCAGGCCAAGTTGCTGGCGTTGACCTTCGACCTGGACGACAAGCTGCCTGCCACGGTTCGTGGCGATGCCGACAAGCTTTACCAGTGCGTCGAGTGCCTGCTGGACAATGCCATCAAGTTCACCCGTGAAGGCGCGATCAGGGTCCGGGTCAGCGGTCAGCCGCAGGACGTTGACCGTCTGCGCCTGCGGGTCGAAGTCATGGACACCGGCATCGGATTCAACCGTCTGGACGAAGTCAATCTGTACGAGCACTTCTTTCAGGTCGACGGCTCGATGACCCGTCAGTACGGCGGGCTGGGCATCGGCCTGGCAATCTGCCGCAAGCTGGTCGAATTGCAGGGCGGTGAATTGAGCCATCATTCCGAGCCGGGACAGGGCAGTTGCTTTACCTTGAGCCTGCCGATGCTGATGGCCATACCAGGCGCGGTCCGCAAGACGCCCGAATTGAAAGCCCACTGGGGTATTTGATCCTGGCAGTGCAGGGCAAAAGCGCCGGTGATTCGGCGCATACGGCACTTTTTAAAGGCGAAGCCTTGGGCGCATGATTCACTCCTGCTCATGAAACACGCAGGGAGAACATGACTCATGAACCTGAATCAATTCGCCGAAACCCACGAAGTCACCAATCAACCTCCGCCGCTCGACGGAGCGAATCTCTACCGAATTGATCTGCCTTTGCAGCAATGGAGCAAGCGCTACGGCGCAGGCTGGGCCGAGTCGCGCATGGATACTTATGGTGCGCTGGCAGGCGGCCCCTTGATGGAAGCCGGGTTTCTCGCCAACCAGAACAAGCCGGTGTTCGCCAGTCACGATCGATACGGCCATCGCATCGACCTGATCGAATTTCATCCGGCTTACCATCAGTTGATGAACACAGCCATCGAGCATGGCATCCCTTCAATGCCCTGGACCGATCCGCAGCCCGGCGCTCATGTAGCGCGAGCGGCGATGAGTTATCTGCACACTCAGGCCGATCCCGGCAGCGGCTGCCCGCTGACGATGACCTTCGCCAGCGTTCCGGCCTTGCGTCTGCAACCCGATCTGGCCGAGATCTGGCTGCCCAAGGTGCTTTCCACTCAGTACGATTCGCGCAACGTCGGCATTGCGCACAAGACCGGCGCGACCATCGGCATGGCCATGACTGAGAAGCAGGGCGGCACCGATGTGCGCAGCAATACCACGCGGGCCTGGCCGGTCGGCGCGGGTGGGCCGGGGCAGGCTTACGAACTGGTCGGGCACAAATGGTTCTGCTCGGCGCCGATGTGCGATGCGTTCCTCACGCTGGCGCAGACCGACAAGGGGCTGAGCTGTTTTCTGTTGCCGCGTCATCGGCCGGACGACACGCGCAACGAGTTCTATATCCAGCGCCTCAAGAACAAGCTGGGCAACTGGTCCAACGCATCCTGCGAAGTCGAGTTCAGGGGCGCGTTGGCCTGGATGATCGGTGAAGAAGGGCGCGGTGTGGCAACCATCATCGAAATGGTCGCCATGACCCGCTTCGACTGCATGATCGGCTCCAGCGCGCTGATGCGTCAGGCGCTGACCCAGGCCACCCATCACTGCGCGCACCGCTCGGTGAGTGGTCGTCTGCTGGCCGAGCAGCCATTGATGCAGAACGTGCTGGCCGATCTGGCGCTGGAAAGCGAAGCGGCGCTGGCGCTCACCTTGCGCATGGGCCGCGCGCTGGACCATCTGGATGATGCCCATGAAGCGCGCTTTGTGCGGCTGGTGACGGCGGTAGGCAAGTACTGGATCTGCAAGCGCGCCCCGGCCATGATCAACGAAGCCGCTGAGTGCCTCGGCGGCGCGGGTTATGTCGAAGACAGCATTCTGCCGCGCCTGTACCGGGAAGCGCCGGTCAACTCGACCTGGGAAGGCTCCGGCAACGTGCAATGCCTGGATGTATTGAGAGCGCTGTCGAAGGAGCCGGGCGTGCTCGATGCCTTGTTCGACGAGCTGGGTGACGGGCAGGGTGATCGACGCCTGGCCGCGCACATTGCCACGCTGAAAGACGCCTTCACCGATTTGAGCGACATGCAGTATCGCGCCCGCCAACTGACCGAAGACATCGCCGTCGCTCTGCAGGCCAGGCTGTTGCTTGAAGCGGGCAACGCGGCCGTCAGCGACGGATTTATCGCTGGTCGAATAGCCGCTGGCGGGTGTGTGTACGGCGCATTGCCGCGAGGGGTGGATGTCGAAACATTAGTGTCCAGAGCGTCGCCGCAGGTGGCATGAGCACGCGAACCCGTTACGATGCAGGTCTGCAAGTTCAGACAGGACATGAAACGTGACCCAAGCCTTTGTTGTTGTAGACACTGCCGAGCAAGCTGTTGAGCGTCTCGCTGAACTGCACGAGCGTGCAACCAGCGCGCTGAGCCAGGCGCTCAAGCGTTACCTGAAAGACCGCGTCGAACCCAGCGCCGAAGAGCGAGCGCAGTTCCGCTACCCTGAATTGCGCCTCAATTATCAGTGCCACGGCGAAGTCCCGCTGACCACTCGCGCCTACGCCAAGGTCCAGCTGCCGGGCACTTACAGCGTCACCGTCACGCAGCCCAAGGCGTTTCGCAAATACCTGCTGGAGCAGCTCGGCCCGCTGATGAGCGACTTCACCGTGACGGTCGAAGTCGGGATGAGCGAGCAGAACATTCCTTATCCCTACGTTGTGGAACAGGGCGATGAACTGGCCGGTTCCGGCGTGACCGCCGCTGCGCTGGCCCGGGTATTCCCGAGCACGGACCTGTCGGCCGCGACCGATGGCATCGCCGATGGCCTTTACGACTGGGCCAACGTCGATCCGCTGCCGTTGGCGCTGTTCGACGCCGCGCGCGTGGATTTCTCGTTGCGTCGCCTGGTGCACTACACCGGCAGCGACTGGCGTCATGTGCAGCCGTGGATCCTGCTGACCAACTATCACCGCTATGTCGACCAGTTCATCCTGCATGGTCTGGAAAAGCTGCGTGAAGATCCGCGCTTCGTGCGCATGGTCCTGCCCGGTAACGTCATTGTCGACAAGAGCATGAGCCAGGACGAAGCCCAGGCCATCGTCGCCAGCGTGGTCTGGCACCGTTATCAGATGCCCGCCTATCACCTGATCGCTGAAGACGGTCATGGCGTGACCCTGGTCAACATTGGTGTGGGCCCGTCGAACGCCAAGAACATCACCGATCACCTGGCGGTCTTGCGTCCGCATTGCTGGCTGATGATCGGCCACTGCGGCGGCCTGCGCCAGTCGCAAACCATCGGCGACTACGTGCTGGCCCACGCCTACATGCGTCGCGACGGCATTCTGGATCGCGTGCTGCCGCCTCACATTCCGATTCCGGCCCTGGCCGAAGTGCAACTGGCCCTGCAGGAATCCGCTGCGCAGATCACCGGTGAGCGTGGCGAAGAGCTCAAGAAGCGTCTGCGCACCGGCACTGTGCTGACCTACGACGACCGCAACTGGGAATTGCGCTGGGCGCAGGAGCGTCCGCTGATCAACCTGTCCCGCGCCGTGGCCGTGGACATGGAAAGCGGCACCATCGCCGCCCAGGGTTATCGTCTGCGGGTGCCATATGGCACGTTGCTGTGTGTATCCGACAAGCCGTTGCACAGTGAAATCAAACTGCCGGGCTCGGCCAACGCGTTCTATGAGCGTGCTGTCAGTCAGCATCTGAAAATCGGCATCGCAGCGCTGGACCTGCTACGCACCGAGCTGAATTCGCTGCACTCGCGCAAGCTGCGCAGCTTCGATGAACCGCCGTTCCGTTGATTGCGTTTGGTATTTGCAGAAAGGGCCACTAAAGTGGCCCTTTCTGTTTTCCGATTACCGAATGCCAATGTCCCGCATCCAGCGTCCCGCCTCCCGCCGTCCTCAAACCAGCCCATCAGGCGCTCCCCGGCGTGTAGCCAAGGCGCCACCCGCCGAGCCGAAGCTGATCCTCTTCAACAAGCCATTCGACGTGTTGACCCAGTTCAACGACGAGCAGGGGCGGGCGACGCTCAAGGATTTCATCGATATTCCCGGCATCTACCCGGCAGGCCGACTGGATCGTGATAGCGAAGGGCTGCTGTTGCTGACCAACGACGGGCAGTTGCAGGCGCGTATTGCCGATCCGAAGCACAAGCTGGCCAAGACCTATTGGGTGCAGGTGGAGGGCGAACCGAGCGAGGAGCAGTTGCAGCAACTGCGTGAGGGTGTGCAGCTCAATGACGGCCCGACCTTGCCCGCCGAAGCACGGCAGATCGAAGAGCCCGCCCTTTGGCCACGCAATCCGCCGGTCCGCTTTCGCAAGAGCGTGCCGACAAACTGGCTGGAACTGGTGATCAAGGAAGGCCGCAATCGACAGGTGCGGCGCATGACGGCTGCCGTGGGCCTGCCGACGCTCAGGCTGGTGCGCGTCAGGATCGGCGACTGGACGCTCGACGGGCTCGATCAGGGTGAGTATCGCGAAGTGCCCGCCAAACTGTAATCGTATCGCTCGGTTCAGGCCCTCAACTGCGCAGATGAACCAGCGGCATTTCGGTGCTGGCCAGGACCTGATTGAGCACAAAGCTCGACCGCACGCTGGTCACGCCTTCGATACGGGTCAGGTGCCCCAGCAGCAGTTTCTGGTAATGATCCATGTCAGGCACCACGACTTTCAGCTGATAGTCCGCTTCCATACCGGTTACCAGGCTGCATTCGAGTACCTGAGGCAGGTTGCGGATCTGTTGTTCGAAGTTCTCGAAACGCTCCGGCGTGTGGCGGTCCATGCCGATCAGCACGTAGGCGGTCAGGTTCAGACCCAGCTTCTTGCGATCCAGCAAGGCCACCTGCCGCACGATGTAACCGTCATCTTCCAGTTGCTTGACCCGGCGCGAGCACGGCGACGGCGACAGACCAATGCGTTCCGCCAATTCCTGGTTCGAGATGCGCGCGTCCTTTTGCAATTCGGCCAAAATGCTCAAGTCATATCTGTCGAGCTTGCTCACGATCTACCCCTTTATGATTTGGATTGCGCAGGATTATTCATCTGAAGTCAAAAATTGCGCAAGTAATGTTTTATAGAGCAACATTAGCAATCCTCTGCCAACGCCGCAGGCCTATTCTTTTAACCAGAATCACTGCCCGGACACAGCGTCCAGCGCGACCCGCCGAATCAGGCCAGTCGCGGCCTCCCACCCAACCGGGTGCGCCAGGCCCCCGGGCTGCATACTGTCCACAAGACGGCATGAAGTGAGCCGATGCCACAAGCGTCGCGCCAGGACGAAGTATCCCAAGGGGGCCAGCTGGTCCCCTTTTCTTTGCGTCCTGATAAAGTGCACAGAACGGCGCATCGCTATCACAGTCTCAACTACGTCCATCCGCGCTCTAGTGAGGAAAGCATGAAATCTGGCATCTGGCAGTTCGCGGGTTTGAGTCTGTTATGCCTGAGCATCAGTGCCCACGCGCTGGCCGACGAGCGTGACGATTCACGAGGCAATGCCATCGACGGTGGACCGCAGCGACAGCAACAGCAGAATCAGCAGCGTTTTCAGCAGCAGGAAAATCAGCAGCGGCAGATGCAGCAACAACAGAACCAGCAGCGTAATGTCGAGCGTCAGCAACAGCAGCAGATTTATCAGCAGCAGAACCTGCAGCAACGCCAGATCCAGGAGCAGCAGAACCAGCAGCGCCAGGTCGAACGCCAGCAGCAACAGCAGATTCAGCAGCAGGAGCTCCAGCAACGCAACGTGGAGCGTCAGCAGCAACAGCAGATCAACCAGCAGCAGCGTGAACAGCAGCGCCAGATTCAGGAACAGCAGAATCAACAGCGCCAGCAGCAACAGCAGTTGAGACAGAATCAGGACAATCTGCCGATCCAGAGTGGCCCGCGCGAAGCCTGGCAAACCCAGCAGCCGCGTCAGGGTTATTACCAGGACATTCCGCGTGGCAACAACCGTAACTGGTCGGCTGGCAACGGCAGACCCGATGACCGCTGGAACGGACGTCCGGACGGTCACGGCAACGGCTGGGGGCCAGGCCCGCGTTATCGTCCGGGTTACGCCATCGACAATGTCCCGCACGGTTATTCGCGCATACCCTATCGCGGGCAGGACTACTACTATTCCGAGGGTTACTGGTATCGGCCGCAAGGCCCACGCTATGTGGTCGTGAACCCGCCCTACGGCGCACGTGTGCGCAGCCTGCCGTCCTATTCACAGGAAGTATGGATTGGCAGCAGTCTGTTGTTTCTGGCGGCAGGTACGTATTACACGTACCAGTCGGACAGTCAGGAGTATGTGGTGGTCAATCCGCCGCAGAACGAGACGGTGTATGCACAACCGGTGCAGCAGGGTAACGGTTACGACCCGGTCGCCTATCCGCTCAACGGTCAGAGTCAGCAGCAGGTCGAGCTGGATCGCTACCAATGCTACCGCTGGGCCGCGGAACAAAGCGGCTTCGATCCCGCGAATGTCACGTCCCAGCCCCAGGCCGAAGTTGTTGACCTGTACCGGCGTTCGATGGGTGCCTGTCTGGCCGGGCGCGGTTATAGCGTCAATTAAAGCTGATCAGGCGCGAGCCTGCTTCACCACTTCCTGAGGATCGGCGTGCACCAGCACTTCGGCCTTCGGGTATTTCGCGTGGATGGCGTCGGCAACCTGATCGCATAGCGCATGGGCGACAGACAGCGTCAGCGCGCCCGGCAGTTCAAGGTGCAACTGCACAAACCAGTGATTGCCGGAAATTCGCGTGCGAAGATCATGCGCACCCAACACACCGGGCACACCACACGCCAGTTCAAGCATGTGCGTGCTGACATCGCTGGGCAATTCCTCGTCCATCAGCACGGAAACCGTTTCCCTGGCGATCTGAAAAGCGCTCCACAGAATGTACAGCGCGATCCCCAGCCCGAAATACGCATCCAGCTGCTGCCAGCCGAAGTACGCGAGCGTCAGCGCCAACAGGATACTGGCGTTGAGCAGCAAGTCGGAGCGGTAGTGCAGGGAGTCGGCCCTTATCGCGGCAGACCCCGTTGCCTTGATCACCCGGCCTTGCAGAGTCAGCAGCGCGAGTGTCAGCGCAATAGACACCACCATCACGATCATGCCCAGCAATGGGGCTCCCAGCGGCTCGGGGTTTTGAATACGCTGCACCGCCTGAAAGGCAATCAACACGCCGCTGACACCGATAAACAGCGCCTGCGCCATGCCCGACAGTGCTTCCGCCTTGCCGTGACCGTAACGATGATCGTCATCGGCCGGGCGCAGGGCGTAATGCACTGCCAGCAGATTGAGAAAGGACGCCGCGCCGTCCAGCAGCGAGTCGGTCAGGCCCGCCAGCAGACTGACCGACCCGCTGATCCACCACGCCACGCTTTTGGCCAGGATCAGCGTGATCGCCACGCCAAGTGAAGCCCGCGTCGCGAGACGCAACAATCTGCTGTGTTCGGCACTGGTGCTCATGACGCGTCCTTCAAACCTGAAAAAAGATTACGCAGCGGGAGTCAGGCCCAGCGAAGCCAGTTGCTCGACGCTGCCCTTGTGCTGAATCAGACGCGGGTCGTTCAACGGCAGCGAACGGCCCAGCTCGGTTTCGAGGATGGCTTGCAGCTTGATGTTGTCGACACTGCCATCGGCCTTGATCGCCGGCTGCAGCTTCTGCGGATCGATCTGCGCATGCTCGCCCGGTCCGTAGTAGATAGCACCGGTCGCGAAGTCCACCGCAAAGGCAATCACGCCTGGAATGATATAGAACAGCAACCCGAACGCATCCAGCGCCGCAATGGCCGGATCGACCTTGCCATCAATCTGACCACGACGGTCAGGGTAGAAAATACTGCCGCAGGCGGTCAGCTGGGTCAGCAACGTGGCGACCACAACGCCACCAATCAAACGGGAAGGAATGCGCATGGAAAGCTCCTGAGATGAAGAGGGCAACTATACAAGGCAAAGGCTGCAAGGCTAAGACTATTGAGTGGTGGGGTGGTTCTGGTGAACGGGTTATCCGATAGGCTCGCCGCGCCGCTGATCGTTCCTCACGCTCAATCGGGCTTACACCATGGCGGCTGGCTAAATAAGTATTCCGTGGGAGATGCCTCTTTGTTTCTGGTACGGCACTGTCTGGTAGCAAACACAGGACTGTGGCGGTTTGCCGGCGATCTGCCGGGGACCGGCAGCAAAACCGGCGAATGTCGTAGATCAGACGCCGTCAAGGGTCGCTGCGTTGGCACGATCAGCTCGGGATGAGCTTAGGTTTGCACGCACCTCACCCGTATAATCAGCCGCCTGTTCTGGAGCTGCCATGATTTCCCTCCCTATCGATGCCGTCCTGCCCACCTTGCGTGAGGCGCTGTCCACCCGTCACGAGGCTGTGCTCGAAGCCCCGCCGGGTGCGGGCAAGACCACGCGTGTGCCACTCGCGCTGCTGGAGGAAACCTGGCTGGCCGGGCAAACGATCCTGATGCTGGAGCCGCGGCGTCTGGCTGCACGTGCTGCCGCCGAGCGTCTGGCGAGCGAGTTGGGTGAGAAGGTGGGCGAGACCGTGGGCTATCGCATCCGCCTGGAAAGCAAGGTCGGCCCCAAGACCCGCATCGAAGTGGTCACCGAAGGCATTCTGACCCGACGTTTGCAGGACGATCCGGCGCTGGAAGGCGTCGGGTTGTTGATTTTCGATGAGTTTCACGAGCGCAGTCTGGATGCCGATCTGGCACTGGCCCTGAGTCTGAATGGGCGTGAGCTGTTTCGCGATGATCAGCCGCTGAAGATTCTGCTGATGTCGGCGACGCTGGAGGGCGAGCGGTTGGCTGCGTTGCTGGACGACGCGCCGGTTGTGCGCAGCGACGGACGCATGTTTCCGGTGACCCTGCAGTGGGGGCGTCCTTTTCAGCCCGGCGAGTTTATCGAGCCTCGCGTGGTGCAGACCGTGCTTGACGCGCTGGGCAGCGAGTCCGGCAGCCTGCTGGTGTTTCTGCCGGGGCAGGCCGAGATTCGCAGGGTCAATCAGCAACTGGCCGAGGCGCTGGGCGAGCGCGACGATATTCTGCTGTGTCCTTTGCACGGCGAACTGGACCTGAACGCTCAGCGTGCGGCCATCGAGCCTGCGCCCAAGGGGACGCGCAAGGTGGTGCTGGCGACCAACATTGCCGAGACCAGTCTGACCATCGACGGCGTTCGGGTGGTGATCGACGCCGGACTCGCGCGGGTCCCACGATTCGATCCGGGCAGCGGCATGACGCGTCTTGAAACCCAGCGCATCTCCCGCGCCAGCGCCACGCAGCGCGCCGGACGGGCAGGGCGGCTGGGGCCGGGTGTGTGTTATCGCCTGTGGTCCGAGGCGCAGCACGATCAGTTGGCGGCTTACGGCACGGCGGAAATCCTGCAGGCCGATCTTGCCGGGCTGGCGCTGCAACTGGCGCGCTGGGGCGTGACGCCTGCTCAACTGGTCTGGCTGGATGTGCCACCTGCTGCAGCGTATGCACAGGCGCAGGACTTGCTGGTGCGTCTGGAAGCGCTGGGCAGTCAGCCGGAGCAGACGCGCAGCCTGACGCCCCATGGTCAGGCGATGGCCGAGCTGCCCGCTCATCCACGCATCGCCCATTTGCTGTTGCGCGGCCATTCGCTGGGGCTTGGCGATCTGGCGAGTGATGTCGCAGCGCTGTTGGGCGAGCGGGATATTCTGCGTGGTGCCGGGGCCGATCTGCATAGTCGCCTGACCTTGCTGGCTGGAACCGAGCGCGCAGCACGCGGCGCACAGGGTGGTGTGCAACGGGCCAAACAGTTGGCGCGTCAGTACCGTGGCTACCTGCGTGGCAAGGCTGAAAGTCCGGTCGCTGATCCCGATCACCCACGCTGGCTTGGTGCATTACTGGCGCTGGCCTACCCGGACCGTGTCGCCCAGCAGCGTCGAGCAGGCGGTGCTGAATATCGGCTGGCCAACGGTCGCGCTGCTTTGTTTGCCGAGGCCGATGCGCTGATGAAGCAACCCTGGATCGTCATAGCTGATCTGGGCAGCCGCCAGGGGCAGCGCGAAGAGCGTATCTATCTGGCTGCCGAATTCGATTCGGCGTTGTTCGATTCCGTGCTGACCGAGCAGGTCACGCTGCTCGATCAGATCGACTGGGACGAGCGCGAAGGGGTGTTCCGCGCAGAACGGCAGCGCAGGGTCGGCGAGTTGATCCTCAGCCGTGAGCCCCTTACCGGGCTCGACGAAACCACACGCAGCCGCGCCTTGCTCGCGCTGGTCCGGCGCAAAGGTCTGGAGCTGCTGCCATGGACGCCGGAACTGCGCCAGTGGCAGGCGCGGGTCACTTTGTTGCGTCAACTGGATCTGGAAAAACAGCCTTCCAGCGAATGGCCGGATGTGAGCGACGCCAGCCTGCTCGAAACACTGGAAATCTGGCTGCAGCCTTATTTGGGCAAAGTCACGCGGCTCAGTCATTTCGGCAACCTGGACCTGTCCTCGATCCTGCGCAATCTGCTGCCGTGGCCGTTGCCGCAGCGCCTTGACGAGTTGGCACCGCATCACCTCAGCGTGCCCTCCGGCTCATCGGTGCGCCTGGATTACAGCGAACACCCACCCATCCTTGCCGTGCGCCTGCAGGAACTGTTCGGTCTGGCCGACACCCCGCGCATCGCCAATGGCAGACAAGTCGTCAAACTGCACCTGCTGTCACCCGCCCGCCGCCCGGTGCAGGTCACGCAGGACCTGGCCAACTTCTGGCGCAGTACGTATGCAGAGGTGAAGAAGGATCTGAAGGGCAGGTATCCAAAGCATTACTGGCCGGATGATCCGCTGGTGGCGGAGGCGACTGCGCGGGTCAAGCCAAGGGGGACGTGAATGGGCAGGGGATGGCAGGAGAGGAAATAAAAAAAAGGGAATGCCCAGGCGGACACTCCCTCTTGCTGAATCAGCGACGCAAGATGCGGCTGAGCAACACTGCTGCAACGGCACCGATAGCGAAAGCCGCGACAGGCTTCTCTCTGACGAACGCAGACACGTTGTCCAGCGCATCGCCGTAAGTCTTGGTCAGTTGACCGGAGGCCTGGCGGCCGGCACCTTCGGCTTCCAGCTTCGAATCACCCAACAGCCTGCCGACCGCGCCCTGCGCCTTGCCGACGAGCTTTTCTGCAACACCTTCTACCTGTTCACTTTTCATGATTCATCAAACCTTTGCTTTTCAGTGGGAAGCTCAGAATCGGACTGAGCGGGTGGCCGGAATCTATCTGCACAACGTTAGGTGAGCGCGGCTGATGATTAGTTCAATGGTTGTGAGCTTGGGGTTTGTCAGGAAAGGTCATAAGCATTCGAGATCATGCGAGAAGCCAGGCATCGCGGATATCCGACCTATCTCTATTTCGTCTCCACAGAAAACCCTGAGATTAATGTCGGCCGTGTGGCGATACGGGTTAGAGAAGGCGGTCATCCTGTCGAATCGATAACAGTCCGAGATTATTCCTGACTGGCTTTTTGAGGCCTATGTCGACAAGGTAGACGGTAAACAGGACCTGGGTGCAGACTGATGGGAGCCTTCCATTCAACGATGCCGCGGTACTGATAATCCTTCAGCATGTATTTGGACGATCCACTTCCAACGTTTTCCGAGCCCAATCCCATGAATCGCCGCAAAAAAATCAATCAACTGTTGAAAGCCAACGCCAAGAAGGCCAGCGCCAAACTGGCCCCTCGAAAGAAGTCTACCTATGTGAGTAAGGCAGACCGGGCCAAACTTGCGGCTGAAGCCGGGCAGGAGTCTGTCGTCTCTTCCGAGAGCTGAGTCACAGAGCTTGAGCAGCACCGGATTCGTATTGCGAGTGTATGCACTCATTGATCCTCGAGTCGTTTCTCCATAACAATCGTGCTCTCAGCCCCATGAAATTCGTCGCGGATTTTTTGATAGCCCAACGTGATGTAGAACGCCTCTGCGGTAATCGATGACGGCACCCGCAAAGCCGGGATTCCAGCGCGGGCGGCCGTAGCGTGAATGACGTTCATTAACCGCCGGCCGACTCCGCGACCATGGCAAGCAGGATCGACAAAAACGCTTCTGACGACATGACCATCGAGGCTTGCAGTACCGATGATCTGTTCGCCGTACACCGCTACGAATACCTTGCGCTTGTCGAGCATGGCGTTGACGGCTTCAGGCGCAAAGCCCTGCTCGACCTCTGCGATAACCTCAGGCGGGTAATCCTGTGCGTTTGAGCTGCGCAGAGCGGCGATCACTAAACGGCTGATAACTGCCGTGTCCTCGACTGTAGCGGGGCGAATCTGACACTGCATATCGATGGCCTCATTCTTTGATCATCACAGCGTAGCCTGCCGTCCTGCATATCCCATGAACGTCTGCGGCTTTGCTGCCACATGCCTTGCGTATCAAGCAACCCCGAAAATCTCTACACTCGGCCCTCCCAAAGATGTAAGGATCTGTGATGTCGCTCCCTGCCTGGCCTCTTCGACGCATGCTCGTGACCTGGTTATACGCAGCCGCACTGGCGCACGTACTGGGTGCCATCGTGTTCACATGGGCGGGATTTTCCGGGTGGCTCGACGGCTATCTGCTTACGCTTGAGCAGGCATTCTGGACCGAGGCGGCGCCCGCTGCGGCGCGGGCGCAGCAGACCTGGTGGGCGGCGCTGTTCGGCGCGACGCTGCAGACCTATTCGCTGTACATGCTGGCGCTCGTGCACCTCGGCAATCGCCTGAAAAGCCACCTGCCCTGGGGCTGGCTGATGGCTGGTCTGCTGCTCTGGGCGCCGCAGGACATCGCGATTTCGTTGCGGGCTGATGTCTGGTCGCACGTCTGGCTGGATGGCGCCGCGCTGCTGGCTCTTTTGCCGCCTCTGCTCTGGCTGTATCGCCATGACCGTGCTCAAGCCGATTGAATCTGCATTCTGTACTGAGCGGCATGAATCAAGGCTGATTGGGGCCGATCATTCAGAACAAAAAGCCCGCACATCCGTTGAGTGTGCGGGCTTTTGGCAGACAGGGCTGTCGATCAGATCATGCGAAACCCTTTGAACGGATTCCAGCCCTGCTCACCTTTGACCTCTTTCAGGTAGTAGGCATAGTTGGTCGTCATTGCATACATCAGCGAGCCCGCGACATTCATGCCGGTGCCTATGGCGTGAGAGAGTTCCAGTCCGAAAATCGCTGGCACCACACTCAATAGGATATTGATTCCGATCAGGATGCCCAGCAGGGCGATGCCTTTCTTCCAAAGACCGAGGACGAAGAGATAGATCGGTCCGAAGAAAAATGCGATGAAGTTCATCTGCATCAACAGTTTTTTCCCGAAGCCCGGCAGTGCCTTGAACGCGATGTTGAAGCCCGGATCCTTCGGCGCGCCGTGTGCGTCGAAGAAATCGAAGCGTTCTTGCCATTTGGCGCTGTATTTTCGTTTTGGCTGTGCGTGGTCTGTGATGCTCATGCCTGAACTCCTTGTGGTCTTGAGTATAGTTTGGATAGCGATGTGGCGATTCAGACGGCTTTTTCGGTCACTCTGCGATGAGCCCGGCTTCACGGATCCACATCACCCACGCGCAATACGGATAATCGATTCAAGACACGCAGCACATATCCCTCTTTGATCATCTGGCCGTGATGACCATCACCGAAGCGTTCGCCTCGGGAGCAGTAAGTCAGGAAGGTTTGAATATCGGCCAGGTTTGCCTGTGCGATGTAGTCGGGGCTCTCAAGCTTGTCGTAAGGACGATGGTTGGGATAGTTGGTGTCGCACCAGCAGTCCTTGGTCACTGCTTTGAAAAAGTCGCTTACAACCTGGAAGTAAGTGGGCCAGTACTGACCTTCTTTGTAGATGTGTGTCTCGATTGCAACGCCGTTCGGATAGAGCCTGGGCAGGTAAGACAGCAACTCGTCAATGTCTTCGGGGCCTGGAATCGGTTCGCTGGGCAGGCGTGTTTCAACCGAAGGATGCATCAGAAGCGGCGGAGGTTTAACTGGAAAACGGTGCGAGACATAGAGATCAAATGCCAAGACCTGACCTTCGGTCAGCCGTTGGTCCTTATAGTGATGAACGTCCTTCTGGTATTTCAGGAATGCTTCGGAGCCAATGCCGTCGGCGAATAACGACGCTATGGCTGCAGACTGCATGAGCCAGTAAATGTCAGGCGACTGTTCGCCTGCCTTCGACGTGGCCAGATCCAGTGCGCTTGAGTACAGCGCGTTGGCCAGCATGCGTCCTTCTGCACGCTGCGACTCGCTCTGCGCCAGCGGTTCGGCGTTATCCGCGTGTTCTACCTCGGCGATGTAGGCGTGATAACGAGCCAGTAACGGCGCATCCCTGCCGGTCAAGGGCGGGCAGGTTGGTGGAGAAACCAGCAGCGGTTTTTGTTCCTGAAGGGGCGGTATCCAGTCCGGATTTTGCTGAAGGCGTGATGGTGTTTTTTTGTCAGGTTCGGCGGCACTATCCGACTGTTGTGTCACCGCTTTCTGGCCGAGCCAGGACTTCAATCGATGCAGAAGTTTCATCACGGGAAAACATCCATGGTTTCCCGGCAGGATTCTTCATGCCGGGTGTAAGTTATATGAACACTTTTTGCCTTCCGAAGGACCACAAGCCGATACTTCCGTGTGCAAACGGCACCTTGGGAGGCAAGCAGTCGTGGCGCAATCTCCGGTCTTCAAGGCGCCATCGGCAACAAAAAACGCCCGATTACCGGCAGGTGATCGGAGATCAGCAGCGTGTCGTCACGACGCACTCTGGCGCTGACCCGTTTCAGGCTCGGGCTGTAGAACAGATAGTCGACGGTTCGATCCGGCCCGCTCACGCGAGGATCGTTGGGGAAATAGGTCAGCCATTTGTTGCGATCAATGCCGCCTGCTTCGGCATTGGTCGGGATCATCGGGTATCTGTCCCAGAGTCCATGCAACTCGCTGTCGGCTGCGTAGCCGGTGCGTAACGGTTCCGGCAGGCGTCGGTACTGGCCCAGCGGCAACAGGTTGAAGTCGCCGCCGATCAGCCAGGGCGTGCCGCTGCCTTCGAATGTGTCCAGAAGGTCGCGGGTGGCAGCGATCTGTTTTTGTGCGGTGTCGCTGCTGGTTCTGGCAGCGGTCAGGTGAGTGTTGATGATGGCGAGATGGCCACCGTCACGCAGGGGAAGATAGCTGACCAGCAGCGCGTTCTTCGGCCGAAACTGACGGCTGATGATGTTGGCGTCCGGTATCGGCAGTTGCACGCGTTCGGCACGGTCGATCTGGAAGCGGCTGAGGGTCGCCAGTTTGGTGCCGACGCCGCCCCAAATGTGCGGGCTCGGTACGAACTCGGCGCGCCAGTAAAAGGCTTGTGAGCTGCATGGATAGAGATCCACCACGCGCTCCTGAAGCAGCGCCAGTTGATCCTGATAGTCCGTGTTCTTGGCGTTGTCGTTCACTTCCTGCAGCAGAATGACGTCGGGCTGTTCATCGCGGATGACGCGGGCCACCTCGTCGAGGTTGTAGGCAAGGTCCTCGGGAGTCGGACGTTCGTCCGGGCCGCTGCCATCGGCCATGTCATACCAGAATACGTAGCGCTTGCCAGCCAGGTATTGAATGTTCCAGGTCATGACTTTCAACGCCTGCCCCGGCACCAGGGGCTTTGCTGCCACTTCGGGGTTGCAGCTGGTCTGGGCCGATTCACGTGCGGCCGGGCGCCAGGTCATCTGCTGAATGACGATCAGCAGGAGGGCGGCCAGCAATAGACCCGAGAGTGTCAGGCGTAGCAGGAAGCGTTTCATCGGCTCGACCTGGAGCGCCTTGCGCTCGGTGAGGTTCGCGTTCGGCTCAGGCGGTGTGCTCCGGTTCGCTGATCAACATGAACAGCCGGAACATCACAACGCTGGTAAACAGGTTCAGAAAGCTGCTGATGCTGTCGATGAGCAGCGAAACCGGCGCGCTTTGCGGTTCCGGCATCAGGTAAAGCCCTACACCTTCGAGCAGCCACAACGGAATGTAGACACACAGCACGCAGACCATGATGCGTGTGAAATGCCCAATGGTCATCAACATGCTTTCACGCATGGCCATGAACGGTGTCAGCTTGCGCAGCACCAGCAGGTATTCGCTGAAAGCCAGCTTGATCATCACCCAGATGCCCGGCACGACCAACAGCGACAGACCGAACATGATCAGCAGCGTACTCATGGCCGAGAGCACGGCAAAGGTCGGCCAAAGACGCAAGGCCATCGCCAGCAGGTCACGGGTTGCCGGTTCCTCGCCACGGGTGCGTGCGTCAAGAAACAGAATTAGCGCAGCGGTGTAGAGCGGGTAGAAAAACAGCCCGACGACCAGGCTGTAGGCAGGTGACGCCTCGGCGGACATGGCACTGCCCAAGGCTTGCTTGGCCAGCGCTTCGAGCACCACCAAGGGCAGGCAGAGCATCAGGATGCTGCCCAGATTGCGCCGGAAGAAATAGAGCGAATCCTGGATAACGGTCAACGGGTTCATAGTAGATCGCAGGCAAAAAAGCAGGTCGCCACTTTAGCCCATGCCCTGTGCCGATCCAAGCGCAGCGGCCGCCACCGCAAGGCTTCCTTATCTTTTTTTTCATGTTGTTGAACCGCCGCCGAGCAGCCCCATTACTGATTCAGGTACCGGCATCTGGCCGGACTGTGATTGATAACGGCAATCCGCGAGGTCGCCATGAACCACGAAGAGCAAACCCTGATCGACGGTCTTTTCTCGAAACTGAAAACTGCCGAAACAACGTCCGCCCCTCGAGACACGGGGGCCGAGACGCTGATCAAGGAGCATTTGAATCGCCAGCCCGCCGCGCCTTACTACATGACGCAGGCGATTCTGGTGCAGGAAGCGGCCGTCAATCAGTTGAATCAGCAGGTCAAACAGCGTGATGAACAAATCCAGCAATTGCAGGCCGAACTCCAGCAGGTGAAGAGTCAAACGTCTTCCGCACCTGCCAGCGGCGGGTTTCTATCGAACATTTTCGGAAGCAGCGCGCCGCGAGCGCCGCAGTCTCCACCGGCTGCATCGGGCGGTGGCTGGCGTGACGGGGCAGGCTTCAATCCGGCGCCGGCTCCGCAGGCAGGTTATGGCTCGGCACCAGCGGCTCCCATGGGCAGTGGCTTTCTCGGCGGGGCGCTGAAAACAGCAGCCGGGGTTGCAGGCGGTGTGATGCTGGCTGAAGGTATCAGCAGTCTGTTCAGCCATCACAGCCAGCCGCAGGAAATCGTCGAAGTCATTCACGACTCGCCTGTTCAGGACCAATTCTCAAACAATGATCAAGGCAACTGGGGGCAGCCTGACCCGCAATACACGGCCGATGACAGCTACAACGACGATAGCGGGATGTTCTCGGATGACGACGATTCGTTTGTTTGAGGACGGTCGGTTCAGTTCGTCTGGGCACGTTCAGTGTCGAGGCGGACTTCTGCATAACGATGAGCGCTGAAGCCCGGGCACGATCACCGTATGCCTGATCGTGCCCAGGCTATGCGTTGGCCAACAGACCAATCCATCCCTCAATTCCCGGCTCAAGCTGGCATACTGGGCGCCGGTCCACGTTCCGGATCGCTGTAAACGCAGTGGCCAGCCTGCGTCATGAGGAATTGCGGTGAAGAAGATCGCGGTGTTCGCCGATGTGCAGAACCTCTACTACACCGTGCGCCAGGCGCATGGCTGTCATTTCAATTACGCCGCGTTGTGGGCGGACATCAGCAAGCGTGGCGAGATCGTCCATGCCTTTGCGTATGCCATCGATCGCGGCGACAGCAAGCAGCAGCAGTTCCAGCAGATCCTTCGCAATCTGGGCTTCACCGTGCGGCTCAAACCGTACATCCAGCGCAGCGACGGTTCAGCGAAAGGAGACTGGGATGTGGGCATCACCATCGATATCATGGACTTCGCGCCGCAGGTCGACGAAGTGGTGCTGGCGTCGGGCGATGGCGATTTCGATATGCTGCTCGACCGCATCATCAGCAAACATGGCGTAGAAGCGGTGGCTTATGGCGTGCCGGGGCTGACGGCCAATTCGCTGATCCGCGCCGCCAGTCGTTACGTGCCCATCGAAGGCGCTTTGTTGTTGAAATGACACTGTTGTTGAAATGAATTCAAGGGTTGGACCATCGTGTTGGAACGTATTGCAGTCATCGACTTTGAAACCACCGGGATCTCGCCTGACCATGGTTGCCGTGCGACAGAGATTGCCGTGGTCATCATGGAGCAGGGGCGTATCGTCGATCGCTACCAGAGCCTGATGAATGCCGGTGTGCGCATCCCCGCGTTCATCGAAGGGTTGACCGGTATCAGCAACAACATGATTCGCACCGCGCCCAGTGCCGAGCGGGTGATGGGTGATGTGTGCGATTTCGTCGGTTCGACGCCGCTGGTGGCACACAACGCCTCGTTCGACCAGAAGTTCTGGGACTACGAGCTGTCGCGTATCGAGCGCAAGCGCGAGCAGAGCTTTGCCTGTTCGATGCTGCTCGCTCGCCGCCTGATGCCGGGTGCGCCCAATCACAAGCTCGGCACGTTGACCCAGTACGCACGCCTGCCCAACACCGGCCGGGCTCACCGGGCCATGGCCGATGCCGAGATGGCAGCCAACCTGACGGCTTATCTGACCAACGAGTTGCGTCAGAAACACGGCCTGGCGGGTGTTTCCCACCAATTGCTGTGCTCGTTGCAGAAAGTCCCTGCGGCAAAGATTGGCGAAGCCATCAAGCGCCAGCGCGGGCTTTGAGCAATTTTCGCTCTTTGCCGCTTTCCTGTCGGTCCTGAGGCACCAGATGGCCTGACGGCAGGCTGCGCTCCACCGCTGTCGACAGCACAATCGATGTCTTGCTGAAGCCAAACTGCGCGATGCGGTTGATCAGATCTTCCAGATGGGGCATCGAATCCACCGCAGCGCGCATGATCACGCAGGGGTCGCCGGTCACCCGGTGGCACTGGATCAGCTCCGGTATTTTCCACAGATCGTCATACGCCTGCTGGTTGCCGTGACTGGCCATGCGCAGTTCGATGATGCATTGAACCGGCAGGCCCACTTTCGACAGATCGACCTTGGCCTCATACCCGGTGATGACCCCGTTGGCCTCCAGCTTGGCGACACGTTCGGCAACGGCGGGCGCCGAAAGGTTGACCAGCTTCGCCAGTTGAGCGAATGAGGCGCGGCCGTTCTGCAGCAGCGCGTCGAGCAGAATCCGGTCGTATTTGTCCAGCATCATTGCAGGCCTCCTGTGGCATGCGTGGCGTTTTTGGAAACCAAGGCAAAACCGCCAAACAAGCATTGAATCGTAAGTTTGGCAGTCTGTTAAAAAGGTTTACCTGCTTAATATTAGTGGTTTGCCTTCATACAATAAGCCAACCATAACAATGATCCCCGAGCCTGAACATGTCGCAGTCCGTTCGTTTTTCCCCGTTGCTCATCGGCGCCTTTCTGGCCTTGTACCTGATCTGGGGTTCGACCTATCTGGTCATTCGCATCGGCGTCGAGTCCTGGCCGCCGTTGATGATGGCCGGTATCCGGTTTCTGATCGCAGGGGCCCTGATGTATGGATTTTTGCGGTATCGCGGCGCGCCTGCACCGACCCGGGCGGAGTGGAAGGGCGCGGCAGTGATCGGTTTTCTGTTGCTGACCTGTGGAAACGGCGGGGTGACGCTCGCCGAGCATGCCGGCGTGGCCTCGGGAATCGCAGCGTTGTCAGTTGCGACCATGCCGCTGTTCACCTTGCTGTTCGGCCTGTTCTGGGGCAATCGCACCACCAACCTGGAATGGGCCGGCATCATTCTGGGTTTGATCGGCATTGGTCTGCTGAACATGGGCTCGAACCTGCAGGCCAGTCCTTATGGTGCAGCGCTGGTTATTTTCGCGGCCGCGTCCTGGGCCTTCGGTTCGGTATTGAGCAAACATCTCACCCTGCCCAAAGGGCCTATGGCCAGCGGCGCTGAAATGCTCGTTGCAGGCGCGACACTGCTGATCGGCAGCTTTCTGAGTGGCGAGCGGCTGGAGCAGATGCCGACGGCGGCAGGTTGGGGCGCGCTGCTTTATCTGGTGGTGTTCGGCTCTATCGTCGCGTTCAGCGCCTATATGTACCTGCTCAAGAACGTGCGTCCGGCGGCAGCGACCAGTTATGCCTACGTCAACCCGGCGGTGGCGGTATTGCTGGGAGTGGTGTTCGCGGGTGAAACGATCGGTCTGGTCGAGTGCCTGGCAATGGTGGTGATCATCAGCGGCGTCGTGCTGATCGGCTTGCCGCAATGGCGCAGGCCGCGGCCTCAGGAAGCCGTATCGGCGCGTACAAGCTAACCGAGGCGGGCCGGACAAGGTAAACTGCGCGCCTTGCGCTGAATTTTTCCTACGGTATTCCCATGACATTCGCCTCTCTCGGCCTGATCGAACCCTTGCTGCGCGCCCTTGATGCGCTTGGCTACCAGACTCCGACCCCTGTGCAGGCACAGGCGATTCCTCCGGTTCTGGCTGGCCGTGACCTGATGGCGGCCGCCCAGACCGGCACCGGCAAGACCGCAGGTTTCGCACTGCCGCTGTTGCAGCGTCTGACGATGGAAGGGCCGAAAGTCGCGCCCAATACCATTCGCGCGCTGGTGCTGGCACCCACGCGCGAACTGGCCGAACAGGTTCACGAAAGCATCCGTCAGTATGCCGAGCACCTGCCGCTGAGCACCTACGCGGTCTATGGCGGGGTGAGCATCAACCCGCAAATGATGAAGCTGCGCAAAGGCGTTGACGTTCTGGTTGCCACACCCGGTCGCTTGCTCGACCTGCACCGTCAGAACGCAGTCAAGTTCTCGCAATTGCAGACCCTCATCCTCGACGAAGCCGATCGTATGCTGGACCTGGGCTTTGCCGAGGAACTGCGCGGCATCTACGCCGCGTTGCCAAAACGCCGCCAGACGCTGCTGTTCTCCGCGACTTTCTCCGACCCTATCCGCCTGCTGGCCTCACAGATGCTGGATGACCCGCTGACCATTGAAGTCAGCCCGCGCAACGTGGCGGCGGCGTCGGTCAAGCAGTGGGTCGTGACAGTGGATAAAAAACGTAAGGCCGACCTGTTCATTCACCTGATGAAAAAGCATCGCTGGGGTCAGGTGCTGGTGTTCGCCAAGACCCGTGTGGGTGTCGATCAACTGGTGGATCGCCTGCAGGCGCTGGGCCTGAACGCGGACGGCATTCATGGCGACAAGCCTCAGGCAACCCGTCAGCGTGCGCTGGACCGTTTCAAGAGCAATGAAGTGAAGATTCTGGTGGCGACCGATGTTGCTGCACGCGGGTTGGACATCGACGACCTGCCGACGGTGGTCAACCTCGACCTGCCGATTGTGGCCGAGGATTATATTCACCGTATCGGTCGTACTGGCCGTGCAGGCCTGACCGGCGAGGCGATTTCGCTGGTGTGCGCAGATGAAGTCGAGCTGCTGTCGGCCATCGAAGTGCTGACCCGCCAGACGCTGGAGCGTCGCGAAGAGCAGGATTTCGAACCGGAGCACCGCGTGCCGAGTACCGATGCCAGCGGCCAGATTCTCAAGAAACCCAAGAAGCCGAAAAAGCCGAAGGTCTCGGGCAGCAAACGTAATCTGGGCAAATGGGTCGACAGCGGCGATTCCGAGCCGACACCCGCAGTCAAACCCGTGCGCAAGGTCCCGGTCTTCAACACCGGGCCACGCAAGAAGAAGCCTTGAGTCCTCAACGATGTAGCCATTGATGATGGATCGTTACCACGCACCTGCGTGGTAACGCCGTCCAGGACGCCTTCAGTCGATCAATGGTGCTCGCGAGTGGCGCGGAATTTCACGTCGGGCCAGCGCTCTTCCATCAGCGCCAGGTTCACGCGGGTAGGGGCCAGGTAGGTGAGGTGACCACCACCGTCCAGCGCCAGGTTTTCCACAGCCTTGTTTTCAAACTCTTCGAGCTTCTTCTTGTCGGCGCATTCGATCCAGCGGGCTGACCATACGGTGATTGGCTCGTAGGCGCATTCCACCTTGTATTCTTCCTTCAGGCGGCTTGCGACCACGTCAAACTGCAGCACACCCACGGCGCCGAGAATGATGTCGTTGCTGCGCTGCGGGAAGAACACCTGTGTGGCGCCTTCTTCGGCCAACTGCTGAAGGCCCTGACGCAACTGCTTGGACTTCAGCGGATCCTTCAGGCGCACGCGACGGAACAGCTCCGGTGCGAAGTGCGGAATACCGGTGAAGCCCAGGCCTTCGCCCTCGGTGAAGGTGTCGCCGATCTGGATGGTGCCGTGGTTGTGCAGGCCGATGATATCGCCTGCGTAGGCTTCTTCCAGTTGCTCGCGTTCCGAGGAGAAGAAGGTCAGGGCATCACCGATTCGCACGTCCTTGCCCAGGCGCACATGGCGCATTTTCATGCCCTTGTCGTAACGGCCCGAACAGATACGCATGAACGCAATACGGTCGCGGTGCTTGGGGTCCATGTTCGCCTGGATCTTGAACACGAAGCCGCTGAATTTCTCTTCTTCCGGCTCCACGGTGCGTTCGTTGGCGACGCGGGCCAGCGGCATGGGTGCCCAGTTCACCACGGCATCGAGTACGTGATCGACACCGAAGTTGCCCAGTGCGGTCCCGAAGAACACCGGCGTCAGCTGACCGTCGATGAACTCCTGCTGGTTGAATTCGTGGCAGGCACCCTGCACCAGTTCCAGTTGCTCGACGAAACGCTCGTACTCGTCACCCAGGTGGGCGCGGGCTTCGTCGGAGTCCAGGTTCTGGATGATTCTGGTTTCGGTACGCTCATGCCCGTGACCGGCCGTGTAGACGATGATGTAGTCGTCCGCCAGGTGGTACACGCCCTTGAAATCACGGTAGCAGCCGATTGGCCAGGTGATGGGCGCCGCCTTGATCTTGAGGACGGCTTCGATCTCGTCCAGCAGTTCGATCGGGTCGCGGATGTCACGGTCCAGTTTGTTGATGAAGCTGACAATCGGCGTATCGCGCAGACGGCAGACGTCCATCAGGGCAATGGTACGTGGCTCGACACCTTTACCGCCGTCCAGAACCATCAGGGCCGAGTCGACCGCCGTCAGGGTGCGGTAAGTGTCTTCCGAGAAGTCTTCATGGCCCGGTGTGTCCAGCAGGTTGATCATGTGATCGCGATACGGGAACTGCATGACGGAGGTGGTGATGGAGATGCCGCGCTGTTTCTCCATTTCCATCCAGTCGGATGTGGCGTGACGATCGGATTTACGCGATTTGACCGTGCCGGCAACGGAAATGGCCTTGCCCATCAGCAGCAGCTTTTCCGTGATGGTGGTTTTACCGGCGTCGGGGTGGGAAATGATGGCGAAAGTGCGGCGTTTCGCGACTTCGGCGGCCTGTTGGGTCATGGGAAATCGCCTGGAATGGGATTGAAAAAGGGCGCAGATTATAGCTCAACTCCGGGCAATAACCGAACCGTTCAGTCAATCGGGGGTGGCCAGTTAATGTCTCACGTGGGAACCTTTCGGGTCGTGGAGACGTCCACTCCCCCGTCAAGGCCAGTACCGAGGCCAACTTCCGGGGCTGATTCATCAGCATGTTGGCTTGACGAAGCTGCGCTCATGGCTTGTGTTATCGCCGAGGTCAAACCCTCTATGGCGACCCACCCGCTGCTCTTCGCGAACGTTATTGCCGGTGTCCTGACGGATGCCCGAGTCAACGCGTTCGCCGACTGAAATAAGGAGTCCGCCTGTGGCAAATCGCTATGGCAAGTGGCTATTGGGAGGCGCGGTTGTTATCGCGCTCCTGGCCCTGCTGATCCACTGGATCGGCATCAGTACTATCAAGCAATACCAGGATGACCTGCTGTTCTATCTTCAGGCTCACCTGATTCTGGTCCTGTTTTCGATGCTCGCGGCTTTGGTGGTCGGTATTCCGGCAGGCATTGCCCTCAGCCGACCCAGTATGGTCGGCCGCGCTGAACGCTTCATGCAGATATTCAACATCGGCAACACCGTTCCACCTCTCGCCGTTCTGGCCATTGCCCTCGGGATTCTCGGGATCGGCAGCGGACCCGCCATCTTCGCGCTGTTCCTCGCCTCGCTATTGCCCATCGTGCGCAACACCTACGAAGGCTTGAAGAACGTGCAGGGTTCACTCAAGGAAGCCGCTGTCGGCATCGGCATGACGCCGCGTCAGGTGCTGTGGCGTGTCGAACTGCCCAATGCCGTGCCGATCATTATCGGTGGCGTGCGGGTTGCGCTGGCGATCAACGTCGGTACTGCGCCGCTGGCCTTTCTCATCGGTGCCAACAGCCTCGGCAGCCTGATCTTCCCGGGGATCGCCCTGAACAATCAGCCGCAATTGGTGCTGGGCGCTGCCTGTACCGCTCTGCTGGCGTTGCTGCTCGACGGTCTGGTGATCATCGCCAGTCGCCTGTGGCTTGAACGCGGCCTGACTCGCTGAGCGAAGGAAATACCATGAAGAAGTTATGTTTGTTTTTAGGCTTTGCCCTGTTTTTCCCGGCATTGGCCCAGGCGGCGGAACAACCGCTGCTGCGCGTCGGCGCTCGCGTGTTCACCGAACAGACGCTGCTGGCTGAACTGACAGCGCAATACCTGCGCACCAAGAACTACAACGTGCAGATCACTGGTGGTCTGGGCAGCAACCTGGCGCGAAGCGCTCAGGAAAGCGGCCAGTTGGACCTGCTGTGGGAATACACCGGTGTTTCCCTGGTTGCTTATAACCACATCGATGAAAAGCTCGACAGCGAGCAGACCTACGCCCGGGTGAAGGAAGTCGATGCGAAGAAAGGCCTGGTCTGGCTTTCGCCGTCGAAATTCAACAACACCTATGCACTGGCGCTGCCGCAGAAGGTTGCGGACAAGTACCCGCAGGTCAACACCATGAGCGACCTGACCAAGGTGCTCAAGGATGAAGCCAAAGAGGGTCATGTCGTAGCGCTGGACACTGAGTTCGCCAACCGTTCCGACGGTTTGATCGGCATGGTCAAGCATTACGACATGAATCTCGGTCGTGAAAACACCCGGCAGATGGATGCCGGTCTGGTCTACACCGCGTTGCGCAACGGCCAAGTGTTTGCCGGCCTGGTCTATACCACCGACGGTCGCCTGAACGCGTTCAAGCTCAAGGTGCTGGAAGACGACAAACGGTATTTCCCGGACTACACCGCTGCGCCGGTGATCCGTCAGGAGTATCTGGATGCGCATCCGGAGATCGCCACGCTGCTCAAGCCGCTGGCTGACCTTCTGGACAACCAGACCATGATCGACCTCAACGCCCGTGTCGACGTCGGCCATGAAAGCCCATCCTCGGTTGCCGCAGATTTCCTGCGTCAGCATCCCCTGAATTAAGGAAGGAGACGATATGAGTTTCTTGAGCGCCTTCTCCCATCTGGACTGGGCTCAGGTCCTGCAACTGACCTGGCAGCACATCACGCTGGTCGGCATTGCGGTGACCCTGGCCATTTTCATCGGTGTGCCGCTGGGCGTACTGATGACGCGCTTCCCGGTGCTGGCAGGTCCCCTGCAAGCCAGTGCGACCGTGCTGCTGACTGTGCCGTCGATTGCCTTGTTCGGTCTGCTGCTGCCGTTCTACTCCAAGTTCGGCCAGGGCCTGGGCCCGATGCCGGCCATCACTGCCGTTTTCCTCTATTCCCTGTTGCCGATCATGCGCAATACATACCTGGCCCTGACGGGCGTTGAACCGGGTATTCGCGAAGCGGCCAAAGGCATCGGCATGACCTTCGGCCAGCGCTTGCGCATGGTCGAGCTGCCGATTGCCGTCCCCGTCATCCTCGCCGGTGTCCGCACCGCTGTGGTGATGAATATCGGTGTCATGACCATCGCCGCGACCATCGGTGCCGGCGGCCTGGGTGTACTCATTCTCGCTTCAATCAGCCGCAGCGATATGTCGATGCTGATCGTCGGCGCCGTACTGGTCAGCATTCTGGCCATCATCGCCGACCTTCTCCTGCAATGGCTGCAACGCACGCTGACTCCAAAAGGACTCCTGAAATGATCGAACTCCAGAACCTCTCCAAGACTTTCCAGAGCAACGGCAAAGAAGTGAAGGCTGTCGACTCGGTCAGCCTCACCGTCAACGAAGGCGAGATCTGCGTCTTCCTCGGCCCGTCGGGCTGCGGCAAGAGCACCACGCTGAAAATGATCAACCGCCTGATCATGCCGACCTCCGGAAAGGTGCTGATCAACGGTGAAGACACCACGGACCTGGACGAAGTGACCCTGCGTCGCAACATCGGTTACGTGATCCAGCAGATCGGCCTGTTCCCGAACATGACCATCGAAGAGAACATCGTGGTCGTGCCCAAGCTGTTGGGCTGGGACAAGCAACGTTGCCACGACCGTGCCCGTGAACTGATGAGCATGATCAAACTGGAGCCCAAGCAGTACCTGCATCGTTATCCGCGTGAACTGTCCGGCGGCCAGCAGCAGCGTATCGGTGTGATCCGCGCCTTGGCGGCCGATGCCCCGTTGCTGCTGATGGACGAACCGTTCGGTGCGGTCGACCCGATCAACCGCGAGATGATCCAGAACGAATTCTTCGAGATGCAACGCGCGCTGAACAAGACCGTGATCATGGTCAGCCACGACATCGACGAAGCCATCAAGCTGGGCGACAAGATCGCGATCTTCCGGGGCGGCAAGCTGCTGCAGATCGATCACCCGGACACCTTGCTGGCGCACCCCGCAGACGATTTCGTCAGCAGCTTCGTCGGTCAGGACAGCACCCTCAAGCGCCTGCTGCTGGTCAAGGCCGAAGACGCTGCGGACAACGCACCATCGGTCAGCCCGGAAACCCCGGTGGCCGACGCGCTCGACGTCATGGACGAAAACGACCGTCGCTATATCGTCGTGACCGACAGCGAAAACAAGGCAATGGGCTACGTCCGCCGTCGCGACCTGCACCGCCAGCAGGGCACCTGCGCCCAGTTCCTGCGCGAATTCAATGGCACAGCGGCGTACGACGAGCACTTGCGTATCCTGCTGTCGCGCATGTATGAGTTCAACCGCTCGTGGCTGCCGGTGCTGGATGCCGAAAACGTATTCCTGGGTGAAGTGACCCAGGAGTCGATTGCGGCCTACCTGAGCTCGGGTCGTTCGCGCGGCATGAAGACCAGTATTGTGTCGCCGGCTGAAATTGCACTGAGCGACGCGCAGGCCTGACGGCGAAACCCTTTGCGTTTGTTTCAGGGCTTGGGTCACCCAACGGGGTGACTGGCATGTGTGCCAGTCGCCCCGTTTGCATTTCACGTTTTAAGGTGTTTCCGAGGTCGCCCGAACGAGTGGCGCTTGATGCAGGCCATCAATGGCGGTGGTTTTTGACCTTGAGTCACTGACAGCAAAGCAATCGCGGGACGTATGACCCCTGTCCCGATATTGCACAGGTCAGGAACATCAGCCTGTCACATCGGTCCGTTACACAAGAGGCCAGCGCAGCGGCCGCGACGAACGCGTGTAAAAACGCGACATTTTTTGTTGATCTCAGCCCCTTCACGCCCTAAAGTTCGCGCCGAACGTCCATGCTGGAAACGATCCATCCGGCTCAAGTACTGACGACGAGACAGCAAGGCCAGGAAGGCAAGCCCTTCAGTGGCCTTTTTGCTTTCGGCGACATGCCTTGGGAAGTAGGCGAACCAAAGTGGGGATACGGAGGACGTTCATTTGCACCCATTTACCAATTCCGTTTGCCAGACAGGAGTTCCAGCAGCATGACGATCAATGTCGAAGACTACTACTCAGCCGAAACCTTCAAGAAAATGAAGTCGTTCGCTGACAAGCAAGAAACACCTTTCGTGGTCATTGATACCGACATCATCAGCAAGGCCTATGACGACCTGCGTGCAGGCTTCGAATTCGCCAAGGTCTACTACGCTGTCAAGGCCAACCCGGCAGTCGAAATCATCGAGCTGCTGAAGAACAAGGGTTCGAGCTTCGATATCGCGTCGATCTACGAGCTGGACAAGGTCATGAGTTGCGGCGTGACCCCGGACCGCATGAGCTACGGCAACACCATCAAGAAATCCAAGGACATTCGCTACTTCTATGAGAAGGGCGTGCGTCTGTTCGCCACCGACTCCGAAGCCGACCTGCGCAACATCGCCAAGGCTGCGCCGGGCTCGAAAGTCTATGTACGCATCCTGACCGAAGGCTCGACCACGGCTGACTGGCCTCTGTCGCGCAAATTCGGCTGCCAGACCGACATGGCCATGGACCTGCTGATCCTGGCCCGTGATCTGGGTCTGGTGCCTTACGGCATCTCGTTCCACGTGGGTTCGCAGCAGCGCGACATCAGCGTCTGGGACGCCGCGATTGCCAAGGTCAAAGTGATCTTCGAGCGTCTGAAAGAAGAAGACGGCATTGTGCTCAAGCTGATCAACATGGGTGGCGGCTTCCCGGCCAACTACATCACCCGTACCAACAGCCTAGAAACCTATGCCGAGGAAATCATCCGCTTCCTGAAGGAAGACTTCGGTGACGACCTGCCGGAAATCATCCTGGAGCCAGGCCGTTCGCTGATCTCCAACGCCGGTATTCTGGTCAGCGAAGTGGTACTGGTTGCGCGCAAGTCGCGTACCGCCGTCGAGCGTTGGGTCTATACCGATGTGGGCAAGTTCTCCGGCCTGATCGAAACCATGGACGAAGCCATCAAGTTTCCGATCTGGACCGAGAAAAAGGGCGAGATGGAAGAAGTGGTCATTGCCGGTCCGACCTGCGACAGCGCTGACATCATGTATGAGAACTACAAGTACGGCCTGCCACTGAACCTGGCGATCGGTGACCGGATGTACTGGTTGTCGACCGGTGCGTACACCACCAGCTACAGCGCAGTGGAATTCAATGGCTTTCCGCCATTGAAGGCCTTCTACCTGTAAGCGCTTTGCCGTTTGGCCTGCCTGAGGTGCTTCGCGCTTCAGGCAGGCCGTGCAGAGAGTTCACGCAACGCCATGCGGTCCGATTCGTCACCGATGGCGGCTGCGCGCTTAAAGTAATCAGCGGACATGCGCCGAATGTCCGGATGCGTCGCATCAAGCAGCACCTTGCGTCCCACTCTCAGGAAATTCAGATTTCCTCCCGTCAACGCCTTCTTCAGCCAGCCCAGCGCCTGTTCGATGTGTCCCTGTTCTGCCAGCACGGTTGCATGACTGAACTGCCCGCGAAAATCCCCGCCTTCGGCCGAGCGCCTGTAGCATTCGTGCGCTGCTGATACATCACGTTGTCCCGTCACTCCCTCCTCCAGATAACGCCCCAACAGGTTCATTGATTTGGCGTGTCCCTGGTCTGCGGCCTTGCGATAACAGTCCACGGCCTGCCGGTGATCCTGTTCAACGCCGCGCCCTGTTGCCAGCAGGTTGCCCAGATTGTAGAGCCCCCAATCCAGTCCCTGTTCGGCAGCCAGCCGGTAATGCAGCGCTGCCTGCATCGGATCGGGTGCGCAGCCCCAACCGTGCTCGAAGCAGCGACCCAGCATGTTGCGGGCCATCGAGTGGCCCTGAGTGGCGGCGATCCTGAACCAGGTCATGGCCAGCGTCTGATCGCGCTGAATACCTCTGCCGTCGAGCAGGATCTGGCCCAACAGCGCATGCGCCTCGACGTTGCCCTGGGTGGCGGCAGCGAGAATCGCCTTGGCTGCCTGCGCCGGGCTTTCTTCAAGCATTGCCTGCAGGTCGTCGATGTCCAGCAGTTCCTTGCGGGCAAGATTCCAGCTCATGTTCAGACCTCGACCCAGCGGCGCAGCAGATTGTGATAGGTGCCGGTCAGCTGGATCAGCGATGGGTGATCGGGCACCTCCAGGGTGAGCTGCTGGATGGCGGTATCCATCTCGAAAAGCAGGGCACGCTGACTGTCCTCGCGCACCAGGCTCTGGGTCCAGAAGAAGGAGGCGTAACGTGCTCCGCGCGTCACGGCGTTGACCTTGTGCAGGCTGGTGGCCGGGTAGATCAGCAGGTCGCCAGCGGGCAGTTTGATCTGCCGGGTGCCGAAGGTGTCCTGAATCTCGAGCTCGCCGCCGTCGTAATCGTCAGGATCACTGAAAAACAGCGTGGACGAAATATCGGTGCGTATACGCTCGGCCCCGCCAGGCGGCTGACGTACCGCATTGTCGATGTGGAAATCGAAGTTGCCGCCTTCCCGGTAACAGTTGAACAGCGGCGGAAAAATCCTGTGAGGCAGGGCCGCAGACATGAACAGCGGGTTGCCCCACAGCCGTTCCAGCAAGGCTGCACCGATTTCCCGGGCCAGCGGATGCGCTTCAGGCAACTGCAGGTTGTGCTTGGCCTTGGCCGACTGAAATCCAGCAGTGATTTTTCCATCCGCCCAATCGGTCTGCGCCAGTGCTTCACGGATGCGGGCGACTTCATCGCGATCAAAGACATCAGGGATATGAAGAAGCATCAGAACACCGAAAGGGTAAAAGATTGCGAATGGTAGTGATTCCCATTGTCGCTGTACATGCTTGTTTCAGGCTGAATCGAATCTTCCGTGAAAGTTTTGTGAACAGAATGTGCAGGAATAATATATTTTCGTAAATGTTAATGTATCTCAATTGCTACCGATACGTGTTTGCACTATATTCCGCCGCCTCGACTGCCTTGGGGGAGGATTTACAATGTCACGTCAAACACTGTCGCTTCACACCGGTTCGCAACGCTCGATTGCTTCTGCGGTCGGGGTTGCCATCGCGGCGATGTCTGCTGCGCACATGGCTCATGCCGCTGAAAACACGGACGAAAAGGCCTTGTCGCTGGGAGCGACGAACATCAACGGTGAGCAGGCCGACACTTCTTACCGGTCTGAAGATTCGGCCTCGAAGAAGTACACCGCACCGCTGCGCGACACGCCGAAAAGCGTGACCGTCATCCCCCGTCAGGTCATCAGTGACACGGGTGCGACCACTCTGACCGAGGCATTGCGTACCACGCCAGGCATCACCTTTGGCGCAGGCGAGGGCGGCAATCCCGCTGCCGACCGGCCGATCATTCGTGGTTTCAACGCTGAAAGTGACGTGTTCATCGACGGCATGCGTGATGTGGCAGCCCAGTCCCGCGAGATGTTCAACATCGAATCCGTCGAGGTCAGTAAAGGCCCAGGCTCAGCGTTCACTGGGGCCGGCTCCACCGGCGGCAGTCTGAACCTGATTACCAAGGGCGCTCATCTGGGTAACGCCTACAACGGCGGTTATACCTTTGGCTCCGACCAGACCCAGCGCTACACGCTGGACGTCAACCAGCAGATGACCGACACCTCGGCGTTTCGCCTGAACCTGATGAAGCATGACGCCAATGTCGCCGGGCGCGACAACGTGGAGACCAGCCGCTGGGGCGTGGCACCTTCGTTTGCGTTCGGTCTGGGTACCGATACCCGTATAAAAGTGGATTACTACCACCTTCAGACCGACGACATGCCCGACTACGGCATCCCGCTGACGTCCACGCCGGGCCGCAGCAAGTACATCGTCGACAAGCCGGCCAGTGTCGACAAGAGCAATTTCTACGGCCTGACCGGTCGCGACTACCGCAAGAGCAGCAACGACAGCGGCACCGTGCGCATCGAGCACGACCTGAACGACAGCATGACGCTCTCCAACAGTTTCCGCATATCGCGCTCGACGCTGGATTACGTGGTCACCAACCCGGATGACAGCCGTGGCAACGTCGCCAATGGCAGCGTGTCGCGTTCGGCCAAAAGCCGTAACTCGACGTCCAGCGGCTTCGTCAACCAGACCGACCTGACCAGCAAGTTCGACACCGGCTTTATCAGCCACAGCCTTGTGACCGGTGTCGAGTTCTCCTATCAGGACACTCATAACCGTCCCTACACGATCACCAATGCCAACGGCAGTGCGATTGCCAGCACCTGCTCGGCGGCGTTGTTCAGGTCAGGTAACTGCACCAGTCTTGCCGACCCGTCGCCGAAAGATGCCTGGAACGGGCTGATTTCCGACAGCCTGGCGTACACCGATACCGACACCAAGACCAGCGCTGCCTATGTGTTCGACACCCTGACTTTCAATGAGCAGTGGTCGCTGAACATGGGCCTGCGTTACGACCATTACGACACGCGCTCCAGCGGTTTCGCGACGGCACGTGGCGCAACGCCTGCGGCCAACTTTGATCGCCAGAAGACCACCCGGCTCTGGAACTACCAGTTGGGTGTCGTCTACAAACCGGCTCCAAACGGCAGCGTTTACGCTGCGCTGTCCACGTCCAGCAACCCGTCCGGTGAGACCAGTGGCAACGGTGGCCTTGAACTGGCGGCCAACAACGCCGACCTCGACCCGGAAAAGAACCGCAACTACGAGCTGGGCACCAAATGGGACTTCTTCGGTGACGACCTGTCGCTGACTGCAGCCCTGTTCCGTACCGACAAAACAAATGCGCGGATCACTGACCCGGACAACACCACCTTTCAGGTACTCGACGGCGAGCAGCGCGTTCAGGGTGTGGAGTTCACCTATGCGGGTAACCTGACCAGTCGCTGGAAAGTGTATGGCGGTTACACCTATATGGAGAGCGAGCTGGTCAAGACCACGCTGGCGGCGGACAAGGGCAATCACATGCCCAATACACCGCGCAACAGCTTCAACCTGTGGTCCACGTATCAATTGATGCCCAAACTGACCGTTGGCGGTGGCGCGACGTACGTCGATTCGCGTTTCGGTAACGAAGCCAATTCGGTCGAAGTCCCGTCTTACTGGCGTTACGATGCAATGGCCACGTACGCCTTGACCAAAAACGTCGACCTGCAGCTCAATGTCCAGAACCTGACCGACAAGCGTTACTTCGATCAAGTGTTCCAGACGCACTACGCGCACGTCGCTGCTGGTCGCACCGCCTTGATGAGCGCCAACTTCCACTTCTAGGAAGCGGTGCGAGGCAGACCCCGCTTATTTCGGTAGGCGGGGTTTTTCTGTATAAGGCCGCAGCGCCGCATGAAGACAGACGAAACAGGCGACGCCTCCGATCAGGATGGGCGTCCGGGCAGGCGGGTGAGGGTAGCGAGTGTTGAAGAAGGTATTGTTTCAGCTGCACTGGTTCTTCGGAATCACCGCAGGGCTGGTGCTGGCCTTGATGGGCATCACCGGCGCGCTGTATTCGTTCGAGGACGAAATTCTCGATGCGCTCAATCCGAACGTGCTGCTGGTCCAGCCGCAGGGCGAGACCCTGCCGCCTGTTGAGCTGGTCCGCCGACTGGAGTCTGCAACCGGACTGACCGTCGCCATCCTCCGGGTCGAGACCGTCGGTAACCGGGTCGCCCAAGTGTTTTTCACACCCCGCCCGGGCGAGCGACGCGGCCCCAAACGCAATTTCGATCCTTATACCGGCGAGCTGAAAGGCGACGGGATGGGGGAGGATTTCTTCGACTTCATTCTAAGATTGCACCGCTTTCTGGCCATGGGCGAAGTGGGCAAGCAGATCACTGCGGCGTGCACGCTGGTGCTGGTGTTCTTCTGTCTGTCCGGTCTGTATCTGCGCTGGCCGCGCAAGGCACTGAAATGGCGTGTCTGGCTGACGCTGGACTGGGCGAAGAAGGGGCGCAGTTTCAACTGGGATCTGCACGCTGTTTTCGGCACCTGGTGCCTGCTGTTCTATCTGTTGTTCGCCATTACCGGTCTGAACTGGTCGTACGACTGGGTCAGCAATGGCCTGAACCGCTTGCTGGGCGACGCCCCGGCCGAGCAACGCAAAGGTGGTGGCGGTCGTGGCCCAAACGGAGGCAAGGATTCACCGTCTGCGCCGCTCGCAGTCGATTACGTGGCGATCTGGGAAAGCCTGCAAAAGACTGCAGGCCCGGGGCTCGCTGCCTATAACCTGCGTCTGCCGTCAGCGGGCGGTCAGCCAGCCACGGTTTTCTACCTGCTCAAGGATTCACCTCATCCGCGTGCGCTGAGCAGCGTCACCCTTGATTCGGCAAACGGAGCGGTCAGTTCGGTTTCGCGTTACGCCGAACGCAGCCTGGGTGCGCAGTTGCTGATCAGTAACTACGCACTGCATGTCGGCAGCTACTTTGGCATCGTCGGTCGAATCATCATGACCGTTGCGTCGTTGATGATGCCGCTGTTTTTCATCACTGGCTGGCTGCTGTATCTGGATCGCCGACGCAAGAAACGTCAGGTCAAGGCCGCGCGAGGAGATGTATCGACCAGTGCAGAGCCTGATGCCGGCGCCTGGTTGATCGGGTTCGCCAGTCAAAGCGGGTTCGCCGAGCAACTGGCCTGGCAGACTGCGGGGCAGTTGCAGGCAGCGGGCATGCCGGTACGGGTGCAGCAGCTCGGTGAGATCACCGAGCAGGACCTGATCGAAAGCCGCAACGCCCTGTTCGTGGTCAGTACCTTCGGTGACGGAGAAGCGCCGGACAGTGCGCGTGGTTTTGAACGCAAGCTGCTGGGTCGCCCGCTGTCGCTGGGGGTCCTTAATTATGCCGTGCTGGCACTGGGTGACCGGCAGTATCAGCATTTCTGCGGTTTTGCTCATCGCCTGCATGACTGGCTGGCCGAGCGTGGCGGCAGCACCTTGTTTGCCCCGGTCGAGGTTGACAGTGCCGACCCCGCTGCCTTGCAGCGGTGGCAGCAACACCTTGGACAACTGACCGGCGGGACGCCGACAGCGCTTTGGCAGGCCCCGGTGTTCGAGAACTGGACGCTGAACCGACGAGAACACTTGAACCCCGGCAGCACCGGCTCGGGCGTCTATCTGTTGGACCTTGTCGCCCCTGGCGAGATGCACTGGCAGGCGGGTGATCTGGCCGAGGTATTGCCGCGCAACAGTGAGGTAAGCGTACGGCAGTTTTTGAGTGGTCTGGGCATTGATCCTGCTACCCCTGTCAGTGTGGACGGCTTGCAGGAACCCGTCGTTCAAGCATTGGCGACCCGTCAGTTGCCACAGCATCGAGCCCATCTGGTGGGCTATCACGCTCAGGCGTTGATCGATGCGCTGGTGCCCGTGTCCGCACGCGAATACTCCATCGCCTCGATTCCCGAGGATGGCTGTCTGCAACTCATTGTGCGTCAGGAGATTCATCCTGATGGCAGCCTGGGACTGGGTTCCGGCTGGCTGACCGAGCACGCCGCATCAGGCAGCGCGATCAGTCTGCGCCAGCGCCGCAACAGCAGCTTCCACCTGCCAACCGAGCCGGTCCCCCTGATCCTGCTGGGCAACGGCACCGGGCTTGCGGGGTTGCGCAGCCTGTTGAAAGCGCGCATCGCCCAAGGCCAGACGCGCAACTGGTTGCTGTTCGGCGAGCGTAATCGCGAGCATGATTTTCACTGCAGCGCAGAGCTGCAAGGCTGGCTGGAATCGGGTGACCTGACACGACTGGATCTCGCGTTCTCGCGGGACCAGGCAGCGAAAGTCTATGTGCAGGAACTGCTGCGTGAAGCTGCTCAAGACCTGCGCACATGGCTGGACGACGGCGCAGCGATTTACATCTGCGGCAGTCTGCTGGGCATGGCGTCGGGCGTGGATCAAGTGTTGAACGAAATGCTCGGCGAACAGGCCGTAAGCGAGCTGGTAGAGCAGGGGCGGTATCGGCGGGATGTGTATTGAGTGTGCTGGCTGCGGTGATCGTGCCCACGCAGAAGCGTGGACACGATTATCACAAGGCAGAATCACGCTGCGACGAACTGCTCCGCGTAATGACAGGCTACCTGGCGGTTATCCACCAGACGCAGTTCGGGCACATCTGTGGCGCAGCGCTCGGTCGCGTACGGGCAGCGCTTGTGGAAGGCGCAGCCGCTTGGCGGGTTGAGCGGGTTGGGCAGTTCGCCGACGATCTTGATCTTGGGTTTCAGCGGATCAGGATGGATGGTCGGGGTCGCTGACAGCAACGCCTGAGTGTACGGGTGCAGCGGACGGTTGTAGATCTCTTCCTTGGGACCCATTTCCGCTGGCCGACCCAGGTACATCACCAGCACGGTGTCGGCGACATGACGCACCACCGACAGGTTGTGCGAGATGAACACGTAAGCCGTGTTGAACTCCTGCTGCAGATCCATGAACAGGTTCAGTACCTGAGCCTGAATCGACACGTCCAGTGCCGACGTGGGTTCATCTGCTACAAGCACTTTCGGCTGCAGCATCATTGCCCGAGCCAGTGCGATCCGCTGACGCTGACCACCGGAGAACATGTGCGGATAGCGCTGATAGTGCTCGGGACGCAAGCCGACCTGAGCCATCATCGCCTGCACTTTCTCGCGGCGTTCGCTGGCAGACAGGTTGGTGTTGATCAACAGCGGCTCGCCGAGCTGATCACCGATCTTCTGCCGAGGGTTCAGTGAGGCGTACGGGCTCTGGAACACCATCTGCACGTCCTTGCGCAATTGCTTGCGCTCGGATTTGCTGGCACCCGCCACTTCCTGACCGGCGATTTTCAAAGAGCCGGACGACGGCTCTTCGATCAATGTCAGTGCGCGGGCCAGTGTGGACTTGCCACAACCGGACTCGCCCACCACAGCCAGGGTCTTGCCCGCTTCGAGTTCGAAAGACACGCCGTTGAGCGCGCGCACCAGTGCCGTGCCTTTGAACAGGCCGCGAGAGACTTCGTAATGACGGGTAAGGTCGCGGGCGGTAAGTACGACGCTCATTACGCCACCTCCTGATTCAAGGGATAGAAGCAGCGCGCAAGGCTGTGAGCCTTGGGGTCCAGCGCCGGACGCTGTACGCGGCAGTTTTCCTGCACGTAAGGGCAGCGTGGCGACAGCAGGCAGCCCTGCGGACGGTCATAACGGCCAGGAACCATGCCCGGCAGCGTCGCCAGGCGCTCGGCGCCCATGCTGTGCTCGGGAATTGCCGCCAGCAGCGCTTCACTGTAAGGATGCGCCGGTACGTCGAACAGACCGGGCACCTGACCGACTTCAACGGCCTGACCTGCGTACATAACGCAGACCCGCTGAGCCGTTTCGGCAACGACCGCCAGGTCGTGGGTGATCAGCACCAGCGCCATGTCCTGCTCTTTCTGCAGGCTCAGCAGCAGCTCCATGATCTGCGCCTGAATGGTCACGTCCAGTGCAGTGGTCGGTTCATCGGCGATCAGCAGTTTCGGCTCGCCGGCAATCGCCATGGCAATCGCGACACGTTGACTCATACCGCCTGACAGCTGATGCGGGTAGGCATTCAGGCGTGCAGCGGCGCCAGGGATTTCGACTTTTTCCAGCAGTTCCAGAGCGCGCTGACGTGCAGCCTTGCCGGACATGCCCAGATGCTGACGCAGCACTTCTTCGATCTGGAAACCTACGGTGTAGCTGGGGTTCAGCGCGGTCATCGGGTCCTGGAACACCATCGCCAGGTCTTTGCCGATAATGCGGCGACGCTGGCGGGAATTCAGTTTGGTCAGGTCCTTGCCGTCGAAGTTGAGCGCGTCGGCAGTGATGATGCCGGGTGCGTCGATCAGGCCCATCAGCGCCATCATGGTCACGGATTTACCCGAACCCGACTCGCCTACGATGGCCAGAACTTCGCCTTTCTCGACACTCAGGGACAGGCCATCCACGACGGGTACGGCCTTGGCGTCGCCGAAGCGGACGTTGAGATTCTTGATTTCAAGCAGTGACATACGAATCTCCTCAGGCGGCGTTCTTGAGTTTCGGGTCCAGCGCATCGCGCAGGCCGTCGCCCATCAGGTTGATTGCCAGCACGCTGAGCAAAATGGTCAGACCGGGCAGGCTCACGACCCACCAGGCGCGTTCGATGTAATCGCGGGCCGAGGCGAGCATGGTGCCCCACTCAGGCGTCGGCGGTTGTACGCCAAGGCCCAGGAAGCCCAGTGCCGCAGCATCGAGAATCGCCGACGAGAAGCTCAGGGTGGCCTGAACGATCAGCGGCGCCATGCAGTTGGGCAGCACGGTGATGAACATCAGGCGCGGCAGGGTTGCACCGGCCAGACGTGCAGCGGTCACGTAGTCGCGGTTCAGTTCGCCCATCACCGCAGCGCGGGTCAGGCGGACATAGGACGGCAGCGAGACAATCGCGATGGCGATCACGGTGTTGATCAGGCCAGGGCCGAGGATCGCCACGATGGCAACTGCCAGCAGCAGCGAGGGCAGGGCAAGCATGATGTCCATCAGGCGCATCACCGAAGGACCCAGAATGCGCGGGAAGAAACCCGCCAGCAGGCCCAGCAGGATGCCGGGAATCAGCGACATGACCACCGAAGACAGGCCGATCAGCAGCGACAGGCGCGAGCCCTGAATCAGGCGCGACAGCAGGTCGCGGCCCAGTTCGTCGGTGCCGAGGATGAACTGCCACTGGCCGCCTTCCAGCCATACCGGCGGGGTCAGCAGGAAGTCGCGGTATTGCTCGCTCGGGTCATGCGGCGCAACCCAGGGGGCGAACAGCGCGCAGAACACGATGATGATCATGAAGATCAGGCCGGCAACGGCACCTTTGTTTTTGGAGAACGCTTGCCAGAACTCTTTGTACGGGGACGGGTAAAGCAGGCTTTGATCGACTGCTACCGAAGGAGTAGGTGTGCTCATATCGATGATCTCAGCGCTGGTGACGGATGCGTGGATTGGCAAAGCCGTAGAGGATGTCCACCACGAAGTTGACCAGGATCACCAGGCAGGCGATCAGCAGAATGCCGTTCTGAACGACCGGATAATCGCGGGCACCGATGGCTTCGATCAGCCACTTGCCGATGCCCGGCCAGGAGAAGATCGTCTCGGTCAGTACTGCACCGGCCAGCAAGGTGCCAATCTGCAGGCCGAAAACGGTCAGGACCGGAATCAGTGCGTTGCGCAGGCCGTGGACAAACACCACGCGCGCAGGCGACAGGCCCTTGGCCCTTGCGGTACGCACGTAGTCCTCACGCAGCACTTCCAGCATTGATGAACGGGTCATCCGGGCGATGACCGCCAGCGGAATGGTACCGAGCACGATGGCCGGAAGAATCAGGTGATGCAGGGCATCAAGGAATGCGCCTTGCTCATCGCTGAGCAGGGTGTCGATCAGCATGAAGCCGGTCACCGGCGGAATGTCGTAAAGCAGGTCGATCCGGCCGGACACGGGCGTCCAGCCCAGCGAAACCGAGAAGAACATGATGAGGATCAGGCCCCACCAGAAAATCGGCATGGAATAGCCGGCGAGGGAAATCCCCATGACCCCATGGTCGAACAGGGACCCTCGCTTGAGTGCGGCGATCACTCCGGCCAGAAGCCCGAGGACGCCTGCGAAGATCAGGGCTGCCAGCGACAATTCGAGGGTTGCCGGGAACAGTGAGGTGAATTCTGTCCAGACGCTGGTGCGCGTACGCAGCGATTCACCGAGGTCGCCCTGAGCGAGCTTGCCGATGTAATCGATGTACTGGGCATACAGCGGTTTGTTGAGGCCAAGGCGTTCCATGGCCTGAGCGTGCATTTCCGGGTCAACCCGGCGCTCGCCCATCATGACTTCCACAGGATCGCCCGGAATCAGGCGGATCAGTGCGAACGTCAGCAGGGTAATGCCGAAGAAGGTAGGGATCAGTAACCCCACCCGGCGGGCAATAAAACTAAACATCTTCTGGTGTACCTCATCAGCCGGTCAGGCATACCGCCCTTGCTCTTGTGGAGCGCAGGCGGTGGTTTTTTCTACTTCACCCCGGTCGTGGTGAAGTTGTTATTGGTCAGCGGGCTGATATGAAAGCCTTCGACATTTTTGCGCATTGCCACGAACAGCTTCGGATAAGCCAGGCTGATCCAGGGCTGTTCCTGATTGAACACTTTTTGAGCCTGCTTATAGAGGGCAGCCCGCTCGCTCGGTTCGGTAATTTTCCGGGCTTCGGTAATTGCCGCTTCAAACTCCTTGTTGCACCAGCGGGCGTAGTTCTCGCCATTCTTCGCTGCATCGCAGCTCAGGTTGGGCGTCAGGAAGTTGTCCGGGTCGCCGTTGTCGCCGGCCCATCCTGCGAAGACCATGTCATGTTCGCCCTTCTTGGCGCGCTTGAGCATTTCGCCCCATTCCATGATGCGAATGTCCAGCTTGATGCCTACCTTGGCCAGGTCCGACTGGAGCATCTGTGCGCCCACCATCGGATTGGGGTTGGTCACCGCGCCGCCGTTGCGGGCGAACAGGGTAAACACCTGACCCTCGGGTACGCCAGCTTCCTTGAGCAGAGCACGAGCCTTTTCCGGGTCATAAGGCGTGGCCTGACTCTCGGTGTCGTAGCCCATCATGGTCGGTGGGTATGGGCCTACGCCTTCGGTGGCCTTGCCTTCGCCAAACAGCGCCCTGATGTAGGACTTCTTGTCGAACGCCAGATTGATCGCCTGTCGCACGCGAGCATCGCTTAGGTACTTGTGCGAAGTGTTGATCGCCACATAGCTGGTCATCATGGACTCCATCTCGTCGATCTTGAGATTGGGGTCCGCTTTGATGTTGGCAATATCGTCAGGTTTTGGATAAAGCGCAACCTGACATTCATTGGCCTTGAGCTTTTGCAGGCGCGTGTTGTTGTCCAGAGTGATCGCGAAAATCAGCGCTTCACTGGGAACCTTGCCTTTCCAGTAATCCGGGTTGGCTTTATAGCGGACCTGGGCATCCTTGGCATAGCGCGTCAGGATGAACGGACCGGTGCCGATGGGTTTGCTGTTGAATTCGCCGGTCTTGTTGCTCTTGAGCAACTGGTCCGCGTACTCGGCGGAGTAGATCGAGGTGAACGGCATGGCCAGATCACGCAGGAATGGCGACTCGGGGCGAGTCAGGGTGAATTTCACCGTGGAGTCGTCGACTTTCTCGACGCTCTTGAGCAGGTTCTGGAAGTCCATGCTCTCGAAATAAGGGTAACCGACCAGCGAGAGTGCATGCCACGGGTGCTTAGGGTCCAGTTGACGCTGGAAGCTCCAGACCACATCGTCGGCGTTCATTTCGCGGGTGGGTTTGAAATAGTCGGTGGTCTGGAATTTCACACCTTTGCGCAGCTTGAAGGTGTAGGTCAGGCCATCGGCGCTGATGTCCCAGCTCTCGGCGAGGCCTGGAACCGTGTCAGTGGTGCCGGGGGTGAAGGCGACCAGACGTTCGAGAATGGTTTCTGCCGAGGCGTCTGCCGTGACGGCGGTCGTGTACTGCGCGATATCGAAACCTTCAGGGCTGGCTTCTGTGCAGACCACCAGCGGTTTGGCCGAGACGGTTGCAGCAGCGCTGAGCAGCGCAATGGCGATCGAAGCGCGGAGTGATAGCAGTTTCAATAGAAGCCTCCTTGATGCAATGCGAAACGGCGACCGGCGTCATGCCGGTCGCCGTTTCCCCATCACTTACAGAATGTTGAACGGAATGGTAGTCACCAGACGGAACTCGTTGATGTTGCCATCAGCCTGGTTCTCGCTGGCGCGGTGAGTGGTGTAGGTCGCACGAATCGCGGTGGCCTTGAGTGGGCCGGATTGTACGGAGTACGAGGTGCCGATGCCGTACTCGTAGTGGGTTTCGCCGTCCATTGCGCGCACGCCGGTTTTAGTCTCAACGCCGTCGATGAACTGCGAATCGCCGTAAACGGTACCTTTGTAGTTGGTACCGTCGATGTCCCAGCCGCGGGCCTGATAGATGTTGAATTTCAGACCGGGCACGCCGTAGCTGGCCATGTTCAGCACATAGGCAATCTGCAGCGACTTCTCGTTCGGTCCGTTGAAGTCCGAGAGCAGGGAGTTGGCCAGGAAGATGGCGTTGGTGTCGTGAACGTAGTCGAAGTATTCGTTCCCGGACACTTCCTGGTATGCAACGCTCAGGCTGTGTGCGTTATGGGTACCGGTGAAGGAAAGACTGTAAGTGTCATTATCGATCGGACCCTGTTTGGCTTGGCCGGAATCCTTGGTCTTGTAGTAGTTCAGGTTGGTGCTGAAAGCCAAGGTCTTGCTGTCGCCCATTTCATGGGTGAAGCCGAAGTAGTACTGGTGCCAGAAGTCTTCCACGTTCGAGGCGTAGAGGCTGGTGGTCAGGCTTTCGAACGGCTTGTAGTCAGCGCCGAACATATCTACACGGTCGGCGGTCTGGCTGCGATCCCCGTACTCGGAGCGGAACCTGTCCAGGCTCTGTTCCATACGTGGCGAAACACGGTCGAAGCTGCCGGCCTGGAAAGACAGGTTGTTCAGCTCGTCGCTCTGCAGCGCCACACCCTGGAAGCTGGAAGGCAGCGCACGGTTGCCGATGAACGCGATCACCGGCGTGTTGACCGACTGGCGGCCCATGGTCAGTGTGGTGTTGGAGACGCGGGCTTTAAGGTTGGCCAGGCCCATTTTGCTCCATTGGCCTACGGCATCACCGTCTCGGTGCGCGAGGGTGCGGTTCGAGCTGCCCGCGAAGTCATCAGTGTCGCGGTCGAGTGCGATTGCGTTATACACCGCCAGTTCGGTAGAAAAGCCCACTACGCCTTGGGTGAATCCCGAGGTGTAATTGAGAATGGTGCCCTGTTGCCAGTTGATGCGACGTCGGGTCTGTTCGGCGACGCCGTTGTCGTTGTAGTTGAAAAACTCATCACGACGCTTTAACTCATTGGCATACCAGTTACGAGTGGTGCCGGTCAGGTGTTGGTCTTCAAGAAAACCGTTGGCTTCGGCCTGTGCGTTCTTGGTGCTCAGCCCGGTAGGCACGAAGGCTTGACTGACGGGCTCTGCCTGAACCATCGCGCCGAACGACGAGAGGGATAAAGCCAGTAACGCAGTGCTGGTTGTTTTCACGATGTACAGCTCCCTTTACTACTTTTATAAACGCCAGTTTTTTGAGTTCTGGCTTTGGTGATGCAGGGTTTAAGGCCCCGCCTTTTTATATGTTCTGGGCACAGACGAATCGCTCGCCGCCAGACGTGGCGGTGAGCGTTATCGCTGTTTACGGGTTACTCGGCGACGCTGACGCCCGAGAAGTTGTTACGACCGAACGGGCTGACGTGGAACCCTTCCACTTCCTTGCGCAACGGTTGATTGACCGTCGAGTGGGCAATGGGTGTGATCGGTACCTGCTCTTTCAGATAACGCTGTGCCTGCTTGTAGAGGTCGGTGCGTTGTTCCCGATCTGTCGTGGCAATGGCGGCCTTGATGAGCGCGTCGTATTTCTCGTCGCACCACATCGAGTAGTTGTTCCCGCCAATGGCGGCACAGCTGTACAGCGTGCCGAGCCAGTTGTCAGGGTCACCGTTGTCTCCGGTCCAGCCGATCAGCGAAATATCATGCTCGCCGTTCTTGGTGCGCTTGAGGTACTCGCCCCATTCGTAACTGACGATCCTTACCTTGATACCGACCTTCGCCCAGTCGGACTGAAGCATTTCGGCCATCAGCTTTGCGTTGGGGTTGTACGGGCGTTGCACTGGCATGGCCCAAAGCGTCAGTTCGGTGCCTTCCTTGACACCGGCATCACGCAGCATCTGCTTCGCTTTCTCCGGGTCATAGGCGACGTCCTTGATGGTGTCGTCATAGGACCACTGGGTCGGCGGCATGGCGTTGACGGCCAAATGGCCTGCGCCCTGATACACCGCATTGATAATGGCTTTCTTGTTGACGGCCATATCCAGTGCCTGACGTACCTGCAGGTTGCCCAGCGGTTCGTGGCGCACGTTGTAGGAGATGTAGCCGAGGTTGAAGCCCGGACGTTCCATCACGTTCAGTGCCTTGTCGGACCTGAGCGCTTCCAGGTCGGCCGGACGAGGGTTCAGCGTGACCTGGCACTCGTTCTTGCGCAGCTTCTGCACGCGCACCGAGGCATCGGTGTTGATCGCGAAAATCAGCTGGTCGATCTTTACCCGGCTCGGATCCCAGTATTCCTTGTTGCCGCGGTAGCGGATCTGCGAGTCCTTCTGATAGCGCTGGAACACGAACGGCCCCGTGCCGATGGGCTGCTGGTTGATGTCCCGTGCATTACCGCTGGCCATCAATTGTTCTGCGTACTCAGCGGACAGAATGCCTGCGAAGTTCATCGCGATGTTCTGGATGAATGCGGCATCAACGGTGTTCAGGGTAAAGACCACCGTCAGAGGATCGGTCTTCTCGACGGACTTTATCTTCTTGTTCAGACCCATGCCGGTGAAGTACGGGAACTCGGTGGGGTAAGCCACACGAAACGGATGATCGGGCTTGAGCATGCGGTTGAAGGTGAACAGCACGTCATCGGCGTTGAAGTCGCGGCTGGGTGTGAACGTCTTGTTGCTGTGAAACTTCACGCCCTTGCGCAGATGGAAGGTGTAAACCAGACCATCCTGCGACACGTCCCATGAGGTTGCCAGTCCCGGCACCACGGTAGTGTCGCCTTGCTTGAATTCGGTCAGGCGGTTGTAGATGGGCTCGGAGGCGTCGTTATCGGTGGCCGACGTGTATTGAGCACTGTCGAACCCCGCCGGACTCGCTTCTGAACAGAACACCAGATTGCTAGCCATGCTGGTCATCGGAGTCAGTGCAAGCAGACTCAGACTCAGGCAAGACGTCATCGCAAGAGTTTTACGCATGATGATCCCTATCCTCAAAGGACGAGCACTCAGGCTCGGTAACTAACAGGCCCTTGGGCGATAACTGAATAAAACAGTGTGCTTGCAGGTGGCGGGCCAGCGGATGGCGGGCTTCCTGCTTTTGCCATTGCCTTTGACGGTATGTCGTTGAAGGCATCCGGTAAATAGGCTTATAGGCTGCAAGACGTGTAGGAAATATTCCCCAGATAGGTGGCTTAGTGCCTTTAGTTGCACTTGGCCCACTAACCGGACGGATTTCTTTATTCAGGAATAGCGTCGACTGTGCTGCGTGAGCAGCACAGTCGAATCGCCTTACTTCACGCTTACACCATAGAAGGAGTTCAAGCCGAACGGGCTGATCTTGAAGTCCTGCACTTTGGTGCTCATGGGTTGGTAGACCGTCGAGTGCGCGATAGGCGTCATCGGCACTGCGTCCTTGAGAAGGTGTTGCGCCTGTTTGTACAGTTCGGTGCGTTTGGCCTGATCGGGTGTCGATTTGGCCTGCTTGATGATGGCGTCGTAAGGCTTGTCACACCATTTGGCGAAGTTGTTGCCGTTCAGGGCATCACAGCCGAACAGGGTGCCGAGCCAGTTGTCCGGGTCACCGTTATCACCGCTCCAGCCAATCAGCATGGCGCCGTTCTCGCCATTCTTGGCGCGCTTGATGTACTCGCCCCACTCGTAGCTGACGATACGTGCGTTGATACCGATCTTCTTCCAGTCGGACTGGAGCATCTCGGCCATCAGCTTGGCATTCGGGTTGTATGGACGCTGGACAGGCATGGCCCACAGGGTGATTTCGGTACCTTCCTTGATGCCGGCTTCCTTGAGCAGGGCCTTGGCTTTCTCGGGATCGTACTTGGCATCCTTGATCGTGGTGTCATAGGACCACTGGGTCGGCGGCATGGCATTGACGGCCAGCTGGCCTGCGCCCTGATAGACCGAATCAATGATCTGCTGCTTGTTGACGGCCATGTCCAGTGCCTGACGCACCTTGAGCTGGGACAGCGGGTTCTCGCGGTCTTCACCCTTGATCTTGTCCATCACGTTGTAGGCGATGTAACCCAGGTTGAAGCCAGCCTGATCAGGCATTTTCAGATTCTTGTCGGCCTTGAGCGGCTCCAGGTCCGCCGGACGTGGATAGGCCGTGATCTGGCATTCGCCTTTCTTGAGCTTCTGGATGCGTACCGACGGGTCGGTGGTGATGGCGAAAATCAGGTTGTCGATCTTGACGTCTTCAGGCTTCCAGTAATCCTTGTTGCCGGTGAAGCGGATGTTGGAATCCTTCTGATAGCTTTTGAACACGAACGGACCCGTGCCGACCGGCTTCTGGTTGATGTCCGCTGCCTTGCCTTCCTTGAGCAACTGGTCGCCGTACTCGGCAGACTGGATCGAGGCAAAGCTCATGGCCAGGTTCTGAATGAACGCGGCGTCGACAGTGTTCAGCACGAACTTGACGGTGTAGTCGTCGACCTTCTCGATCTTGGCGATGTTCTTGTCCATGCCCATGTCGGTGAAGTACGGGAACTCCGTCGGCGCCGCTTTGCGGAACGGCATGTCCGGATTGATCATACGGTTGAACGTGAACAGCACGTCATCGGCGTTGAAGTCGCGAGTCGGCTTGAAATACGGGGTGGTGTGGAATTTGACGCCCTTGCGCAGATGGAAGGTGTACGTCAGTACGTCGTCAGAGATGTCCCAACTGGTCGCCAGGCCTGGCTGAACGGCGGTGCCGCCGCGCTCGAACTGGGCCAGACGGTTGAACATGGTCTCTGCCGATGCGTCGAAATCGGTACCGGTGGTGTACTGGGCCGGGTCAAAGCCCGCGGGGCTGCCTTCGGAGCAAAACACCAGATTCGATGCTGCGTGAGCGAAAGGTGCACTTGCGAGCAGGGTGGCGCCGACTAGAAACGGAATGACCGCGTGTTTGAGCATGGTGGCCTCAGTTGTTGTCATTTTTTGATTAGAGGAACCGACCTCGTGAGCCGATCCATCCGATACTTATGCAGGGGCCATACCCAAAGCAAGATGCTGACGTCAAAGAAGCCACAAAGAGTGGCACGATCGTACAGGAATGTCGCGAAAGTGTAATTTTCTCGGTATTTGATCGTTTGCGTGACCCGTTTCGAAACAAATCACGCCCCATAAAGGGGCGTGCAGGTGGGGTTAATGCACCCGGTTAGGGCTGTGACTGTTACCTCACTTGCTCAGACTGACCCCATAGAAGGGTGTGAGCCCGAATGGACTGATCTTGAAGTCCTGCACTTCCTTGCGCATTGGCTGGAAAACTTTGGAGTTGGCAATCGGCGTGATCGGCACCTGTTGCTTGAGAATGTGCTGGGCCTGTTGATAGAGCTTGATGCGCTCATCGCGATTGGTTGTCAGCTTTGCCTGCTGGACCAGTTTGTCGTAAGCCGGGTCGCACCACTTGGCGTAGTTGCTGCCCTTGACGGCGGCACAGCTGTACAGCACGCCGAGCCAGTTGTCCGGGTCACCGTTGTCGCCGGTCCAGCCGTAGATCATCGTGTCATGTTCGCCGGCCTTGGCGCGCTTGATGTACTCGCCCCATTCATAGCTGACGATATTGGCCTTGATGCCGATCTTGTCCCAGTCGGACTGGATCATCTGCGCCGACATGCGTGCGTTGGGGTTTGAGGCGCGCTGAACCGTCATGGCCCACAGGTCGATTTTCGTACCCGGTGCCACGCCCGCTTCCTTGAGCAATTGTTTTGCTTTCGTCAGGTCGCGGGGAGCGTCCTTGATTGTCGGGTCATAGCTCCATTGGCCCGGTGGCAGTGCGTTCTGGGCCAGTTGGCCTGCGCTCTGGTAAACAGCCTTGATGATGGCCTGCTTGTCGATGGCCATGTCCAGCGCCTGACGAACCTTGAGCTGATCGAGCGGCGGGTGAGTCACGTTGTACGCCAGAAAGCCGAGGTTGAAGCCCGGCTGACTCAAGACCTTGAGCTTCGGATCCTTCTGCACTTCCTCGATGTCCTGCGGGCGAGGGTAGCCACTGACCTGACATTCGCCGGCCTTGAGCTTCTGCAGGCGCACGGCGGCATCGCTGTTGATCGAGAAAATCAGGTTGTCGATTTTCACATCTTCGGGTTTCCAGTACTCGGTGTTACCGGCGTAACGGATCTGCGAGTCTTTCTGGTAACGCTTGAACACGAACGGACCGGTGCCGACAGGCTTCTGGTTGAGGTCCTGGGCCTTGCCTTCCTTCAGCAACTGGTCGGCGTATTCGGCCGACTGGATAGAGGCGAAGCTCATCGCCAGGTTCTGTACGAACGCTGCATCAATATTGTTGAGCGTGAATTTGACGGTATTGGCGTCGACCTTCTCAACCTGCTTGATGGTGGTGTTCAGGCCCATGTCGGTGAAGTAGGGCGATTCGGAAGGGTATGCCTTGCGGAACGGGTGGTTCGGGTCCAGCAGGCGGTTGAAGGTGAACAGCACGTCATCGGCATTGAAGGTGCGGGTCGGTTTGAAGTAATCAGTGGTGTGGAATTTCACACCCTCGCGCAGGTGGAAGGTATAGGTCAGGCCATCGGGGGAAACGTCCCAGCCTGTTGCCAACCCTGGCTCCACTTCCGTTGCGCCGCGCTTGAATTGCGTCAGGCGGTTGAAAACGGTTTCAGCCGAAGCGTCGAAATCGGTGCCGCTGGTGTACTGGCTGGGGTCAAAGCCTGCCGGGCTCGCCTCGGAGCAATACACCAGGGTTGTGGCCGCCTGAGCAAAAGGTGCGCAGGCCAGCAGCGCGCTGGTCAGGATCAGCGGTTTGAAAATGGTTTGTCCCATGGAGCCCTCGCGAAGTGCGGCAGTACCGTGCTGAATGTTGACACGTGCAATGTCGACAAAAGATGTAACACGATAGTGCCGCACTTGGTTCGAGTCGGACAAATCTTACTTGCCAGTAATTCTGTTCCACAGATCAGACAGCGAGGTGCTTTCGAAGAAAGTGTCCAGAAAGTTGCCGCTGCTTCGCTCGAATTTCTGCAACGCCTCGGTCGCATCGCCTTGAATGCGCAGGTGGAACTGATCCAGTTCGCTCTTGAGGGCTGCGCGTCTGACCTGCTCAGGATTGGCCTCGGCCCACTCGCGAACCAGGGTGTCCTGCCAGTCCGTGTCCATGGCATGGCTGAAAAACCGTGCGGCTACTTGCGAGGGATGGTCGGTGTCTGGCGTGCCACGCCATTGACCCAGTACTGCGCGACCAACTTCAAGTACCGCCTTCTTCGCCATCAGCGCAGCCAGATCATGCAGCGGGTGTTCAGCGTGGTCTTTGGCCAACTGCGAGTGCGAAGGATCTGTCGAGCCGTTGGTATTGGGATCATCGCCAAGCCCGGTCTGGACATCGTCGATGCTGTTGCTCAGAAAAGTCATCAGGCTCTGCATGACGCTGCCGATGGCGTTACCGAGAAGCCTGCCAGGGGTGGCGATGAATGCGTAGAAACGTTCGACCTGCTCGGAGAAAGACAGCCGTGCCCAGCCGTCGCGGGCGCTGAGAAAGTCCTGATAACCCTGCAGCAGTCGTTCGTCCGGATGCTCGCCAAGCAGGATAAGCAGGATCTGGTCCCGTTCATAACGCGCGCCGGGCTGGATGGCTTCGAAGGGTTTTTCGTTGTTCTCGAACAGGATTTTGCCCAGCGGTGCTGCCAGGCTGGCAATGATGTCGCTACCGCCGAAACTTCCCGTGACCAATGGCAGGCGATGCCTGCACTCGGTTTCGGAAGTCCACGGCAGCACATCGGTATGGCCCAGCTTGATCAGGCTCAGTTCGACGAAGTTGGAATGGGCAAAGAAGTCTTCAAGTATATGCAGTGCTGCGCCCATTGCCCTGAGCCCATCGGTAGAAGAGGGGCCCGCCTGTACGGTGATGTCCAGGTCTGCTGTCATCAGGTCCACGGAGCGCTGTAAGTAACGTTTCATGGAGGTCTCGGGATCAACCTGCAGCACCGGATCATCGGGCAGCATCCAGTCATCGAAGTCTGCATCGCGTGCCTTGGGGTCGTCAGGTTTCGGGTTGACTGCCCTTGGGTTGTCGATGTGCTCGCTGGCGCGATAAACACCCAGTCGCTGCGGTGTCACGATGAAGCGTGAGCGGTCGATTTTCATCAAATCCGTGAAGGCCCGTACGGCGAGGACGTCAACGATTTGCGTGATGGCTTCGCGGGACAGCACGTCAGGGAAACGTTTGGGCATATCGGGTGCGCGGACGAGCTTGGGGTCGACCAGTTGCGAATAGTCGCGCAGCCAGTTGCCGTAATAAATGGCGCGTATTTCGTCCTGTCTGAAACCGGCTGTTTCCAGAACGGCCTCGATCGAGCCATGGGTGTGCAGGTGTTCGTCACCTTCACCGGCCTCGAACCGAAGCGGCACCGGAAGCGGCTCGGCAACGTTGTCATGCAGAGGGTGGGCGGGGTTTTGGCGTGTGGGGTTCGAAGGATTCATCCGTGATTCCTGAAAGTGGGGCAAGTGCTCGAGTAGGCGGCAATGCCCGGCTGGGGAGTGCATTCAAGTTTATGGATGGGGAGATTTGGTGGAATCGGCCAGCGCGGCGGATGTTGTAGGACATAGCCGAGGATGGCAGGAATCCAGGGAGCAGGAGAGGGCGAAAGTGAACATGCAACATGCGCCAGGCGTGTTGAATCCTCAGCCGATAGCGTTTGTGACGCGGAGTGTCACGGGATGCATGCCCATGCGGAGCGATGGGCATGATCCGTGTCGAGGCCGACTCGTCTCTAATGACGAACGCGGAGCGAGAGCGTGGTCAGCGATCCTATGGAACCGCCACCTCAATCACACCATCCGCCGCCACGCTCACCTGGCTTGTGCCCGCTTCGACGTCTGGCGTAGGCGCCGCGTCTTCTCGCGAAGACTTCATCATCATGGCCACTGGCGCACGCAGGTACGGCTGTGGGTAACCCGAGGTGTTGAGGTTCAGGTTGACCAGCTTGTAGCCGGTACCGCCCAGCGCTTCGGTGACCAGTTGGGCGCGGGCCTTGAACGCCGTGACTGCGTCCTTGAGCAGGGTGTCTTCACTGGCCTTGCGTGTGGCTGGCGAGATCGAGAAGTCCATGCCGCCCATTTTCAGATCGCCGAGCAGTTCGCCGGTCAGCTTGGAGAGGACGGCGAAATCGGCACTTTCCAGACGAACTTCTGCGCGCTCACGCCAGCCAGTGATCTTCTGGCCCTTGTCGTCGTAAATCGGATAGCTGTTGCGGCTGCCCTGACGAATCTTCACGTCCTTGGCCTGGCGCGCCTGGCCCAGCGCCTTGTTCAGCGTCTCGGTCACCTGGGCAGCCAGTTTCGCGGGGTCGCTGTCCTGCGCTTCGGTGTACAGCGTCACCATCATCAGGTCTCGCTGGACTTCCTGATTGACCTCGGCGCGCAGGGAAATCTGGTTGTAGCGGGCTTCTTCGGCCATTGCAGGGAGGCTGGAGAGGGTAACGGCAGCCAGAGCAAAGAGCGTGGCGGCAGGACGGAGAGTGAACATGAGAACTCCTTGTTATAAGACGGCCGTCGACTGCTGTCGGACGGCGCAAACCCATGAGACTGTAACCCTGGATACTGGTTCCTGCATCCCCGACACGCCCGACGATGCGGCGCGTTGACGCACTTTTCCAGTTTTGCGCCATGCTTGGTTATACTCGTCCCGATCCGCCTGGAGCGCTCATCAGGAGAGCTCATGCTCGCCCCCGTCCAAATGCTTTCAGCCACGCGTCAGAACCTGTGGCGCCTGACATTCATCCGCATCCTGGTGCTGGCCGCACAAGCCGGTTCGGTGGGGATTGCCTGGTTGTTCGACTTTCTTCCGCTGCCCTGGCTGCAGCTGTCGATCACCCTGGGCTGCTCGCTGATTCTCTGTCTGCTGACCGTCATTCGCCTGCGCACCTCGTTGCCGCTGACCGAACTTGAATATGCCTTGCAGCTGGCGCTGGACCTGCTGATTCACAGTGCGCTGCTATATTACTCGGGCGGCTCGACCAACCCGTTCGTGTCTTATTACCTGGTGCCGTTGACCATCGCGGCGGCGACGCTGCCATGGCGCTATTCACTGATTCTGTCCGGCTTCGCGCTCGGGCTGTACACCTTCCTTATGGTGCGGTCCTATCCGTTGGAGACCTACCCCATCGCTCGCGAAAACATGCAGATCTACGGCATGTGGCTGAGCTTCGTGCTGGCGGCCGGGGTGATTACTTTCTTTGCCGCGAAGATGGCTGAAGAACTGCGCCGTCAGGATCAACTGCGCGCCGAGCGCCGGGAGGAAGGCCTGCGAGACCAGCAACTGCTGGCGGTGGCCACGCAGGCAGCCGGTGCGGCTCATGAGCTGGGTACGCCGCTGGCGACCATGAGCGTGTTGCTCAAGGAGATGCGCCAAGACCATAGCGATCCGGCTCTGCAGGATGATCTGTCGGTGCTGCAGGAACAGGTCAAACAGTGCAAGCAGACGCTTCAGCAACTGGTACGCGCTGCCGAGGCCAACCGGCGCATGGCGGTCGAGACACAGCCGGCTACGCAATGGCTGGACGAATCGCTCAACCGCTGGCACCTGATGCGTCCTGAAGTGAGCTATCGCTTTCAGAAACGGGGCAAGGACGAGGTGCCGATGCTGGCGCCGCCACCGGACCTCACTCAGGCACTGCTCAACCTGCTCAACAACGCCGCCGATGCCTGTCCCGACGGGCTGGAAGTCAATCTGGACTGGGACAGTACGGAAGTCTGCATCAGTATTCGCGACCACGGCGCCGGTGTGCCGCTGGCCATTGCCGAGCAGATCGGCAAACCGTTCTTTACTACCAAGGGCAAAGGCTTCGGCCTCGGCCTGTTCCTGAGCAAGGCCAGCGTCACCCGCGCGGGTGGCTCGGTAAAGCTCTACAGTCATGAAGAAGGCGGTACGCTCACCGAGCTGCGACTGCCCCGTGACACGCGAGGAGAAGAAGCATGAGTGACGAAGAGATTCAGGTCGAAGGCGAAGAGTTGCCGCACCTGCTGCTGGTCGATGACGACGCGACCTTCACCCGGGTCATGGCCCGCGCCATGAGCCGTCGCGGTTTTCGGGTCAGCACCGCAGGCTCTGCGGAGGAGGGCCTGATACTGGCGCAGCAGGACATTCCCGAATACGCCGCGCTGGACCTGAAGATGGATGGCGATTCCGGTCTGGTGCTGCTGCCCAAGCTGCTTGAAATGGACCCGGACATGCGGGTGGTGATTCTCACCGGCTATTCGAGCATCGCCACCGCTGTCGAAGCCATCAAGCGCGGTGCGTGTAATTACCTGTGCAAGCCGGCGGATGCCGATGATGTACTGGCAGCCTTGCTGTCGGAACACGCCAACCTCGACACGCTGGTGCCGGAAAACCCGATGTCGGTGGATCGCCTGCAGTGGGAGCATATTCAGCGTGTGCTGACCGAGCATGAAGGCAATATTTCGGCCACCGCACGCGCGCTGGGCATGCACCGCCGTACCTTGCAGCGCAAATTGCAGAAGCGTCCCGTACGGCGTTGATGAAGCTTTTTTCATGGTGATCGTTCAGGCGTTTTTTTGCTTCATTGTGGTCAGGCATCGTTCTTTTGCAGACAGCGAGCCTGAATTACATGAAACGCAATGCCGAATATTCCGTCGTCAACGACACCGTTAACGGAGCGTTTTTCCCCAGGGTATGGAGGCTGATTACGCCGTATTGGCGCAGTGAAGAAAAAACCATGGCCTGGGTGCTGCTGGCCTCCGTGGTTGCGCTGTCATTGTTCAGCGTGCAAATGTCAGTGATGTTCAACAGCTGGTATCGCGAGTTCTACAACGCCTTGCAGAACAAGGACACGGGTGCTTTCACGCACCTGATCCTGTATTTCAGCGGCCTTGCCGCCATCGCCATTTTCGCTGCCGTGTATCGGCTCTATCTGACGCAAATGCTCACCATCCGCTGGCGACGCTGGCTGACGGAGCAGCATTTCGCACGCTGGCTGGCGCACAAGAATTACTACCACCTGGAGCAGGGCGGTTACACCGATAACCCGGACCAGCGTCTTTCGGAAGACCTTAACGAATTCACAACCAGCACTCTGCACCTGGGGCTTGGCCTGATGAGTGCGGTGGTCAGCCTGGTGTCGTTCTCGGTCATTCTGTGGGGTGTGTCGGGAAGTATCGAACTCTTAGGCATCACCATTCCAGGCTACATGTTCTGGGCCGCCATGCTTTACGCCATCGTCGGCAGCTTTCTGACCCACTGGATTGGCCGACGTCTGATTCCGCTGAACAACCAGCAGGAACGCTACGAAGCGGACCTGCGTTATGCGTTGGTGCGGGTGCGGGAAAACGCCGAAAGCATCGCGCTGTCCGCCGGCGAAAAAAATGAAAACCAGCGGCTGAGCGGCCGGTTCTCGATGATCTGGCATAACGTTCTGACCTCGATGAAGGTGCAGAAGCGACTGACGTTCTTCACGTCGGGCTATGGCCAGATCGCGATTATCTTTCCGTTCGTTGTCGCAGCGCCCCGGTACTTTGCAGGCAAGATCGAGCTGGGTGATCTGATGCAGATCAACTCGGCGTTCGGCAACGTGCAGGAGAACTTCAGCTGGTTCATTAGCGCGTATGACACGCTGGCGTCCTGGCGGGCGACCAGTGATCGTCTGCTGAGCTTCCGTCAGGCCATGAGCGACCATGAAGCTCAGGTTCCATCGATTCAAAGGGTGCAGACCGGGAATGCGGTTGACCTGAAAGACCTTGGCCTCACGCTGGCCAGCGGTCGGCATTTGCTTCAAAACGCTCATCTGCATATCGGGCAAGGCGAGAAAGTGATGCTCAGTGGCCGGTCAGGCAGTGGTAAAAGCTCTTTGCTCAGGGCGCTTGGCGGCTTATGGCCCAAAGGTACGGGCAAGATCGGCATACCGGAAGGGCGCGCCCTGTTTCTGCCGCAACGACCCTATCTGCCAATCGGCACCTTGCGTGAAGCCTTGAGTTATCCACAGCCGTCCGAAGCATTTCCTGCTGAACGGTACGTCGATGCGCTGCGCAAATGTCGTCTGGAACCGTTGGTGGCGCGACTGGATGACAGTGATCACTGGCAACGTGTGCTGTCGCCCGGCGAGCAGCAGCGGATGGCCTTCGCCCGTGCGCTCTTGCTGATACCGCAGTGGCTTTATATGGATGAGGCGACCTCTGCCATGGACGAAGAGGACGAGGCGGCGATGCACCATGCGATCTTCAATGAAATCCCTGGCCTGACGCTGCTCAGCGTGGGACATCGCAGCAGTCTCAAGCGCTTTCATGACAGGCATGTACAGGTCGAAGGTGGGCAATTGATCGAGCGGCGGGCGTCTGAACCGGCCTGATGAGGCTTATGGACAGCGGGGCCGAGCTTTTGGGGTGTGATCATACAACCGCTGAGCTATGATTGACGCTTGTTTAACTGTCCAGAGATCGATGTTGGATATGGAAAATCAAAGCGCCCCGCCCCGCGCCCGTAGAAAGCACCGCAGCCTTGCGCAGGAGCTGGTGACTGAACTGTCCGAACGTATTCGCAGTGGACAGCTCAAGCGTGGCGATAAATTGCCCACTGAATCCGCGATCATGGAAGAGCAGGGCGTCAGCCGTACTGTGGTCCGTGAAGCGATTTCACGCCTGCAGGCGTCCGGCCTTGTGGAAACCCGCCACGGGATCGGCACCTTTGTGCTGGATACGCCGAGCCCGAGCGGCTTTCGCATCGACCCGGCCACCATCGTCACCTTGCGTGATGTGCTGGCCATTCTCGAATTGCGCATCAGCCTGGAGGTCGAGTCCGCCGGTCTGGCCGCACAGCGCCGCAGCGCCGAAGAGCTGGCTGCCATGCGTGCCGCGCTGGACGCGTTGAATGAAAGCGCTGCTCATGCAACCGATGCGGTGGCGTCTGACTTCCAGTTCCACCTGCAGATTGCGTTGTCGACCGGCAACCGCTATTTCACCGACATCATGACCCATCTGGGCACCAGCATCATTCCGCGCACTCGGTTGAATTCTGCGCGGCTGGCGCATGACGATCAGCAGCACTACATGGACCGGCTGAGCCGCGAGCACGAGGAAATCTACGAGGCCATCGCCCGTCAGGACTCCGACGCCGCCCGTGCCGCCATGCGCCTGCATCTGACCAACAGCCGCGAACGCTTGCGCCACGCCCATGAAGAGGCTGAATCGCAGCGCGCCTGATGTGACACAGAGCGTCGCGGTCTGCACGCCCAAGCGGAGCGTGGACACGATCGGCTTCCCTTGGAACGCTGATCGTCCTCACGCTCCGTAAGCTGCTCAAGGCACCTCGGTCTCGACGAAAACTCCGGTTATCGTATAACTTTCAGCAACCCTGAATCCCGCCAAACTTAAGCCCGCCAAGGCTTCCAGTCCCATTCATCGCTTTGTAAGACAAAAATCCGTAAATGCCAGTTGAGGGAATGTATTTTCAGTTGTACGATGACTTACGACATCGGCACTGCCCCGGTGATCCATTCACATTTTATGTCCCACAGGGTGTTCGAATAATGAATCCACAAGAACTGAAGTCCATCCTCTCTTCCGGTCTGCTGTCCTTCCCGGTTACCGATTTCAATGCCCAGGGCGACTTCCATCGCGCTGGCTACATCAAGCGTCTCGAGTGGCTTGCCCCGTACGGCGCCAGCGCTCTGTTCGCAGCCGGTGGTACAGGTGAGTTCTTCTCCCTGGCCGCCAGCGAATACTCCGAAATCATCAAGACTGCCGTCGATACCTGCGCTACCAGCGTGCCTATCCTCGCAGGCGTAGGCGGCCCGACTCGCCAGGCCATCGAATACGCTCAGGAAGCCGAGCGTCTGGGCGCCAAAGGCCTGCTGCTGCTGCCGCACTACCTGACCGAAGCCAGCCAGGACGGCGTTGCCGCGCACGTTGAAGCTGTCTGTAAATCGGTCAAGATCGGCGTGGTTGTCTACAACCGCAACGTCTGCCGTCTGAACGCTTCGCTGCTGGAAAAACTGGCCGAGCGCTGCCCGAACCTGATCGGCTACAAGGATGGCCTGGGCGATATCGAACTGATGGTTTCGATCCGCCGCCGTCTGGGCGACCGCTTCTCGTACCTGGGTGGTCTGCCGACCGCTGAAGTCTATGCCGCTGCCTACAAGGCGCTGGGCGTACCGGTCTATTCCTCGGCAGTGTTCAACTTCGTACCGAAACTGGCGATGGATTTCTACCACGCCATTTCCCGTGACGATCACGAAGCAGTCGGCAAATACATCGATGACTTCTTCCTGCCTTACCTGGAAATCCGTAACCGTAAAGCGGGCTATGCCGTCAGCATCGTGAAAGCCGGTGCGAAAATCGCAGGCTACGACGCAGGTCCGGTTCGCACGCCGCTCACCGACCTGACGCCGGAAGAATGCGACATGCTCGCAGCGCTGATGGACAAACAAGGCAAGCAGTAACACCTCTGAAGACGGAACCGCTGAGCGATCAGCGGTTTTGTCGTTGGAATGCATGACCCGTACAGGTAGAAGCTGGCGTCGCCGCGACACTTCTAAGGGGCCTGTAGCGCTACACCCAAAAACAGATTTACCCGCGTAAAAAAATAACTAGTGGGAGTTCAATCGATGCAAACGTCCAAGCCGACGCACGTCCGCTATTTGATCCTGTTGATGCTGTTTCTCGTTACCACGATCAACTACGCCGACCGTGCCACCATCGCTATCGCCGGTTCCAGCATCCAGAAAGACCTTGGCATCAGTGCCGTCACTCTGGGCTACATCTTCTCTGCATTCGGCTGGGCCTACGTGGCCGGTCAGATCCCGGGTGGCTGGCTGCTCGACCGTTTCGGTTCGAAGAAAGTCTACGCCCTGAGCATTTTCACCTGGTCGCTGTTCACCCTGCTGCAAGGCTATGTGGGTGAGTTCGGCATCTCCACCGCCATTGTCGCGCTGTTCATGCTGCGCTTCCTGGTGGGCCTGGCCGAAGCGCCATCCTTTCCCGGCAACGCACGCATTGTCGCCGCCTGGTTCCCGACCGCTGAACGCGGCACGGCGTCAGCCATCTTCAACTCTGCGCAATACTTCGCCACTGTGCTGTTCGCGCCGTTGATGGGCTGGATCGTCTACACCTACGGCTGGCAGCACGTGTTCATCGTCATGGGCGCGGCAGGCATCGTCTTCTCCGCCATCTGGATGAAGGTCATCTACAGCCCGCGCAGCCATCCGCGCATCAACCAGGCAGAGATCGATCACATCGCCAGTAACGGCGGCATGGTTGACATGGATCAGGACAAGTCGAAGTCGAAGAAGGACGCCAGCAGCGGCCCGAAATGGGATTACATCAAGCAGTTGCTGACCAACCGCATGATGCTGGGCATCTACCTGAGCCAATACTGCATCAACGGCATCACCTACTTCTTCCTGACCTGGTTCCCGGTTTACCTGGTCCAGGAACGCGGCATGACCATTCTCAAGGCTGGCATCATCGCCTCCTTGCCGGCCATCTGCGGTTTCATCGGTGGCGTACTGGGCGGGATCATCTCTGACTACCTGCTGCGCAAGGGGCACTCGCTGACCTTCGCCCGCAAGGCACCGATCATTGGCGGTCTGCTGCTGTCGACGTCCATCGTGACCTGCAACTATGTCGACATCGAATGGATGGTCGTGGGCTTCATGGCCCTGGCATTCTTCGGCAAAGGCGTGGGCGCACTGGGCTGGGCTGTCATGTCCGACGTATCGCCCAAGCAGATCGCCGGTCTGAGCGGCGGCCTGTTCAACACCTTCGGTAACATTGCATCGATCACCACCCCGATCGTGATTGGTTACATCATCAGCACCACCGGCTCGTTCAAATGGGCACTGGTGTTCGTCGGCGCCAACGCGCTGCTGGCGGTGATCAGTTACATTTTCATCGTGGGTGAAATCAAGCGTGTGGAATTGATAGAGCCGCCTGTAAAGGGGCCATTGCCGACCGATCCGGCCAGCAACCTTTCCGAAGCAAAATCCTGAGGAAACCGTGATGAACCTGATTCAACATGCCGATTCTCCACGTTACATCCGGCTGCATCCGCTGGATAACGTGGTGGTCGTGGTCAACGACCAGGGTGTGCCGGCCGGAACCGAATTCGATAACGGCCTGGTGACTGTCGATAACGTACCGCAGAGCCACAAGGTCAGCACCGTTGACCTGGCCGAGGGCGATGCCGTGATCCGTTACGGCCATACCATCGGCTATGCCCTGCAACCGATACCGCGTGGCAGTTGGGTCAGGGAAGACCAGTTGCGCATGCCGTCAGCACCTGCGCTCGACAGCCTGCCGATGTCCGATGCCGTACCTGCGAAGGGCGAGCCGCTGGAAGGCTATACCTTCGAAGGCTATCGCAATGCCGATGGCACCGTGGGCACTCGCAACATCCTGGGCATCACCACAACCGTTCAATGCGTGACCGGAGTACTCGACTTCGCCGTCAAGCGCATCCGTGACGAACTGCTGCCCAAATACCCGAATGTCGATGACGTTGTGGCCCTGACCCACAGCTACGGCTGCGGCGTGGCCATTACCGCCACCGACGCCTACATCCCGATCCGCACCGTGCGCAATCTGGCGCGCAACCCGAATCTGGGTGGCGAGGCGCTGGTCATCAGCCTGGGCTGTGAAAAGCTGCAGGCCGGTCAGGTCATGCACGAGGGTGACAGCTCGGTGGACCTGAGTGAGCCCTGGCTCTACAAGCTTCAGGACTCCAGCCACGGCTTCAGTGAAATGGTCGAGCAGATCATGGACTTGGCCGAGGTTCGCCTGAAGAAGCTGGACCTGCGTCGTCGCGAGACGGTGCCGGCATCCGAGTTGATTCTGGGCATGCAGTGCGGCGGCAGCGATGCGTTTTCCGGCATCACCGCCAACCCGGCGCTGGGTTATGCGTCGGACCTGTTGCTGCGTGCGGGCGCTACGGTGATGTTCTCGGAAGTGACCGAAGTGCGCGATGCTATCTATTTGCTGACTTCCCGTGCGCAGGATCAGGACGTTGCCCAGGCACTGGTGCGCGAAATGGACTGGTACGACCGTTATCTGGCCAAAGGCGAAGCGGACCGCAGCGCCAATACCACGCCGGGCAACAAGAAAGGCGGGTTGTCGAACATCGTCGAGAAATCCCTCGGGTCTATCGTCAAGTCCGGCAGCAGCGCGATCAACGGCGTGCTCGGCCCTGGCGAGCGGGTCAACGGCAAAGGCCTGATCTTCTGCGCCACGCCGGCCAGTGACTTCGTATGCGGTACGCTGCAACTGGCGGCCGGGATGAACCTGCATGTGTTCACCACCGGACGTGGCACGCCGTATGGTCTGGCGATGGCACCTGTCGTGAAGGTTTCGACCCGCACCGAGCTGGCCCAGCGCTGGCCAGATCTGATCGACATCGACGCCGGGCGCATCGCTACTGGGCGCGCGAGCATCGAGGACTTGGGTTGGGAGCTGTTCCACTATTATCTGGAAGTGGCCAGCGGCAAGAAAAAGACTTGGACCGAGCACTACCGCCTGCACAACGACATTACCCTGTTCAACCCCGCGCCGATTACCTGAGGTGTCGGGGCGTGTTCCCGGCAGGTGAGGTAGAAACATTCCCGCAATCCGCTATCGCTCTGAGGTAGCGGATGTCCTTCAGACAACCGTCTGACAGGTCTTCACATTTGCCCCTGTCAAAAACGGCGGCCATCTCTTGAGCGAAAGACATCAGGTGGTGACTGAGCCACTCGTGCAGTCGCCGTCAGCCGCCTCATTTTCTTTATTTGATTGAAAGTGTTAGTGAATTTAACGGCTTCTTTCTTTGCAACAAAGGGATCAGTATCCGCCGCAGATGTATTTGCCTGCTCGGTACAGCCGATCCTGCAAATGAGCCATGTTCATTTTCACTACTGGCCTGCTGATGCTGGCCAAGGAGACTTTTCTTGTCTTTCAAACAACCGATGTCCTGGGCCTCTGCGGCCCTGATGGTTGCGCTCGGTAGCCAGGCTGTTCAGGCTGCGACTCCCGCCAAACTTCCAGAAGACAAGCCTGTGGGAAAAATCGAACAGGTCTTCGCGTTCCATGACGCCATGCCGACAGGTGTCAGCGTGAGTGAAACAGGGCGCATTTTTGTCAACTTTCCGCGTTGGGGCGACAAGGTGCCTTTCACTGTCGGTGAATTACGCGACGGCAAGGTGGTGCCTTATCCTGACAGCGCATTGAACCAGGCCGACCCTCAGCATCCCGAGAAGGGATTCATCAGCGTTCAGAGCGTCGTCGCCGACGGCTTGGGCCACCTGTGGATACTCGATACCGCTGCTCCGGAATTCTCCAGGCCGCTTGCTGGCGGTGCCAAACTGGTGGCCGTTGACCTCAAGACAAACAAGGTCGTCAAGACGCTGGTTTTTCCTGAAAACGTCATTCTGCCGGGCACCTATGTCAACGACATGCGTTTTGACTTCAGTGCCGGCAAGGAAGGCGTGATTTATGTCACCGACTCGTCTGTCAGTGGCCCCGGCGCGATCATTGTCATGGACGTTGCGACCGGCAAGGCCGTGCGTCGTTTGAGTGGCGCTGCCTCGACGTCGGCAGATCCGGGCTTTGTGCCAAGGGTTGAAGGTCAGGTACTGAAAATGCGTAATGCCGACGGTACCAGCAAACCCTTTGCGGTGGCGTCCGACGGTATCGCCTTGTCCTCGGATCGCCAGACACTTTACTTCTCTGCGCTTTCCAGCCGACACCTGTATTCGGTGTCCACAAAGCTGCTGCGCGATCCAGCCGTTACTGAGGAGCAACTTGTCGCAGCGGTACAGGATCTGGGAGAAAAAGGGCCGTCGGATGGGTTGGAGGCCGACAGCGATGGTGCGATCTACGCTGGCGACTATGAAGACAACAGCATTCGCAAACGTCTTGCGGACGGGACCTGGCAGACGGTCGCTCACGATCCTCGGATGCTGTGGCCGGACACATTGTCGGTGGCGAACGACGGCTACCTTTATTTCATAGCCAATCAGTTGCATCGCCAGGCGCTGTTTCACGGGGGCAAGGATTTACGGGAAAAACCCTATAGCCTGTTTCGGGTGAAGATAGACGCTACACCGGCCAGGACGCGCTGAGTTCAGTCCAGACGCTTGTCAAACAACCTGTAACCCATTGGAAACCTCAATTCGTGGGAGCGCCGCCCGGTCGCTCCCACGAATTTGCCGGGCGACAGCCTTGGCCACTCCAGAGGTGTACCGATCTTGCCTCAACCACCCGGCACTTCACCCAGCACGTTGCGCACGTAATCAGGCGTGAGCACGTGGTACCAGAGCAGTATCGTCGACACCAGAATCGTCACGAGCACCAGCACGCCGAAGCCCCAGACAGCGGCCGCATACAGCGGGGCGTTGCCCGGTGGCAAGCGCATGAAGGTGCCAATGCCGATGATCAACAGAAAGGTCGAATGGATGGATGCCAGTCCCAGTACCAGAATCATCAGCCAGCGGCTGGGGTACAGCCCTGCAAGGCCTGCGATGAAAAACGGGGTGATGGTGTAAGTGGCGAAGCCGATGCACTGGTTGAGCGTTGGCCGCGCTTCGGAGGTGCGTGACAGCCAGCGGATGAACGTACCCATCAACGTCGTACCGACCAGGATCGCGACGTAGAGCAGGGTACACAGCTGCAGTGCACTCTTGGTGCTCAGCCAGACCCTGTCCTCGAACGTCATGCTCCAACCCACTTGCGTCGTGCCAATGTACAGGCAGATGGCCGGAATCAGACCGAGCAGTATCAGGTGCGGCACATATTGGCGCGGGCTGTGCTCTTCCTCGTCGCGTATGTTTCTCCACGCTTGTGCAGGGCGGGTGAGCAGTTTGACGATAAGCGCGTTCATGACATTCCCTCCGATAGCGAAAGGGTCTCGCAGATCCTTGCGAGCCTCTTCGGATTGAATACCGCCTGACGCAATGGTTTCACCGCTCTGGACCGATGGCAGTCGAGCGCTCGGAAAAAGCCTGATTTTTCCTACTTCTCTGAACTTTAAGGGGCTCTCGAGCCTCTTCTACAGTAAGGGCGCCGGTCTGGCCGCCTTCGTTGAATGCGCAGGAGATTTCAAATGCCTTGGATATCGGAAAATCATTTGTGGCTGTTTGCAGCGATTACGGCTTTGATCGTGATTTCGGATATATGGGCGGTGATGCGTGTCCGTAAAAGCGTCACGGAGTCCAGCAACAAACTGATGTGGATCATCGTGATTGTCGCCGTGCCGATTCTCGGGGTGCTGGCGCTGCTGGTCGCCGGTCCGCGCCATGTCGACACACCCGCCAAGCCTGAACAGCAAAGCACCAAGTACTGAGGCCGTCTTCCGGGATTGCGTGCGGGTCTGCGGGTCACGGGTTACTTGGCTGAGTGGTGTGGGTTACCCACCAGTCGACCGCCAACGACCATCTCGCTGATTCGATTGGTGAGCGAGCCTTAGACGCTCTGGCTGGTATCGCTACTCAGTACATGGTCTGCACGGTCCACCAGACAATAGGTCAGTGAGTGCGCCAGCCCGGAGGCAGTGCGATCTCATCAACCTGGCATGTGCACATAGTCGTCGTGCTCCGATTCAATCAGTAAAACATCTCTCCTGAACTCCTCGAAGGCTGCCAGCGCCCGGTTGTTCACCGCTGTGACGGCCGAGCGGCAATTGAGACCGGCAATATTCAAACCCCTGGCGCGCTGCCGACTTGCTGGATGCCGGGGTTTTGGTTCCCGAGCCACCCTTGCGTTCGCCTCCGTCGGACTGCTCTGTTCGATGTGTTCGGCTTTGCGTTTCTGTTTGTCGGTGTATTTGTCTTTATTGGAGGTAGCGTCTTTTTTCGAGTTCGCGACAGGCATCGCCTGGCTCCTGAAATCCTGAATGAACGTCGAGCTGAGGTAGGACTCACGGGCATGCTCACCGCAATCATTCACACTGACCCTGAAATCAGGAAGGATGCAGCGGCGGCCGAGCTCAGCAAAAAAGGATGTGCGGCACAGTGGCAAAAACCTGAAACTCTGCAATTCTTCTGCAATGACGAGGTGTTTACATGCTCGCCATCCAGACCTGAATGAGGAGAGAGCGCATGTCGATCATCAGCAAATGGGCATTGCAGGCCGTTGTGCTGTTTTTGCTGGGCTGGATGGCAACTGTAACCACACACTGGAGCCGTTCGGTGGCCAGTGGTACAGGCAGTGACCGGCTGGCCGAGCAGAGCAGCGGGGCGCTGGGTAACCCGGTTGTGCTCGCAACCAAGGATTCAGGACAGCCTCGCTCGCAAGTGGAGTAAGTCGGATCAGGCAAGCTTTGCATGCGCGATGCAGGTCACTTTCTTGCAGGCAAAAAAATGGCCCACAACAGGGTGGGCCAAATGGGATTCATCAAAGGAGTGGGTTCAATTTACCCAGCCTGACGTGAAGAAGATGTGAAATGGATGTCACCGAAACGAGAATGGATTTCAGTTTTTATTCAGGTGAATAGTCCGGGAAAGACGAACAGCAAAACGCCGCTGTCAGGGCAGCGACGTTTCAGTTGTTACAGGAAACAAATGTTTCTGCAAACAGAAGCAAAGGATCAGCGAGCCATCGCCCTCGAATGTCGTTCAGGCACGCTTCGTTCGGCTACGGTATGTCGTGCGGACAGCGGAAGCGAATGGGGGGCGTCGATTCTGGATTTCATGCGGTCAGCAAATTCCTTGGCTTCCTGCCAGCTCCGGCAGGTCACCGGATAGTCGTCCAGCTTCACGACCCAGTGGGCCCCGTAAACACCTTCTTCAATTCGGATAAGCATTATTGGCATCTCCAGTCAGCAAGGATGAGTCTGTGCCGAGCACCGGCGCGAAAGCAGACCGGCAAAATCCTGCGCCGAAAAACGGCGTTGAGCTACAAAAAAATACAAATCCCGACCAATGTACCTGTGCAGCACAATGTGTTGCGCTGCACAGTCTTCAAAGCGTGTTTGCAGGGCGAGCCTGACGCATGGATGTGACAGCTTGACGTTGATCAGAACGCCAGCTTGAAGCCGATCATTCCCAGCATGATCGCCAGGAACGGACGCAACAGGTCATCAGACACGCGCCCGGCCATATGGCTGCCAAAATAGATGCCCGGTAGCGACCCCATCAGCAGCCAGCCCAGCAGTTCCCAATTCATGTTGCCCATGCTGGCGTGGCCCAGGCCTGCAACCAGAGTAAGGGGTACAGCGTGGGCGATTTCGGTTCCCACCAGGCGGCGGGTCGGCAGCAACGGGTACAGGATGAACAGCGCCACGGTACCGAGGGCGCCTGCACCAATCGACGTCAGCGCCACCATGGTGCCAAGAATCAGGCCTGTAACAACGGTAAGCACGGTCAGGCTGGTGCCTTTGAAAAAGGAATGCCCGTCACCACGGCCATGGGCGAAGGCCAGCAGTCTTTTCTTGAACAGGACGGCGAGGGCGGTCAGCAGCAACACGATCCCCAGCGCCTGTTTGATGATTGCGTTCAGGGCGTCGGGTGCCGCATGCAGGGTGCTCAGGAACCACAGCGTCAGCAACACTGCGGGCACGCTGCCCAGTGTCAGCAGACCGGTTATTTTCCAGTCGATATTGTCGTTCTTACGGTGAACCAGCACGCCTCCGGATTTGGTTATCGCGGCGTACAACAGATCGGTGCCCACAGCAGTTGCCGGATTGATACCGAACCACAGCAGTATCGGGGTCATCAACGATCCCCCTCCGACACCGGTCATGCCCACGATGAAGCCAACCACCAGTCCTGCTACTACAAACCCTAAACCACCCGCGTCCATATCCAACCCTGTCAAACAAACGTATCAGGCAAAAAGTGGCGGGCAGCATAGCGGCTTATGTTATGACCGGTTATGAAGATGTGTTCTAAGGTTATAACCGTTTATCGCGTGAGGCGGCCGCCAGTGTTGCCTCGGCAACACTTTGCAGGCGCTGCGTGGGGCTGAGCCAATTCACCATCACGTCGGCTTCCAGAGGTTTTGCGATCAGGTAGCCCTGTCCTTCATCGCAGCCCCATTGCTTGACCAGCGTACGGATTTCATCGGTTTCAATGCCTTCTGCGACCACGCAGTAACCGAGTTTTTTCGCCAGGCCGATCAGCGCCTTTACCAAGCGTTGATCCGTCTCGTCCGACACCAGGTTGCGAATCAGCGACTGGTCGAGCTTGACCGTAGTGGCCGGCAACTGACGCAGGTAATTCCAGTTGCTATAGCCCGTGCCGAAATCGTCAATCGCGACATCCATGCCCATTTCACGCATGCGCTCCAACTGACTGCGGACCTCGGCGGGGTTTTGCATCAGCGCGCCTTCGGTGAATTCAAGCTCGAAACGGGTCGGGTGAATATCGTGTTCCCGCAGCAGGCCGATCATGGTGTCGGTGAATGCCGGGCCTGTGAGGTCTTCAGGCGTGACGTTGATCGCAATTCGGAAATCGAAACCCTGACGCTGCCAGTGGGCCGCCTGCTCAATCGCGTTTCTGAGCACCCACAGGCTCAAAGGGCGCATCAGCGCAGTCTTCTCCGCCAGCGGCACGAACTCCGCCGGACCGATCGGCCCCAGGGTCGGGTGGTTCCAGCGCAGCAGCGCTTCAACCGAGGTGCAATGGCCGGACTTCAGGTCGATGCGGGGCTGATAGACCAGACGCAACTGATCGTGTGCATGCACAGCGTGAGTCAGTGAGCTGAGCAGTTTGAAGGCACGCTGTTGAGCGGCATCGGAATGAGGTTCATACATGGCCCAGCCGACGTTAAGGTCACGAGCGTTGTCAGCGGCGCTGATCACCAGGCGCATCCAGTCCTGCTCGGCGCTGTCGGTGTGATCAAGAGCCACCACACCCAGGCCAACCTGCATCTGCACCGGAATGCCGCGACACTGCACCGGCGTTTCGAAGTCGTTGAGAATCGCACGAAACATGGTTTCATTCGCGGCTTCTTCAGGCAGCAAAAAGCCAAAGCGTGTCGGGCTGACCTTGTAGAGCGAGCAATCGTTGGGCAGAAGACGCTGCAGGCGATTTTTTATCGCCATCACCAGGTCCTGTGAATAGCTGTAGCCCAGCGCTTTGACGATGTCGTTGAGAAACTCGGGGGTAATCATGTCCGCAACGACCAGCCGGTAGTTCTGCTTCAAACCCAGGGTCTGGCTGATATCTTCCTGCAATCGCGAACGGTTATACAGCCCGGTAGGCTGGTCGATGAAGCAGCTCATCCTCAAGCCAACGATGCGTTTCATCACCAGTGAGGCGAAGCGCTTGAGCATGTTCGCCTGCTTTTCGCTCATCGGCTCACGAGGGCTGGTGTCGATCACGCACAGACTGCCCAGCGCGATGCCGTCATCAGTGATCAGCGGCGCGCCCGCGTAGTAGCGAATGCCGGGGTGTCCGGTGACCAGGTTGTTGTCCATGAATCGCTCGTCGAGCGTGGCGTCAACGACCTCGAACGGCTCATCGGCCAGAATCGTGTAGGCGCAGAACGAAACGTCGCGAGGGGTTTCCTGGGCCTGCAGGCCAACCCGGGCGCGAAACCACTGTCGATGCTCGTCGACGATGGAAATCAGCGCGATGGGGGCATCGAAGAAATTGGCGGTCATCTCCACGATTTCATCAAAGACATCGTCTGCCGTGTTCTCGAGCACGCACAGCTCCGCTATACGCAACAGGCGTTGCGTTTCGTTGAACGGGATAGGGGCGCAAGCGGTCATGGATATCTCGGAGGGCGATGCATGAGTGATGACCATATGACATCACGAAGTTCACTTTATCAGCGCGTCATTTTTATCTATAGCCCCTTTTAAGAACCCCGGCGCACTAAAACGCCTGTCTGGCATGCTTTCGATGAGGTGAAGGGCCTTTAAAACCGGGCAGTCCGGACCTTCCTGAACAAAATGGAACCATTTTTGCCATTCGTCGTCCGGCCCTCGAATTTCCGGATCGACTGCCCTCACGGCGTTTTCCATTGCATGCGACAGCAATAAAACGGTCGGCCGATCACGGAGGACGAAAACAATGGCCAGTACTGGGGAAACAATCCCGGCAACTTCGCCAACGACCCGGCGCGGGCAGATGAAGCAGGCAGAAAGGGAGGACAGGCATCAGGTGGAAGAGATGGCAGCGAGGAGTCAGACAAGTCCTGACGCGATTGCTCCTTCAGCCTGATAGAGGGGCATGCGTTGAATTTCAGCCAGCGTAGCCGACCGGGATACACAGGTATCGAGTTGAGCAGTCACGCTGACTGAATCCTTTCATGACTGTTCCTTCATAGCCTGAGACTTGAACGGCTACACCACCACTATTTCCGGCGACGTGATCAAGCTGAGAACTGCGCAGTAACGCTCAGGCGACTGCGTTGTAAATCGGGAGCCCGGTTCATGCCGGGCTTTTTGTTGCTGGCGCAGGAGACGTTATTGGTTAGGAGGAACGAACACTGATCACGGAGCGCCTGCTCAGACCGCAGTCCGCTCCGAACGCACCGCGATCATCTGGTCCTGTAAATCAGTGAGTTGCTGGTGCGCGTAAAGTGTGTTTGCGATCAGCGTGCAGAACACTTTCAGGGTTTCCAGAAGCTGTTCGTCGTCGAGCTTTTTCGGCAGCGGATCAAGGCCGCACAGCGTGCCGAAGAAATCACCGGTCGGAAAAATGATCGGCAGCGAGAAATAACTCTGGAAGCCGAATTTTGCCGGAATGAAGTGCTGAGCGTATTCAGGATCGGTCGCCACTTCGTTGATCACGATAGGGCGGTGATTCAGTCTGAGTTCGTTGCAGAACGTGTTTTCCAGTTTGAGCTCATGACCGGCATCCAGCCCGAAATTGATCTCGTCATACACAGCACATGCGGTCCAGCTGCTGTCGGTCACTTTGGCGATGGCGGCGAATCTGAGCCCGGTGAGTCGGGTGACCAGTCTCAACAAACTTGAGGTGGTTTCGATTTCACTGATGACGGCCAGTTCTGCTGAAGTCAATGTGGTGTTCAATGTGATGCCCCGACCTGATCATTAAGAAGCTGGCAAAGCGTCCGGCAGTCCTTGAACTGCATCACACTTTCGCCGCTGCTGATCCTGCCACACCTGATCAGGGGATACATGAAAAATTCCGGGAATATGACAGCAGGCCCTTTAGTGACATGGCGTTGGCTTCAATAAGCTTTCTCATTTGAATGCACTAACAACCCTATGATCATGAACCGTCCGTAATGGGGGGCCGTTAACCCGTTATCAAACAACCTGATCATGACGCGGCAAGGGGCCATTAGTACACCTGTACTATGGAGCGCATTTTTACTCGCTGATACGCTCGCTGATTGACCGTCGAGTCGGTCCAGGACTGTCTGCTGCGCGTACCAACCGGCCTTTCAGGTCCACGAATGCTCGCGACGCACATGCCTTAACGTCTGATGATGTCTACCGAACACTTAATTGCCACGAGTAGCGAGATCCATGCAAAAAATCACGTTGGGCCTTACCTTTGCCGTGGTTTCGACCCAGCTTTCTGCTGGCGGCTTCGGACTCAACGAACAGAGCATCAGTGGCATGGGGACGGCGTTCGCAGGCCGTGCGTCGGCTGCGGATGACGCGAGTACGGTGTATGGGAACCCGGCGGGCATGGCGCGGCTTGAGGGGCAGCAGATCACTGGCGGCGTCACCTTTATCGACGCGTCCACTGACATCAGCAACGCAAGCGGTCGGTCCGGTGGTACGAACAAGGGCGACATGGTGCCGTTCAAGGCCATTCCATTCGGGTTCTATACCTACAAACCGAATGAACAGTGGGCATTCGGAATGGGGGTTTATGCGCCGTTCGGTCTGGCCACCGATTACGAGTCGGGCTTTCAGGGCCGTGCTTTTGCCAGCAGGAGCGACGCCCGTGTCATCACGCTGCAACCGACCATCAGCTACGCCTTCAATGATCGCGTTTCCATTGGTTTCGGACCGACCATCAACCGGTTTGCAGGCGAGTTGGAGTCCGACCTGACGCTCAACCCTGCTATCCCGGACACCAACGTGAAGGTCAAGGGCGACGATGTGGCCGTGGGTTTCAATGTCGGCATTCTGGCCGACCTGACGGACACCACGCGGGCAGGCATGACCTACCACTCGCGGGTCCGCTACGACCTTGATTGCCACACCGGCGTAGCCACAGGTGCCGGAACGCCGCCGCAAGTGCTGACCAGCAATCGATACGACTGCTCGCTGCAACTGGACACGCCGGAGTCGGTGGATCTTTCGGTCATGCAAGACCTGAGCGATGCCTGGAAACTCTACGCTGGGGCGACCTGGACCCGATGGAGTCGCATGAAAGATCTGGATTTCAGCACACAAAGCATCAGCCCGGCGGTCGGCGGTGTGCTGGCTTCATCGCTGTCCAATGCCGTTGCGGGCGGTCTGGACTGGCACGATACCTGGGCTTATGCGCTGGGCACGTCCTATCGTCTTAACGCTCAATGGCTTCTGCGAACCGGTATCCGTTTCGATCAATCGCCAACCAGCAACACCAACCGCTCGCCGCGCACGCCGACAGGCGATCGCACGATATATAGCGTGGGCGCAGGCTACGACCTGACCAACGACCTGACCCTTGATATTGCCTATTCCTGGCTCAAGGAAGAAAGCGTGAACGTCAGCCGTTCCAACGCCTTGGCCAGTTACAGCGCACGGTATGAAAACAGTGCAAGTTTTCTCGGTATTGGAGCGACGTACCGTTTTTAGTCTGTCCGTGTGAAGACCTGACTAGTACATCTGCACTATAGCCCTGCATCGGTTGAGCCACTTACCCTACTCAACTAGCTGATATCGAATCTTCTATGCACATTCACCTTCAGGGCCGCTGATTACAGCGGCCTCGCGAGACGTTTCGCGCCGGATTTTCGATAGACCCTTAACGATAGGCTGATAGTGGAGATCGCTGGAATGGGTGGGTTTGGCCGAGTGGCAAGGTTAAAAGGATGGGCAGCCGCAGGATTGATAATGACGGCACTGACGGCCTGTTCAACCGGCGGGGGTACTCCATTTGGCGGGCTGGACTCTTTAACGGGTGAAGCCAAATATGCGCCCGAGTTCATTAAAAGCAATATCGTCGTCAACAAGTCGTCCAAACAACAGATCCGTGAGAAGTTTGGCGCGCCCACACGCGTAAGTGATAATTTGGGCAATGATTCTTCCGAATGGCTTTACGATCGTAGCGAATCGCAATTGGGCAAGCTTACCGATATGGCTTACAAGTACACGAGCCGATACGGGGCCGGTGACTCTGCCAGTGCAATCATTACGGGCCAGAACAAGGTGGGAGATGCGCAAGAGATCATGGATGACGCGGGTTCACTTTCAGGCGCCAGTGCGCCAGGTCAAAAAGTGAAGATCACTCGACTTTATATCGAGTTCAGAGGTGACATCGTACGAGACTTCAGAACCTATTGAAGCACCGAAACAGATTCGTCACTTTGCCCATCGGACGATGGCGTCGAACCCACCTTGAAGCTCAGCAACAGTGAGCGAAGTTCGGCGGGACGGACCGGTTTGGAGAGCACCGGAATATCCGGGTCATTCAATGCCTGACGGACATGTTGAAGTTCGTGCCCGGTGATCACGATGGCGGGAATCCGTCGGCCTTCCAGCCGGTTCAAGTAAGCGATGCAGTCGGCGCCTGATGCGCTGCGGTCCAGATCGAAATCAGTGATGACCAGATCGCAGTCAACGTGGGCATCGGGAATGCTGACAGAGGTCTGGACGTTACATCCCCATTTTCCCAATAACATGGCGGTGGCTTGCAGCACGCTCTGATTGTCCTCGATCAGCATGACCCGCAGTCCGCCGAGCAGACGCTTGTTCCAGTCGATGTTCGAAATCTGAACGGGCAGACTGGCGGTGACGACGGGCAGTCCAGCAATAATCACCACTGTGCCGCGCTCCGGAGTCGAGCGTATATTGACCTTCAATTTCATCAGCCGGGCGATGCGGCTGACAATACTCAGACCCAGCCCGACACCTTCGATGTCCCGGTCGCGCTTTTCCCGCACGCGATAAAACTCGTTGCACAAGTGGGGCAAGTGCTCGGCGGAAATACCGCGACCCTGGTCATAGACGCCAATGTCCAGCTTGCCCTTATGTTTGCGACAGCCGATGAGTATCGGTTTGCCGGGGGCGTATTTGAAGGTGTTGGAAATCAGATTCTGCAACAGTGTACTCAGCAGCGCCGGGTCGGTATGGACGTGGTGCTTGCTGTTGCGTACACGAATCTGCACACCGGCCCAACTGGCAGCTTCGCTGTTCTGGCTCGCCAGACCCTTGAGCAGCGTATCTACATCGACCGTCTCCAGGCGTGGCGTGACTTCACCCCGGTTGAGTGTGTAGATGTCCAGCAACGAGCGAAACAACTGCTCGACCGAACCCAGTGCGCGGTCGATGTTATCGACCAGTCGACGCTCATTGTCACCCAGACTGGCATCGCGCAGGCAGGCGGTGAACAGGCTGATGGAGTGAATCGGTTGGCGCAGGTCATGACTGGCCTGGGCCAGAAACCGTGACTTGGCCTGGTTGGCTTCTTCGGTTTCCTTGAGCGCCAGATGCAGTCGGCCCAGCAGAAAGTAAACGAACAACGGCAGCACCAGCATCGTCAGGATCATCATGACCGCGACCGCGTGGTGTTCTCGCAGGAAAGGTGTCAGGGCAATGATGATCAGTAAGGAGATCATCGAAAAACCGGTCGCCAGCAACAAGTAATTGCGCCCGTAACGCATGCCGTAACCGACCGTCATGCTCAGCATGACCGAGTACACCGGAAGCAATGCTTCGCCACCCACGGAAATGGTGACGATGCCCGCCAGGTTGTCAGTGACCAGCGCAAACAGGCGGCGCCTGCCGGAAGCTCCCGGACGTTGGGCAATACGTACGATCAGGCCGATCGTCACAATGCCGAAACCCAGGCAGTAACCCAGAATGACAAACATGCGCTCGTCGGAGATTTCATCGAGCGCATACGTTATAAGCGTGTACAGCGTCGACGTGGCAATGACGGCCATGCGCAATAGCGCCTGAGTCATTTCCAGATCAATGCGTTTGGGCAATATCGACATGGCGGTTACTTGATGGACAGGCTGGAAAATTGCGCGGCCGCAGCGGATCGGGTTGGCACGCCCAGTGTCTTGAGCAGACTGGAAACATGAATGCGCACCGTAAATGGCGAGATGCCCAGTTCCTTGGCGATCTCCTTGTTGGTCTTGCCTGAAGCGACCAGTCCAAGCACTTCCTTCTGCCTGCTGGTCAGGTGACTGAGTGCAGACATTTCCACGTCACTCAGAATCGAGCCTTCCGGCTTGTACTTGACCACCACGTCGCCGTTGCGAATGGCAATGAAGGCTTCGGCGATTTCCAAGGGTTCGATATTCTTGCCGATAAAGCCATCGGCGCCATGCGCCATGACCTCCGAAATGGTTTCCATGTCATCGACCATGGACACCACAATGATTGACGTGCGCTTGAACTCCTTGCGAAGTTCGGCAATGGTCTGCATGGAAGCAAGGCCGGGAAAGCGCAAGTCCAGCACCAGCGTATCAATCTCGTCACCCGAGCGTGCCAGTTCGAGCACTTCATCAAGATTGCCAGCCTGCTCGATTACCGCGTCAGGCACGAGGCGTTCTACAGTGCGCAGCATGCCTTCACGAAATAACGGATGATCATCGGCCACAATAATTCTGCAAGGCATGCCGCGTATTTCCACTACTCAGAGTAGTGCGCATCATACCTGATGAGACGTGTGTGTAACGTGACTGATACAGAGACTATCCGCTTATATTACGCAAGAGTGATAGCATTTTGTCAGTATTTGTGCACGCTTATAGTGCAAGTTGCATCGCTATATGAAAATCTCAAAGAAAAATCTCAACTACTATGTGCTTTCGCTCCATAAGATCATTAGGGTTGCCCGTTGCGCATTCGTTTGGATCTAAGCAGTCGACGGGATGACTGTCAAAACGGTTAAGCCGCTGACGGTGATCGTGCTGTTCACCGTCCCTTGGCCTGTTTGTCGTTTGCGACATTACGTCCTGAATCGCAACACCAGATTATTCATGTTCACGGCAAGTCTGGACAATTCGTTACTGGCCAACAGTGTCTGGCGAGTGCCTTCGCTGCTCTGGATCGCCAGGTCACGAATGCTGATCAGGCTGCGGTCCACATCTCGTGCAACATGAGCCTGCTCTTCCGAAGCGGTCGCAATCTGCAGGTTGCGGTTGTTGATTTCGAGAACCGAGTCGGTGATCTGGAGCAACGACTGACCAGCGCCTTCGGCAGTCTTGCGGGTGCTGTGCACTTCCAGAGTGCTCTTTTGCATGGATTCGACCGTTGCAGAGGAGCCTGCCTGAATGGCAGAAATCATTTGCTCGATTTCCTGCGTCGACGTTTGCGTACGGTGAGCCAGGGCGCGAACCTCGTCGGCCACCACGGCAAAGCCACGGCCCTGCTCGCCGGCACGTGCGGCTTCGATGGCGGCGTTCAGGGCCAGCAGGTTGGTTTGCTCGGCAATGGCCCGGATGACGCTGAGCACTTTGCTGATGTCCTGCGCCTGATTGGCAAGTGCGGTGACCTGCGCTGAAGAGCCTTCCACCATATGAGTCAGCCCCTGCATCGCGGTCAGCGTTTCTGTTACCCGCCTGTTGCCCAGTTCAGCGGCTACGCGAGACTGCTTGGCCGCCTCGGACGTTGACGTTGCGTTGCGCGCAACTTCTTCTACCGCAGCGCTCATTTCGTTCACGGCGGTGGCCGCCTGCTCGATTTCGCTGTTCTGCTGTTGCAGGGTACGGTCGGCACTTTCGGTGATGGACGTCATTTCGACCGCAGCAGTGCTCAATTGTGTGGAGGCGCCGGAAATCTGTTGAACGGTGTCGCGCAGGTTCTTCGACATCAGGTTCAGCGCGTGCATCAAACGCGATGCTTCATCCTTGCCGGTCACTTCAAGTTGTCGGGTCAGGTCGCCTGCGGCGATGTCTTCAGCCAGTTTCAGCGATGAACCGATCGGTTCGACAATGCTGCGTGTCAGAGCGACGGCGAGGAACACCGTAAGAATAAAGGCAACGATCACGACGCCGATGAGTACCTTGACGCTATGGTCATACACCACGGTGGCATCACCCCCGGAGCGCTTGGCTTCCTGTACGTTCTGCTCGCGCAGGGCGGTCAGCTTGTCTTGGTACGCAACAGCCCGTTGCGCCTGCTCAGTGTTGGCGAACACAAGGGCCTTTTCGTGATCCGTGGAGTCCAGCGCAATGACCTGTTTTACGCCATTGATGTACTGCATCATCTTCGAGCCGGCATCGTCGAAGTTGACGCGGTCCTGCTCACCGGAAATCAGGTTCTTTCGATAGAAATCACTGCTCGACTGAAGCGCTCCGATGGCGTCATTGGTTTTGGCGACAGCCGCAGAATGCGAGGTCGGCTCGGTGGTGGCCAGCATTCGGATACTTTCCAGACGCGCATGAAGCAGGGCGACCTGAATGTCATCAATGACCTGAACGCTGGGAAGCGAATTCAGCGAGATGTTTTGTTCGGCCGTCCTAAGATGGCCCATCTGTACGTACGAAAAGACACCGAGCCCGACCAGCAGGACCGTGATGATGCCGAAGCAGAGCGACGCCCTGCGTGAAATATTGAGGGATCTGAGGTTCATGTTTGCCTCCGGTGGCAAAGCGTTTGCGGAGGGTAGAGTGATCCCCTCCTATAAACAGTGTTTCTGCCGGAGTAGAACTTTATTGAGTTGAATGTTTGTTAAGAAATATTCACTTAAATAAACGTTACTGGAAGTGGCTTGGCGCGGTTAAAGAGCGTCAAGAACCGGATTATAGATTTTATCTATCCCGATAATAGAGAATTTATTTAAGTAGTTGCTCTAAAGAGTTGGCGTATTTCGGCGGCGATGTGTCCGGCGTTCTGGAAGTGCGCGCCAGATGCCGATCACACTTGATTTAGCGGGAGGCGGCGAGGCCGATAGCATAGAGCAAATGCTCTTCATATTCGGCCAGATACTGTGGCGTTGCATCAGGCCTTTGCGGATGCAGTCGCACTGTCCAGAAATTTCGCGGTGACACCCATGCATGCCGTGCGCTCTTCCACGTGCGGCATGTGGCTGGACTCTTCGAACACAACCGCCTGAATGTCTGGCACATTGTCTTCATAAGGTTTCACCACGAGCGGCGTGGCTTCGTCATAACGGCCGGAAATAAGCAGCGTTGGCACTTGAATGAGGTGCAGGCGATCAATGATGGTCCAGTCTTTCATGGTGCCGATCACATGAAACTCGGTCGGGCCGTTCATGGCGTGGTACACGGTCGGGTCTTCATCGATCTGGTCGAAAGTACGCTGCACTTCCTCTGGCCACGGGTTAACTCGGCATACGTGACGGTTATAAAAGAGGCGAGACGCTTCCTTGTATTCATCGTCCTGCAAAGTGCCCGCCTCCTCATGTCGCAAAAGCGTTTTCTGTACGGCTTCCGGCAACTCCCGACGCAGGCGGTTGGCTTCGCTGACCCAGGTGTGCATGTCGGCCGGCGAATTGGCGATGACCAGCGCCTTGAGGCCGGAAGGTTGGCGTACTGCATGTTCGGAGGCGAGCATGCCGCCCCAGGACTGGCCAAGCAGGGCGTAGTTGTTGGCAATATCCAAGTGCATCAGCAGGTTGTCCAGTTCAGCCAGAAACAGATCGACTGTCCAGAAATCCGCTTTTTTATCTGGTAAATGAGTCGACTTGCCGTTGCCCAACTGGTCGTAATGAATGACCGCGCGGCCGGTGCTGGCGATGTCCTTGAACGCATCTACGTAGTCATGGGTGCAGCCGGGGCCGCCGTGCAGGATGACCAGCGGCGTGTGGGGACCACGCAGATCGCCTGTTACCCGATACCAGGTCTGGTATTGGCCAAAGGGAGCTTTATCTTCCTGAATTGTGATCTCTGACATGCTGTCGGTCCCCCGGTTATGGATCGGGGTACCTTAGCGATGTTTTTCGTCAGCGATAACTGTAAGAAATGATAGGTTTTGCCCCTGAAACAAAGGGTCAGCTGTCCAGCAACCTATAATGTACAGCGCGCACCACAGCCTGCACGCGGTTCTTCGCACCGAGCTTCTGCATGGCGGAGTTGAGGTGCAGCGTCACGGTGGCAACGGAGCGGTTGAGGTGCTGGGCAATTTCCTTGGCCGTCAGGCCATCGGCGGACCAGCGCAGGCATTCACGTTCGCGGCGCGTGAGCTTGATTGCCGTGCAGGAGTGCAGCGCCTCATCGAACATCGGGTACGCCACTTCTTGAAAGGCATGTGCCAGCAGGCCGAACTCGGCGAGACTTTGTCTGGCGTCTTCCAGGGCCGCGTCGCTGCTGTCGGAGCAAATACCGGTGAGCGTTGCGAACCCACCTCTGGGCATGTGGATCGGCACGGTCACGCCGCAGGTCATATGGAACTCGTTGAGATAGCGCACCACAGGTGTGTGCAGGTCCTTGATCACTGTGCGCAACACGGTTTCCGCCTTGGGCTGGTAAGACCAGACGAAGGGCGAAACGCTGTTCACCGCCAGTTGCTGAACAGGGTCGATCTGGTAATAGCCCTTGCGGCACCAGAGCGTGTGCCAGTCTTCGGGTGCGTTGCGCAGTGCAAGCAATGAAGGGGTGATCAGTGCACCATCATGGGACACGGGCACCGGGCTGTAATCATAAACCACTGCGTCGAAACCGAGTCCCGCGGCGAGCATCCATGCGCAGTCCATCTGCTGGTCCAGCGTAGCCGCAGACTGTAGACGTGTATTGAAATCCGACAACCTCACGTGCATGGCATGACTTCCTTTGTCATTCGACCCATCGAGTGACAACTATAGCAATGAACGAAGCAAAGACGGTGCCACGCGCTTGAATCCGAATGACCTGTGCATTGAAAAACCTATAAGAATTGCTAGCTGTCACCCGACGAGCGGCGCGATAGGGTTGAGTCATGGCGGCTTGGGGGCATCGCGAGTGCCTGGTACCGCGGTGTCTCGCAGAGAACAGGGCACTGTGGGAGGCGGCTTGCCGGCGATGGGGGCAGTTCAGTCGCTGCCATGGAGCTTGGGAAACCGGATCGCCGGCAAGCCGCCTCCCACACCATTTCGTTTCACCCGCAGGTTACGTTTTGTTTGATAGAAGGCGGTTATCTGCTGCGAAGCAGGATCACGCGACAGGTGTTTTCCAACGGTTCTGAAGTGTCGTTCTATCATGAGAGGCCCGCAGCGATTTTTTCGGTCCTGCTTGATCTTCTTCAACCACCTCGGGACATGTAATGAATCTGGGTCGTTATCGTTTCATTCTCCAGCGCCCGCTGCAGCTCTTGCCTGTATTGTTCGGGATCAGTCTGGTGACCTTCATTCTGGTGCGCTCGATACCCGGCGATCCGGCGCGCATCCTGCTGGGGGCCCGCAGCACGCCGGATGCGCTGGCCAACATTCGTGCCCAGTACGGCCTTGATCAGCCGATGTGGATGCAATACGTCTATTTCATGAAAAACCTGGTGCAGGGCGATATGGGTAAATCGCTGTTGTACAAGATCGATGTCTTGAAACTGATCGTCACACGCCTGGAGCCCACTCTGTTTCTGGTGCTGGGCAGCGTGTTGCTGGCCCTGCTGATTGCTATCCCCCTGGCCACGCTTGCCGCGCGCAACAAAGGCAGTTGGGGCGATAACCTGATTCGCGTGTTCACCACCACAGGGCTGGGCATGCCTGCTTTCTGGCTGGGCATCATGCTGATCCTGCTGTTCAGCGTGAAGCTGGGCTGGTTTCCGGTGTCAGGCTATGGCAACGACTGGCTGGACAAGATCCACCACATGGTGCTGCCGTGCCTGACCATCGCGCTTGCTTTATCCGCAGTGCTGGTGCGCAACCTGCGCGCCAGCATGCTGATGGAATTGCAGGCCGATCACGTCACCGCAGCCCGTGCCCGGGGTGTCAGTGAAGGCGCACTGTTCCGCCGTCACGTTCTGCCCAACTCGCTGGTGCCTTCCATCAATCTTCTGGCGGTCAACATCGGCTGGCTGATCAGCGGCACTGTGGTCGTCGAAAGCCTGTTCGCCATTCCGGGCATTGGTCAGTTACTGGTGCGTGGCATCTTCAGCCGCGACTACATGGTGGTGCAGGGCGTCGCGATGGTGCTGGCCTGCGCGACAGTCATGGTGAATTTTCTGGCGGACGTTGCCACAGTGGCCGTCGATCCCCGGGTGAACATCAAATGAATACCGCTCAGGCCCACGTACCCGCTCAATGGCACACGCGACTGCGTCTGCGCTTGCGCAACGGCCGACTGGCCATGCTGCTCGGCGGCTCGCTGCTGGGCATGTGGCTGCTGCTGGCGATCTTCGCGCCGTGGCTGGCGCCTTATGATCCGATCTTCCAGAACACCGAATTGCGCCTGATGGGGCCGCATCCGGCGCATCCGTTCGGAACCGACAATTTTGGCCGCGACATCTTGTCCCGCGTGATCTGGGCGGCCCGCATCGACCTGCAGATCTGCGTTCTGGGCGTGGTGTTCCCGTTCATGATCGGCACCGTCGTCGGCGCGCTGTCCGGCTACATCGGCGGTCGTTTCGACAACCTGTGCATGCGCGTGATCGACATCGTGCTGGCGTTCCCGTTTCTGGTGCTGATGCTGGCAATCATCGCGATTCTCGGTCCTGGCCTGACCAGCTTCTATATCGCCATGGCGCTGGTGGGCTGGGTGTCTTACGCGCGCCTGATCCGCTCGCAGATTCTGGTGCTCAAGGAAAGCGACTTTGCCCTTGCCGCCAAGAGCCTGGGCTTTGGTCACCTGCGCATTCTGTTTCGCCACCTGCTGCCCAATGCGCTGTTCGGCTCCGTCGTGTTTTCCATGTCCGATGCCGTGCTGGTACTGCTCAGTGGTGCAGCGGTCAGTTACCTGGGCCTTGGCGTGCAGCCACCGTTGGCCGAGTGGGGCACGATGGTTGCTGAAGGCCAGGCGTTTCTGACGTCGGCCTGGTGGATCTGCCTGTTTCCAGGCCTGGCCATCGTTACCCTGGCCATGGGCTTCAGCCTGTTGGCGGACGGTGTAGCCGAAACACTGGGAGAACGCCGATGAGCACGCCGGTGCTGAAGGTCAACGACATGAGCGTGGTGGCCAGCAACCGTGGCCGCGAGGTGACGCTGGTGGACCGGCTGTCATTCGATCTCAATCAGGGTGAGATTCTCGGTCTGGTCGGTGAGAGCGGTTCGGGCAAGACCATGGCCTGTCGGGCCTTGATGCAGTTGATGCCGTCGCCCGACCTGCAGGTGCGCGGTGGCTCGGTGTTGCTCAACGATATCGATCTGCTCACGCTCGACGCAGCCCGGATGCGCGCTATGCGCGGGCGTCGCATCGGCATGATCTTCCAGAACCCCAGCAGCCACCTCGACCCCCTGATGCGCATCGGCGAGCAGATTGCCGAAGGTTTTCGTCTGCATCAGGGCTCGTCGAAGCGCGAGGCCAGGGCACAGGCCATCGACCTGTTGCGTCAGGTCGGCATTCCTGATCCGGCTTCTCGCGTGGATAACTATCCCCACGAATTCTCCGGTGGCATGCGCCAGCGCGCGATGATCGCCGTGGCGTTGGGCTGCGGCCCGCAGGTGCTGATTGCCGACGAGCCGACCACAGCGCTGGACGTGACCGTGCAGGCGCAAATCCTGCGTCTGTTGCTTGACCTGCGTGATCGTCACGGACTTTCACTGATCATGATCACTCATGACCTGGGCGTGGTGGCGCAAACCTGCGATTCAATCGCGGTGATGTACGCCGGTCGCCTGTGCGAGCACGGTAGCAAACGCGATGTGCTGGCCCGTGCGCGGCATCCCTACACACGCGGCCTGATCGAGTGTCAGCCTGCCAGCAGTGCGGGCAATGCGCTGTTGCGCACCATTTCCGGTCAACCGCCGCTGCTCGACGCATTGCCTGAAGGCTGTCGGTTCCAAGCTCGCTGCACGCATGCCGGGCCGGACTGCGCTGCACAGTTACCATTCATGCGACCTGTGGGCAACGGCCACGCCGCTGCCTGTCATTACCCGTTACCGATGACGTTGGCGCATGCCGAAGAGGTGCACTCATGAGTGGCCCGACATTGCTGAACGTGAATGATCTGGTGGTGCGCTTCCCGACTTCCGGAAGCGGTTTTCTGGGCATGCGCAAGCAATGGGTTCAGGCCGTCAACGGTGTGTCCCTGACCATAGGCGCAGGCGAAACGCTGGGACTGGTCGGCGAGTCCGGTAGCGGCAAGAGCACGCTGGGCCGCGCCATCTTGCGCCTCAATGACGTGACTTCCGGGCAGATCGTGTTTGATGACGTCGACGTGGCGCAGGGCAGCGGCATTCATCTCCAGCGCCTGCGCAGCGAAACGGCAATGATCTTTCAAGACCCGTTCTCTTCGCTCAATCCGCGCATGACCATCGGAGCCACGCTGGCCGAGGTGCTGCACGTGCAGCGCAAGGTCGCCAGGTCCGACATCCCGGCCCGGGTCATCGAGTTGCTGGACATGGTTGGCCTGCGCCCCGAATTCGTCGACCGCAAGCCCGGTGCCTTGAGCGGCGGGCAATGCCAGCGTGTCGGTATCGCCCGCGCGCTGGCCATCGAACCGCGGCTGATCATTGCCGACGAATGCGTGGCCGCGCTGGATGTGTCGATTCAGGGCCAGATCATCAATCTGCTGCTGGAACTGCGCCAGCGCATGAACCTGGCCATTCTGTTCATCGCTCACGATCTGGCCATCGTACGCCGGCTCTGTGATCGGGTGGCGGTGATGTATCTGGGTCGAATCGTCGAGGAAGGACCTGTCGAATCGGTCTTTCTCAGCCCGCGTCATCCCTATACCGCAGCCTTGATTCAGGCGATTCCGGAAATCGATCCGGATCGCCCGCTGCCCGGCGAGCCGCTACAGGGGGAACCGCCAAGCCCGCTGCATCTGCCGGACGGCTGTGCGTTTCATCCCCGCTGCCGTTTTGCCCGAGTCGATTGTTCCAGCATCGCGCCGCCGACGCGTCATGTGGGCGAACAGCGCTACGACTGCGTGCTTGAAGAACCTGTTTTCTGATCCCGTAATCACTATCCGTTCTCGATACCGACAAGGAGTTTCCGTATATGAAAGCACGACCTGTGAAGTTGCTGACCGTCGCCATGCTGGCGGCCTGTTCCCTGGCCGCGGGGGTGGCGGAAGCCGCTGGCGTGCTGACCATTGGCCGCCGCGAAGACGGCACCACGTTCGACCCGATCAAGAGCGCGCAGAACATCGACAACTGGGTGTTCTCCAACGTCTACGATGTGCTGATCCGGGTCGATAACAAGGGCACGAAACTGGTGCCGGGGCTGGCAGAAAGCTGGAGCATTTCACCGGACGGGCTCACGTACACCTTGAAGATGCGCCCGTCGAAGTTCTCCGACGGCTCCGAACTGACCGCCAGCGACGCGGTGTTCAGCCTGTTGCGTATTCGCGATGACAAAGGTTCGCTGTGGAGCGACTCCTACAAGATCATCGACACCGCCGTGGCAAGCGACCCGCACACGCTGGTGATCACCCTGAAACACCCGTCGGCCTCGTTCCTCTCGCAACTGGCGCTGCCCAATGTTTCGATTCTGTCGGAAAAGGCCATGAAAACGCTGGGCGAAGAAGCCTACGCGGAAAAACCGGTGGGTTCGGGCGCATTCACCGTAAAGGAATGGCGGCGTGGCGACCGGGTGATTCTGGAAAAGAACCCCAACTTCTGGGAAGCCTCGACCGTCAGCCTCGACGGCGTTGAATGGATATCCGTGCCGGACGACAACACCCGCATGCTCAAGGTCCAGGCTGGCGAGCTGGACGCTGCGATCTACGTACCGTTTTCCCGGGTCGAGACCCTGAAGAAAGACGCCGGTCTGGTCGTACACGAAGATCCGTCCACCCGCGAAGATCACCTGCTGATCAACCACGAGCATGGCGCGCTGGCGAAAGTGGAAGTACGTCAGGCGCTGGACATGGCCATCGACAAGAAATCCCTCGTCGAAGCCGCTACCTTCGGACTGGGTACTGTCGCCAATTCCTACATTCCTAAAGGCGCGCTGTACCACTACGCCGACAACCTGCAACGCCCTTACGATCCGGTCAAAGCGAAGAAAATGCTGGCCGATGCGGGCGCCTCAGACTTGAAACTCAATTACATCGTCAACGCAGGCAACGAAGTCGACGAGCAGATCGCCGTCATGCTTCAGCAGCAACTCGCCAAGGTCGGCGTGACCACCACGCTTCAGAAAGTCGACCCGAGCCAGAGCTGGGACATGCTGATCGCCGGTGACTACGACATCTCCGTCATGTACTGGACCAATGACATTCTCGATCCGGACCAGAAGACCACGTTCGTGCTCGGGCATGACACCAACATGAACTACATGACTCGCTACAGGAACGACAAGGTCAAGGAACTGGTCGCCGCCGCCCGCGTGGAAATGGATCCGAAAAAACGCGAGCAGATGTACATCGACCTGCAGAAAATGGCCAAGGCTGACGTGAACTGGATCGACCTCTACTACAGCCCGTACATCAGCGTATCGCGCAAGAACATCGAACACTTCGGCCAGAACCCGCTGGGTCGGTTCACGCTGGAGGAAACGGTCAAGCGCTGAGATCAGTACTGTTCTGCGACAGAAACAGGCCTGTTTGAACCCCCTCGACGTCTTCGACGCAGCGCTGTCGCGCAGCAAACCGAGTGGAGCGGACCAGGCGGTGCTTGTACGGTCCTTTGTTTGCTGTAAGACAGCCCTGTGTCAAAGACACAGGGCATCTCCCACAAAAAGCGTCTTGTTCAGCCCGCTACACTTTATTGCTGAAAGGCCGCTGCCTTTTGATCCGATACATATCGCCGTCTGCATGGCTGAGCAGCGTATCGGCGTCCTCGCCATCTGCCGGATAACACGCGACGCCGATGCTGCAGGACGGCATGGCTATTGCGCCAGACACTTCATCCAGCGGTTCAGCCATGACTTCAAGAATCTGTCTGACTTTTATGGAAACCGCTTCCCGGGAGTGGATAGCCGTCAGCAACACCGTGAACTCGTCACCGCCAACACGGGCCACTGTGCCTGCCTCGCCGATGCAGCGTTCCAGTCGCCGAGCCACCGTGCACAACACCTGATCGCCCGCAGCATGCCCGTGGACATCGTTGATGCCTTTGAAATCATTGACGTCCAGAAACAACAAGGCCAACGAACTTTGGTTATGACGTGCAACTCGCAAGGCTTCGTCAAACCGTTCATTGAAAAGCGCCCGGTTGGTCAGTGCCGTCAAAGGATCATGATGGGCCAGAAAGCGTAACTCTTTCTCGGCCCTGGCCAGCGCCGTCACATCCCGGGCAACGCCGATCCGTGCGCCGACTTCTTCAGACCAGAACGCCGCCCACAGGATGTAGACGATGCTTCCATCCTTGCGAAGGTAACGGTTACGGAAGTCGAAGTGCGGTTGCCCGTTCATGACCCGGTCGATGGACGCTTTCGTGGCCGCCAGGTCTTCAGGATGCATATAGCCGGTAATCTGTGTCCCGACCAACTCGGCGGCGCGATAGCCCAACAGCGCCTCGCACGCATCGCTGACGAATACGATCTGATTGTCGCTGTCGACCACAAAGACTGTATCCAGCATCAGATGGATGAGCTTTGGGTAGAGTGCTTGGAGGTCAACGGGCATGTTCAGGCGGTCCGGGACAGGTCGTTCCGATCATAGCCTGATCGCAAACCGGGCGGCGAGAATAATGGCTTTTTGATGCACTGTTGATACAGTTTCTCGGTCAACGGGTTTTCCTGGAGTGTGGTCTTGTCCGGTCAGGTTGTTGACCGGAGCGGAGAAGAAGTTGGGCAAGACATTATGCGCTGTACGAATCGAAGTGGCAGGGAGGAAACGCTCCGGATATGAGTGCGTCCAAAAAAGTATTGCAACGCTTTACAGTGAGAGTTTCATGCATTATGGTAATAGACATATCACCACCAAAAGTGATGATAGGCACTCACCATCAAGCGTTCAAAAAATGCTTCGAAAGTCTGAGGTTAATCTGATGATCTGATTGTCTTTTTTTGGAGTTTTAACGTGCACGAAGCGCTCTCTGTATTCCGCAACACACTTCGCAATCCTCGCTCACTGTCCCTCGCCTCGAAGTCATCGTTGTACGATGATCATAAACCTCTTTCTGCTCTCTTATAGCCATCGTTTAAACACTTGCTTGTGAGCAACTGATTAACGTTCGGCCTTAAAGCCGTCTGGTGAAAAAGCCATGGATGACGCCTGTCTGTCCGGTAGCCATCTTTCATCAGGTATTGCGTGATCGGTCTGCTGCATCATTCGCTGTTCAAGCTCCGTGTTCAGACGATTCACTAATGAGTTGTGATCGCGTTGACTCGCCCGCTTGATGGCGATCTGCAGTGCTGCACACACGTAATCCCTTCTCATCATTACGCGTGAGGGGAAAGGTGTTGTCTTGATGTTGTTGAACGAACATTTTATTGCATGGAATCCGTGATGAAGAAGAAAGACTTAATGGAAGAGTCTGGCGCTATCAGAAACAGCTACGCGGCGTTGCCTTTTCAAGGTGTGTGGACATGGTTGACGGGTAAAGAGCTGGAGGGTCGTAAACCACTATGGTCATCGACGCCAACAGAATGTGTGATATGGGCATGCCTCTGGTTCTTCGGAGGGGCTGCGCTCTCCATCAGTCTGTGCATGGCTGATATGAGCCTGATCGGGTTGATTCCTTCCATCATCCTGACCGCCGGAGGCGCCCGTTATATCGTGGCAACCATTATTCACCATGCGGTTCACCACACTGTTTTTGCCAGTGCCCGCAAGAACAAGGTACTGGCGGAAATATTATCGACCATGACGTGGGTGCAGCCATACGACGTGTATCGAAAGTTTCATGTTTTCGAACATCATGGCAGCGAGTTCTCCACTGCTGACGATCAGGATCTGGCAGCGATTTACCGAATGGGCTTGACGCCAGGCAAGTCCGAGAGCGAATTGAAAAGAACATTGTTGTTCCAGTGTTTCAATCCGCTCATGCACTTGAAGTTTCTGATGGGGCGTTTGAAAAGCAACTTTATCGGCGCTCCATTTTATCGGGTTGTCATGAGCGTCGTATGGATGATGGTTCTCGCGGTGCTGGCCTTTGCAGTCGGTGCACAGACGTTCCTGTTGGCTGTCGCGCTGCCCCTGATACTGGTTTATCAGATCTGTTCCATCCTGCACCTGGTTACCGAACACGTCTGGGTCATCAGGTCGGCGCGGCAAAGCGTCAAAGAGGCTCATCAAAACAATAGTCTGGGACGCTTTTGTGGTGAGCGTACGCCTGATGGCCGCAATCCGATTGTCAGGTCTCTGCAATGGCTTTTCTGGCTGGCCAGACACCTGTTCTGGCACCTGCCCGTACGCGTTCTTTTTGTACAAGGCTCGTTGGTGGTTCACGACTGGCACCATCGGCATGGGGGTAAGCGAGACTGGCCGAACTCCATCCAGGCGCGGGAAGTCGAGGTGGGCAAGGAGGCTGCCGAGGGGGTGTATTCCTATACGGATATCTGGGGTTTCTTTAACGCCATCAACTACACGCTTGCCGGTATCAGTCAGTCAGATCAACAGGTGGATCTGAACGCGTTGAAGTATCGGCTTAACTAGCGAGTCACCGATAAACGTGACACGCCCTTCCAATAAAGGAGTTATGGAGATGACCATGCAGGCCATGATGAAAGAGATGCACGTTGTTCAGGACAATCCACTGGATATCGTCACCGGCTTCAGATTTGTCCCCGGCAGCCATTACAGGGAAAATATTACGCTCGATGAGCTGCAGTCATTTCATGAGTTTTATGAGTCACAGATAGCGGATGATCCGTATGCCTCACAGGTTCGGGATCGAGGCATGGTCAAAGTGATTTACAACCCCTACACGTCGGCGCTCAGAGTGTCGGAGACGCAAAATTACTTCCAGTCCTATGGGGCGAATGATTCCGATGGCGGTAAAGTTCGCGTCTTCCCATCCATCTCGCCGGTGCTGGTGGAAAATTCCACGTTTCAGAAAATGCTGGGCCATGACGCCGAGTTGATGAGAACGTATTGCGATCGTTTCAATCGAGATGAATTGAATCTCAGTGTCCACTTTATCCGTTATAAAGCGCTTGAGGGCGGTGCGTCTTACAGTTCTCCTGTCTGGCTGCATGTGGATGACGAGCCGTTGGTGTTCATTCATTTGATTAATCTGACGTCCAATGCGCTGGGTGCAGATAACGTCATTTCCGGTATGGATAACAAACCCACTCACGTATTACGCCTGACCGAACCTTTGGATACGCTGATTGTGGATACCATGAAAAAACACGCCGTGACCCCCTTGGGCTCCTCCGGAGGAATGGCCTATCGAGACGTTATGCTCATCAATCTCGAAGCTGATCTTCAGCAGAAATAGCGGGTTCGTTACTCTAAAAAGGTGATTGTTGTGAATACTGTGCCAGACGAAAAACAAGGGCGCATGGCCATGATCCTGGCCATGATCATTTCAGGGACCATCGGTTTTTTTGTGGTGTCCTCTGAACAGAGCCCGTTCAATGTAGTATTTTTTCGGTGCGTGATTGGCGGTGCCGGGTTATTGCTGTATTGCCTGTTCAAAGGTTATTACAGCGGCATAAAGCTTACGTCCCGGCAGGTACTGTTTCTGGTGGTAGGCGCGTTGACCTTGATCTTTAACTGGGTCTTCCTTTTTACGGCCTATCGCCTGACGTCCATTGGCATCACAACAATCATCTACCATCTTCAGCCGTTTTTCCTGTTGTTCAGCAGCCTGCTGTTCATGAAAGAGTCTCTCAAACGATCCAACCTCGCCTGGCTGATACTTGCCTTCCTCGGGCTCGTCATCGTCGTCAAGCCAGACCAGGCAGCAATGGATGATCGCTTTCTTCTGGGCTGCCTCAGCGCGCTTGCGGCGGCGATACTGTATGCGATCACGACGTTGATGACGCGGCAGATTTCCAACGTCCTGCGCCCCGAAGTGATTGCCAGTTCACACATGGTCATCGGGTCGCTTGTTTTCCTCTTCCTCGCTGATTTTTCTGCGCTTCCCTCCACGGCGGTTCATTGGGGGGCCATTGTGACGCTGGGTCTGTTTCATACGACTTTTATGTACTTGCTGCTTTACACGGCCTTCAAGAAGGCCGCGACTGCAAGTCTGGCCATCTTCGGTTTCCTGTATCCGCTGGTCGCGCTCATTGTGGATTACTTCGCGTTCGATCATGTCATCAGCGTGTGGCAAGCGTTGGGCGCCGTGCTCATCCTGGCCTCAGGCCTGGCTTATAACTACGGAATTTCCATTCCCTTCGTGGAAAGGAAGAGCGCCGTGGGCAAGGTCCCAAATTAAGCACGCCCTTGAACATGGAGAGGCTTCTATGCTGGAAAGTTATGTAAAAAAAATCCATGGGTCCAGAATTTATGAGGTGGCCGTCAAAACCCCATTGCAAGAGGCTCCTCAGTTATCGAGTCGCTTGAACAACCGGGTTCTGCTGAAGCGCGAAGACCTTCAGCCGGTCTATTCATTCAAACTGCGCGGTGCTTATCACAAACTCACACAACTGACCGATGCGCAGCGTGGGCTGGGTGTGATCACTGCTTCGGCGGGCAACCATGCACAAGGTCTGGCCTTGGCTGCGAAGATTCTGGGCTGCTCCGCAACCATTGTGATGCCCGTCACCACACCTGAAATCAAGATTGAGGGTGTCCGTTCCAGAGGCGCGAACGTTGTCCTGCAGGGGGATTCGTTTCCTGAAGCATTGGCCCACGCCCTCTCGTTGTGTGAAGAACACGGTTTCACCTTCGTTCACCCTTACGACGATCCTGATGTGATTGTCGGGCAGGGCACTGTAGCGATGGAAATTCTGCGCCAGCACCCCGATTCGATCGACGCTATTTTTGTACCTGTAGGAGGGGGTGGCCTGATCGCCGGCATCGCGGCCTATATCAAGTATATGCGCCCGGAAATTCTGGTCATTGGCGTAGAGCCTGAAGACTCCAACTGCCTGCAGCAGGCGTTGCAGGCAGGCCAACGCGTCATACTGCCTCAGGTCGGACTGTTTGCTGATGGCGTGGCAGTCAGTCAGATTGGTGCCCATACGTTTGATGTCTGTAGAACATCCGTCGATGACGTTATCACTGTCAGCTCGGATGAGATTTGCGCAGCAATCAAAGATATTTTCGAAGACACACGGTCCATCCCGGAGCCTGCTGGTGCATTAGGGCTTGCTGGCATGAAAAAGTACATCAGCAAGAGACGCCTCTCAGGCAAGACCCTCATTGCCATAAATTCGGGGGCCAACATTAACTTTGATCGTTTGCGTCACGTTGCCGAACGTGCGGATATAGGCAAAGAGAGAGAAGCTGTTTTCGCGGTCACGCTACCTGAGAGGGCGGGAAGTCTCTGGTCCTTGTGCGAGACCCTGCGGGATCGACAGATCACAGAGTTTGGCTACCGGTGTCAAAACGGTCCTGAAGCTCAGGTGTTTCTGGGGGTACAGACACGTCCCGAACACGCACCTCGTTCAGAGCTTATCCAGTCGCTCAAAGCGTGCGGACTGAGGGTGACCGATCTGACTCATAATGAACTGGCGAAATCACATGTGCGCCATATGATGGGAGGTCGTGCCACCCATCCGTTCAACGAAGTTCTTTTTCGTTTTGAGTTCCCCGAGCGTCCCGGGGCACTGGTCCGCTTTCTGGAGAAGATAGGAACCCAGTGGAGCATTTCGATGTTTCATTATCGAAACCATGGTGCAGCAGAGGCACATGTGATTGTGGGCATGCATGTACCTGTTGAGGACAAGCCGCGACTGCTCGATGTGCTGGATACAGTCGGCTATCCGTACCGGGATGAGACCGACAACGTGGCCTACACCCTTTTTCTGGGACAGACAACGGTATTGACTCCTCTACAGCAGAGGATGCCTGTGGTCACAACGCGAAAGTATCCTGCGATGAAGGTGGGTGAGCATTGCGGTGAGGTGACGCTGGTGTGAGCGAACGCAACGCTTGGGTTTCGTTGTGGGTCAGCACGTTCTACACCGTTTACCACTCACGCATCCGTGGGTTATACAGCCGATAACGATGACGCCGCCCCAGGTTCACGCATCTGTTCGATGGATGCATGAGCGGTCGCGTGTCATCGCTTTGGGTTAATCCTGTTTTGATGCTGTGATAAACGCGTTCATACCCTGCAAGCTCATCTCACGCCTCATGCTGACGCCGCGCGTCGCTCAGCATCGAGATCGTCAGCTTGCGAACTTCCAGCTTGCTGATCTCCACATGGGAGCGCAGCAGCAACAGTGCTTCATCACGTTTGCGGGCTTGAAGAGCGTTGAGGATGGCGGCGTGTTCGAGGTAGGTGTGTTCGATGCGGGCGCTCTTGAAGAAATCCAGGCGTCTGACGATGCGGATGCGTTCGGTGACTTCGTGGTGCACGCGGGCCATTTCCTGATTGCCTGACGCGGCCACCAGTTGGGTGTGAAACTGCTCGTCGAGGTCGGCGACCACTTGCATGTCTGTGTGCCATTGGCTTTTGTCCACCAGCCAGTGTCCACGCAGGATGTTGAGTTCCGGATGAACCTCGGCAGAGGCACAGATGCGTTCCACGGCCGCGCATTCCAGCACGATGCGCAAATCGTAGAGCTGGTCGATCTGGGTGAAGTCCAGCGGTTTGACCGACCAGCCCCGGCGGAACTCGACTTCCAGATAGCCTTCGCGCTGCAAGCGGTAGAGTGCGTCGCGGACCGGCGTGCGAGACACCTGATAACGGTCGGCCAACTGGTTTTCAGTAAAGCGGTCGTAGGGAAGCAAATAGAAATCGAAGATTTCCTGTTTCAGCCGACGGTAGACGTCTTCGGCGAGTGCGTTGGTGGAGTGGGGCGCGTTCACGGCGGTCATTCCAGCGTGCTCAGGTCGATGCTGACATGCGCGGCCACAACTTTCCACGCGCCCTCGAAGCGGGCCCAGGTTTGCATCTGGCGTCCCAGCCGTTGAGTGACGCCATCGTGAAATTCGGTGCTGACCGTCGCGAAGTCTTCGCCGAAGGTGCTGACGACCGTGCGCACCAATTGCCGTCCGGGACCGACGGGCTGGCAGTGACGTCGATACAGTGCGATGGCTTCGGCGCCGTGCAGGTTTTCCGCCACGCCGTAACGCACAGTGTGTTCGGAATTCCAGAAGTAGTCGTCCAGGGTTGTCAGCTCATTGGCCAGCAACGCGCGTTCGTAATCGATGAACGCATCGGTGACGGCGGTCACCACATGAGGCAGGTTGATTTCCATCAGGCTGTACTCCTTGTCTGTATTGCCTGCTCCAGGGCCGACAACGACGTCACTCGACCGACAATGCCGCCCTGAGCGGTGATCATGTCGAGCGTCGCTTGCTTGAAGGCGGGAAAGTAACTCTCGGTGGCGTCTTCGATCAACAGGCAGCGGTAACCGCGATCATTGGCTTCGCGCATGCTGCTTTGCACGCAAACCTCCGTGGTCACACCGGCGAAGATCAGGTGAGTGATGCCCGCAGTGCTCAGTTTTCCATGCAGTCCCGTGCCGAAAAACATTCCCTTGCCGGGTTTGTCGATGACCCATTCGCCGGCAATCGGAGCCAGCGCGTCGATGATCTGATTGCCCGGCTGGCCACGCACCAGAATCCGCCCCATCGACCCTGCATCGCCAATGCGCAGGCCCGGCAAGCCATGTTCGAGTTTGGAGGGCGGGCAGTCGGCGAGGTCTTCGGCATGGGATTCTCGGGTGTGGATTACGGTCATGTCGTGGGCGCGTGCCAGCGCCAATAACTGTTGAACCGTCGGAACGATGGCCTGCAGCGGCAGCACGTCGTTACCCAGCGCTGCGCCGAAACCGCCGGGTTCGAGAAAGTCGCGCTGCATGTCGATGATCACCAGCGCGGTGCTGGCGGGTTCGAAGGCAAAGCGGGTCGGATGGGCGCTGACGTCGATCATGCGGACGCCTTCTGCGGATGTTCAGCGCCCGCCATGTGCTTGCCCAGTAGGGTACGGTCGGCAGTGTTCGAGAGCGTTTCGAAGACCAACTCGCCGTCGTGTATCACAGCGATACGGTCTGCCAGGGTCAATAGCTCGTCGAGGTCTTCGCTCAACAGCAGCACGGCAGCACCGCTGTTGCGAGCATCGATCAGGCGTTGATGGATCAGCGCTACGGACGAGAAATCCAGACCGAACACCGGGTTGGCAACGATCAGCACCGCAATGTCCGAGGTCAGTTCGCGGGCCAGCACGGCCCGTTGCACGTTGCCGCCGGACAGGGTGCCGATCGGCCGGTCCGGGTCGTTCGGCGTGACCTGAAACCGTTCGATCAGACCGCGAGCCTGAGCGGCGACCGCGCGCCGGTCGATGCGCCAGCCCTGACGGCACAGCGGCGGGCGGTCGAAATTGCGCAAGGCCAGATTGTCGGCAACGCTGAGCCCGCCTATGCAGGCATTGCGCAGCGGCTCTTCCGGCAGGCTGAACACGCGCAGGCGCTGCATCTGTTCGCGGCTGGCGTGGTAAGGCTGACCATCGATCAGCACGCGGCCGGCGCTGAACGGCCGCTGGCCCAACAGCGCTTCGGTCAGTTCGCGCTGTCCGTTGCCGGAGATACCGGCAATGCCAAGGATTTCTCCGGGCCGCACCGAGAGGCTCAGATTCCTGACTGCCAGCGTGCCTTTGTCGCCCGGTACATCAAGCTGCTCGACCTGCAATTGTGGCGCATGTTCAGGCACCGGCGGTCGATCACTGCTGACACTGTTGGTTTGCGCGTGGCCCATCATCCACGTGGCCATTTGTTGAGTCGTGGTATCGGCGACTGCGCTGCTCGCCACCCAGCGACCCTTGCGCAATACCGTGACATCGTCGGCGTAGGTGCTCACCTCGCGAAACTTATGGGTGATCATCAGCACCGTCAGTTCGCCACGGTGCGCCATCTGCTGCATGAGGCCCAATACCTCGTCGGCCTCCTGAGGCGTGAGCACCGAGGTCGGTTCGTCGAGAATCACCAACCGACGTTCCAGATACAGCTGCTTGAGAATCTCCAGCTTCTGCTTTTCACCGGCAGCCAGACTGCTGACCGGTCGTTGAATGTCGAGGCGAAACGGCATGCCTTCCATGAAGGCTTGCAGGCGCTCGTGCTCGGCGCTCCAGTCGATGCGCCACGGAAGGTTGCCACGGGACAGCACCAGATTTTCTGCCACGCTCAGGCCCGGCGCGACGGTGAAATGCTGATACACCATACCGATCTGCAACTGGTGCGAGTCGCGTGGGGTGCGGATCTCGTGCTCGCGGTTGTTGATCAGAATGCTGCCCGACTGCAACGGGCCGTAGCCGATGATGCCTTTGACCAGCGTGCTTTTGCCGGCGCCGTTTTCGCCCAGCAGCGCATGGACGGTTCCGGCCCGCACTTTGAGTGACACGTCATCCAGCGCACGAAACGCGCCGAAGCTTTTGCTGACACCGATGGTTTCCAGGCTCAGGGCGCGCATGTTCACGCTCCCAGTACATCGCGAAGCATCGATGAATGCCCGACGGCACCGAACACGCCGCCCTGCATCTTGATCATGCTCAGGGCCGCAGCGTGGTTGGCCGGGTCGGTCGCGCCGCAGCAGTCCTCGAGCAGGATGCATTCGAAGCCGCGATCATTGGCGTCACGCAGGGTGGTGTGCACGCACACGTCCGTCGTGATGCCCGTGAGGATCAGGTTTTCGATGCCCCGGGTTCGCAGCACCAGCTCAAGATCGGTGGCGTAGAAAGAACCCTTGCCCGGCTTGTCGATCACGATCTCGCCGGGCAGCGGGGCGAGTTCATCGATCAGTTCCCAGCCGGGTTCGCCCCTTATCAGAATCTTGCCGCACGGGCCGGGATCGCCGATGCCTGCACCGATACGCTGCGAACGCCAGCGCTTGTTGGCGGGCAGGTCGCTGAGGTCCGGGCGATGGCCTTCGCGGGTATGAATGATGGTGAAGCCCAGCGGACGCATCAGCGCAAGCAGTCCCTTGATCGGCTCGATGGGCGCCCGGGTCAGTGCCAGGTCGTAGCCCATGCTGTCGACATACCCGCCGACGCCGCAGAAGTCGGTCTGCATATCGATCACGATCAGCGCCGTGTTGCGTGCGTTGAGCTGGCCGTTCCACGGCCACGGATAAGGCTCGGAAGCGAGGTAGCGTTCGCTCATCGTGATGATTCCTTCCACGTCGTCGGGGTGGGTTTGAACGTACGACGGGGCGTATCGAAGCCGCAGGTTTGGCCATCGGTGTGTACCACATCGGCCTCCCACGGCAGGCGATACTGCCCGGCCGCCAGATCGTGCATGTAGGTGTAAGGGCAGTCCTGTGCGCCGCCTTTGACGGCGACATAACCGCGGTGGCCGAACTGATAGATATTGTTCTCCACGCCCCAGTTGATCCGCGCTTCACGGACCAGATCGGGGCGCAGTTCGCAGCAGACGATTTCATCGGCGCGTCCGCCGCCCTCGGCCATGATCGTGCCGTCGAAATCGACGAACATCGCTTCGCCCATCGAATCGAAGGTGCCGTCGGAGCCGCACATGCAGACGCTGGCGGTCTGCATCAGGTTGGTGAAGGCGTTGCTCTGGTTGGTGATCTTCCACGAATGGCGAATCGGCGCTGTGTAGCCTGCGGTGCGCAGCATGATGTCCGCGCCTTTGTAGGCGCACTCGCGGGCCATCTCGGGAAACATGCCGTCGTGGCAGATGATCAGCGCCAGCTTGCTGCCGCGTGGACCGTCGCACACCGGTATGCCCAGATCGCCGGGCTCCCAGGGCTCGACCGGCACCCACGGGTGCAGCTTGCGGTAGTACAGCTGAATCTCGCCCATGTCATCGACGATCAGACCGCTGTTGAATGGGTTGCCGTGGGGGTTGGCTTCCATGATCGAGAAACAGCCCCAGATGCGGTGATCGCGGCAAGCCTGACGCAGCGCCGCGACTTCGGGACCGTCCAGGCTGCACATGATGTCCGGTGCCGTGCTCATGGACAGACCGTGCAGCGAATACTCGGGAAACACGATCAGGTCCATGCCGGGGTTGCTGCGCCTTGCCTTGGCGACCATCGACACCACTTTTTCGGTTTGCGCCCACAATGCTTCGCGGGTGTGCGGGTCGGGAAGCGCCAGTTGCGCCAGACCGATCACCACGCCGTTGGGCGATTTGTTCAAGCCACCAAGACCACTGGCCATGTCATGCCTCCTCTGGAAATGCGTTCATCGGGTCATGCTCAATTCGCCGGGCGCGCCGTTCAGGGTGCGGCCACGTCGGCAGGTCGCGTACATCACGCCGAGGGTCAGCGCGTAGGGCGCGGCCGCGAACAGGTAGTAGCCACTGCTGATGCCCACCGCCTGCAACGCCGGGCCAATCGCACCGGCTGCGCCGAACAGCAGCGATGCCCACAGACACGCGAGCGGCCGCCAGCGGGCGAAAATCACCAGCGCCACGGCCATCAGGCCCTGACCGCTGGACAGACCTTCGTTCCAGCTGCCGGGGTAATACAAGGACAGGTACGCACCGCCGATGCCCGCCAGTGCGCCGCCGATGGCCGTGGCGACAATGCGTACCCGGATCGGCCGATAGCCCAGCGCCTGAGCGGTTTCAGCGTGATCACCCACCAGTCTCAGCGTCAGGCCCCAGCGCGTGCTGCGCAGCCCCCAGTGCAACGCAAAGGCCAGCGCCACACCGATGAAAAACAGCACGTTGATGTTCAATGCCGAGCGCAGACGTTCTTCATCGCTCCACGTACCCAGCGCCAGTGATGGCAGCATGGGCGCCTGCGGCTGAATGAACGCCTTGCCGAGAAAGAACGCCAGACCGGTGCCGAGCAGGATCAGCGCAATGCCGAACGCAATGTCGTTGACCCGTGGCAATGAGCAGGCGATGCCGTGCAACAGCCCCAGCAGCAGGCCGACTCCGGCGGCTGCCCCCACGCCCAGCCAGGCCGAGCCCGTCAGACACGCAGCGGCATAGCCCGACATGGCCCCGGCCACCAGAATGCCTTCCAGCCCCAGATTGATGCGGCCACTTTTTTCCGTCAGGCATTCGCCCAGGCTGACAAAAAGGAACGGCGTACCGACGCGGATCGATCCAGCCAGCAGGGCTAATAAAAAAGTGCTCAGGTCGATATCAGCCACGTTGCAGTGCTCCTTTTTCGAGGGTGACCTGCGGCGGCGCGAGCCTCATCTTCCAGGCCGCCAGACGCCCGCTCAGGGCTTCCCAGAGCAACAGATTGGTGAACAGCAACCCTTCGAGAATCAGCGTGGTGGCATCCGGCAGTCCGAGACGACGCTGCAACAGGCCACCGCTGGCCTCCAGACCGCCCAGCAGAATCGCGCAGAAAATGATCGCCAGGGGATGATGGCGGGCGGCGAACGCGACCAGAATGCCGCTGGTGCCATACCCCGCGATCATCGCAACGTTGGCGCTGCCTTGTACCGCCGTGACTTCAAACATGCCTGCCAGACCGGCTGCCGCACCGCCAAGCAGGCAGCTCAGCAGAATCAGTCGATCCACCGGCAAGCCGATCATCAATGCCGTACGCACGTTGCCGCCGACGACCCCGAGGGCAAAACCCTTGATGCTGTGGCGCACCAACACGTAGGCGAGCAGACAGGCAGTCACACCGGCCACAAGTCCCCAGTGCACTTCGAAACTGTCGCTGATGGTGCCGACCAGATAGGCGTCATCCAGCGGCGGCGTGGACGGCTTGTTCAGGCTTGCCGGATCGCGCAACGGTCCTTCGACCATTTGCCTGAACAGCGCCAGCGCGATGTACGACAGCAACAGGCTGCTGATGGTCTCATTGACGCCCCGGTGCTGGCGCATCCAGCCACTCAGGCCGATCCACAGTGCACCGGTCAGCATCGCGACGATACCCATGCAGCCGAGCATCAGCCAGGGTGCCACCGGCGGCAGCCATAGCGGTGTGACCGCCGCTGCCAGCCCGCCGAGCACCAAGGCACCTTCGCCGCCAATAATGATCAGTCCGGCTCGGGCCGGCAGCGCTACGCAAAGCGCGGTCAGCATCAGTGGTGCGGCGCGCTGCAAGGTGTTCTCCAGTGCAAACCAGGAGCCGAACGCGCCTTCCCCGACCAGATGCAGGGCCTGCCACGCCGGCTTGCCCTGAACCGCGAGGAACAGCAGAAACAGCACGCACGACGACAGCACCGCCAACAGCGTCGGCAGGCCCGGCAGCAGCGCTACGGCAAGACGCCGCAGAGTTCGCGAGACCAACATCGGACGTTCCTCAGATCTGGCCAACAACGCCTTCCACCAGATAATTCATGCTTTCCAGCACGATATCGTTCTGTGCCTGAGCCACGCCGTCTGCGATCACCACTTTGCCTTTATTGTCCTTGAGGGGGCCTTTGAAAATCACGAAGCTGCCCGCCATCATCTGTGCCTTGATCGCGTCGGCGTTCTGTCTGGCTTCGGCACTCACGGCTGGCCCGTAGGCCGAGGTCTTGACGAAACCGTCCCGCAAACCGCCGCGCAGGAAATTGATCATTGGCGCGCCATTCTGGATAGCGGCGACATGAGCTTTGTAGGGCGTTTCCCAGTTCCATTCGGCGCCGGTCAGATAGCCTTTGGGGGCGAGCGCTGCCTGGCTGGCGTGGTAACCGCAGGTCATGGCACCGCGTTTTTCGGCCGTTTCGACAATGACCTTGGGACCGTCGACATGGCAGGTGAGCACATCGCAACCCTGATCGATCAGGCTGTTGGCGGCTTCCGCTTCTTTGATCGGCAACGACCAGTCACCGGTGAAAATCACGGTGGTAACGATGCTCGGGTCCACCGAGCGTGCGCCCATGGCAAACGCGTTCAGGTTACGCAGCACCTGCGGCACCGGCTTGGCAGCGACGAAACCTAGCTTTTTCGACTTGCTCATGTGCCCGGCCACCACGCCGTTCAGGTATTGGGCTTCGTCGATGTAGCCGAAGAAACTGCCTGCGTTCATCGGGTCGCTACCGGCTTTCCACAATCCGCCACAGTGGGCGAAACGCACGTCCGGGTATTTCTTCGCCACCTTGACCACGTGCGGGTCGAAGTAACCGAAAGAGGTCGGAAAGATCAGCGTTGCGCCGTCCTGGCGGATCATCGCTTCCATGGTCTTCTGCACGGCCACGGTTTCCGGAACGTTTTCTTCTTCGATCACTTTGACGTTGGGCAGCGTCTTGATGATGGCGGCCGCCTGCGCGTGGGCCTGGTTATAACCAAAGTCATCGCGGGCGCCCACGTAAATGAAACCCACCACCAGCGGAGCGTCGGCTGCGTAGACCCGACTGAACGGCAGCGCCGCGCTGAGACCGATAATGCCCGCCAGTTTGATGAAACTGCGACGATCGACATTCGACATTGGTGCTACCCCTGATCAATGAGTCTTGGAAGACGTGGTGTTCGCAGCGCGGTAGGCGCGCCAGCCTTTGAATTCGGTGATGTCCTGCGCGTCCGCAAGTCCGCCGGGTTCGCAGATGAAGCCCTTGACCCATTGGCCGTTGGCCAACTGCAACGAGCCGATGCCCAGTGGTGCGGGGATGGCGGCGACGAAGGCTCCGAACTGGCTGAGCGGCATTTCCCAGACCTCGACTTCGATGTTCGCGCCTTGCTCAGGCACACGAACCAGTCCGGGTTTGGCAGGTGTGGTGTTCGCCAGCGCGTAGAGTCGATAGTCCGCACTGGTCGTGGTGAGACTGCGCAGACGAGCGCCGCCTTCAAGCAATTGCCCGTTGAGCGGTTGGCCCTGAAGATGAGCGCCGACCACGGCAACCTGAACGGTTGGGACGTTGAAGGGCAGGGGAGCCAGCGCCACGCTGTCGCGCTGATCGCTCGCACCGAAGTGGGCCTGCCAGCCTGCCGCGATCTCGGCAAGACGCTGGTCAGCGCCTGCCGGGCCGATCAGCGTAATTCCTGCAGGAAGGCCGTCGTCACGACGATGCGTCGGAATGGCCAGCGCACTCATGTTCATCAGGTTGACGAAGTTGGTGTAATAACCCAATTGCGAGTTGAGCTCGACCGGATCGGCCAGCACGGCCTCGATGGTCGGCATGCAGGGTGCGGTCGGCACGACCAGCACATCAACCTCGGCCAGCAGCGCTTCAGCCGCGCGAGTCAGCTCGGCCAGGCGATAACGCGCCTTGAAACTGTCCACCGCGTCGAACTGATCGGCACTTTGCAGAATGCTGCGCACCACGGGATGAATGTCCGTCGCATGCGTCTCGAAAAATTCACCGACCGCCGCGCGTCGTTCGGCGACCCATGGACCCTGATAGAGCAGCGCGGCGGCCTCGGCGAAGACATCGAATGCGACGCGGGTCAGCGTGACCTGCGGATCGCTCTCGAGTGCTTTCAACGCCTTGTCAAATGCAGTTGCTGCCTGGGCATCGCCGAAGAACTCACAGTGCTGCGGCACCGCGACCCGCCGCGCCCGACGCAGTACCGGCAACGCCTGCACTGCGACACTGGCCGAATCCAGCGCATCGAAATCAGCCATCACCTGCGCGACCTGCCAGGCTTGCGCTACGTCGTTGGCAAAGATCGACGGACAATCCAGCGTCCTGCAGGCTGGAACGACACCGCGACTGCTGAACAGCCCGAGGCTCGGTTTGAGTCCGACGACCCCGTTGAAGCCCGCAGGCACTCGGCCCGACCCGGCCGTGTCCGTGCCCAAAGCAAAGCACACATGACCCCGTGCCACGGCCACGGCAGAACCCGAGCTCGACCCCCCGCTGACGTATGCCGGATCACAGGCATTGCGTACCGCGCCATAAGGTGACCGAACCCCCACCAGCCCGGTGGCGAATTGATCCAGATTGGTCTTGCCGATCAACACCGCGCCGCTGTCCAGCAGCCGCTGCACCACATGTGCGGTGGCCTGAGCCTGATAAGCAAACTCGGGACAGGCCGCCGTGGTGGGCAAACCCGCAACATCGAAATTGTCCTTCACCGCGAAAGGAATGCCGAACAGCGGCAGCCTTGCGTACAGCGCATCGCCCAGTTCTTGCGCCAGAGCACCGAGCGTCTGTGCTCTTTCGAGCAAACGAGAAAGCGGCTCGCGGTGAATCCAGACTTCCGGACGGGCGTCTGCGTCGATCTGCGTGTACAGATCCTGAAGGAAGGTCGCCAGTGAGGTCTGGCCAGTGCTTAGTGACGTCTGAATGGCAACGATATCGAGAGCAGTCATGGGCGTGTTCATTCATGTATACAAGATTGAATGTGCCAGAGCAGGATTCGTGCCGGGGGATCAGGAACACGGTTTTAGAGGCGTTGAGATCAACATGCCGCTGATGGTTTTGCGCTTGGGCGCGCCATTGTCGAGCGCAACGGCAAGAGTTGCACGAAAACGGAACATGCTTCTGACGTCTGGGGAGTCGATTCCCGCGCACGCGATCATCTTGAAATTCTGATTGCTATAACAGGAGGCAACGCTTATGCGCAGGGCAGCTTCACGACTTGTATTTGCAATCATTTTGACCGGCTGTGGGAAGCCAAGGCTGGATAGAAGCTCGAACGAAGCGCTGCAAATCGGTAAAACCCGCGACTGCGTGTTTCACCGGGCCTGACTGACAGCGTCAGCGCGGCCCGTTTCGAACAGGTCCAGTGGACGTGTACAACCGGCCTGTTCAGACAATCGATCATCAGCGGGCAGACAACATCCATTCCAGGGTTTCGCGCAGGGGCGGCGTGCTCCATCCCGGCACTGATCGTTTGAGCCGGACGTTGCACCCACACAACGTCTTCACTTCATTGTCGCGAACGAAATCAGGGTTCACGCGAACCTCGATCTCATGCCCGGTAATGTCCTGGCACATCTCGATCACCTCACGCAGCGAGTGCGTCACGCCCGAGCACACGTTGAGGGTCTTGCCCAGAGGTCGGGCTTCGAGCAAACCCCTATAGGCGCTGGTAACGGCGCGTACATCGCTGAAATCTCGCCATACGTCCAGGTTGCCCAGTTCGATGGTGCTCTCCCTTCTTGTGAAGTGGGACACGATCTTGGGCAGCAGGAAGTTTTCGGCCTGCCCGACCCCGGTGTAGTTGAACGGGCGCGTGATCACCAGCGGCAGCCGGCCGTGCCAGAGGCTTGCCATGTACTCCATGGCAAGCTTGCTCACGGCATAGTCGTTGGCGGGAGCGGGAATCGTCGTTTCATCCAGCATGCCGGAGGACGCATTGCCGTAGACGTTGGCACTGCTGGCAAGCAGGACGCACTCGGGCGTTTTTCCGCTGGCGTCGATGGCCTCCAGCAGGTTGCGTGTACCGATCAGATTCACCTGATAGAACGCTTCCGGTGAGCCGTGACCCACGAAGGCCAGCGCGGCGAGGTGGACGACGATATCCGGCTGGATCCTGGTAAACAGTGCAGTCAGGCCGTTCACATCCAGCAGATCGACCTGATGGTAGTTATCGTTGTCCGACGGCTGGCTGCCCATGCCGACGACCTCGCAACCCTGGGCCGCGAGTTCGGTGGCCATGAAGCTTCCCGTGAAACCGTGGATGCCCGTTATCAATGCGCGTTTACCGGCGATGCTCATCAGAAGGAAAAACCTTTTTCGTTTCGACGGAGATCCGCTTCAACCATCATGCGGCACAGTTCCTCAAGGTTGGTCTTCGGTTCCCAACCCAGTACTTCACGGGCTTTGGCAGGATTACCGATCAACAGTTCCACTTCAGTAGGCCGGTAGAACTTCGGATTGACCGAGACCAGAACCTTGCCGGTGGCCGCATCGATACCGCGCTCGGATTCAGCCTCGCCTTCCCACTGAACAGTGACGCCTGTGGCCTTGAACGCCATGCTCACGAAACTGCGGACAGTCTCGGTACGGTTGGTGGCCAGTACAAAGCTGTCCGGCGTGTCAGCCTGCAGCATCCGCCACATGCCTTCGACGTACTCCTTGGCAAACCCCCAGTCGCGCTTGGCATCCATGTTGCCCAGTTCGAAGGCGTCCATGAGGCCCATCTTTATCTTGGCGACCGAGTCGGTGATCTTGCGCGTCACGAATTCGCGGCCGCGCAGAGGTGATTCGTGGTTGAACAGGATGCCGCTGGCGCCAAAGATGCCGTAGGACTCACGGTAATTGATCGTCATCCAGTGCGCATAGAGCTTGGCGACGCCGTAGGGGCTGCGTGGATAGAACGGTGTGCTTTCAACCTGAGGAATGGACTGAACCTTACCGAACATCTCGGACGTCGAGGCTTGATAAAAGCGGATTTTCGGATTGACGATCCGGATTGCCTCCAGCAGGTTGACCGCGCCGATACCGGTTATCTGGGCGGTTGTCAGAGGCTGTTCGAATGACACGCCAACAAAACTCTGCGCTGCGAGATTGTAGATCTCGGTGGCCTCGGTGTTTTGCAGCAAGCGGATACTGGCGGACAGGTCGGTCAGGTCGTACTCGACCAGATGCAGATTGGCATCGTGCTGAATCCCGAGTTCCTCGATGCGCCAGAAATTGACAGAGCTGGTCCGGCGATAAGTGCCGTAAACGGTATAGCCTTTCTCAAGGAGCAATTGCGCCAGATAAGCGCCGTCCTGACCCGTAATGCCGGTAATGATTGCTTTCATATGAGGTGTTTGACTCCAGCAAGGAACGTGTATCCCGACGCTTTTCGAGGTTGCCTGCGCTTCAAGCGAGGGGAAGTTTCAGGGGTGGAAGGCTTGGATACAACGCGCCTAGCCCGGTGGCCATCATGACCATGCGGGTAGAGGTTAGCCCGAGTCGTGAAATTTTGCCGGGATCCGAAGCAGCTTCGCATTTCAGACAAAGTGGACTAATCCCGTCTACGCTTGTGCCGATAACGTCGTACAACCCACACGAACGGTGCAGTCATGTTCAATACTCGCTTGAAAAAGGAATTACAGGCACAGCAGGCCGAGTTGTCCGTCTATCGGCAGATGCAGAAGGGTATCGACGCACGCATGGTGGGACTGAGCATCGATGCCAGCAACTGTATCGCTCACGCCAACGATAACTTCCTCAAAATGCTCGGCTACAACGCCGAACAACTGCTTGGCAAAAACCTAGACGACCTGGTGCCGAGCTACGTCAAGCAGCTCGACTGCTACCGGAACCTCAAAGCTGCGGTGCAGAAAGGCGAGTCGGTTATCGACAACTACCGCTTTCTGCGTGCAGACGGCACTCTGGCGTGGATTCGCGCCATGTGGCAGCCGGTTCTGGATGACAGCGGCAAGCTGCTGACTCTGCAGTGCTACGGTTCGGACATCACGCAGACCGTTGAAACCGCCGCCGAGAACTCGGCGTTCATTCAGGCGTTGCTGCGCTCCACGGCGGTGATCGAGTTCGACCTTGCCGGCCACGTCTTGACGGCCAATGAGCAATTCCTGCGCGGAATGGGCTACAACCTCGCGCAGATCAAGGGCAAGCACCACAGTATGTTCTGCGATCCACATGAAGTGAGCCAGGCTTCGTACAAGGATTTTTGGGCAACGTTGAACCGCGGCGAGTTCGTCGCCAGCCGGTTCAAACGCGTCGACAGCAGTGGCCGTGATGTCTGGCTGGAAGCGACCTACAACCCCGTTCACGATGCCCAGGGCAAGCTCTACAAGGTCGTCAAGTTCGCGACCGTGGTGACCGACCAGGTCGCCCGCGAAGAAGACGTCAGTCAGGCGGCGAGCGTGGCCTTCGAGATCTCCCAGCAGACCGATGTGAGCGCCCAGCGTGGCGCGGATGTGGTGCAAAACACCGTACAGACCATGCGCAAGATTTCTCAGGAGATGGAGTCGGCGTCGTCAGGCATCGAGGCACTGGGCAAGCAATCGCTGCTGATCAGCTCCATCGTCCAGACCATCGGCGGCATTGCCCAACAAACCAACCTGCTGGCGCTCAACGCCGCCATCGAGGCCGCCCGCGCAGGCGAGCAGGGCCGTGGGTTCGCAGTAGTGGCCGATGAAGTCAGACAACTGGCCGGCCGCACCAGCGCCGCAACCGAAGAGATCGTCAGCGTCGTGCAGCAGAACCAGGCACTGGCCGACGAGGCCGTGCGCGGCATGGCCAACAGCCGTAGCCAGGCCGAACAGGGCTTGCTGCTGGCCAACGAGGCCGGTTCGGTCATCGTCGAGATTCAGGAAGGTGCCAAGCAGGTGGTGGGTGCGGTAGGGCGGTTTGCCAATCAGTTGAAGTGACGGTTTCCTTGCGAAGAGTGCGAGCCGCTCAATCAGCATCATGGATCACGCAGACAGCGGACACTTGAGCCCAAATGGCTGGCGTGACCCGTGATCGGCTGGCAAGATGCAGAGCTGGTTTTTCCGCGAGTGCGTTTACAGGACGCGCAGGACTGCCGGTTCTCCCTCTGACAAGGAATCGTTGGATGCCGCTCGTGGTACTCGCTGTACTGAACGGCCTTTGCCTGATCGCTGGCCTGCTTTTCAACGCAGAATTGTTGAACAAGGCGGGCGCCGATATTCCCCTTCGGCAGTTGCAGACCCTGGAGATCTACGGGCAGGTTCTCGCTGCCGTGAGCGTCTGCCTGTTGGCATGGCGCCTGTGCCTGTGGGCTCATGGAAAATGGGGCCACTGGCGCTATCTTTACCGCTCACTTCTGCTCAGTACCCTGCTCCTGGCACCATCGACCTGGTGGGCACAGGGCGTGGCGCCGGATGTCATCGCCGAAGAGTTTCCCGCGAGTCTGCGGGTCTACAGCCTTTATGCTTACGTCACCAAAAAAGGCCTGCTTTACGATTCCCTGCAGATTCCTGGTATCCCTTATCAGGAATACCGAGACACAGGAGAGGGCAAGGCTTTCATTGCCAACCTCGGTGTATTGATGAGCGTTCAGGCGTCCTACGTCGAGCAGATCGACCGAAATTTTCAGGGTTTCGCCGCCGCTGTATTCAGAGGCTATACCCGTCGCAACGCGGACGCTCTGTACCTGCGATTACAGACAGAAGTGATTCCAACCCTTAACGACATTGCCCGTCAATATGCCGGCATCGAGAAAGCGCGCTCGAGCGGCGTGCCGGGCAATGAGCGCAGGCTTCTCGATCTGTCGAAACAGATTGATGCATCAGTCTCTCGACCGAGCGTCGAAGACTACGCCAGGTCGATCACTGCCGGCATACGCAACCGCAAGGGTATCGCCAATACGCCTGAAGTCCGCCACATGGCCAGACACGCGCTCGGACCTCTGTACGTCGAGGGGATGGACCTGCTCGCCAGTCGCGAGCAATTCAATAAATACCTCAACGGTATCGCCAGCAACATGGCCGACGATGTGGCCCACACAGATATTCATGGCGAGCAGGGCCTCACTGTTCTGAAGAACATGTGGTTCGTGCCCTGGTCATTGTTGAGTGGTCTTTTCATGGGCGCTCTCAACATCGTCGGGTTGGTGCTTTCAGCTTTCAAACAGCACGATTTCATCCAAAAGCGTTTGTGGGCATTCAAGGCGGTGGCAGTCGGCCTGATCGTGATAATTCCGCTGTTTGCCGACAACGCGATTCTTCAATCTTCGGGTTACCGCACAGCCTTCAAAAATATCGAGCAGGGGCCGACCTTTATGGCGGGCGTCGCGCATTGGGCCATGTCCGCCGAGGCCATGCTGTACAACCTCACCAAGCCACTGCTCAACACACAGTGAGATGTTTCAAAAGGGAGTCATTCAATTCATGCGCAGTAAAGTCGTTTCATCGATCCTGGCGTTGTCCATTGCGACTTCGCTGTCCGGATGCGCACAAATGGGTATCAGCAAGCAACAGGCCGGCACGATGATTGGTGGTCTGGCTGGCCTGGCGGTAGGTTCTGCGATTGGCAAGGGCAACGGGCAGATTGCAGCGGCGGTGATCGCTGCTGGTATTGGTGGTTACGTTGGCAACCGTATTGGCCATATGCTCGATGACAGGGATCAGCAGGCACTGGCATTGCGCACTCAGGAAGTGCTCAATCAGCCGGTCACTGTTTCGGTGCCACCGCCGGCGGTCTGGCGCTCCGATCACTCCAGTGCGACCGCGCAAATCAGCCAGGGCAGGGAGTACGCGGCGACCAGAACCGTTGAAGTCAGACGCGCCCCACAGGTTCAGGCGGTGCCTTCGATGAAACTGATCAACGCGCCTTACGTTACCCGCTCTGGCGTGAACGTGCGTGCGGCGCCTGATATGCAGGCCGACAAGGTGGGCGGCTTGCCGAGCAACACCGAATTCACCGCTGTGGGCTCGACCGGCGACTGGATTCTGGTGGGGCGCAAAGGTGTCACGGTAGGGTATGTGCACAAGGATTGCGTTCTGTCCAAGTCTGAAGCCGTCGCCAGGCGAGCGGCTTCAGCGGCCAATCTCGATACCATGGACGTCTCGGCCAGCAAGGAGACGCAGGCGTTCGATCTGGATTCGATACCCTCCCTGCCCTCCGAAAAGGTGGCGACCGAGACAGCATGCAAGCCGGTGAGCGTGAGTCTCGAGTCTGCCAGCGGGTCTGCAGAGAAGCAGGAAAACACATTTTGCAAACAGGTCAATGGCACTTGGGAGCTGATTTGAGTGTATCCGGTTTTCCGTACCCCTCTGGAATGGACCGATTCGAAGTCAATCATGGTGAGTAGGCTTGCTCGTCAAGCTTCGCAGCCTTCGAATAGAAAGCTGATGCGCAGCTCAGGCAGCACCTGCAACCTCGGGGTCAATTCCCTTCCAGCAACGTACGCAACATCCACGCAGCCTTTTCATGCACCTGCATGCGCTGGGTCAACAGGTCGGCGGTGGGTTCGTCGCTGACTTTTTCCAGCAGCGGGAACAGGCCGCGTGCGGTACGAACCACGGCTTCCTGACCTTCCACCAGTTGCCTGATCATCTCTGCTGCATCCGGCACGCCCGGTTCTTCCTTGATCGAAGACAGGCGAGCGTAGGTCGAGTAGGTGCCTGGAGCCGGGAAGCCCAGCGCGCGGATACGTTCTGCAATGGAATCCACGGCGGTGGCCAGTTCGGTGTACTGCTCTTCAAACAGCAAGTGCAGGGTACGAAACATCGGGCCGGTGACGTTCCAGTGGAAATTGTGGGTTTTCAGGTACAGCACATAAGTGTCGGAAAGCAGGTGTGACAGGCCGTCGACAATCTGTTGGCGATCCTGCTCGTTGATGCCGATTTCAATACGCATATCAGTCCTCAAGGGTCGGATGTCTTCAAAAGTGGGTTCATTCTAGAAAGTGCGGATCGTTAGCGGAAATCACCGTTGGCAATGGCAGTCATCTACACAACCTATGAGATGAAGGTTTCGTATATCTGTCCATCGGGCGCTAGGTCAGAGCGCCCGGCTGGGCCACAATGGCGCTTTTTCAACCCAAGCCTGCTGCGGCTGTAAAAGGATTCGCGCTGATGACGTTCTCTTTCAAACCCTGGCACCGGCGCCTGGCGCTGGTCCTTCCGCTGGCGGCGATGCTGGTGGCATGTGACAAGTCCGACAAGCCTGCCACTGCGCCGAAAACGCCTCACACCACGTACGCTCAGGCCAGTTGGGAAGCGCTTCCCGCTGTGTCCGATGCCGATCTGCTGGCCGGTTTCACCTCATGGCGCAGCGCGTGCACCCGTTTGAAAGCCGACGCAGTCTGGGGGCCGACCTGTGCGGCGGCGGCCAGCCTGGAGCCTGTGCCGAGTGTCGAGCAGATCCAGAAGTTTTTGCATGACCAGCTGCAGGTCTACAGCCTGCGCGCCGACAGCGGCAGTGCCGACGGTTTGATCACGGGTTATTACGAACCGGTCTATCCCGGCAGCCTGACCCAGACGGCAACGGCGAACGTGCGGGTGTATGGCGTTCCGGATGATTTGATTGTGGTCAATCTGGACAGCATCTATCCCGAGCTGAAGGGCAAGCGCCTGCGCGGTCGTCTGGACGGCCGGGTGCTCAAGCCCTATGACGATGCCGCCACCATCGGTGCCAATGGCCTGAACGCGCCGATCGTGGCCTGGCTGACCGATCCGATGGACCTGCAATTCCTGCAGATCCAGGGGTCGGGCCGCGTACGTCTGGACGATGGCTCACAAGTGCGTCTGGCGTACGCCGATCAGAACGGACGGCCCTATCGGGCCATCGGCCGCTGGCTGGTGGAGCAGGGCCAGTTGAAAAAGGAAGAGGTCACCATGGGCGCCATCTCCGGTTGGGCCAAGGCCAATCCTCAGCGCGTTCCCGAGCTGTTGGCGAGCAACCCCAGCTATGTGTTCTTCGGTCGTAATCCTGACAGCAACGAAGGCCCACGCGGTTCGCTCAATGTGCCGCTGACGGCTGGCTACAGCGTGGCGATCGACCGCAAGGTCATTCCACTGGGCAGTCTGCTGTGGCTGTCTACCACTCGGCCGGATGGCAGCAGCGTGGTGCGTCCGGTGGCGGCGCAGGACACCGGCGGTGCCATTGCGGGTGAGGTGCGCGCCGACCTGTTCTGGGGAACGGGTGAAGAGGCAGGCAAGCTGGCCGGTGACATGAAGCAGAAGGGTAATATCTGGCTGCTGTGGCCAAAGAACATGCCGCTGCCGGTTACGGAGTGAGGCTTGTTGGATAAACAGGCTGGGCCAGGGAGATGCTCACGCGTTCAGCAGCCACCAGAACCGCGTGAGGCTCCCCACGTCTTCGACGTAGTGATGTTGCGCACCAGACACCGGACACCGTGGGGGCTTGTCTCTTCAGTGGGTTACAGGTTGTTTGATAGAGGCGGCCGTCGTAATCACCGAAAGCGCTCACGCCCTCCGGACAGAAGCAGGTCTCAGCGTTTCTTCAGCAGTCGGTATTTGCTGCGAGGCCGCGCCTGCATGCTTCAGGATTTGATTCCACCCAGACGGGCATCTATTACAAAATCCAGTTCCCGGGCTGTCGCCACCACAGTGTTGAACGCCGGATGCCGCACGTTGAGCAGGTAGTTGTATTCCCGCGCAATGATCACGCTGGGCACTGCCAGCGCCAGACTGTCGTTGGACGCCAGCCAGGCATCTCCGAACGACGCGGTAGCGGGTGGCGCCGGTTCGTCGCGCCAGTCGGGCGGCAGGGTATCGAGGCGCGCATTGAGGATGTGTTCTTCAGATATCTTTAGCTCAAGCATCGCATAGTGCTGCGCCACCGCCGCGTTGCCCAGATGAACCAGCACTTCCAGCAGCGCCAGTGATTCGCTGCCCGCGCAATACACGCAGGCGTTGCCTTTACTGTTCCAGCGTCCCCCGTAGAGTTTTGCGCCTTCACCGTCGAGTGCCTGGGCCAGCCACTTGCGCTTGACCAGGCGATAGACAGCGATCAAGCCACGACTCCGTGTTCCAGACGACCGATCAGGTCGAGCACGGCCTGCGCTTCGGCAGACGTGGCGAGCATTTCCAGAGGACGTCGATTGCCGAGGCCCTTGACCGGGTTGGCCAGCCAGAGGCGAGTGGCTTCAGTATCGTCTTCGAACAGATCCAGCGTCGCCTTGTACACCGCCGCTAGGCGAAACAGGCGGTCACTTTCTTCTGGATTGAACTGACGCACCTTCAGCCGACGTTGCAGCGTCGCGGGCGCAATACCCAGATGCTCGGCCAGGGTGGAGCGGTTGAGGTCGGTGTACTGCGCCAGACGCTCGAAAATTTCATAGGGCAATCCGTTGCGCAGCGCCGTGTACAGGCTGTCGCCACGGGGCGGGATGCCCAGCTTTTGCCAGAAATCCTGCTTCTGGACCATCGCCGGATGATAGTCGCGGATGGCGAGAGACATGATTCACCTCTACTATCGAATGATTGTTTGTAAATCTATCATTTGATCATATGTCCATTCCGTCCGATTTGACAGGCATCGGGAAAAATACGGGCGGTGGGCCAATGCTGACAACGATCAGTTTCAATACGTGACGGCTTATGAAACTCTTCTACTATGACAGCGTGTCACTTCGAGATGTGGCGGGAGTGATGTCTATATGATATCTATCATGACACAGGTTTTGCAGTCAGTTGATCTGTAATCGTTTTAGTCCCGTTGCCGTACCGATGCTATCTGCCCTTGGCAGCCTGATTTTTTGCAGTGAGAACTACACGATGTCCACTCTTGCGCTATTGATATGCGACGACTCCAACATGGCGCGAAAGCAGTTGATGCGGGCTTTGCCTGCCGACTGGGATGTGTCGGTGACAATGGCGACCCAAGGGCAGGAAGGCTTGGAAGCGATCCGCAAAGGCTTGGGCAAGGTCGTGCTGCTGGACCTGACCATGCCGGTCATGGACGGTTACCAGACTCTGGCAGCGATTCGTGAAGAGCAGCTGGACGCCAAGGTCATCGTGGTCTCCGGGGACGTGCAGGACGAAGCCGTACGCCGTGTCATGGAGTTGGGCGCGCTGGCTTTCCTGAAAAAACCGGCCGATCCCGACGAACTCAAAAGCACGCTCGAACGCCTCGGTCTGCTGGGCAAGCCTTCTGCACTGCCTGTCGCTGTGGCCACGCAGCATACGGCGGGGCAGGGCATCATCAGCTTTCAGGATGCGTTCCGCGAAACGGTCAACGTCGCCATGGGCCGGGCTGCCGCATTGCTGGCCAAGGTGCTGGGCGTGTTTGTGCAGTTGCCGGTGCCGAACGTGAACATGCTCGAGGTGGGCGAGTTGCACATGGCGCTCGCCGATGCGCACAGTGACCAGCGTCTTACGGCAGTCTGTCAGGGTTACATCGGTGGCGGCATTGCCGGTGAAGCGCTCTTGATCTTTCACGACTCGGAAATCTCCGGCGTGTCAAAGCTGATGGGCGGCAATTCGCCCGACTCATCCGACATGGAAATGCTGCTGGACCTGTCCACGATTCTGATTGGTGCCTGCCTGAGCGGTATTGCCGAGCAGATCGATATCGCCTTTTCACAAGGCCATCCACAATTGCTGGGTGCTCAGGGCGGTATTGATGAGCTGATCCGCATCAATAGCCAGCGCTGGAAGAAGACCCTGGCGGTGGAGATCAGTTACAGCGTGGAAGGTCACAACATTCATTTCGATCTGCTGATGCTGTTCACTGAAGACTCGGTCGACCTGCTGACCAAAAAACTCGCCTACCTGATGAGCTGACCCCATGAGCAACGCTATCGAAATCAACGAGCTGCATTGGTTGCTGGCCGTCACGCAAAACATCGACGTGGGCATCGTGGTGCTCGACCTGAACTATCAGGTGTCGGTCTGGAACACCTTCATGGAGAACCGCTCTGGCGTGGTGCCTTACGTGGCCATCGGCAAGACCTTCTTCGAACTGTTTCCCGACGTTAACCAGGCGTGGTTCAGCAAGAAGATCGACAACGTCGTGACCCTGGGCACGCCAGCGTTCACGATCTGGGAGCAGCGGCCTTATCTGGTGCGCTTCAAGAACTACCAGCCGATCACCGGGCAGGAAGAATTCATGTACCAGAACACCACACTTTTCCCGCTGCGCTCGACCACAGGGGAAATCAGCCATGTGTGTCTGGTGATCTACGACGTCACCGACGTGGCGACCAACCGTCATCAACTGCAGGCGGCCAATACCGAGTTGCAGAAGCTGTCGGGTGGTCAGGGTTGAGGCTGCGTTCTTGCCAAAAGGCCTGCGTTGCCCCATGAACGCTGCGCCTTGCTCGTGCTAGGATCGCCATTTTTCCGCTGACGCTCAGGGACATCATGCGATCTCAAGCCACTCTCACTGTTTTGCCTGTCGAGCGCCCGCTGGTCGGGCGTGTCAGCCCGCCCGGCTCCAAGTCCATTACCAACCGCGCCCTGCTGCTGGCCGGTCTGGCGAAAGGCACCAGCCGCCTGACCGGCGCGCTGAAAAGTGACGATACCCGCGTGATGTCCGAGGCCCTGCGCCTGATGGGTGTGCGGGTCGACGAACCGGATGACAGCACCTTCGTGGTCACCAGTTCCGGCCATTGGCAGGCGCCGCAGCAGGCGCTGTTTCTGGGTAATGCCGGGACCGCGACGCGCTTTCTGACCGCTGCACTGGCCAACTTCGAAGGCGACTTCGTGGTCGATGGCGACGAGTACATGCGCAAGCGCCCGATTGGCCCATTGGTCGACGCCTTGCAGCGTATGGGCGTTGAAGTCAGCGCACCGACCGGCTGCCCGCCGGTCGCCATCAAAGGCAAGGGCGGTCTGGCTGCCGGGCGCATTGAGATCGATGGCAATCTGTCCAGTCAGTACGTGTCGGCACTGCTGATGGCCGGTGCCTGTGGCAAGGGGCCGCTGGAAGTCGCCCTGACTGGCAGCGAGATCGGTGCACGTGGTTACGTCGACCTGACCCTGGCGGCGATGCAGGCGTTCGGCGCCGAAGTTCAGGCCATTGGCGACGCCGCCTGGAAAGTCTCGGCCACCGGCTATCGCGCCACAGATTTCCACATCGAACCGGACGCGTCCGCAGCGACCTACCTGTGGGCCGCGCAGGCACTGACCCAGGGCGATATCGATCTGGGTGTCGCCACTGACGCATTCACTCAGCCCGACGCGCTGGCGAGCCACATCATCGCCCGTTTCCCGAACATGCCGGCGGTGATCGACGGCTCTCAGATGCAGGACGCCATTCCGACCCTGGCCGTGCTGGCCGCGTTCAATAATCAGCCGGTGCGTTTTGTCGGCATTGCCAACCTGCGTGTGAAGGAGTGCGACCGCATTTCGGCGCTGTCCCATGGCCTGTGTGCGATTGCGCCGGGGCTGGCGGTCGAGGAGGGGGATGATCTGGTGGTGAACGCCAATCCGGCACTCGCGGGTACGACGGTCGATGCTTTGATCGACACCCACGCCGACCATCGCATCGCCATGTGCTTCGCGCTGGCGGGGCTGAAGATCGCCGGTATCCGCATTCTGGACCCGGACTGCGTCGGCAAGACGTACCCAGGCTACTGGGACGCGCTGGCCTCGCTGGGTGTCGGCATTCAGCGCTGACAGCTGCGTTGCAGCCGTTCAGTCAGATACCGATGAACGGCTGCATGATGCGCGCAAACAGGCCGTGAAAACGCAGTGGTGAATCGGTGGCGAGCAGGCAGATGCATTCTCCATCGGCGACAGGCTGGTGATGGACGTCACTGTCCAGATCGGCGATGTCGCCTGCCTTGAAATCGCCCATTTCGTCCTGGAAGGAACCCTTGAGTACCATGGTCATTTCACTGCCACTGTGACTGTGCATCGGCATGCTGACGCCGGGCGCGCTTTTCAGCAGCATGAGAGTGCCCTGCGCGATACCTTCAGCCCGCACGCGCTGCACGCCGGGCGCGAGCGTTTTCCACTTCAGCTGACTCAGGTACTGGCCGAAATGCGCCTGCAGGCACGCGGGCAGCAAGTCGGGGTCTTCATTGGAGGCCAGCAATGGGTTGATCGCCGGGTTCTGCTGCGAAGCGGGTTCTTTCAGACGCTCAAGCATCGCGGCGCGTCCACGCAACGGCACTACGGTGCTGCTGTGCTGCTGCATCAGCACGCCGCCGATCTGTTCTGCCTCCCTCAACCTTGCCCGGCATACCGGACAACGCTCCAGATGCGCTGCTGTGACCAGCGCGATGCTTTGTGCCAGCGCGCCAGCGGCGTAGCTGATCAGTGTCGAATCATCCGGGTGTCTTAACATATTCATCAGGACTCCTCGATCCGGGAGCGCAGTTTCTGGAAGGCCAGTCGCAGGCAGGACTTGACGGTGCCCAGCGGCATACCGAGACGTTCGGAAATTTCGCGATGGCTGAGCGCCTCGAAATAGGACATGCGTAGCACCTTGGCTTGATCCGTCGGCAGGTTCTGGATGGCCGTGGCCAGTTGTTGCTCCTGACGCTGGCTGTAATCGAGCGTGCGGTCCTGCGGTGCCTCCAGCCGTTCAAGCTGTTCCAGCGAGTTCTGCACCTGCACCCAGCCCCGGTCCTTGCGCACACTGTCGATGTACAGGTTGCGCGCAATCCGGAACAGCCAGGTGCCCAGGCTCGCCTTGCTCGGGTCGAACGTATCGGCCTTGTGCCAAAGCCTGAGCAGCACCTCCTGCACCAGTTCTTCGGCCTGACCTTCCGGCACGTTCAACCCGGTCAGGTAACGCAACAGACGCGGCGCGAAGTGATCGTAAATGCGCATGAAGCTGTCGCGGTCCTGCTGGCGGGCCACGGCATTGACTTCGTTGATCCAAAGTCGGTTTATCGGCGAATCGCTGGATGGGGTGGACAAGTGGCAGAAGGTCCTGAGACTGGCAGTGATGCTCATGATCCACCTTCTGATCGTCGTTGTCTGGTTTTGGTTCGGAACGCCTTTGTGTTACGCAGGCGCAGCGGGAACGGATCACAGGGGAAAAAGGGGAATTGGACGGAGTTTTATCGGGTCTGGCGGGACGGATAGCGTTATCGGCTGTAACGGGCTGACTAAACGACCCAGTCGTTTACGCGCAAGCCCTCGACGCGACGGAATTCGCGCAGGTTATTTGTGATGACCTCCAGCCCGAGAGAGCGGGCATGGCCGGCAATCATCTGGTCGTAAGGACCAATAGGTGTGCCAGATCTGGCCAACTCTGCCCTGATCATCCCAGTGTGGGCAGCAGCATTACGATCGTATGGAAGGACCTCCAGGCGCGCAGCAAAGCCTTCGACGACGGCCAGGTTTCTTTCAGGGCTCACTGACTTTTCAGCGCCGTAAATGAGCTCCATCAAGGTGATAGCACTGATACATAGCTGGCCATGATGAAGATTGAACGCTTCACGTACGGACAGTGGTTTGTTCTTGATTGTGAAGATGCAGATATTCGTATCGAGCATGTACCTCAGCATCAGAACGATTCACGCAACTGATCGGCGGGCTGCTCTCGCTCTGTCATGAAGTCGGCGCTGACGCTGTCGCCATCGAACCAGCTGTTCCACGTTTCACCCGCTGGCGAAATGATGCGGGTTCTGCCCACAGCGACAACATCCACGCGTTTCACATCGTCTGGAAGCGCCAGCGCCTTAGGCAGTCGAACGGCTTGGCTGCGATTAATTTTGAATACTGTTGATTGCTCCATGAGAAATCACTCCGTGGCTGGGCGAGGGACAACTCAGAGTAAATTCTATTTGGGATATGTCAATGGTATATCCCGACTCCTGTCATTTCTGACAGTAGAAACCGACAACCCAGGCTGATACATCGGTAGGTGAACATCGTCACGTTCACGGAGCCGATCATGCGTCTTGTTGCCGAGCGGTGTTTGTCCGGTCTGATTTGCCTGGGTTCAGCGCTGTTGACCTGCGGGCTCACAGCCCTTCTCATCGCACCTGAACGGGCAGTCGCTGAGGCTGAACCTCTCGTGATCTGCACAACCGGAATACACACCATCGTGTGGTCACCGGGGCTTGCCAATGACAATCGCCTGGTCACTGTCTCAGCCAGGAGCTACTGGGGTGCCTGCGTTTCCCGGGACTCGGATCTGGCCGTCAGTGCTTCATCGGAGCAACGCTTTCAGGCGACGTTCTCCTGCCAGGCGCTGCGCACCCTGGCCTCGCCCATCACGTGGGTGATCAGGTGGAATGACCGCGTCACCAGTACCTACACGTTCAACGCAAGCCTTGAGAGGGAGGAAGATAAGCTCACGACCCTCCTTGTCGGTACGGGAAGCATTGTGGACGGTCGTTACAAGGGGGCCAAAGCGATGACTGTTTTCGTGCTGGGAAACCTTGATTCGAAAGTGAGCAACGAGTGCGCCAGCGCTTCGGGGCTGACTCAGCTGAAAGGCCCCTCGATGCTGATCATCTCACCCTGAATCGACAGGCTAAAGCGCCCGATAGAGCAGGCTGAACCCCAGCGTCATGGACTCGCCACGCTGCAACAGTTGCAACCCAGGGTGCCCCGGCAGGTGGTGGGCGTTGACCGGGTGGCTGACCGGTTCAAAGCAGAAGAAGTCCAGGTCCTGCGGGCAGAACACCAGAAAGTACTCGCTGCCGCTGGCCTCACAGTGCAGTTCGTAACCCAGATCCGTCTGGCGGATGACGCCACGTCCATCCCATTGGGTGAAGCCGTTGTCCAGTTTGGAGTGGGGCAGCGCGTTGCCGTGGCGGAAATCCCAGTCGGCGGGCAGGTCCCGCAGCTCAGTGGGTAGACCCGCTTTGTCGCACAGCCAGACCTGTGAGGCGTTGGCCTGCAGGCGTGTGTGCGGCGTGCGCGGCAGGTAGGGGTGCAGCCCCAGCCCGTGCCAGGCGGCGCGTGTGTCCAGATGGGTGGTACGCAACTCGATACTCAGCTGGCCGTCGCGCAGCGTGTAGCGCAGCCGGGCTTGATAGGCGAAGGGAATCTGGCTGTCGAGTTGCAGGCAGACGTGTGTATCGCTCTGCTCGCTCACGTGCCAGGCCTGCTGCCAGGCGCTGCCGTGAATGGGCAGCGCATCGTTGGCGCTATTGGGCGACAGGGCGAGCCAGCCATCGGGTGTGTCGAAGCCGCCGTTGCCGATCCGGTTGGACCAGGGTGCCAGCGGGTAGAGCGCCAGTTTGCGAGGCGTGCCTGCGGCCAGGGCTTCATCGGAACTGGGGCGCAGCAAGGGCTGGCCGCTGCTCAGGACCGTCCAGTTGACGAGGCTGCCGCCTGTCTCGGGGGCAAGGGTCAGCCGGGTCAGGCCGTCTTCAAGGGTCAGAACGTTCGCGGGCATGGTACGGAGCCTTTTCGGAAGTGACGGATTTCGGCGGTGAAGGCGGTGTGGCGCGACGCCAGGTCAGCAGGACGATACCACTGACCACGATCAACCCACCGATGACCTGGCCGCTGCTGAGCAGTTGATCAAGAATCAACCAGCCAAACAGCAGGCTCGCCACCGGTTCGATGTTCATGACCGGCGCATTGCGGGCGATGTCCAGGCGTGCCATGCAGATGAACAGCAGGGAAAAACCAACGCCATACAGCAGTACCAGACTGGCCAGCGCGGTCCAGCCGATGCGGCTTGTCGGCAGGTCCACACCGCCGGGCAGCAGGCCGCTGGCACCGGCCACGGCGGCAGCGATGAACACCACAACCATGGTCAGCATGCTGCGTACTGTCCCGCGCATGCTGGACAGCTTGTTGTCGGTGATCCACAGCGCGAAGGCAAACACCACCGCTGCGGTAAAGGCGTAGGCAATGCCTTCCAGCCACTGTGGCTCGCTGCTGCCGGGGTTGGACAGCCGGTGCGGCACGTCGAGTGCCAGCACCAGACCGAACAGGATCAGGCCCATTAGTGCCGCAGCCCGGCGCGTCGGTGCCGCACCGCCCAGCGCCCAGGTCAGCAGCGCCAGCAGGATCGGTGAGACGTTGACCACCAGCAAGGCCAGTGCGACCGGGATACGTGCCACGGCCGAGTAGATGCAGAAGCTCTGGGTCGCGATCAGCAATCCCAGCAGCAGTTGCCAGCGCCAGGTGCTGGCGGGCAGGTTGAGCCGTTCGCGTTGCAGCAACACCAGACTGACCAGCACCAGCAGGGTGACACCGGAGCGACACAGAATCGCCAGCAGCAGGCCGGTGTCATGGTCGAAGGCAATGCGTGCGGCAATGTGATTGCCGGCAAAGGAACAAGCCAGCAGCGCCAGTATCAGGACGGCGATGTGGCGGGGGAACAGGGCAGGGGCGGACATGCGGGACCAGCCTCCTTGGCTGGAAAAAGCGGCGCTGTCACGACCCTCGCGAACAGGCGCTCGCGAGGGCTGACAGTCAGTAACGAAGGTTCAGAGCACAGCGCCTGGCAGCCAAAGCGAGATTGCCGGAATGTAGGTCACCAGCATCAGAACCATGAACAGGGCCAGGTAGAATGGCAGCAGGGCTTTTACGGTCGCTTCGATGGTGACTTTACCCACCGCCGCGCCCACGAACAGCACTGCACCCACCGGCGGTGTGATCAGGCCGATACCGAGGTTGACCAGCATGATCATGCCGAAGTGCACCGGGTCTACGCCGACACTGGTAATCACGGGCAGCAGGATCGGCGTCAGGATCAGGATGAGCGGTGCCATGTCCATGATGGTGCCCAACAGCAGCAACATCACGTTGATGCACATCAGGATCACGTAACGGTTGTCCGACAGGGTCAGAAACGCCGTGGTGATCTTCATCGGAATTTCCATCAGCGTCAGGATGTACCCGAAGCTGGCGGCGAAACCGATCAGAATCATCACGATGGAAATGGTCCGTGCCGCCCGGTGCATCAGCTTGGGCAGGTCGCGCCACTTGTAGTCACGGTAGATGAACATGGTCACGAAGAACGACCAGACCACGGCGATGGAGGCCGATTCGGTCGCCGTGAACACGCCGGACAGGATGCCGCCCAGAATGATCACCAGGGCCATCATGCCCCACAGCGCTTCGCCAGCAATCTTCAGCGCCTGGCGCATCGGAATCACTTCGCCTTTCGGGTAGTTGCGCTTGCGGGCGAAGATCATGCACAGGCCCATCATCACCGCACTGAGCAACAGGCCCGGCATGATCCCGGCCATGAACAGCGACGCGATGGACACCGTGCCGCCTGCGGCCAGCGAGTAGAGCACCGAGTTGTGGCTGGGAGGTGTCAGCAGGGCCTGCACCGAGCCGCTCACCGTGACGGCAGTCGAGAAATCCCGAGGGTAGCCGTTGCGTTCCATTTCCGGGATCAGCACCGAACCCACCGAAGCGGTGTCCGCGACGGACGAACCGGAGATTGCGCCAAAGAAGGTCGAGGCCACGATGTTGACCAGTGACAGCCCGCCGCGTACGAAGCCCACCAGCACCCCGGCAAAGGCCACCAGCCTTCGTGACATGCCGCCTTCGGCCATGATCGCACCGGCCAGCACGAAGAACGGAATCGCCAGCAGCGAGAATTTGTTCACGCCGCCCGCGATCTGAATCATCAGGGCGTCGGCCGGGATCTCGATCCACCAGGCACCGATCAGTGCCGACAGACCCAGCGCATAGGCCACGGGCATGCCGATGAGGATCAGTGCGATAAAGCTGCCCAACAGTATCAATGCGTCCATTTATGCGGCACCTTCGCTTTCTTCAATGACGTCGAACCGCATGACGGAGCGGTGACTCTGGTCACCCAGGAACATCCTTTCCAGGACGAAAATCAGGGTCACGATGCCGCCGATGGGAATGGGCAGGTACGAGATGCCGACCCGCAGGCTGGGCAATTCACCGAGAAACTGGTTCCAGGTGGTAGCGCACAGCTTGAAACCCTTGAAGATCATGAACAGCGCAACGATGGCCATCAGGATCTGCACGACCACCACGGCTACTTTGCGCAGGTGCATCGGCATGCGATCCACCGCCATGGCCACCGCCATGTGTGCGCCGGCGCGGTAGCTGGCTGCTGCGCCGAAGAAGGTGAACACCACCATCAGCAGAATGGCGACCGGTTCCGGCCAGCTGGAGCCGCTGCCCAGCACGTAACGGGCAAAGATGCCCCAGGGAATGATCAGGGTCATGGTCAGGACCGACAGCCCCGCGATCCCGATACAGACTCGATACAGCGTGTCGTTGATGCGCAATAACGTATTTTTCATGGAGGCTCACCACAGCGGCGGCGAACGAGCTGGCGCTCGCCCCCGCGGCGTTATCGGACTGTCTTATTGGGCAGCTTGGGTTTTTGCCATCAGCGCAGGATCGGTCTGGACCGCTTCGATGCGGCTGATCAGGTCCTTGTAAGGCGCGCCGTATTTGTCGCGCACCGGCTGGGTCGCGTCATAAAAGGCTTTTTTCTGCTCTGGAGTCAGGGTGATGAACTCCACGCCTGCGGCCTTGAGTTTGGCCTCGTCAGCGGCCGATGCCTTGTCCCACAGCGCGCGCTCTTCCATCTGCGCTTCACGCGCCAGTTTTTTCACCAGGGTCTGCTGATCCGGGGTGAGCTTGGTCCAGGTGGTCTTCGACATCACCACCGGTTCCGGCAGGATCAAATGCTCGGTCATGGTGTAGAACTTGGCGTTCTGGTAGTGGTTGTGCTGGAAGTAGGTCGGTGGATTGTTTTCCGCGCCGTCAATCACGCCGGTCTGCAAGGCGCTGAAAATCTCGCCGGTGGCCATGGCGATGCCGTTGCCGCCCATGTCATTGATGGTGTCGATGAACACCGGGTTGCCCTGGACGCGAATCTTCATGCCCTTGAGGTCGGCGATGCTGCGTACCGGCTTCTTGGTGTACAGGTTGCGTGTGCCACCGTCCATCCAGGCCAGAGCGACCATGTTGAAGTTGGAGTTGGTGATCTTGTCGAGCATCTCCTGACCGATTTCGCCATCGATGATGGTGCGCATGTGCGCCTGGTCACGGAATACGAACGGCAGGTTGAACGCATTGACGTCCGGTACTACGGGGCCGACGATGCCGAGGCTGACGCGGGTCATCTGGATGGCGCCGGACTGTACCTGCTCGACGACTTCCTTCTCCGAGCCCAGCACGCCACCGGCGAACATCTTGAAGCTGATCTCGCCCTTGGTTTCTTCCTGCAGCTTTTTGCCCATGTTCTGCTCGGCCACAACCGGCGGATAGCCGGCAGGGTGCACTTCGGCGAACTTGATTTTTACTTCGGCCTGCGCGATGCCAGACATGCAGAACGCGAGCGGAAGTGCAGCGATGAGAAGTGTGCGTTTGAAGTCCATGGATATCTCCGATTTTCTTGTTTTTGGTCGGTGCTATTGGGTTCAGTGCTGTTGCTTCAGTGTGGTGGCTCAGTGTGTGGATCAATCCCGGAAAACAGGCTCCTCCAGGCCTTTGACGCCGGGCCGCAGAGCGAACACACCACCGGCGAGTGGTTGATCGCTCAGATCGCCGCCTGGGCGGATTGAGGTCACGAACAGGGTGTCCATGTTCGTGCCGCCGAATGCGCACATGGCGGGTTTTTTCACGGGCACGATCAATGATTGGTCGAGCTTGCCCTGTGGGGTGAAACGATGGATCAGACCGGCATCGTTGCCGCAGATCCAGTAGCAGCCATCGGCGTCGATGGCTGCGCCATCCGGGCGACCCGGATGGTTGTTCATGTCCACGAACAGGCGGCGGTTGTGTGGGGTGCCGCTGTCGGTGTCGTAATCGAATGCCCAGATTTTCTGCACGCTGGGGTGCGAGTCGGACAGGTACATCGTGTTGCCGTCGGGGCTGAACGCCAGACCGTTGGGCACGATGAAGTCTTTCAGCACCGGTTCCAGCGTCTGTTGTCCTGCGCTGTAGCGATACATTGCACCGACCACGGCACCGGCATTCATGTCCATCAGCATCGTGCCGGCCCAGAAACGCCCCTGACGGTCGCAACGACCATCATTGAAGCGCATGCCGGACTGTGCGTGCGTCACCTCGACCAGAGGTGTGGCGGTCAGGCTTTCACTGTCGCCGGGCTGCAGGTGAAACAGGCCGGTCTCCATGCCTGCGACCCAGCTACCTTTGCCGTCGGCCGCGATGCAAGCCAGCATCTGCGGGGCTTTCCAGTGGCGGGTGCTGCCATCGCGTGCGCTCCAGCGATGCAGGTGGCCTGCCGGGATGTCGACCCAATACAGCGCCTGATCGCGGGCGCTCCAGACAGGGCTCTCACCGGTAGCGTTTTGCGCATCCAGAATCAGTTCGGCATCCATGGCGCTCGTTTCTCCAGACTGTTCAGGTTGTAGATGAGCGGTAGTTACTCGTCGCCAAACGGCCCGGAAGCCACGAAGGCGCCGCCCTGATAGACCATGGCCGGATCATCGGCGGCTGGCATCGGCTGGGCTTCGACCTTGTCGCGAAACACTTCGGAGCTGTCCTTGGGGGTATAACCCAGATGGCTGGCCAGACGGTTGTCCCACCAGACGGTCTTGTTGTCCGACACGCCGTACACAACGGTGTGGCCGACATCGGGTGTATACAGGGAGCGCTCGAGCAGTTGGGTCAGGTCATCGAAGCTGAGCCAGGTGCTCATCATCCGGCGGTTCTGCGGTTCCGGGAACGAGGAACCGATGCGGATGCTGACGGTTTCGATGCCGTAGCGATCGAAGTAAAAGCTGGCCATGTCCTCGCCATAGGATTTGGACAGGCCATAGTAGCTGTCCGGACGGCGCGGTGACTGGGCGTCGATGGTTTCGTCCTGTTTGTAGAAACCGATGACGTGGTTGGAGCTGGCGAAGATCACGCGCTTCACGCCGTGACGGCGGGCGGCTTCGTAGATGTGGAATACACCGCAGATGTTGGCACCAAGGATTTCCTCGAACGGCCGCTCTACGGAAACGCCACCGAAATGCAGAATGGCATCAACGCCGTCGACCAACTGATGAACGGCGTTCTTGTCAGAGAGGTCGCAGACCTGGACCTCTTCATGGCTGCCGGCGGCCGGAGCCATTTCGGCGATATCGGACAGTCGGAGAATGTTCGCGTAGGGACGCAGCGTTTCGCGCAATACCTTGCCCAGGCCACCTGCCGCGCCTGTCAGCAGGAGGCGATTGAAGGGAGTCTGCGTAGTGTGAGCCGATGCCATGAGGAAGTTTCCTGATTGTTATTTTTGTCATCTGTTGTCGTATGACTTGCCGGATTATCGGCAGCCCCCGCGCTGCTTGTCAACGCGTCCAAAGTATTAAGTCGTCGGCTGGTCAACCGCCGCTCAGACGCCTGCGCATGACCAGGCCCACCCAGCGGAAGGGCCTGGTCTGATGCATCAGAGCAACGACAGCGGGTAGCTGATGAAGACGCGGTTTTCATCGAACTCGTTGGCGCTGAAGTCGCGTCGCAAGCTGGAGTTACGCCATTTGACGTTCAGGTTCTTGAACGTACCGCTTTGTACGGTGTATGCCAGTTCCGACTCCCGGCCCCACTCCTTGCCGTCGGTGATAGCGCCGGTGTGCACGTTATCGCCACTGATGTAGCGGTTCATCAGGGTCAGACCGGGCACACCCAGTACGGCGAAATTATAGTCGTGACGCAGTTGCCAGGATTTTTCCTTGGCGTTGTCGTAGCTGGAGTTGTAACTGTCGTTGGCCAGTGTGCCGCCGCTGGTGCCGTTTACGCGCATCCAGGCCGTGTCGCCGCTGAGTTTCTGCAGGCCGACATAGAAGGTGCTGCCGCCGTAACGGGCCGAGAGCAGGGCATAGGCGGTCTTGTTGTCCAGATCGCCGGCCAGCTTGTTGCCGTCTTCCTTGCCGATGAAGTAGCCCAGATTCGCGCCCAGGGTCCAGTCCCCGAAGGTCTGGCTGTGCAGCAGGTTGAAGAACTGCTGCTGGTAGATGTCCTGCAGTTCCGAGTACCAGACGCCGACCTGGGTGCGTTTTTCGTTGAAGACGTATTCACCGCCGCCAAAGTTGAAGCGGTCGGACGTGAAGGCTCCGCGACCGTTCATGGACATGTCTTCCATGCTGGCATCGTTACGCGGGCTGTTGCCACGGAACTGACCGCCATACAGCGTCAGGCCGTCGATTTCCTTGGACGTGATCTGTCCGCCCTGGAAGGTCTGCGGCAGTGAGCGGCCGTCATCGGAACGCAGGATCGGCAGCACCGGCATCCATTCGCCGACCTTCAGTTCGGTCTTGGAAAAACGTGCCTTGCCCGCCACGCCCAGACGACCGAAATCATCTGCCGGACGACCGTCGCTGTGGATCGGCAACAGTTGCGTGCCGCCCGTGCCGCGACCGCCATCGAGCTTGATCGAATACAGCCCCAGCACGTCGACACCAAACCCGACCGTGCCTTGAGTGAAGCCCGACTTGGCGTCGAGGATGAAGCTTTGCGTCCATTCCTCAGCCTTGCTCTGCGGGGCTGCACTATTGGGAAACGCGGGGTTGGTGAAGTTGCGGTTGAAATAGGCGTTACGCAGGTTGAGCGTGGCCTTGGTGTCGTCCACGAAGCCTTCGGCCATGCTCATCATCGGGCAAAGCAGCGTCATGCTGCCAACGCCCAGCAGGATGCGCGAACGGGTGGTGTGAGATGTCATTATTGTTGTGCTCCCTTGGTTTAACGTAACTGTCCTCTTTTCTGGCCTTGCACAGGCAAGAGCCGACACCGACGAGGATTATGTGATGCCTGTTTCCAGGCATGGCCCCGGCCGAAAGACAGCCGGGTACCGTCCGCTGACAGTCAGCGAAATCTATAAAACACGTGTGTCTTGGGGTGCTGCGAGAGGATAGAACGTTGCCGCGGCGACGGCGATCCAGAGGGTTACGCAAGGTAGAGCGGGCATACGGACGCGAGTCTTCATGTGATGGGCCCCGGCTTTGTTTTTATTGTTTTGGCGTCATAGGTTGTCGTACAACTTCGCCGATTATTTACAGGGTGCGTGGGGTTTGTCAACGCACGATTAGTCGAATATCGACCGTTTCAGAGGGCCTGAAAGTGCCTCACGTGAATGAGAGTGAACGCGGCCGGGGGCCTCACAGTCCACCAGACACGTATTCACTTTTTCGGAGCATTTTCAATGAATCGTTTCACCCAGAAAGTCGTTGTGGTCACAGGCGCCGGTTCCGGAATCGGCGAAGCCACCGCTAAGCGTTTTGCCAGGGAAGGGGCCAGCGTGGTGCTCGTCGGCCGCAACGAAGAGAAATTGAAAAAAGTACACGCGCAACTGGAGGGCGAAGGGCACCTGGTCAGGGCTGCCGACGTGGCGGATCTGAGCGATGTCGAGGCGCTGTTCAAGGAAGTCGCCAGTCACTTCGGCCGCCTGGACGTGCTGGTCAACAATGCGGGCATCGTGAAGTCCGGCAAGGTCACTGAACTTGAAGTGCAGGACTGGAAAGAGCTGATGTCGGTGGACCTGGACGGCGTCTTTTATTGCACCCGCAGTGCGATGCCTGCGTTGATCGTCAGCAAGGGCAACATCGTCAACGTATCGTCGGTGTCCGGTATGGGCGGAGACTGGGGCATGAGTTTCTACAACGCGGCCAAAGGCGCGATCACCAACTTTACCCGCGCGCTCGCGCTGGACCACGGCGCCGACGGTGTGCGGGTCAACGCGGTGTGCCCGTCGCTGACGCGCAGTGAGCTGACCGACGACATGATGGACAACGCCGCGCTGATGGCCAAGTTCAAGGAACGCATCGCGCTGGGCCGCCCTGCCGAGCCTGAAGACATTGGCGATGTGATTGCCTTCCTGGCCAGCGACGATGCGCGCTTTGTCACGGGCGTCAACCTGCCGGTGGATGGCGGTCTGTCGGCTTCCAACGGACAGCCGCCGCAGGCTTGATCAGGGCAGTCAAAGCGTAATGGCCCCACCACATTCCGGTGCAGCGCAGTCGTGCAGCAGACACCGGACTGTGGGAGGCGGCCAAGCGCGCCCACGCCCGCCGGGCAGACACAGATGTCGGCGCTTCAAAAGACAGGCGTTTGATAAGTCGATGTTTGCCTGCGACAAACACGAAGCGCTGCCGTCAACCTGATGAAACACTTGCAACCATCCATCGCCCGACACGTCTGACTCGCGCATTGGCTGCCACACTGATTTTCGGAAATGCCTCGCGCGAACTGTCTGCCCTGATGCTTTCCGACGCCTCGAACCCTTCGTTGCGTTTTACGCCTGTGAGTCTGTCTCAGGGGCGGTAGCCATGCTCGTGGCGATCTGAATTCTCCATTGCTTTGATCCTCCGCCCGAAATGCAGGAGCCATCATGTTGAGCGCTCATCTGGCGCCAGCTGCCGGTCCTCTGGATATGCTGCGCAGCCTGTGGCGTCACCGACAATTGATCATCACCATGACCCGGCGCGAAGTCATTGGCCGATATCGTGGTTCGGTGATCGGTATCGCCTGGTCGTTCTTCAACCCGGTGCTGATGCTTGCGGTGTACACCTTCGTGTTCTCCGAAGTTTTCCAGGCCCGCTGGGTCGGGCAGGACCCCAGCAAGGGTGGTTTTGCCATCCTGCTGTTCGTGGGCATGATCGTGCATGGCCTGTTTGCCGAATGTGCGAACCGAGCGCCGTCGCTGATCATGAGCAACGGCAGTTTCGTGAAGAAAGTGGTCTTTCCTCTGGAGATACTGCCAGTCGTAGCGCTGGGCTCGGCCATTTTTCATACAGGCACCAGCCTTGTCGTACTGCTGCTGGCGCAGTTCATTCTGACTCACACCCTGTACTGGACGGCATTGCTGTTTCCGCTGGTGCTGCTGCCGTTGGGCATAGCCACTCTGGGCTTCAGCTGGTTGCTGGCCGCGCTGGGCGTGTACCTGCGCGATGTGAGCCAGGTCATCGGCGTGCTGACCACCGTGTTGCTGTTCCTCTCGCCGGTACTGTATCCGGTGGCCGCCTTGCCAGCGGTCTACCAGCCCTGGCTGAAGCTCAACCCGCTGACCTACATCATCGAAGAAAGCCGCAATGTGCTGCTGTTCGGAAACTGGCCGGACTGGCAAAGCATGGCGCTGGCAATGCTGATCGCCCTTGCGATCGCTGCAGCAGGCTTCGGTATCTTTCAGACAGCCCGCAAGGGGTTTGCCGATGTCCTCTGACGAAATCGCGATCAGCGTCCGTGATATTTCCAAATGCTATTACAGCTATGACCGGCCCGTGGATCGGGTCTTGCACTCGCTCGTGCCGAGGGTGCAGCGTCGGTTGCTCATGCCGGTGACGACCTATGGGCAGGCGTTCTGGGCGCTGCGCAATGTCGATTTCGAGGTGCGGCGCGGTGAAACCGTCGGGCTGGTCGGTCGCAACGGTTCAGGCAAATCGACGCTGCTGCAAATCATCTGCGGCATCCTGCGGCCGACCGGTGGCTCGGTTCAGATTCAGGGCCGTGTTGCAGCCTTGCTGGAACTGGGGTCAGGTTTCAACCCCGAATTCACCGGCCGGGAGAACGTCTATCTGAACGCCTCGGTGCTGGGGCTTAGCCGCGACGAAGTCGATCAGCGCTTCAGCGCCATTGCAGGCTTTGCCGACATCGGCGACTTCATCGACCAGCCGGTCAAAACCTACTCCAGCGGCATGGCGGTGCGCCTGGCGTTTGCTGTGCAGGCACAGGTCGATCCGCAGATTCTGATCGTCGATGAAGCGCTGTCGGTCGGCGATGCGAAATTTCAGGCCAAGTGCTTCGAGCGGTTGCGACAACTCAAACAGAACGGCACCAGCATCCTGCTGGTCACGCATGCCAGCGAACAGGTGGTTACTCATTGCAACCGGGCGATTCTGCTGGAAGGTGGCCGGGTGGAAATGAGCGGCGCCCCGCGTGCTGTCGTCAACCGCTACATGGACATTCTGTTCGGCCGTGAACGCCATGTGGCGCAGGCATCGCCGAGCCCTGTCGCACAGGAGCTTTGCCCGCAACAGCCCACCGCTCGCACTCAGAGACCGATGCTGAATTTCGAGCAGGATGCCTTCGAGTCGCGCCCCGGTTTCAATCCGCATGAATACCGTTGGGGCGATGGTGCGGCCATGCTGACGGACTTTAACCTGGCTGTTGAAGGGCGCGAGTTTCCACTCAGTATCGAGCCGGGCGCCGAGGTGCTGTTGCAGGTGGCGATCCGTTTCAATCGACTGGTCAGCCATCCGGTGCTGGGCTTCACGGTCAAGACCAAGGAAGGCGTCACAGTCTATGGCAGCAATTCCTGGCTGCTGGAGTGCGTGGCCAGCCGGCAATTCTACGAGGCGGGTTCGCAACTCAGGGCGTGTCTGCGTTTCAGGAACCGGCTGGCAGCAGGTGATTACTTCATTTCTCTGGGCGTTGCCTCTCGCGAGGGCGAAGAGATCGTTCCCCATGATCGTCGCTACGACGCCATTCACATTGTTGTGGCCCCGACCCCCACGCTGTTCGGGCTGGTCGATCTGGCCCTCATCATGGACTTCGATCAGGAACAGCCTAAATGAGTCATCTTGAGCAGAGCGGATACCGTCTGGACCGGCGTACGGGCGTGTGGGCGCGTCCTGATTACAAAGGGCTGGCGTACAGCGATGGCGATGAGCATGAAGAACGTCTGGCCGACATCGTGCGCCAGGCGCAAGACCTGAGCGTGCTTTCAACCGAACTGGGCCGGCACTGCACCGACTGGGTATCGCTTTATCATCTGGGCCGCGCACGGAGCAATCTGTTGCGTCCCTTCGAGCATTGCCTGACAGGCAGGGTGCTTGAAATAGGCGCCGGTTGTGGGGCGATCAGCCGTTATCTGGGCGAGTGCGGTGCCACGGTGCTGAGCCTTGAAGGCAGCCCGCGCCGAGCCCGGATCGCGGCCAGCCGGACACGTGACCTGGACAATGTCACGTTGATTGCCGAACGTTTCGAACAGTTCCAGTCGCCGCAGCGCTTCGATGTGATCACCCTGATCGGCGTGCTTGAGTACGCCAGTCTGTTCGATCAGGGCGATGATCCGGCGCTGGACATGCTGGTCAGGGTCCGCGAACTGCTGGAGCCCGATGGGGTTTTATTACTGGCCATTGAAAACCAGTTGGGCCTGAAGTATTTCGCCGGTGCACCAGAGGATCATCTGGGAACGCCGATGGCGGGCGTCGAAGGGCGTTATCCGGCAAACGGCCCGCAGACGTTCGGTCGCAAGCGCCTGACGCATCTGCTCGAACAGGCCGGCTTCAGCCGCTCTGAGTTTCTGTTTCCCGCGCCGGATTACAAACTGCCCAATTCCATCGTCACCCAGCGCGGCTTTGAACATCCGGACTTCGACGCCGCTGCGCTGCTGTGGCAGAACGTGCGCAAGGATCCACAACTGCCGGGGGCCACGCTGTTCAATCTGGAGCGCGTGTGGCCTGTAGTGGTGGATAACGGGCTGGGCATGGATCTGGCCAACTCGTTTCTGATCGCCGCGTCTTGTTCGCTGACGCCGCTCACCATGCCGAACCTGCTGGCGGGGCACTACAACGTCAGCCGAAAGCCCGGCTACTGCAAGCAGACCCTGTTCATCGAAACACCGGACGACATCGAGGTGCGGCACGAGCCGCTGCGCACGGACGGTACACCCCACAAGGACTTTCGCCATGTGCTCTCGCGTGTCGATCCCTATCGACGCGGCCGAGTGCTCAGCCAGCAGTTTCTTGAGATCGCCAGCACGCCCAACTGGACCGTCAGACAATTCGGTGCATTCGTGGCGCGCTATTGCCTGGCGTTGAAGGACCTGCTGGCGGGGCAGGGCCACGACTTGTCGTTGCAACGTCTGGATGAGCGCCTGCCTGGCGCGTTCATCGATGCGGTGCCGCAGAACATCATCCTCGACGCCGAGGGCCGGCCCACGCTGATCGACATCGAATGGGAAGCCGCAGCCGGTATCGAGTTGGGACACCTGTTGATACGTGCGCTGTTGCTGCTCATCGCCAGTGCCACGCCCTTCTGTAGCAGCGTGATGCCGCTGACGCGCCGTCAGTTCGTCACCGAGACGCTGTTTCATGCAGGGCTGGAAATCACACCGGCACAACTGGACGCCTTCATCGAACAGGAAGCACATTTCCAGGCGTTCGTGACCGGTCTTGACGCCAGTCGGTTTCTGAACTGGGAGGCGGACCGGATCATCAATCAACGGGTGTCGCCGACCGAATCCAAAATACAGGCCCGGCTTTACTACAGCGATGAAGTCGGCAACTTCAGGGAAGAGGCAGCCCTGAGCCTCGAAGTGCTGCCCGGACATCAGCACCTTCGTTTTTCGCTGAGCGGCATTGAAACCCGACCTCGATCACTGCGGCTCGATCCGGTCGACCGGCGCATGACGTTTTCGCTGGACAACCTGCGGATCGAAAAGGATCAGGCAGTGATCTGGCAGTGGGATGGCCAGACTGCGATGCTGCCTTCGGCGTCAGGTCTGCAAGAGGTGGAGCGCATCGGCTCTTCTCTGCTGTTCGTCAGTCTTGACGATGATCCGTATCTGCAACTGCCCGTCACCCTGTCGTCACGTGGTGACATTCGCGACCTGATCCTGACGCTCGATCTGGTGCTATACACCGATGAAGTCATCGCCCGCCGCATCAGTCAGGGGCTCAATTGGAGTCAACAGCACGAAACTTCGTTGCGCACGGCCGTACAGCCCCTGTCCGAACAGATTCAGGCGCTGACGCGGCGGGTCAGTGAGCTGGACAACGCCACGCAGTTGATCGAGAGGCATGTGATCGAAGGCGAGATCGGCACCATCCAGACCGTCGAACGGTTGTTGCAGGGAAATGGACATGACCTGCGCGAACGTGAGGACCTGATCAGGCAACTGCAACATGCCCTGCTTGAGTTGCAACGTGAAAAGGACACGCGCATCCATCAGTTGAATCTGCGCATCCACGAGCTGGAAAATTCCTACAGCCGCAGGCTGGCTGCGCCGATTCGGCACACGGTGTTGACCACACATCGCCTGGCAAAGGCTTCGCGGCGCCTGCCGGCGTTGATTCGCCGCGGCGGTGGCTTCCAGGCCACCACTCGGCGCGCTGCAATGGTATTTCGTGAGGAGGGTGTGCGTGGCCTCATGGAGCGCTTGCGCTGGTTCAACGCGGTGGGGCATGCGACCGGTCAGGCTACTTTGGCCTCTGAAAACGAAGTACCTGACCGTCATGACTACGCGGCGTGGATCAAACGCTATGACACGTTGAGTGACAGCGCTCGTCACGCCATGCTGGAAGAGGTCGGCAACTGGGAAAATCCTCCGCTTATCTCGGTCATCATGCCGGTCTTCGATCCGCCGCCGGATATGCTTCGCGAGGCCATCGACAGCATCAGGCAGCAGGTTTATCCGCACTGGGAATTGTGCATCGCCGACGACGCTTCCCGGCAACCTGCCGTACACGACCTTCTCAGGAAAGTGCAGCGTCAGAGCCCACAGATAAAAGTCGTGGTGCGCAGCGAGAACGGTCATATCTCGGCGGCCAGTAATTCAGCCCTGGACCTTGCCCGTGGGCGATACATCGCGCTCATGGACCATGATGACCTGCTGCCGGAGCACGCCTTGTACTGGGTGGCTCGCACTATCGTCCTTAATCCCGATGTCGGGGTGATCTATTCGGACGAAGACAAGATTGATCAGCGTGGGGACCGAAGTGCGCCGTACTTCAAGTCCGACTGGAACGCCTTTCTATTCCGTTCTCAGAACATGATCTCTCACCTGGGCGTCTATCAGCGCGACCTGGTCAATCGCGTGGGCCGTTTCAGAGCAGGGTTCGAAGGTTCACAGGATTACGATCTCGCATTGCGCTGTACGGAAAAACTCGGCCCTGCGCAGATCGTCCACATTCCGCGTGTGCTTTATCACTGGCGTATCCATGCAGGCAGCACTGCCGTTGCGTCGGATGAGAAACCGTACGCTGTCCATGCTGCGGTCAAGGCGTTGGAGGATCATCTGCATCGCACCGGACGCAAGGGCGAGGTCGAGTTGTTGCCATTTGGTATGTACCGGGTGCATTACGCGCTGCCAGAGCCGGCACCGTTGGTAAGCCTGATCATCCCGACACGCAATGCCTGGGCCTTGCTCAAGCAATGCATCGACAGCATCCAGCGCCTGACCACGTACCCGCATTATGAAATCATCGTGATCGATAACGGCTCGGACGAAGCCGAATCGCTGGCGTATTTCGCACAGATCGGTCAGCAAACCGATATCCGCGTCCTTCGGGACGACCGACCATTCAATTATTCAGCCTTGAACAATCTGGCGGTCAGCCAGGCTCACGGCCAAGTGATCGGGTTGATCAACAACGATGTAGAGGTCATTTCGCCGGACTGGCTGGGTGAGATGGTCTCGCTGGCGTTGCAACCTGGCGTCGGGGCGGTGGGCGCGCGGTTGTGGTTTCCCGATGATCGCCTGCAGCATGGCGGGGTGGTTCTGGGGATAGGCGGCATCGCCAACCATGCACACAAGTTTCTGCCCCGAGGTCAACACGGCTATTTCGCCCGCGCCGTGCTGATTCAGGAGTTTTCTGCGGTGACGGCGGCCTGTCTGGTGATCAAGAAATCAGTGTTCGAGCAGGTCGGCGGGCTTGACGAGGTCAACCTGAGAATCGCCTTCAACGATGTCGACTTTTGCCTGCGTGTTCGGGAGGCGGGCTACGTCAACGTCTGGACGCCGTATGCCGAGTTGTATCACTACGAATCGGCTACTCGCGGTTTCGAGGACTCGCCGGAAAAACAGCAGCGCTTCGACAACGAAGTGGCCTATATGGCCCGGCGCTGGCCGAAGATCAGAAGCGACTATGCCTACAACCCCAACCTGACGCTGGACGACATTGATTTCGGGCTGGCCTGGCCTCCGCGTGTTTCTGACTAACGCGGTCCGGGCGCTGCGTTGACTCTGAACCATGACCAGCCTTTTTCGCTGTGGTGCAGCGCCAGCGTCGGGTTGAGGCTTAGCTGTGGCTGGTCGCTGTCAGGCGCAAGAACCAGGCTCGCACCCGTCTTATTGAAATCCTGGGTCTGAAAGTTGATCAGCACCGTCACCATGTCCGGATGCGGCACGGTCATGTCTGACGCGCCCAGCGCCCGCTGCCTGGCGCGTAACAAAAACAGCGCGGCGAGAGGCAGCAGGTAATAGTAAAACGAGGCTATTTCACTTTGGTTGACTGTCGAGTGCTCGATGAAGGCCAACGCTGTGAGATTTGTGTAGCCCTTGAAAAGCATGTGCCAGGGCACATTGCCGCCCACTTCAATATGGCGCTGCCCAGGGTACACCGTGCGCACCATGGCGTGGATGGCTTCCTGCGCGCTCAGCCACCAACTCACCAGCAGGATGCCAGCGATCAGCACCGCCAGCAGAATGGCCAGAAAATGCTCGAGTCTGATGCGCCGGTATAACCGGCCGCGCAGCATCACACCGGTCAGCAGCGCAATGAACACGCAGCCCACCGAGACCTGCCAGGGTGGATACAGCAGCAACACAAAGCCTGCCAGTGCAAGTCCGGCCAGCACACCGAGTGGCAACAGGGCCCGTGTGTTGCGGGTGTTGATGATCTTCAGCAGACATAACAACGCCACGCAGGGGAAATGCACGGCATACGCTGGCCAGAACGACCAGGCCACTACATAAGGCGCGGCGACAAACAGCAGGGCAAACAGAAAGCCCTGTCGCCAGCGGCCCGGCGTCAGTGCGTTCAGCAGGTGAGCCAGCGCCAGAAAACAACCGAATGGCGGAAACCACCAGTACCAGGCCAGTGCTCGTTTCAGGTCCAGGATAAAGAATCCCCAGGTCGCCGGTTTGGCCAGTGCTGATACATGCGCCACCGGCACGCCCGCCATCCCCACGATCAGCATGTTCTGTCCGTCCAGCCCCAGCGACGTATTGAGCACCGGATAGCGCGGCGTATGGTTGTGCTGGGCGATGGCCATGGGCGTCAGCACCAGCCATTCGTCACTGCGAATCGGGCGCTCGTGGCCCCAGATCCGTGTCATGTCGGCGTCCACGAACGGCGTATTGCGCAGCCCCAGATTCAGTGACGATCCCGTCAGACCCAATGCCGTGAGCAGCAGGAATAAAAATACGACACAGAGGCTGAAGGCAGTCGGTTCGCTCATCCTGATCTTCAATCCGGTGCTGACTGTCCGCGTTATCCAGGTGGTGCGAATGAAACTGATGGCGATAGCCAGCAAGGCCGTCAGGATGATGAGCTTGATCAATGGTCAGTCCTTGCGCTTGTAAAGCGCCAGGGAGAGAAAGAACCAGGTCAGCATGATGGGGTCGAGCAGGTCGCCGCTTCTGTCATAAGTGCGCGCAGTGACCTTGAACAGCATCTGCCCGACGGAAATCCCCAGCACACAGAGCAGGGCCGCCAGATACACCCCCCGGTCAGGCGCCACTGTTCAGGTACTTGTTCTGGAGGTGAATGGGGCGTCTGGGAACCGCCTGCACGTCATGACCAATGAAGGCCAGAATCAACTGGATGCCCACCAGAACGGGCAGCGCCGAGACCATCACCGTCCCCGCCGAATTGGCGACACCGGTCTGCGAGGCATGCACCCAGTGAAACGCACCGAACACGCTGCCGAACATCAATAGCAACACGCCCAGCGGCAGTTCGAAGGATGCCAGTGACATATCACGCAGGTAATAGTTGTAGAACAGGCGCTTGAACAGATTGCGTGCATGCTTGCCAATGAATTCGCCAAAAACGCGGGACACCCTGAGGTTGCTGACTTCGTCGCCGTAGTGGGCGTGCATCGGGATGTCCACCACCACGGCGCGCAGGGTGCCCAGACGGAACAGCATGTCGCTCTCGAAAAAATAACGCTGGCTGATCTTGCCCATCGGTAACTGGCGGGCGACGTTTCGATGGATGGCGGTGTAGCCATTGGCCGGGTCGAACAGATCCCAGTACCCAGAAGAGAGTTTATTGAGCAGGGAGAGGGTCGCGTTGCCAAAGATGCGCAGCCCCGGCATACGGCTGATTTCTTCCAGATTGAAGAAGCGATTGCCCTTGGTGTAATCCGCTTCGCCTGTAGTGATAGGGACGACGAAGGCAGGAATCAGGGCCGGATCCATCTGTCCGTCACCGTCGAGCTTGACGATGACGTCCATGCCGTCAGCCAGCGCAGCCGCGTAGCCAGCCATCACTGCACCGCCCACCCCCAGATTGACGGCGTTGAACAGAATGACGACGCGTGCGTCGTGGCAGTGTTGCTCGACCTCTTCGCCGGAGCGCTCGGGGCAGCAGTCGTCCACCACATAGATGCGGTCGACTTCCTTGCCGATGCCGGTAATGACGTTACTTATATGCTTTCTTACGTTGAAGCAAGGAATGACTACGGCAACCTTCAATGCATCAAGGGTGATCGTATTCGCCATCATGAAATGGGCCTGACTGCTCAGGAAACCTTAACTACAGTTAAGTACAGTTGGTGGCGAAGTTCCAGAGCCAGACGGTGTTAAAAAATTGAACGCTGTCTGGCAAGTTCATTGATGAAACAGTGTCCGTTTAATTAACGACGCAGGCAGTACGTTGCCGGTTCGGTTCATGATGCTTCCTGCGTCAGGTCTTTAAACTTTCAAGTCGAAACTACCCATGAACACATCGTCTGAAATCGATATTTCAGGTCTGAGGTGTTACGACAAAACTGTCGAAGCTGTCACCTATAGCGTTCCACGCGGCATTACCCGCGAAGCCCGCGGTCGTGTCTGGATTGTTCGTGTCCTGAAGAACAAACAGGTACAGGTCTATGCGCGTTTTCCGGACTTGCGCTACAGCGGTACCCGCCGGGCGCTGAACGCCGCCATCATCCACTTGCTCCACAGCGGCCACGCGTGGCGGCGCGAGGACGTGCTGCAGCTCGACGAGCACGCTGCCGTGCACTGGCGCAAGCGTAGCGGGGTCGGCCTTTGCGCCGTGGCTTACGTGACCCGTCCAGGGCCGGGGCGCGGTGAAACCTTATTTCTTTCGACCTACAAGCGGGTGGCCAGCGGACGCGGTCTGGACAAGTTTCGCTCCCGCTTGATTGAAGTACTCGAGAACGCTTACACCCTGCATCATGACGGACCGGATATTCCGTATTCGATACAGAAGAAGATCAGGCACGACATTGATCTGATAATGGAAAGCGATTATTACCGGGCGTTTATAGAGGCCGGTAAAAGAAAGGCTGATCACATTGCGGTGGCTGAATATGTAAAGCGGTTGTCGCGTTAACGAGCGCTCGTCCGGAACATGCGAGTCTGAAACGGTTCGGGTATTAACGCGGTGGCCAGGCGGCGCATTCGGTATAAAAACTGACAGTTCTTACAGTATGCGCCATCCCGGCGGGTCGGCAGAATGAAGCCATCAGACGGTCGAACAGATGAATGATGTTCTGACGACACGGTTGATAAATGTTGCCCGGATAGCTCAGTTGGCAGAGCGCCGTATGAAACACTACGGAGGTCGGTGGAGTCGAGGACACCTCCGGGCACCTTCTTCATTTCAGGCAGTGCCTGTCACGCCTGAACAATCAAGCCCGGTCATGCCGGGCTTGATTCATTCTGCAGCCTGCCTCAAATCTTGAAGTGACTGACCATCGTCTGCAGTTGTCCGCCCAGGCGGGCAAGTTCGACGCTGGAGGCGGCGGTTTCTTCACTGGCTGAAGCGGTCTGTTCGGACACATCGCGAACGTTGATGATGCTGCGGCTGATTTCCTCGGCCACTGCACTCTGCTCTTCAGCGGCTGCCGCGATCTGCTGGTTCATCGCCTGAATGTTGGAAACCGTCTGCGTGATGCTGTTCAGCGAGGTGCCGGCCTTGCGGCTGAGCTGCACGCTGCTGACCGTCAGATCACGGCTGCTGAGCATGATGCTGGACACCTGGCGTGTACCGTTCTGCAGCGCGGCGACCAGATTCTCGATTTCCTCGGTGGACTGCTGGGTGCGTTGCGCAAGGCCACGGACTTCGTCCGCGACCACCGCGAACCCACGTCCGGCTTCCCCGGCGCGCGCGGCTTCGATGGCTGCGTTGAGCGCGAGCAGATTGGTCTGCTCGGCAACCGCCTTGATCACGTCCATGACTTTGCCGATCTTGTCGCTTTCCTGCTCCAGCAACGTCATGGCGTCGGAAGAACGCACCACTTCGGCGGCCAGTTTTTCGATCTGACCGATGGCCTCACTCACCACCTGATCCCCGGCGCGTGCTTCCTTGTCGGCGGTCGACGCGGCTTCGGAAGCCTGTTCGGCGTTGCGCGCCACTTCTGCGACCGTGGCCGACATTTCGTGCATCGCAGTCGCCACCTGATCGGTTTCGACTTTCTGGCTGTTTACACCGGCACTGGTCTGTTCAGTCACTGCCGACAACTCCTCGGCGGCGCTGGCGATCTGCACCACGCTGTCGCGGATACCGCCAATCAGTTGGCGCAAGGTCGTGCCCATGCGCTGGATGCCCTGTTGCAGCACGCCCAGTTCGTCCCTGCGGGTCACCACCATGGTCTGCGACAGGTCGCCCGATGCGATCCGGTCGACCACTGCCATTGTTTCCTGCAGAGGACGGGTGATCTGCCGCGTGATGATCACCGCGGCAATGATGCCCAGAATCATGGCCAGCAGGGTGCAACCGATCTGCATGTTGCGGGCCTGAGCACTTTCCGCGTCGCGACGATCCAGTTGCAGCTGATACATGGCCTCGCTGAGCTTGACGATGTCCTGCCCTTGTGTGGTCATTTCCTTACGCGCCTGGGCAATGTCGCCGCTGGACGCCTTGAACGCCTGCAAGGTCGTGCGATAGGCCTGGAAGGACGTTTCCAGTTGCTTGAGCGCGTCGGCATGGGTGCTGCCGAACGTGGCTTTCAACTGATCGAGGTTCTTGATCGCGTTATCCAGCTTTCTTGCGGCAGACTGTTCGTTTTCCGGCGAGATGTCAGTCAGGTAACCGCGGACTTCGTAGCGTGCCTGCATCAGGTCGTCCTTGGCGCCGACGATCAGCTCGTACTGGTTGAAACGGTTTTCATCCGTGGCATCCAGCTGCTTCACGTCGGCCAGAATCCGGTCCAGCATCTCGGTGACCTTGGTGGCATGAACCGTCAGATCCTTGCGCAACGCGATGCTGGTCTTGTAACCGCTGCGCATGTTGTTCAGGGATTTCTGATAATCAGCGATCACCACGCCCAACTGCTCGAGCATTTTCACGTTCGCTGGGCTCTTGAACGAGGTCAGCAGCTTTTCCTGGTAAGCCTTGAAGCCATCCAGTGAGACCTGAACGGTTTCGGCGACCTTTTCATCGCCGTCGGCCACCATATATTGCAGGCGTGTTACCCGTAACTTGGTCAGCTGCGCGTTGAGCGAGGTGATGTCACTCATCCAGTTGCTGCGGTCGATCAGCCCACTCAGGCTGCTCCATCCCGTGAGCGCAAGAATGGCAGTAAAAACAAGTACAAGCCCGAATCCGAGGGCCAGCTTCATATTCACGCTGATGTTCGCGAACCAGCTGTTCATGACGTTCTCCGGTACAACATTGTAAAAAGTAAGGGCTCTGGAGGATTTAACGTGAATACGACCGCCAAGGCATTGGATACAGACCCTATCGGCAGCATCTCGCCAAGCTGAAATTAAAAAATACAATTAATCAAAAACCGCCTGTCCCCCTTTCACAGGCTTTCTTTCGTTGCCCGACGCGGCTATAAAGGGCGCCTCGAGAACATTGAAACAGCTTGGCACTGTCATTAAACAGTCGCCAGAATGCTGCCTGTGCTCGTGCCGTGAAAAGGCTGTAGAAGTTTGAACACATGGAGTGTTCATGGAAAACAACTTTGTATGGCCCATTATCCGAGTCTTCGGACCTGCCTATACCTTTAGAGATGCTTTGAAATGACTTTGAAGTTTCGTCATAAAATTCTGCTGGCGGCATCGGGCGTTGTCGTTCTGGCATTCGCTCTGTTCACGCTTTACAACGATTATCTGCAACGCACCACCATTAACCAGAACCTCGAGTCCTCAGTGGGGCAGGCGGGACAACTGACCGCCAGCAGCGTGCAGAACTGGTTGAGCGGACGCATTCTGGTGCTGGAAAACCTGACCCAGGACGTGGCTTATCAAGGCGTTGGTTCTGACCTGAGCGGGCTGGTTTCCCAGTCGTCGTTGGTGTCGACCTTCCAGTTCACCTATGTCGGCGACAGCAAGGGCACCTTCACCCAGCGTCCCGACGTCGAGATGCCCGCCGGTTACGATCCCCGTCAGCGCCCTTGGTACAAATCGACGGTCGATGCTGGCAAGACCATCATCAGCGCGCCCTATCTGGCCTCGGTCGGCGGCCTGGTCGTGACCATCGCCAGCCCGATCAAGATCAACGGCCAGCTGGCCGGTGTCGCGGGCGGCGACCTGAGCCTCGATACGCTGGTGAAGATCATCAACTCGGTGGAATTCGGCGGCATGGGCTACGCGTTTCTGGTCAGCGGTGACGGTCAGGTGATCGTCAGCCCCGACAAGGAACAGGTCATGAAAAACCTGAAGGACATCTATCCCGGCCAGACGCTGAGCCTGGACAAGCGTATGCGCGAGGTCACGTTGAATGGCCAGCAACGCCTTCTGTCGTTCACCCCGATCACCGGCCTGCCATCGGCTGACTGGTACATTGGTCTGTCGATCGACAAGGACAAGGCGTACGCGCCACTGAGCCAGTTCCGCAGTTCTGCCATCGTTGCCGGCCTGATCGCAGTGATCGTGATTGCCATGCTGCTGAGCCTGCTGATTCGTGCCCTCATGCGCCCGCTGACCGATATGGGCCGTGCCATGCAGGACATCGCGCAGGGCGAGGGTGACCTGACCCGCCGCCTGAGCATTCAGGGCCGCGATGAGTTCGCCGATCTGGGCAGCTCGTTCAACCAGTTCGTCGAACGCGTTCACGCCTCCATCGTGGAAGTGTCCTCCGCCACGCTGCAGGTGCATGACCTGTCGCAGCGCGTGGTGCAGTCTTCCAACTCCTCGATCATCGGCTTCGATGAGCAGAGCGCGCGCACCAACAGCGTCGCGGCAGCGATCAACGAACTGGGCGCTGCCACCCAGGAAATCGCCCGCAACGCCTCGGATGCCTCCCTCCAGGCCAGCGAAGCGCGCACCCAGGCAGAAGACGGTCAGGTGGTAGTGGAAAAAACCATCCATGCCATGAGCGAACTGTCGACCAAGATCAGCGATTCCTGCACTCAGATTGCCCAGCTCAACGCCAGCACCGACAACATCGGGCAGATTCTGGACGTGATCAAAGGCATCTCGCAGCAGACCAATCTGCTGGCCCTCAACGCCGCCATCGAAGCTGCACGTGCCGGTGAAGCCGGTCGTGGCTTTGCCGTGGTGGCCGATGAAGTGCGTAATCTTGCGCACCGTACTCAGGTGTCTGCCGACGAGATCCACAACATGATCGGCGAGCTGCAGACCGGCTCGCAGGACGCCGTGGTGAACATGAACGAGAGCCAGGCCTCCAGCCAGGGCAGCGTCGAAGTCGCCAACCAGGCCGGCAACCGTCTGCGCGACGTGACCCGCCGCATCGGCGAAATCGACGGCATGAACCAGTCGGTTGCCGCTGCGACCGAAGAGCAGACTGCCGTGGTGGAAACGCTCAACATCGACATCAACCAGATCAACTCGCTCAACCAGCAGGGCGTTGCCAACCTCAACGAAACCCTCAAGGATTGCGCCGCGCTTTCCCAGCAGGCCGGGCGTTTGAAACAACTGGTGGCCAGCTTCAAGATATAACTCGAGCCGCCATTGAAACAAAAAAGGGCCATCCATGTGACGGCCCTTTTTTGTTGGTTAGTATTGATAACTTTCTGTAAGGAAATGAGGTGTGACACTGATTGTTATCGGGTCACATCTGGGTGAATGTCAGGGGTTGTTGAGGAATGTTTGACGTTATTCGTGAAGGCAATTAATGGTTTGAAAAGTCTGACTTTTAAAAATTTTCCCGGACGCGTTTAAATGAGTTTTGCTCAATCCGTCAAATGCAGTTGTAGAGACAAACCGGTTATTACAGACATGTTCGTTCAAAACTGTTCAATGTTCAGAAAAGCAATCACTGTTCGTCGGATTTTTATGTTTATTGAATGAGCAGATTAATAACCGTCATCTTCTTTTGTTACCCGCTCCTGCCAGACAGTGATTGGTTTCATGGCAGGAGTCGCCTGCGGGTTTACGCTTCATCCGCCTTGTTTTGATTGCGGTCCGAGTACGTCGACGCCACCGGGCTCGGCTTGCTGACTACAGCAGCCGACTTGCGCTGACCCACCAGATCATCCGGGTTCAAAAACAGATTCATGCGCGGGATCACCTCAATGCGCGGCTTCTTGTCAGGCCGCTCGGCCTGGCGCGTATTCCGGTTGAAGTGACGAAGCTCATGCACGTCGATGGGCTCCTCACCGGCCAGCACGAACATCGGCAGGTTGCTGTGGATCATGGCGTCGTAACGGGAGCTGGCCGAGAAATACACCATCGCCCTGGGATGCGGAGCCACTTTCTTGTACTTGATGAGACTGGCCTGATCCGACAGATTGACGATCCGCCGCAACTCGGCACCCGCCGAAGTCTGCTCGATAGCCACTCGGTCTTTTGAAGCCTGCTGCTCGGCTGCCTTGCTCAACAACTCCCGAACCTTGCTCACCGCCACCCGCTCGCCGCCCGTCGTGTGTCCGGCCCAGGTGAACACGATCAGGCGAGGGCAGATATCGAACACCTGCGTGTGACGCCCCAACTGCTTCATGCTGAACATCGGCCCCAGCGCCTGACGCAGAATCTTCGACCGCGCCGTGGTCGCCAGATTGAGCTCGATCCGCGTCTGCTCGATCGCCGCCATCAAGTCATCCTTGAGCTGATTGATCTCCTTCACCCAAGGCAACACACTGCGGCTCAACGCAAAATAACCCGGCAACCGCATCACCGTCCCCGGCGCCTGACCGGGAAGCCGCTCGAACAACGACATCGCCCGCACCGTCGCCTCAATCGCCGCCTGACCCTCCAGCGGCTGCACCTCAATCAGATCCAGCGCCTTCTGCTGCGCCAGCACCGGCAACTGCCACACCTGCCCATGAACCACCCACTGAGGCCACATCTGATTGAATGCCGTTATCTGACTGACCAGACGGGCGTGGACAGTCGTTATATCGACGTACATAGTGATCTCCGAAAAATTTAATACCACCCCCAGTGTAGCGCGTGTGCTTAAGGATGCAATTCGTAGGTCACTGTGTTTTTAATGTTGGGCCGGTGATTAACAGCAGACGTGTTAACACGTACAACATAGTATTTGGTTTATGCAGTATAAGGATTACGCATCGCATGTTAGGTGCAGGCGATGCGCTAGCGGAATAAATATTTTCCTGACTAATGCTTACGGTTATTTTATCCAGGCAATTTTTTCGTCGTCCAGATAAGCAAGCCCGGTCAGCGTGCCTGCTATTGCTGGCAATTTAGAAAAAGCTTCTGATGTGTAGGTGAGAGGGAGCGCGCTTCTCACTGCCTTCGCTTGTTCTGGATACTCATCCCAGGAAGGCTTCATGATGCCGTTCCAGAATGACACCGCTGTGCTGTCATCAAGAAGAATCACTGGCTTCAAGTACTCTACGCTTTCGTCGCCATCCCAGTACAAATAGCCCAAGTAATGGCTTCCGTCCCTGCCTGTAAAATGGGCGCGGACGATAATTTGAGAGTCAACGCTTGACTCGGTTTCAGAAAGAGGACGTACAGTAAGCTCGTCTTCTACTGAGTCGTCCATAGGGAAAACCCATATGCCGCTGTAGGCCAGATCACCAAGCGTCAGGTCGTAAACTTGTTTTTCACGCATGTTTGAATACCTACCTGATCAGATGTCTTATTGATTCAAATAGCTCAGGCCTTCCGATTTCTTCGTAGGCTTTGCGCAGTCCAAGATTTATTTGCTCAGCAGTATAGCTTGCCGGTTTCCCACCAGCCAGAGGCGGTAAATATTTACTTATTGCCTTGTGCATCGCTTCTGGGTTGATTTTGCCGGTGTGGCTGTATTGTGTAATTAAGGTTGCTGGATGGTCCAGCATATCGTTCTTTGTATAACCCAGCATTTTGCCCAAGTATTGAGGCAGAATATGGTGTGCTTGGAAATCCTTGTTCAACCCTTGGAGTTCTTTATAAGTTGGGCTTGTGGGGCTGGGTATCACCTTTTCAGCCCTTTTGGCATCAAGGCGTTTATCCGAAAGCGACTCGATGGAAGGTGAGTAGGGCTTCTGATCCTCGAACGTACCTTTGCCGGAATTCCGCCCTTGAAATTCAGGTCTTTTTCTCAGGGCATCTTCATGCTCCAGCATCCACTGACCTAAACGCGCGCCCTTGGGACTGCCCCGCATTTCCTGCGCGAGGACTGTCGCGTTCCCTCTGCCTCGCGTGAGGTAGGCTACGATGGCACCCAGAAGCAGAGTCACGACTTCAACATGTCCTAAGGCGATGTGATGAGTCGCACTCTGTTGAGCATAAGGATCATCCTGAATGAAAGGACTCAAGCCGGGCTCGCCGCGAGGTCCGTTCCATGCGGCTTTGATGCCTCTCACGTAGTGCTCAGCAATCTTCGGTAAGCCGTCGACGAAGAACTCGGCGATAGATTCAAGACCGAGCATGCCGAGTATCCAGGTGCTGACCTGCAATCCCATTGCTGCGCCCGCAACACCCAATGGAACCGCGCCAACGCCGCCGAAGAAAGCTCCGAAGCCTGCACCGACGGTTGCGCCCGTCAACACGCTACCTGCGACGATCATTGCCATTTGACTCACGGCATCTATCAGATCGTTCAGAACGCTGGAAATGTCGAGATCTGCGTAGCGTTGCCTCAATACGCGGCCTGCTTCCCATTCAGCATGGATGAACGCGGTCCTGACGCTACTGACGCGGCGAATCTTGAGCCCAATGGAATCGACTCGTTCGTTCGAGTATGTGCGATAAGTTGCGCCTCCCTGATAGCCCATCGCATGAGTGATGCGGTTTTCTATGTCAAACCATGACGGTACGATGCCTCTCAAAAACATTCATTTCTCCCTGAGCGAATTTTGAGTGGGTGAATCCGTACCAGCACATCCATGTTCCGGTACGTTGGCGACCCCATAGGTAGGTGACCTGCTGCCCGGAAGATCGCGTTTCAGCCTGCCTGTTTGCAACAGGGTAATTACTCACGGAAGAAATAGAGAGTTTCTTACAAGTACTGGGACAGTATCTGTATGGTCCTGTAGCTAAAATTACCTTCCTGACGGCTATTACTCGATGTATTCGAGGTGAAGGATGGAGTTGGCGGAGTCGATCCCGTGTTCAGCTAAGGCAACTCTTCCAGTCTCGACTACCGCGCCGTCAAATGATGTACCGCATCTCGGCGTCTTGTTACGTATTTTTGAGCTTTGCAGCGTTTGAATCAGGCTAATTTTCTGGAACTCCCGCTGCGATTGATTGTCTGATCGACGCTTTACTCAAAAAATCATCTGTGGTCGTTTGGCTACCAAGGAGAGGTAAAAGATGGCTTTCGACGCGTTCATTCAAATTGCGGACATTCCCGGCGAAGCGCTAGATGAGAAGTACAACAAATGGATAGAAATCACAGGCTATAACTTCGGCGTTAGCCAAAGCACCTCCGCAACCGCCAGTTCCTCCGGAGGCGCTTCATCTGGTCGCACAACCCTGACTAATTTCACCTTCACCAAAAATCTGGACAGTGCCAGCTGCAAGCTGATGGAAGCCAGCTGCGCAGGTCAGCACTTGAAAGAGGTGAAGCTAGTGCTATGCCGTGCAGGTACCGACAAGCTCAAATACTAAGAAGTGGTGCTTGAAGAAGTCATCATCGCCGACTATACGCAAAGCGCGAGTTCCGGTATCCCGATGGAGATCGTACAGCTCAATTACGGTCGGATCAAAAGTACCTATACGCTTCAGAAACGTGTTGATGGCACGGCGGGCGGTAACGTCACCGGCGGGTGGGACCGGATCAATAATAAAAAGTATTCGTGAGGCAGGATCATGGCCGAAGTCCGTTCGTTCATCAATCCAAGGGCGCAGACCTTTGATTCCCTCAAAGCTAATCTTCCGATTCCTAAAAATGCCAAGGCCAAGTTTGTAGCCTTGAATTCGCATATCTCGGGAGGCGTCGTCCTGCCGGGTGAAATCGTTATCATTGGCGATTCGTCTACACCTTCGTCTACCGCGCAAGAAGCCTATACGATGGTAAAGGCTGTAGAGGTGCATACGGCCTTGCTCACCAACGGCGTAGGCGCAGACGATTTCTTCCTCGACAATTTCGAGTTGCTCAAGAAAATGATTTCCTACACCTCCATGGGTATAGGTGCTACAAGCGATGCCTGGAGCAAGCACATGGATGCCATCAAGGAGTCACTCCAGAGCATAGAAAATCTGTACCGGCAACACATGGGCTCCGGTGCGATGACAAATAGGGACGCCTTTTACGCCAAGCGCACAGAATTATTCATGAAACTGGAAAAGCAGCTTGATAGTTTGGCTGCACTGGGCGCAGGGCTGCGTAATGAAGGTTCTATAAAGCGATTACTGGGGCTTTCTACTAACAGCTACATGCACACGGGAGAGATTGCGGGCTACGCGGATAAAGTGTCTGGTGTGGCGAAAGCGTCTAAGTGGATCAAAAGGGGAACGTATATAGGCACTGCGCTTGAGGTCGGTTCCACTGCACTGGCAATTCGTAATGCATGTGCATCAGGACGTGAAGAGCAATGCAGAAGAGCAAAATATGTTGAAGGAAGTTCCTTGGTGGGAAGCATCGCCGGGGCCTCTGGAGGCGGAGCGCTCGGAGCTCCGATAGCGGGAGGAGTATGTTTGGTGGCGCTAGGCATAACGACAGGCCCTGGCGCACTGGCCTGCACCGTTATAGGAGGTGCAGCTGGTGGCTGGGCTGGAGGCGAAGGCGGTCAGTGGGTCGGCGAGAAAATTGGCGAATATATTTATGGGACTGTTACTAAATGACAGACGTCCCGATAGGTTTGGTAGGAATTTTCATAATATTACCACTTATGGTTAACCTGATTGCAATAGCTGTTATTGCACATAAATATATCGGTGTTATAGAAGGCTATCTACCAAACTGCTCTGCTGTGTCCACTATTAAAGAAGCGTGGTCAGGTGGTGGCCTTTTAGGTAAAGTCATTCGAGGCGGCATGATTGCGATAGTCATCATGATGCCGAATATCAGCGCAAGAAGAGGCGTTATCGATAAGGATGAGGTGAGCAGACTGCCTGCTTTCTACAAGAGAGTGTTGGTAATTCCAATGGCTATAAATTTTTTCCTATTTGCTGCTTTGATGGGATTAAGGTTTGCTGGATATTTGTTAGGGCTCTAAGTTTGTTACGATGAGGTGGTTCAGAAGTATCAGCTACGCAAGGGGCGTGGTTGAGCTTGGCGAGCTGTTGATGGGTTTTAACGTTTGTTGGGTATTTTGGGAAAAAATCAGCTTTATAAATCTTCTCTATGAGTGATGAGTAATGGCCAGTGAGCATATGGTATTGTTATCCGGCGTTGTTATCGCGCTTCTGGGGGGCGTTTTATTTGCAGCGGTGGTTATTGCTCATCAGTATATTGATGCGATCGAGGCCTGCCTTCCGAGTTGTTCTTACGTTGGAGGCAATAAACGAGTCTGGTCAAAAGCTGGTCTGCTCGGTGAAGTCATGAGAGGGGGCATCCTTGCGATGGTACTACTCATGCCCAAGATGCACGCCAAACGAGGTTTGATCGACGCTCAAGAGGTGAAAAATGTTCCCAAACACTATAAGTATCTTCTTACTGTTCCGTTAGTTACCTGCGGTGTGTTGCTCATGGTTCTGTTGGCTTTGAATGTGGCAGAGAAGTATCTTGGGTGATTTCTTGAAATAGCTGAATATTCGCTAAATTGTAGGGTGGATGCACTGGGTGGCGCGAATTATTAATGTTTTCGTGACATGCGAATACCTCGCCAAAGGAATACTGATGATTCTGCCCAGCTTGTTGTAAAGCCGGAAGATCCTGATAGCTCTAAGGCAGCGGCTGCACACCTGCCAACGCTGACCATGAACCACCTGGATTTTTACGTGCAGGGAGCGTGACGCGGGATCAGTCCTTGGGCAGCTCTTCCAGCTTGGCCTCTACCGCGTCATCGAAAATGATGAACAGCGCCTCAGCGTCCGACGAGCGCAGTTTTCGTGTGCTTTCGAGGCTTTGGATGAGCTCGATCTGGATAGCGCGCTCGGCTTCCAGATCCTTGCGGGTGCTGGTGGCGTTGAGGGCGCGGAGAAGGTCGTTCATCTGATCGCGGATGGGTTTCTGGAGTCGCAGGAGGTCTAGTTTTTCTTGGGGCATGGGGTGCTGTCTCTTGGGAGCTGCTGGCTAAGCGAGCGATACATCTGCGTTTCACCAAGTTCCCCGCAACAGAGCGGGAAGCCTTCGTATTGATCTGGCATGGTACAGCCAGCTTCGTCGTTCAGCCGAGAGATTACTGCCTCCATACGTCAGCAGGCTGATTCTCGATCAGTCACTGAACCGACTGGCTGTAAGGGATCCACGCTCCGATTTCCAGCGACCCAATTTATTGGCTGCCACGGAGTCGCTGCTGAAGGTCGTATTGATGGTTCCACAGCCTGCCAGGCTGGCAGAGAAAATGAGGGTGCAAAGGATTTTCACATTAGCGTCCTGCTTTGATTTTTCCCAAGGCTAACGAGCCAGGCCTCTGCTGACCATCACAGACTCCATCTGCCGCCGCGCTACGGTGACTGCTTCACAAACTCAACCTTCTTCACGAAGATCAACGAGTCCTCGGCACCAGGCCCGGCGATGCGGTCGTTGTTGAGCTCGCTGGCAACAGTGACCTTCACAGTCTTGCCAATCATGTTCGGCAGCAAAGTCGCTTCACTTTCGTCTTCTGCAACAAACCATTCACCGCATTGCCCATCGCAATAAGCCGTGAACCGTCGCCCGTCATTGACGAGCACCGTGAGGGTGTAGTCATTGATGCCACCGCCAGCAATCAACGCGCCCAGCAAAGTTTCCGGTTTGGTCAGGTTGAAGTGGCAATAGGCAGGCGCGTTCGGATCATCGCCCAGCAAACCGCAACCGCGCTCGACTTCGCTGTTGATCATCGCGCAACTGTTGGCCACGTTGCACGGCGGGTGGGTTGCAGGGGAGACGTTGATGCATTGTTTGACCAGAGACTCAGCGCGTTTCTGACCGATGGCCTCGGCGCAGGATTTATCGGAGGCGTTGACTTGAAATGACACCAGCAGGGTGATGAGTAGGGAGAGGGTGAGGGCGCTTGGGTGCATGGCGCGTCCGCTGGCGAGTGAGAAGTGCGTCAGCGAGATCAACCTTCAATGTCTAGACCAGGGCTAGCGGGCTCTGGCATGTATCGCTGACTCCGTTATTCTGGCATTTGCTGAGGCCGTTGTGAGGGCTTGTTGTTCAAAGCTTTCCGCAAGCATTTGAACCATCGATTCGGTGCGGCCCACCCACGTCGCATTCGATCAACGGGGCGGGTCGGCGCTTATGTGCATCCGGGATATTCGGGCGGTTACCTACCGCTGCCCTGTGAGCAGGCATGTCATGGCTTGAATACCACTGAACATGTACCACGGATCCGGGTCCTGGCAACTGGTCTGGAGCATGGCCACTTTGAGAGGCTGAGCACTCTCGATTTGACTCACAGTGGAGACATTTGACATAGATGGTGAATGAACGATTTGTCCCAACTCTGTAGCCCTCCAGCCAGATTGAAAAAAACCAAACCATGGAAAGGAATATGCCTATGAAGGTGATGTTAGCTGGGTTGTTCGCGTCGCTGCTAGCGGCTTGGTCCAACGTGTCCATTGCACGTGAGTCGCCTATCGAGGCCAGTGGTATACGCTCGGACTTCGTGTGCACGCAGGATGCGGGTGTTTCGGTAGGTCCTCAGAATTCAGATGCACAACGTTTATTCCTCTATGCTCGCCATCTTGAATATTTGCACGAGGGTGATTTCGATAGAGGGAGTATCGACGAATTCAATCGCATCAGTCGCTATTACCGTATCGCGTCCGCGTATGGAAACGCCGATGCAACCGAGGCATTGAGGGCCTTACAGTGGAAGCTGATCGATGACAGCTACGATGGCGTTGTCACTCAGCTTCGCCGCAATCGAGAGAAAGAGGCCGAGCGCCTGACGACGCTTCTCACACAGCAGTATCCGTCGCGAGGTTACCTGCTCCAGGCCAACATATATGCCCAGGCATGGAATCTTACTGACGCATTCATCCTATACCGCAAGGCGGCGGACCTTGGCAATGCCCAGGCGCAGTACCGACTGGCCCAGTATCTCGATGTCAATTCGACCGCAATGGCCAAAGCATTCGGGGCGAATGCCAAGGACATCGCATTCGCGTTGCCACTCTATCGCTGTGCTGCCCAGCAAGGACACGGTAGTGCGATGTATCAGCTTGCCATCAAACAAGCCAAAGACCGGCGCTATCCAGAAGCTATTACGGGACTCCAGCAAGCGGCAATGATGGGGGAAACTGCTGCTGCATTCAGACTTCGGGAGGCTTTTGGCGAGCAAGCGAACGGGCCGCTATCACTAGGAATGAAGAGTGACGCCGCGCGTTACGAAAGATACGAGAAGATCCGTAGTTTCCTGATCCATGAGCAAAACTTCGCTCCGCGAGTGCCTGACCTGAATCAAATTGTGCCGTTGCCTCCTGCAGCTTTGCCCGAATGGGACGGGGCCTTTCTGTGGAAGAAAGAGCAGAACGCATCGCGGGAGACTCCATCGGAGACGTTGATCGCACACATGGCCAAAGCCAAGGGATTGGACCCGATGACAGGACTATCGAAGGATGCGGCGCCGTGAAAGCGATATAGCTTGCGGGCGATAAGTCGCCTCGGACATGCGCTATACCTTTCCCCGCGGCGCTTTGAGGGTGTTAGAGAAAACCCTCGTGCAAGGGGGTTGCGGGCAGTGTTGGGCCTAAGTCCGCTTTCAGTTCCATTGCTTCCGAAACCCCTACAGCTGTGCAAACATAAGTGTCGGCGATATACGGCAACGCTCAACGTAAGTGGCTAGTTTCACGGTGAGCACCGGTCGATGCCTGACTCAGAGTATCACACCAGCCGAAAACGCTAGCTATAGACAGCACAACGCCCCGAAAAGGGGGCGCTGTGTAGGATAGTGGGCCGGGGTAATCTGAACTGTTTATGTATCTTTTTGAAAAATATAAGAAAATACCAGTTAATAATATCCTTGGAATACCATTTGGAATACCTAAAAGCTGAATCTTCACTCAGAAGGCCGAGCAGCCCGTGAGCATTGCTTCGATGTGCTACCAGTCGCGCACGGGATTTTCGAGTCGGTCCTTCGCATCAGCTTTTTCAGCCTTCAGCCCAGCCTTTTTGATCAAGCCTTCCAAGGTTTCTGAAATGGTTTTCCCTTGTTTGCGAGCGAGGTGGTCGAGCTGCCGCTTCACCCGCACATCAAGTGTAAAGCTGTACGCCTTTCTCTCGGCTAAGCCATCTCTGTACTGCTTCTGCCGCCACGCTGCTTTCATATTTCTGATAAGCAACACCATGGAGGGGGTATTTGGTCGTCCTTGGCTCCACTCGAGTATGACCCCCCGTGGGGAGGCGAGACGGAGCTGGTGATCGATATACCCCTTCGTCTTCAGGTAATCGAGTGCCCATGCAGCTTTTTTTTCATCTAGAAGACTAAGCCAGGACCGGAGAATTTCCTCCAGTTCGATTCTTCCACTATTACTGGCCCGATCATCGCGCATACAGCATCCGTCTTTTTAAAGGTTAACGGTGCTAGGTTACTGTGTTGCGCTACATCGTTACAACACTTGTTTCATGATTTGGTGACGTTACGCCGTAACGATGCTGGTTATTCTTATTTTTAATGTTGTTATGTTACTGCGTAACGACACGCGTTTTTGTACCGCGTTTGTTGTTGAATTCGATTTTAAGTTTTTGTTTATAAACGATTTTATTCTATTTGTGAGTGATTCATGGCGCAGTTTTATCGCTTGGGGATTGTCAGCTATTCTTGTTTATACTCAATTTATAAACAAGTCATGCTCTGGAGTTTTGGCATCATTTTCTCAGCAGTAATGGATCGCAAATGGTGACAAGATCACCCAGTTCCATGCCTTATGAGCGTCACATTTCACTATCAAGCAGCTAAGGCTGACAGCTGGATTCGAAGACAGGCCTGGGAATCGTTCCAATTGGGTCTGGGGTCAATTCAAGCGATTGGGTGGTTTCGTTACGTTCAGCAGGTTGTGACGTAAGCACATCGTTTTTTTTTACCGTTTCCGCAGATCTTCTGAGCCAATACAGGAGACTGCTCATGAGGATCATCCGCCTGAAAGAGGTCATCGACTCGACCGGCTTGGCCCGGTCGACCATCTACAAATACATTGGGGAAAGCAGTTTTCCGAAACCAGTCTCACTGGGCGACCGGTGTGTTGGGTGGGTAGAAAGCGAAGTACATGATTGGATCCTGGCAAGGATTGAGGAGCGCGATTCGGCTGAAGACTCTCCAGTCCGACTTGGCCGCCTGGGCGTGGTCAGCTAGTAGCTAACGTTATAGGCCATGACCGGTTGTCGCCGGTCATGGCCTATATGCCGTTTGAGCCTCGCCGACCACGTGGCGCTGTCTTCAGTAAGTCCGGGTGAAGGTGGTCCCCGTCTCTCGGATTACGGAGATAAAGGGCCAGTGCCGGAGCTGCTGGAATAGCCGGACGATGATTTATTTCCGGAGTGAAGCATCTGGTGAAAATGATGGTGTGTGTGGTGTTGTCGGGTTCATTTTCCCGAGCTCATCGAGGAAGGTACTTTCGGTATGGGTAATATGCTTTTACTGCTACTACCACCTGTAAAGGTTAGTCGGCTGGATACCTCACCTGTGGGCTACTCAGTAGAGGTCTATCAACGCAGGAAAGGTAGCGGTTAAAAATTACACAGTAGGCACTGGTTATGTAACTCACTAACTGAGAGTCATAACCATGCTCCGACATCCAGATAACACCAATCTCCATCTGCACCGCGAAGACACCTTCGAAGGCTTGCCAGTCATGATTGAGAAAGGCCCCTTCGTTCGGCAATACCTGTCCCGTTTGAAACGCACTATAGATCTGGCCCTTACCCAATACTCCAGAGTACTGGCCTTTAGAGTGGATCTCCGTCTGCCGCTCAAAGTCGATCTACCTGAATATGCTTACACAAATGAAGTCATAAGTAGGTTCGTAGCTTCCTTCAGCGCGAAGATCGAGCATAACCGGGACAAGGCCCGTGAGCGGAGCCTGTACGCTCATGACTGCAAGGTCCGCTACGTCTGGGCCAGAGAAGTGGGGCATGGCAACAGGCCTCATTACCACCTGGTGATATTGCTCAATCGAGATGCGTACCGGGCAGTAGGTCGGCTTGTATCCAGACGACCAAGGATCTTTAGTCGCATGGAGGAGGCATGGGCCAGTGCTTTGGGCCTGCCTGACGATCAAGTTGAAGGGCTGGTCGAGATCCCTCGCAACGCAGAGTACCGATTAAACCGGTATCTGCGTGCCGGCGATGAGGACGTGCTGCCGGCTCTGTTCTACCGCGCCAGCTACCTGTGCAAGTCAGCTACGAAGTTGTATGGGGACAACCATCATGCCTTTGGATGCAGCAGGAGCTAAACCACGCCTCGGGTCTTGACTCGAGCAGAGGTGCCAACGTTATCGAAATCCCTGGTTCGTCGCTCAGATGCCCTGTTATCATCATTTTTAGCATTACTAATGATGGCAGTGTGGACAAGGATCAATTTAAATGCCGAATCTGGCACCGGGTGGAGCCTCACCTAATCAACGCGAACGCCTTTGGCAGATCGATTTCCTAGCGCGTTTTCGTGGTCAGGTGTCCCGGCAGGATCTGGTTCGCCGCTTTGGCATTGCACTGTCAAACGCCACTCGGGACTTCACTCTCTACCGTCAGTTGGCACCTGATAACCTGGATTATGATCACAGTGACAAGGTGTATCGCCGGGCTAGATGCTTCCAGCCGCTGTTTATCTATGATTGTGAACATACCCTGCAAACCCTGACCTGGGGCCAAGGGGTGGGGTTGGAAGCCTGCGACCAGCCGATTCTTGTTGACTCTGCGCCGACACTAAATCAGCCCGATCTAGATATTCTGGCAGCGGTATCTCGTGCCATATATGCAGCCAAAGCGCTGACTATCCGGTACGTGTCTGTTAGTAGCGGTGAATCTACACGTGAAATTGTGCCGCACAGCTTGGTCAATACTGGCCAGCGCTGGCATGCGCGCGCCTATTGTAGAGCGCATTCCGAGTTCAGGGATTTTGTGCTGACCCGCATCACCGTCGCAGACGAAGTGGACGGTTTGATCGATGCAACGGTTGAGTCTTTGGCTCAGGATCAGGAGTGGAATCGTGAAGTGGAGCTGGAACTGATCCCGCACCCCCGCGCAACCTATTCCCGTGCCATCGAGTTGGATTACGGTCTCGACTCCGGGCAATCCATCAAACTGTCAGTCCGGGCAGTAATGGCTTGCTATCTGCTGCGGCGTTGGGGTGTCGACTGCAGTCCCAAGGCATCATTGCACCCTGATGAGTATCAACTGGCGTTGCGTGACCCCGAGTGGGTCGCAAACCAGGTCAACCTGTCCATTGCCCCTGGCTTTAATGATGAGAACGGCCACTGATGAGCACGACCGAATCCCAACAAAAATTTGGCTTCAAGTTCGGCCGCAACGGTGCCCACTCCGCCCGCACCATGATGCTGGCAGAGATTACCGAGCTGTTTCATGGTCGTGGAATTGAGGCGAGCCTCGCCCAATACCAGGAAGACATAGAACTATTCAACGTGCTGCATAAGCCAACTGAGAAGGCAAGAAAGCTGACTTGGCGTCACCTGATCGACCTTTATGGCATGGATATCACTCTCCCACTGTTCCGGACCTTTCGCCGTTTATGGGAGAGCGACGAATCCGCAAGACCCATGCTTGCTTGCCAAATGGCGCTGGCTCGGGACCCGCTGCTGCAACTGTCCCAAGACAAGATCCTTTCGCTGGCGTCAGGTCAATGGCTGCCCCGTGAGGAAATGGAGCAGGCGCTGGACGAGCAATGCCCTGATCGCTACAGCAAAGCGATGCTTAAATCTCTGGCGCAGAACGTCAACGGCACCTGGACGCATGCAGGCTTTCTGAAAGGGCGAACTAAAAAGCACCGTGCTGAGCCAGTGGTGCGCCCGGTCAACGTGGTGTTTGCCTTGTTTCTCGCTTATTTGCAAGGCGCCACCGGCAACCGGCTGTTTACCAGTAAATGGACCCTCCTGCTTAGCAGCCGCCAGGAGCGATTGCTGGAGTTGGCCCGTCAGGCCAGCTACAGCGGGATGATTAATTTCAAACACTCCAGTGAGGTGGTGGAAGTAACCTTCCCCGACTACCTGAGCAAGGAAGAGGAGTCCTGGTTGCATGAGTAACCGACTGAACCGCCTTATCAAGAGCTACGCCAACCATATCAGCCTGCCTTGGATGAAGGGCTTGGCCAATGAACAGCGGGTGTTGTTTGCCGTTTACCATAAAGAGGACGAGCTCAAACTGCGTGCCAGGGTTGAAGAGTTTCGACTGGCTACCGAAAGCGCCGGTCACCCGTGGCTTGAGCTGGATGTTACCCGCCTGTTCTCTGGCTGGATGGCCAAGCAGAAGTACCGCGAAGACTACTTTGAAGATCCGGATACCCTAGCTCCCAAGTATAAGACCTTTGTCCGTCAGTCGGTCGAAGAGCTAGCTGAACGAATCAACAACCAAGCCGATGATAAGACCGTTGTCGCCCTCATAGGCTGCGGCACCCTGTTTGGTTTTGCCTCGGTCTCTGACTTTGTTAAACAGCTGGCCGAGCATGTTCCGGGACGCCTATTGGTGCTCTTTCCAGGTGAGTACATTAATAACAGCTACCGCCTGCTCGATGCCCGCGATGGCTGGGGTTACCAGGCTACTGCGATCACCGCAGATAACTGATTCAGTCATATAAAGACACTAACGCACAGATTGGCGCAGTAGGCGCAAAGGGAGCATGCCCAGGATGTTGAACCGCGAGATTTACCAGCTCGACCCCCAGCAGAATCGCCTGGAAAACAATGGTGTCGCTGAAGTTAAGGACGACCAGTCAGCCCAGGCACTCAAGACCCTGCGCTACGAGTTGCAAACCTTTGTCTGCGATGGTGAGTACCAAGCCGGGCTCGACAAAATACTGTCTGCCTACCTGCGCAATTTGGGCGGCCAGCACGAACAGCCCGGTGTGTGGATCTCTGGCTTCTTCGGTTCCGGTAAGTCGCACCTGGCCAAAATGCTCCGCGCGCTGTGGACTAACCAGCCGTTCAGCGATGGCGTCTCTGCTCGCGATATTGCCGATTTGCCGCAGGAGGTCATAGACCACTTTAAGGAACTGAGCAACGCCGCAAAACGCCACGGCGGTCTGCATGCCGCCTCTGGTACCTTGGGCTCCGGTGCTAACAACAACGTGCGTCTGGCGCTGCTCAACATTGTGTTCAAGTCCGCCGGTCTTCCCGAGCAGTACCATCAGGCCCGCTTTGTGCTGTGGCTGAAAAAGCAGGGTATTTTTGATCGGATCAAAGACAAGGTCGAAACTGCGGGCGACAGCTGGGACGACGAGCTAGAAGACCTCTACGTTTCCCGAAGCATTGCCGGGGCACTGCTTGAGGTAGACAGCACTCTGGGCGATGACGTCAAAGGTGTGCGCCAGCTACTGCGTGAGCAGTACCCAAACGTTCAGGATGTCACCAACCAGCAGATGGTCGATGCTATTTACGACGCCCTATCCAAAGAAGGTCAGTTCCCGCTAACCTTGGTGGTGCTCGATGAGGTGCAACAGTACGTCGGCTCCGATACCGACAAAGCGCACCAAGTCCAAGAAGTAGTAGAAACCTGCTGCAAGCATTCTATCTTCCAGAACAAGCTGCTGTTTGTTGCCACCGGCCAGAGCGCCCTGTCGGGCATGCCTAATTTGCAGCGTCTGCTCGGTCGCTTCCAGATTCCAATTCAGTTGTCCGATACCGATGTCGAGTCGGTGATCCGCAAGGTCATCCTTCAGAAAAAAGCATCGGCCAAACCGCAGTTGGAACAGGTGCTGAAGTCCCATCTGGGCGAGATCTCGCGCCAGCTGCGTGGTACCAAAATCGAGCATCATCAAGATGACGAAAAAGTCATGTTGGCCGATTACCCGCTGCTTCCTGTGCGCCGCCGCTTCTGGGAGCGGGTGCTGCGTATTGTCGACACCACCGGCACTGTTTCGCAATTGCGTAACCAGCTCAAGGTCATCCACGAAGCCGCTCAGGCCACCGCCGATTTGCCGCTTGGCCATGTGGTGCCGGCGGACTTCATTTACAACCAGATCGCAGTCAACCTGCTGCAAACGGGCGTAATCTCCAAAGAAATTGCCGAAACCATTGGTCGCCTGTCCGCCGGCGATGCTGACGATAAGCTCAAGTCGCGCATTCTCGGGTTGGTGCTGCTGATCGGTAAACTGCCTTCAGATCCCACCGCCGACTGCGGAGTGCGGGCCACCGCCGACATGCTGGCTGATCTGCTGATTGATGACCTCAATAGTGGCAAAGATTCTATTCGTACCAGCGTGCCTAAACTGCTGCAGGCATTGGCCGACGAAGGTCTGGTTATGCCTATGCAAACCAGCACCGGCACCGAGTTCCGTTTGCAAACTCAGGAGAGTGCGCAGTGGTACGACACACTTCGCCAGGAAGAAGCCGACCTGCGCGGCAATATGCAGCGTATCGAAAATATCCGCGTAGACCTGTTGCACAAAGAACTGCGCCGCCAATTAGCCCAGGTGCGTCTCACCCAGGGCAAGTGCAACGAGCCGCGCCAAGTTATCCCTTGCTTTGACGCCGAGTTGCCCAAAGACGCCAAAGAAAAAGTCTACGTCTGGGTGCAGGACGAGATCGGATTAGGCATAACGGAAAAAAGCTTTCTTGCAGATGCTCGCAGTTGTCACCCCGGAGATCCTACTATTTTCGTATTTGTGCCGGGACGTAATCGCTCCGAGTTAACAAACGCCATCCTTGCCGAACACGCAGCTCACGCCACCTTGGAAAATCGCGGCATCCCCAATACCGATGCCGGCAAAGACGCCCGCAGCGCGATGGAAACCCGCTACCGCGATGCGCAAAAGCAGGTGCAAGCATTTCTGCGCGAAATCTTCGAAGGTGTGCAAGTGCTTCAGGCTGGAGGCAACGAAGTAGACGGCAACACGATTGCTGAACGAGTAGAAACCGCTGCCAAAGCCTCGTTGATTCGCCTCTATCGCGACTTCGATGCCGCCGACCACCCCGGCTGGGGCAAGGTATACGACCGCGCCAGTAAAGAGGGGGGGCAAAACGCCCTGGAAGCACTGGGCTACAGCGGTGATGCCGAACAGCACCCGGTGTGTGCGGCCATCAAGCGCTATATCGGGGTGTCGAAAAAAGGCAGCGAGATCCGTGAGCACTTTCTGGGCGGCTCCTACGGCTGGCCGCAGGACGCCATCGACGGCGGTCTGGCCGTCCTCATGGCCACTGGCATTCTCATCGCCTACGACAACCGCAATAACCCGGTTACCGCCACAACGCTGGATCGCAAGCAGATCACTCAAACCAGCTATAAGCCGGAAAGCATCACCATCCGCCCGGTAGACCTGATCAAGATACGTGGTGTACTCAGCAGCAGCGGCATCGATTGTCAGCCCGGTGAAGAAGCTAGCAAGCTGCCACTTCTGGCTGAAAAAGGTCGTGAACTAGCCAAGCGCGCCGGGGGGGAAGCCCCTCTGCCGAAAACCCCCGACAGCCGTATTTTCGACGAGCTGGCGCGTCACTCTGGTAATGCACAACTCAAGCATGTGCTCGATGAGCAAGACGCCATAAAACAGGCGGTCAAAGCTTGGGCCGATATTGCCCAACGTATCGAAGCGCGGCGCAGTGATTGGGCGCGGCTCAAAAACCTGCTCGATCTTAGTCGTGGTCTGTCTTTCCATGCTGCTATCCAGACCGAGGTGGATGCCATAGTCAGCCATCGATCCCTGCTGGATGACCCCAATCCGGTATCCGGCCTGGTTCAGCAGCTGGTTAATAAGCTGCGCGATGCCATCCAGTTTCATGTGCAGGCCTATCAGGGCCGGTATGCCGAATGTCTGATTCAACTGCAGGCCGACAGCCACTGGCAGCAACTCAGTGAGCAGCAAAAAAGCGACATCCTCGGCAAACGTAAACTGCTTTCCTTGGCGCAACCGGCGCTGAACGACGCCGAGGCCATTATTGACAGCCTCAATGAAGTCAGCCTGGAGCAGTGGACAGATCGCACTGAATCGCTGTCCAGTAAATTTGATAACGCACGCATGGAAGCCGTTCAACTGCTGCAACCCAAACTGCAGCGCATCAGCCTGCCGCGCAAAACCTTCGAGACCGAAGCCGACGTCGACACCTGGCTGGCAGAAGTGAAGCAACAGGTTCTCGACAAACTCAACGACGGACCGGTGACCTTCTGATGACTCGACAGCCCCTCGATAAAGCCCTTCGCCGTACGTTGGAAGCCACTGTCGTCAAAGCCCGCGACATCGCCGAGCAAGCGGCTACCCAGGCCGTCAAACGACTCGGCGTGGGCGATGCTAAGCCGGCCGACTATCTGAGTGATGAGCAGCGCAAGCTGCGCACCCGTCTGCGCGCCCATGGCCGTCAGCTAGGTGATAACAAAGATGCCAACGGCCAACAATCCATCCACAAGCTTGTCACAGAAGTCGCCTACGAACACTGGCACCGCATGTTGTTTGCGCGTTTTCTAGAGCAGAACAACTTGCTTATGTATGACGAGCACACGCAGTTGACCCTGGCCGAATGTAATGAGCTGGTGCAAGACCCGGATGTGGCTCGCGACGAACTAGAACGCCACTGCCAAAGTGGCTGGGAGCTGGCTGGGGTGCTGGCCTCCAAGATGCTGCCGCAAATTTTCCGTATCGACTCGCCGGTATTCGAGTTGGAGCTTGCCCCAGAACATCAGCGCAGCCTTGAGCAGCTGGTGACCGGCCTGGCTATAGAAACCTTCCAGGCCCAGGATAGCCTGGGTTGGGTCTATCAGTTCTGGCAGAGCAAGCGAAAAAAAGAAGTTAATGATTCCGAGGTTAAGATTGGCGCCGACGAACTCTCGCCGGTCACGCAGCTGTTTACCGAACCCTATATGGTCAGCTTTCTGCTGGATAACAGCCTGGGCAGCTGGTGGGCCGGCCAACGTCTGACCGATAGCGACTGGCAGCAGGCCAATAGCGAACAGGAGCTGCGCGACAAAGCCGCCATCCCCGGCGTGCCACTTAAGTTTTTGCGGTTTGTAAAAGATGAAACTACCCAGCAATGGCAGCCAGCTTCCGGCACCTTCGATGCCTGGCCCAAACAGCTGAGTGAAATCAAAGCGCTCGACCCCTGCTGCGGCTCCGGCCATTTTCTAGTCGCCGCCTTTTTGATGCTGGTGCCCATGCGCATGCAGGCCGAGAATTTCACGGCCCAGCAGGCCATCGATCGTGTGCTCACAGATAACCTGCACGGCCTAGAGCTGGATCAGCGCTGCGTGGAGCTGGCAGCCTTTACTGTAGCGCTGGAAGCCTGGCGCTATCCGGACGCTGATGGCTATCGCAGCCTGCCGGAAATGCACCTGGCCTGTAGTGGTCTGTCTATCGCCGCCGCCCGCGATGAATGGAAAGAACTCAGCCGTAAGGCCGGCAAGCAGAACCTGACCATCGCCCTGGACTGGATGTACCAGACCTTCCAGGATGCGCCGGTACTCGGCAGCCTGATCAACCCACGCCACAGCAAGGCCGCACAAATCGCCCAGTGGAGCGAATTGCAGCAATTGCTGGGCGAGGCGCTGTCGCAGGAGCAAATCAACCAGCAGAGTGAAGCCGAAGCAGAGGTATCTGTTCGCACTAACCGCTTGGAAGCGGGCATTGTTGCTCAAGGCCTGGCAAAGGCCGCCGAGCTACTGGCCGGGCAGTACACCTGGGTCATCACCAACGTGCCTTACCTGGCGCGTGGTAAGCAGAACGATACCCTCAAAGAGTATTGCGAAGCCTATTACCCCGCAGGCAAAAACGATCTGGCTACGGTTTTCCTCGACCGCTGTTTGGAGTTTTGTACCCAAGGTGGCACGGCAAGTATTGTTTTGCCGCAGAACTGGCTGTTTCAAACAACGTATAGAAAGTTCCGAGAAAAGCTGCTGCAGAACGACAGCTGGCATTTGATTGCTCGCTTGGGGCCGGGTGCATTCGAGACCATCAGTGGTGAGGTGGTCAAAGCGATTCTGATTAGCCTGAGCCGAGGCAATGCGGCTAGCCAGTCGGCGGATCTGCTGCAAAGTGGCGAGCAGGACAACTGGATTCGTGGAGTGGATGTGTCCGAGGCACGAACTGCGGCAGAGAAGGCGGCGGGGCTGCTGGCGGATGAAGTGAAGAGTATGGAGCAGGGTAAGCAATTGGAGAATCCGGATGCTCGCGTTGCTTTAGATGTACTCGGAGTAGATACATTGTTAGCTGAGAGTGCAGATAGCTTTCTTGGTTTAGGGACAGGTGGGTTTGAACAGTTTGGGCGCTGCTACTGGGAATTTTATGAAAAGCCGAGTTGCTGGGATTGGCTGCAATCATCGGCACAGAATAGCGATGCAATGTTCGATGGGTTGTCTCTGTTAGTCGCTTGGGATCATACAACGAACAGAGTTAGAGGGATGGATAAGCTATACCGTGAGAGAATTCATAATCAAGACCAGAGCGGGCAACAAGCATGGCACAAGAAAGGTATTTCTATTGCGCTGATGAAGGGGCTGCGTAGCTCTCTTTACCTTGGTAACCGCTACGATAAGTCTATGGCTGCGATTATTCCTCGTGATATGAAGAGCCTTAAAGCGATGTATGTATATTGCACCTCGCCGGATTTTCATGATCGAGTAAGGGAAATTGACCAAAATATTATAGTGGCCAATGGAGCGTTGGTTAAGGTTCCTTTCGACTTCGGCTATTGGACTAGTGTCGCCGAAGAAAAATACCCTAACGGCCTACCCCAGCCTTACACGAACAACCCTACCCAATGGATCTTCCACGGTCATCCCTGTGGCGCGGTGATCTGGGACGAACAGGCCAAGTGGACCGCTCATGGCGAACTGCGTGTCGATGACAGCGTGCTGCAAGTGGCTGTCGCCCGCCTGCTCGGCTACCGCTGGCCGGCGGAGCTGGATGCAAACATGGAGCTGGCCTCAGAACAGCGTGAATGGGTGCAGCGATGCCAAGCACTGGATGCGTATGTGGATGACGACGGCATTGTTTGCCTGCCCGCCGTGCGCGGTGAAAAAACTGCCGACCAACGCCTGGAAGCTCTGCTGCAAGCCGCCTACGGCGATGCCTGGACCACACCACTGAAAAACCGCTTGCTGGAAACCGTCGGCAGCAAATCCCTCAACCTCTGGCTGCGCGATAAGTTCTTCGAGCAGCACTGTAAACTATTCCAGCACCGGCCGTTTATTTGGCACATTTGGGACGGACTCAACGACGGCTTTAGCGCCCTGGTCAACTACCACAAACTCGACAAGTCCGGCCTCGAACGGCTGATCTACACCTATCTAGGTGACTGGATCCGCACCCAACAAGCCGGCATGGCCAACGGTGAAGACGGGGCTCAGGAACGCCTACTCGCCGCCGAAGTGCTCAAGCACGAGCTGGAAGCTATCCTCGAAGGCGAAGCCCCCTACGATATCTTCGTGCGCTGGAAGCCCCAGGCCGAACAACCCATCGGCTGGACCCCTGATCTAAACGACGGTGTGCGCCTCAACATCCGCCCATTCCTGAACGCTCGCAGTGTCGGCAAAAAAGGTGCGGGCATTCTGCGCTGGATGCCCAACATCAAATGGGCCAAAGACCGCGGCAAAGACGTCGAATCCGCCCCCTGGTACACCCTCGGCCTGCAATACGACGAAGGCGAAGGCGCACGGATTAACGATCACCATCTGACGTTGGCTGAGAAACAGGCGGCAAGGAGCTAGTCCATGATCAAGTCCGTTTACAACTACCCGGTTTCTACCCTGCTCGATATCGAGAGTGGGGTGGTTTATGCCATCCCGCGGTACCAGCGTGAATACACCTGGAGCCGTGCGCAGTGGGATGCGCTGTTTGAGGATCTGTTGGACAACGAGCTGCATTATTTCCTCGGCTCGATCATCTGCATTAACCAGTCGCAAGATGCCCTGACTGTACAAAGCCTGGAGCTGGTGGACGGGCAGCAACGCATGACCACACTGTCTTTGCTGCTGGCGGCGGTCTATCAGAGCTACCGCACCCTGCCGAATCTGGGCATGGAGCAACAGATTGAGCTGTACAACCTCAAGCACAAACTGGTGCTGAAGAAAAAGTCGGATCAGCCACGCCTGATCCCCCAGGTGCAGAACAACAACCAACAGGACTACTTCGCGGTGCTCGGCCAGACCGGCATTTTGGACGATGTGGAGATTGTGCCGAATGCCGGCAATCGGCGGGTTATGAAAGCCTTTCGGCATTTTATCAGCCGAATTGAACTGTACCTGGAGCACAGTGCTGACCCCATTGTGAGCTTGCAGGCTCTGCTGGAGAAAGTGAACACCGCCACCCTGGTCAAAATTGAGGTCGCCGGGCATTCCGATGCCTACACCTTGTTCGAGTCGCTGAACAATCGCGGTGTACCGTTGACGGCCATTGACCTCATCAAGAACAAATTGCTCGCAGTACTGGAGTCCAAAGACCCTGGCAGCATCGACAAGCAGTACAACCGCTGGAAAAAGGTGATTGACGCCCTTGGTGATGACTACGCCGTGCAGGAGCGTTTCTTTCGCCAGTATTACAACGCGTTCAAACCCGATCTGAAGGATGTCGTTTCAGTACCGGTGGCCACCAAATCAAACCTGATGCAGGTGTATGAAAAGCTGATCGCCCATGATGCCGAGGGCTTTTTGCACGCCATGATTCGTCTGTCCAGCCGCTACGCTCAAATTGTCGGCTACCGTGCTGTGCCTGAGCAGCCCAAACTCTCCAGCTTGCTGCTCTCGCTGGACCGCATCCAGGGGGCTGCCGCTTATTTGCTTCTCATGGTGCTGATGGAGCGCCAAACCGAGCTGGAACTGAATCATGAGCACCTTGAACAGGCAGTGATCTTTCTGATTGCCTTCTTTGTTCGGCGCAACACGACCGACCTACCGCCTACCCGTGATTTGACCCGTATCTTCATGGATGTGGCCGAGACCATCCGTGGGCTACGTGCTGGTGATGTGGTCAATCATATTCAGCGCACGCTTCAAGCCGAAAGCGCTAGTGATGAGCAGTTCGAGAAAAGCCTCAGAGGTCCGATCTACGAAGACAATAAAGCGGTTTGCCGCTTTGTCCTTTGCGCCCTTGAGGAAGGCCGCATGACTCGCGAAACCAAGGTCGATCTGTGGGCGCTGAAAGGCAAGCAGTATGTATGGACTATCGAGCATATCTTCCCCCAGGGTGAAAACATCCCTGACAGTTGGGTGCAAATGATTGCCGATGGCGATGCGAGTCTGGCCGAGCAACACCGTCAGACCTACGCCCACTGCCTGGGTAACCTAACCATATCTGGCTACAACAGCGCACTGGGCAACAAGAGCTTTGCTCAGAAGCAAAGCCGCACCGACAGCCAGGGTCGGGAGGTTGGGTACAACAACGGTCTCTATCTGAACCATGCACTGGCCGCGGAGGACAGCTGGACCGTGGAAAAGCTGGAGGCGAGAACGATGCAATTGGTGCAAGAGGTACAGGCGAAGTATCCATTGGTTATTACGGTCACATGATCAAGCCTGCTCAATGAATCCAAGGATTGATATGAAACTGATTGATTTGCTGGCCACCGAAATCCGGAACAGCGCTGCCTACAACTCCAATGTGCAAGTCGCTCCCAGCGTAATTCTGTGGACTGACACCCTGCGCCAGTGGGAGCCAGCATTGCCATTGTTACAAGCTGCAATGCCTGAGCTGATCGTGTTGGGTGACTACGCCCCCGAAAAGAAAGTAGGTCCAGCCATCTGGATCAAATGTGTTGTGGAGAATGCGCTGCCCAGCATCGAGCTCCCAGCCGATCGAACGCCGATCCTGTATTTACCGGGCGTGGAACGCCGCGACCTGCGTGCAATCGGTGCTTGCCCGGACGACCTCAAACCGCTGGCTGAGCTGCAGTACCGAGGTTGTTGGTGGATCTACAACAACTCTGGCCGTGATTGGACGGTGAACGCCTTTCTGATCTCCAGTAACGGCGGAGCAGGGCTGGATGTCGCCAAGGATGAGAAATCCCAACAAGCCATGCTGCGTGTTTTACCTGAGATTCTGGAAAGCGAGCGTGATGAGCTGTGCAACCGCCGGCTCGAGGCAGCAGATTTCAATAAGCTGGTTAGCAGCGACCCGGTGCGTGATTTACTCAGTTGGATGAATGACAGCAAAAGCTGCCGTGAGCGCTGGGACGGGTCACGCTGGCAAGCACTGGTCGGCATCTGCGAAACCGAATACCACTTCAATCCTGAACAGGATGGAGAGTTGACGGCCGCCGAATTGCTGTGCCAACGCCAGGGTATCTGGGACGGTGTTTGGCAACGCTATGCTGAGTCTTGCCGCCACTACCCGTTCTTGCCGCAGTTAATGCTCAAGGTCCAGCCTGATTTGGCTTCCAGCGGTGAAAGCTATCCGGCTATCAATTTGAGTGAAGAGGGATACCTGGAGCAGACGCTACAGCAGTTGCTTGAGCAAGGTGCTACTCAGGTTCGCCAAAGCCTGCAGACCCTTGAGCAACGGCATGCACAACGGCGTACTTGGATTTGGTTTGAGCTTGGTCTGGCTCCGTTGGCAGGCGTGCTTGGTCACCTGAGCCAAGTGGCTCAGAAGACCACAAAGGTCTTCTCCGGCGTTGATGCAGAGGAAATGGCGGCGCAGTATCGGGAGCACTATTGGCAGGCTGATGATCAGATGCTCAAAGCCTTGGCTTCCCCCTTGTCCGCAAGCCAGCAAGTTCTTGTGCAGCAGATCCTCGCGCTGATCTACACCCCATGGTTGGATGAGGTGACGCGCAATTTCCAAGGTGTGATCAAATCTAGGGGCTATCCGGGTAGCAACCAGGTGAATGAAGCCACGGCTGAGTATGCCGCGGGTGGTGAAGTGGTATTTTTCGTAGACGGCCTACGCTACGACATTGCCCAGCGTCTGAATCAGGCTCTGCAAGGATTGGGAGCAGTAACGCTTTCTACAAACTGGGCAGCTTTGCCTTCAGTGACGTCGACCGCGAAAGCAGCCGTAACGCCGGTGCATAACCGATTGACTGGCAGAACCACCGATCGGGATTTTGAGCCCAGCTTGCTAGACGAAGACAAGGACTTCTCAGCTTATTACCTGAAGAAGTTTCTGCAGGAAAAAGGCTGGCAATATTTGGATGAGGGCGATTCAGGCGATCCTGTGTCCAATGCTTGGGTTCAAAGCGGCGATATTGACAAAGAAGGCCACGTGAAGGGGCTCAAGCTGGCGGCGCGAATTGATACCTTACTGGCTGAAGTCGTGGAGCGGGTTGAAGAGCTCCTGGCTGCAGGCTGGCGCAAAATTCGCATCGTCACCGACCATGGCTGGATGCTGACGCCCGCACCGATGGTGAAGGTCGAATTGCCCAAACACTTGACCGAAACGCGCTGGGGCCGCTGCGCGGTCATCAAGGATTCTGTGGACAGCGGTTATCAACAGGTAGGTTGGTACTGGAACGGTGCCGTCAGTATTGCCATGGCTCCAGGTGCCTGTAGTTTCAAGGCAGGACAGCACTATGATCACGGTGGCCTAAGCCTGCAGGAGTGTTTGACGCCGGTGCTAGAGGTACGCAGCACACAAGTCACAGTCACTACCTCAGCGATCTCTGCAACACTCTCGGATCTGCGCTGGGTGGGATTGACCTGTAAAGTCCAGGCGCAAACCAGTGCTGAAGGGGTACTGGCGGTACTCAGAACGCACCCGGCTGACCCGGATTCAGAGATCACCAAGCGCAAGCCGCTAAAAGAAGGCAAGTGCACTCTATTGGTAGATGACCAGTATGAGGGCACTACTGCTGTATTGGTGCTGCTGGATGACAAGGGCAACGTGCTGGCGAAAAAACCAACTCTGGTAGGAGACGAGTAAGTGGAAATGGATACGCTGGACCGTAAGTCCGCGGAGGTCTTTGAGGGGTACTTAGTTCGCAAAGACCTGGTGCGCACTTTTGCGCGTCAATTTCCGGTTCCGACCTATGTCGTCGAGTTTATGCTGGGCAGATATTGCGCCTCAACCGATCCCATCGAAATCGAAGAGGGTTTGGAAATCGTTCAGCGACAGCTGTCCGATCGTACCGTGCGCGCCGGCGAAGAAGAGCTGTTCAAGGCACGTGCCTATAAAACCGGCTCTGCCAAACTGATCGATATTGTCAGCGTGCGGTTTGTAGAAAAGGAAGGTGGCTACCTGGCGTCGTTGCCCAGCTTGAATCTCAATCGTGTGCGTATCCCAGACAAAATTGTTGATGACAACGAACGTCTGCTGACCGGTGGTTTTTATGCTGAGGTGACGCTGGAGTACGACAGCATCATTGCTGAGGAAAAGGGGCACGCCTTTGGCATTGCAGAGTTGCGCCCCATCCAAATGTCCAAGCGCAATGTGTTGGATATCATGGCAGAGGCACGTACACGATTCAGCAGCGAAGAGTGGCGAGATTTCCTCACACGCTCCATCGGCCTGGAACCAAGCGCGCTGTCACCGCGAGCTATAGACGCCATAATGCTCCGCATGGTGCCGTTCGTTGAGCGCAACTACAACATGGTCGAGCTGGGGCCGCGGGGCACAGGCAAGAGCCACCTATTTCAGCAAATATCGCCCTACGCGCATTTGATTTCAGGCGGCAAGGCGACCATCGCCAAGATGTTCGTCAACAACGCCAGCGGGCAGCGCGGCTTGGTTTGCCAGTACGATGTTGTTTGCTTTGATGAGGTCAGCGGGATCTCCTTCGATACCAAGGAAGGGATCAACATCATGAAGGGCTACATGGAGTCCGGCGAGTTCAGTCGTGGGAAGGAAAGCATTCGAGCCGATGGCTCCATGGTGTTTGTCGGTAACTTCGATGTCGATGTCGAACACCAGCAGCGAGTAGGTCATCTGTTTGGCCCACTCCCAGCAGAGATGCGTGATGACACTGCCTGGATGGACCGTATCCATTGCTATCTACCTGGCTGGGATGTACCTAAAATGAACAAGACTCTGACCACCGATCACTTTGGCCTGGTCAGTGACTTCTTCTCCGAATGTATGAGTCGCCTGCGTTTCCAGAGCCGCGTATCTGCCATGCAGAATCGCGTTCACCTGGGCGGAGCACTAAGTGGCCGCGATACCAATGCAGTCAACAAAACCGTCTCCGGCTTGCTCAAACTGATGTATCCAGGGCAGGACATGGTTGTGTCCGACGAAGATTTGGAATGGGCTACTCGTTTAGGGCTTGAGGTACGGCGCCGGGTCAAGGAACAGCAAAAGCGAGTCGGAGCCGCCGAGTTTCGTAACACCCATTTTAGTTACTTCATTGGTGATGATGGGGTGGAGAAGTTCGTGGCTACGCCGGAGCTTCGCGCCGACAACGAAATCGGTGATGACCCACTGGAGCCGGGCCAGATCTGGACCGTCAGCGAAGGTGGGGCGGACATCGACGACAACGCTGGCCTGTATCGCATCGAGGTGAATGAAGGCCCTGGCTCTGGAGTACGCATCCTCAATAATCCGGCGCCCGCAGCCTTCAAGGAGTCGCTGCGCTATGCCGAGCAGAATTTGTATTCCAGAGCGACTCAGCTCATCGGAGACCGCGATCCACGCGCCCATGAGTTCTCCGTTCAGCTCAGAGCCTACGACTCCGCCAAACGAGGTTCCAAACTGGGCATGGCGGCGCTGATTGCGATGTGTAGCAGCTTGCTGAAAAAGTCGGTGAAGGGCGGAGTGATCGTCGTCGGCGAGATAAACCTTGGCGGCTCGATTGAGCCGATTAGCAGCGCAGTGAATATTGCCGAGCTGGCGGTAGAGAAGGGGGCCAGCGTGCTGCTCATGCCTGTCACAGCAAGGCGCCAGCTGCATGACCTATCTGATGACATGGCAACAAAGATCGACATCCAGTTCTATCAGGATGCACGGGATGCGTTATTGAAAGCGATTGTGGAGTAAGGGGATGCCACAGTTCAGCGATGTTTGACGACGGTCCCAGAGCGGCCTTGTACATAGCGCGACCCTGCGGTCTGTAACTGCAACAGACGGGGTGAAAAAAAGAGGACTGTACATCAACCAACGTCCGTCGCCTGCCAGCGACGGACGTTGGTTGAGCTCACAATTATCCAGATGTGTTATTTGCAGTGCTCCGTAGCCGACTGAAAATCAGGCAAGTCAGTACTGCTGCAATCAGAAGCGGCGGAAACCGCACCATGAGAATCAACAAAAATATTGCTGTCATGCATCCGGCAAGAATGCCGACGAAGATGAACAGGGCTGCAAAGATTCGTACCAGTTGCTTCATGCCTACTTCCTCACAGGTAGCCCTGTTCCGCCAGCGATGTACAGCCGTCACTGCCAACGATGATGTGGTCCAGCGTTCTTACCCCAATCAGATTCAGTGCCTCTCTGAGCGTGCGCGTCAGCGAGCGGTCAGCCTGACTGGGCTCGGGATCGCCGGATGGGTGGTTGTGCACCAAAATCACGGCTGCGGCGTTTTGCTCTAGGGCGATCTTGACCACCTCCCGCGGGTACACGCTTGCACCGTCAAGGGTGCCTCTGAATAGCTCCCGAAAGCTGATTACCCGATGTTTAGTATCTAGCAGTAACAAGGCAAAAACTTCGTGCTCGTGATACTGCAGCAGTGTTTGCAAGTGGTTGAATACCTGCTTCGGATCAGTCAGTACCCTGCCTTTAGACAGGCGACTCATCGCTAGTTGTTGAGCCATCTGCAGGATGTCGGCCTCTGTGACAGGGGATTCCATGACATAGGTTCCGGTCGTTTCACCGGCTTTGAGCTTGTGATATTTCATGCAAAAAATCCTTTTGAACACAGTGCGGCATAAGCGCTGCGTAACGCGCAGCACTGTCCGGGAAAAGGTGGGTTGTTGGATCAGGCGGGCAAGTTGAAGCGATGACCACAGATGAGGCAGAGATTGTTCGCCAGGACGTGACGATCCAGTTTTTCACCAAGCTGAGCACCAAGCGCGCACCCTCCCACACCACCAGCGAGGCCGCCGAGGACTGCTCCGGAGATTGCGCCCAGGGTGAGACCTGGCGGTCCGGCAATAGCACCGACAGCAGCGCCGAACCGGCCGCCTGCTAGTGCAGAGCTTGCGCCCTGCGCCGCGCCGCCAACGGTGCCAATGGCTGCGCCAATTTTCATAGCGTTTCTGAGTGAGGCAATTTTGTAGGAGTTACAGAGGGGACACTGCGATGACATGGGATGTCTCCATGGAGGGATTGTCATGGCAGTAATGTAGGGCTGTGATTTTTTTGAATCGTAGAAACTCTTTTAATAAGCGATCCGATTGTTAGGGCAGGAACGACTCAGCACTGCCTTGGCGAGCTGCCGAAGTCAGCAGGCGTGGGAATGGCAAAGCGGCATGCGACTTTAAGCGACCAAAGGTGAATGACGTGAAAGAAATGTACAGGTGTATTTTTTCTGAGATGTCGGCTATTAGCGACAGAAAACGTTCCTGAGACTGAGGCGGCGTTGATCAATGACTCAGGGTTCCAGTCAGCCTGCGCTCAATGGACACAGCATGCCTCCCGATGGTCGTAGCGGGTGAATTGTTCGCGGTCATAAGCATCCTGCAACTGGGGCCTGTATCCCGTATCCCGGAACGACTCCCCCGATCGGGTCTTCGGTTGGGCACCGGCGCGACATCGCTACATATCAGGGCGGCATCTCGAGGCTGGCAATCAATCAAGGAGCAACTGGTACTGCCGATATAGAGCTATCAAGACTTCGGCGAAGGTGATCGATGTCCGCTAGCGGGAAACGTTTGAGTGAGTAAGCTACCAAGAAATTACGCGGTTCTTCTGTTTTGTCTGGTGCTATCAGGTTGCTCCAGTTTATTTTCCGGCAGTCGTGAAGTGCCGATTTCCGAAGAGCAGAAAACCAGGCTTCATGACTTGGGGGGAATGTCCTCTTCCATATTGCCGAGGGTCAACAATGGCGAGTCGGGTGTATATACCCTGGTCGTGGCGTTTGATGGCACCAACAACGACCTCTTCAATACTCCTGACTCGGAAAACGCCACGGTGGTTGGCAGGCTTTATCAGGATGTTGTCGATGAAATTCGCAAGGGGAGTGAAAAGGCGTCTATCCCTGTGGATGCTTTGTCGGCGATTTATTATCGGGGGCCGGGTTGTCCTTCCTGGGTGGCATGCCCCTTTGATTCGGCGATTGGCTGGAGTACCTGGCTATCGGCCCGTCGCGCCGTAGCTGACGTAGAGTCCAAAATTGCGAATCTGGATTCCGGGGTCAGGGAGATTCGTGTCGTTGTCATCGGCTTCAGTCGGGGGGCGGCGACGTCTCGATATTTCCTTAATCTGTTGGCCAGTAAGCCGTTGGTTAACGTGTGGGGTGAAGTGCTCACAGTGCGGTCCTACGCGTTGTTGTTCGATACGGTAGCAACCGGGATGGCGAACTATCTGGATCTGGCGTTACCAGCGAATCTGGAGTTCGCATACCACTTTGTGGCCCAGAACGAAACTCGCAAGTTTTTCGGGCTGGTGGTCGATGCCGATGAGGGGTACGAAAATAATCCTCTGGCGAAACTGTTTTACTTTCCGCAGCGGATTGTGACGATTGAAGTACCGGGAGCGCACTCGGACTTGGGCGACTCTTACAAAAAAGGTGCCGGCATGGCGGTCACGCAGTATGCCCGCATGACGATGGCAAGGATGGGACTGAGGCCAAACTTGAAAAACTACAATTGCGCCTTGCCTGAAAACAGTGAGCAGCCAGGCTGTCGCGTGCTGGATGAAGGGCTCCATGACTCACGGGGGACGATTGATCTCTTGCTGAGAGTGCCATCGCCTTATGGTTGTTTCAATTACCGTGAGAAAACCGTGAGGCCTAGTCAGATGAGTCTCGACGATGCGATGAGTCTGACGTTGCGGCGCTATGACGGCATTGGGAATTTTCCGTTGGATAATGGAAATCTCTTACGTTTTCAATGGCTGGAAAATTATCGCTTCATTAGTCTGGGTGGCCCTCATCCAGTTCTATATCCTCGAATCAGTGACATCGGCTTTAATGCTGTAGTCGTGCCGGTAGGTGAGCGATTGAAAGTGGTGCTGAGAGGCGTGAATAACGATCAGGTGTACACCGTGCCCGAGCGAGTTTTGCAGCGGGTGCGTGAAACATCTGGGCGGTCCGAGCTTGAACTGAATCTGATCAAGGGGGAGCCGCGCTGGATCGTCAATGGCTGTATGCCGGACGAGGACTGAGCGGCTGGCCGACATCATGCGTCGCTGCATGGGCAGGGTGATGGTCATCACTAATGATCACCAGAAGGTCTTTGGTCGTGGTGATTGTACCAATGCGGTCACTGTGAAGCCTGGTTTTACACAGCGTCTTCGAGGCAGCTACTCAATAGCTGTATGGCCCTGTCCAATGTGCGATGCGCACCTGATCAAAGATGATCAGCATGCGGATTATGAGTTGGGATGATGAGCCCAGTGCAAACTGCGTAAACACGCATGGTGTGTTTACTGGTCCCTTACTGTCTAGCCGATTACTGACCGATTCAACAACGTCCTGCTGCCTTGAGTTTTATGAGCCGCCTCAGGCTTGGGCAGAACCTTACATTCTCACAACCGATCACCTCTTGAACCCAGTCGAATTGGGCTTCTCGAACTTGCATTCTGGCGTTTTTCAACGCCTGAAGCGTTGCCATAGCTAGCACTTCATCTCCGAGTGAAATCCGCACAGGTTCATAGGCGAGAATATCCACCGTCGTAATCAGGCGTAGATTTTCAAAGCGTTCAGAGGAGATCTTGGTTGCTTTTTTTTCATCAATGACAGCGGTGAAACTGTTGCAATGTGCAAGCGCGAGTGTCGCGGCTTCTCCATCTCCGAGCGAGGCCGCCGTGGATCCGGATACCAAGTCGAAGAAGTGCTCTAATGCAATGCCAGAGAGCTCTTCTCTCTTTAAAATTTGATTATGGATTAGCTCCAAAAGCTGTTTCGGTTCAGGCCGGCCGTTTGCTGCCCCTAGCTCAATCTCTCGTATTACATTGTCGGTGACGACTATAGGAGTCGGAACTGCTTGCAGGATTGCGCTTGCATGATCGGTCGCCAGCAAGTTGATGATGACACTGGCGTCAAGAACGAGAATGCTATCTTGATCAGTGAGGCAGCTTGAAAAGGTCATCAACTTCATCCTCTTCTGCCTCATCAAGCAATTCGCGTACTTTCGACCGATCGAGCTTAAGCAAATCAGACATTTGCCCTTCGCTGATTAGATCCTTTTTCCAGGCATCGATAGCTAACAAAAAAAGCCTGGTTGATTGCGCGCCTTCCATAGGCGTGGAATCGTGAGATATCGTGCCTAGTACCTGCTGGGCTTGGTCGTCGGTTATACCGCCATTATCCATAAACCAATCCCACGTTCCCTTTTTCGTCAGGTCCAATTCTTCAAGCCTCATCACCATCGCTTGGCGTGAAATGCCAAAGAAACTAGCGAGCAGGATGATGTGCCGACGAGTGAGGTGGGTTGATCCAATGGTCACTTCCTTGAACTTTTCCATGACAGTGCGGGCAGGCGTCAGAAAAGCACTACCGAAAGCATTCGCGTAACGCTCTTCACGCGAGTTCTCATACTTTTCGGCTTGATAGATTTCGGGCTGACGCCGCGTCGCTATAAAGTGCCCGAGCTCGTGGGCGCCAGTCTGGGTTTGACGATCCTTCCGATGTACTGCATTTATTAGCATACAGGCGCCAACGGCGTCGTCATAGGCAAATAGCCCAGACACTTTCGATTCAAGTCTCCGGCTATAAACACGAATTCCGAGTTGCATCTCTATGAGTGAAAACAGATTTTGGATGGGGCTCTCACCGAGCCCTAGCCAGCTTCGGAGGCTATGTGCATCGTGCTCTGCTTGTTTACGTACATCGCCAGGTAAGATGCTTTTTTCGGTCGGATAATTCGAGGTTTTCCGAACGCCCAAAATGTTCTCAAGTTCTACTTCAGCTCTGACGAGATCATTCAGCATCCGAGCAGCTTGATCGATACCTGCGTCACCAGTGTCTGGGAGTGAGCGGAAACGAGGAACAAGGTCCACATGGACCGCTTCTCGACGTAGCAACGAGTTGGCAGATACTCCATAACAGCGACTAAGCATCTGGATCTCGTCGAGCCTTGCAGAGCGCTGCCCTTTTTCAATGGCCACGAGAGTGGTTCGAGCAAAGCCAACTGCTTTGGCAGCTGCGTCTTGGGTCATGGCCGCGGTTTCGCGCGCGACCTTCAGTCGCTCGCCCAGTTCAGCTGGGTTTAGTTCAAAGTCTGGTTTGGTCATGATGCGCCATCTATCCACTTCCTCACGAACGACTCTGATCTCATATCGCCCGTGAACGCTGACCATTCCTTGGCATGTTGCTGCAAGAGCCTGTCAAGGTTCTGCGCCACGGTATGTGGCGACTCGGCCAGAGCTCGAGCCAGTTCGCTCGTTCTGCGGCGTTTGATCAGTTCGTACTGCGAAGATTCCCGAATCGAAGAAAGGTGTTCGAAATGAAGCACCCCTGCGATAGCGTATTGTCGCAAGGCTTTAGTAAAACTGGTGAATTCTTTTGCTGCGCCTGTTTCCCAGGTCGGGCTGTCTAGGGATTCCCATACATAGTTCGTTGGTGGCTCCTCCAATCCTGCAGCGTGAACGCTAAGGCGGCGAAGCATACACGCGGCGCATATGCCGCACTGTCTTCTTGCGCCTGAAACGGCTACCTGTCGGGATTGCTGCCAGCACGACCTGGTCGTTATCCAATTCACGTTAGGGCCACAGGTTTCCACAAACTCGCGCAAGGTCTCGCCTTTCGTCATCCAAAGCCTGGGAAAGGTGTACTGGAATCGGTAACCAAGAAGTGCTTCGATAAAGCGCTCCATCAGCTTGGTGAAGACGGGGTGATTTCGATAGTCCTCATACCCATGTGCAACAGGAAGGAGCACAGGTGCAAGTGCACCTTGTCCGCTTTCGGGGATGATGGCCATTGGAGCATCAATTAGATACGCCGCAACTGCCGATATGATGCTGAATTTGAATCCGCGGCTGCGTGCACTTCTCTCAGCGCTTCTTGCATCATCAAGCTTGACTGAATATGGGATGGCCGTGAATGGAATCCTTTGGCGTTCCTTTTTTGAAATGTCGTGTTGTTTGCTCCCTATTCGAAGACGAATCAGGCGTTTACCTAGGCGCTTGCTCTCAAGCTCAGAGACCGCACGTGAGTCCATTCCATCACTGAAGGCAATGACAGCCTCTGCATCGGAAGGAAAAGCTATTTGGCCTTGCGGCGGTCTCTGTGCAGCTTGTTTTCGAGGTCCAAAATTGAAATGCCAGTCGTCTCCGGTCAAAAGGTTCAGTGCGTTGACGAGCGCTCGGTTTACCTTGTTACTCGACCACCGCTCAACGTCGTGTACTGGAGCGTGAACGATGAATCGACGGCTCCAATTCATGGAACTGCGGACAAGGTAGCGATCACAGAACTCAACTGCAGCGGATATGAGTAGTGCGTCATACGTTACGGGCTCCCATTTGTCATGGGATGAGAAGGATGCGAGAGCCTCGAGGTCGAACTCGATGTTCTTCTCGATGTAACACGGGATTACGCCGTTTCTTTTGCGGGCGCCAGGTTCAAGTATATCTACAGCTATTTCCTTAGGCGGGAAGGTGTTCATCACAACGATACCCCGTCATCAAGACCTTCCATCTTCCTCGGTGGAGCGATTCGTACGGGCTCTGGGCCCACAAGATCCAGACCTAGCTGGGTGCTCGATAGAGTAGAAATGGCATTCTGTAGTCTCTTACTCACGTGCTCTGCTCTTCGCTCGTTTGAGTCGCGAAGGTAGTGTTCTTCAATCGACCGTATGTTCGCGTGGCAGCGGTCTTTGGCGGCGAGGCCTACTGCCTCATGGAATGCTTCAATTCCAAATTTCCCTTCATGGATAAGGGCGATGCTCCATTCCACAAGATTCGCTCCAAAAACGGAGGCTGCTGCAAATGCTTTCGCATCTTCAAGTTGCGTAAGCGCGATTTCTCGAATTTCCAGAGAGTTATCACAGCCGGTAAACACTGCTTTCAGGGCTTCCATCAGGAGCCACGAGACCTCCATTTTGAAGTCACTGGCAACTGCATGCTTCGTAGCCTCAGCTATCTGGGAGGCATCGTAGGTGTCTTTGTCCGCACGCTTTGCCAGTTCTTTCCATGGCTTTCGCAGCTTCAAGCTTCTATGTGGCCCATCGCTCATTTCGTCCAGCCCCCAGTGAATACCGGTTTTGACATTGTCAGATATTAGTACTAAAAATCTGACAATGTCAAAGGCGCAATTGGAAACAAGGATGTGCCCGATGATTTCGGTTTCTCAATAGAGTAGAAGCTGATTTTCGTCAGCGCATAGGACATGCCATTTATGCGCGGGGGGTACGGATGAGTCGGTAGCCTTCAATGCAAAACCAATCTGAGTCTCTGAGCCCTTCGTACAGGGCAGTTTTCCAAGAGTTGGTGTCACGGGCGTATCGCGAACGAAATTGACCATCAAGATGCTGGCGAACCCCATCGGGGCCTGAGCTAGCCCCGACCTCCTCAAGCGAATAAGAGATATCTGCCATTTCACTGGCAGCTTGTGCAGCGTAGAGCTCACCGAGGCCCATAACTCGAAAATGATGATGCACGCGTTTTGTGAGCACTTCACTCCATGTCCCCGCAGGACGTACGGCAAAGGATATCGTTGGTGGCGAAGATGCCCGAACTTCAACAACGAGCCAGCGCTCATTGCCTAGGTTGTCATAGTAAGGATGTAGGGTTTGATCCTCGGCTCTCGTGGCAACCCCCGCAAGCTTGCGTTTGTTGCAGTCTGAGCAAGCAGGGACAAGGTTGGCCGGTGTCAAATTGAGCTTGGGGTGGCGAGTTTGAGGCAAGTAATGGTCAACCGTGGCGACGGTCCTCTGAGCACACAATGGACAAATGCCGAACTCAGGAGCCATTCTGATCTGCTCATAAAGTGATCTTGACGGTGACCCCTTCCGGGCAAAGTGCGACTTGTAGATTATTCCCATCAAGTCTGCATTGAGCTGTGGGGTCACTGTGTCGCTTTCGACTATTTCAAACAGTTGGCCGGCTAAACCAAGCTCTAGATACTCGACCTCCGAGGCTTGAATAACAGGTAATGCATCCCTGAGCGCTTGAGCTCTGTCGGGGATGGAGATGCCGGCGGCACAGGTCTCTACCGTCAAAGTGGCGTTGAACGCAGGTGGATCTAGACGTTTCACGGCACGTCCCTATGAATGGTAAGGCTTCGCGCAAGCGCTCGTGCTTCGGCTCCTAACTGCCCTCTAAAGTGGCTTTCGACTGCTTCAAACGTTTGTCCAGGTCTGCGAGCTACCTCCGCGATAAGCTGATGGAAGCCTGAGTCCGTTACCTCTAAACCGAAAACTTCTCGAGTCAAGACACCAACGCTTTCCCCAAAAGTCTCTATGGATGGGCGTTCAACGGCTGAATGAGTGCGGGTTCGCCTTAGCATCCAAACGCAGCTACGCGGGACTTCTTGCAGTACCACTGGAGAGTGTGTCGAGATCAGGGCGACCCCATTCCGTGCGACGAGGAGATCGGCCACTGCTCGAACAAACGCGGATAACAAAGGAGGGTGTAGGTGCCCTTCGGGCTCATCCAGCACCACCAGCGTACCTTCATCAACGAGCTCGACGAGTCGAGTGGTTGTAAGTAAAACTATCGCGTGCCCCGAACTTAGGAGCCTAAAAAAGCGGCTAGCACGGTCTCGCCAATCGTCACTAGGTTCGATGAGTTGTTCAACTGTATTTTCGGCAAAGAGCGGGTCGGTGGCTAGGCTTGCCACGGCGCGAAGCCAGCGTGCTCGCCGAGGTTCACTTTGGCATCTTTCTAGGCTCAGGACGAAGTCGTTTGCTAATTCCTGAGTGCTTTTGAGATGTTCAACAATTTGCCCATCCACTTCTCTTTGCGATCTTAAGCCGACGAATACAGCGGTGGTCCGCATAGTGGCTGGCGGCGGTAATTCGAAGCTATCGAAAGCACTGAACGATACGGAGACCAGCCCGGAGAATGTCCAGTCGTCGTGATTTGCTCCCAGCCGACGTAACACTCCTCGTGGTGCGGATTCGCTATCTCGCTCTAACAGAGTATTAATGATGCCTTGAACGCAACGGGTTTTACCTACTCCGTTTCTACCCACCAGCACGTGCAGATTTGTTGGAGGTTCAGCGTTAGGAATTACCTGGAATTGCATAGTTGGTGGAGGCGGAGATAGAACACCGCCATCGATAGGTGGAGGTGGTGGGGGAAGAGTGTATTCGAACTCGAATCGAGTCAGGACTGCGTTGCCGTGCGCAAGACGGTTCAGGCGATTGCGCACATTCGGCTCTGTCAGCGACCGGAGCAAGGACTCGCCCATCACCTCTTCGTGGTGGTGCCTATTAAAGATTTGGAGGTCAAAGGCGCAATCACATAGCCCTTGGAGAATAACTGAGCCGAATCCTTGGGGGAGCGATGCAAGGGTTGCGTAGTAGTCCTCGTCTTGGCCAAGTGAGAAGAACTGCGCTGGATCAAGGGCGACAAAATTTTCCGGGAGATCCGGAGTTCGTGTCCCTGGCGGAGGATCCGACCCCCTCGGCGCAGGGAGAAGGCCTGCTTGACCAATTTTGACGGATCCGGGCATATGCCGAACACCGGTAGCGTCAAAAACGATGATCCTAAACGTCGTGCGGAATTTGAACCAGTCATCCCAGTAATCCACCAAAAGAAATACTTGGGAGTTCGCTTGAGGTGGGATCCGCTGCGCTGAATCAATGACCGTAAACATCTTTACCCAACCTTATGTCCATGGTTTGAGCCTGACAATCAAATGAGTCGTTTTTCCAACCGTATTCTTGGAGCGGCTAAGTAGCCCTTCGAATTGCTGTGATTAGTTGGGACTCATGCGAGTCAAACATCAGGTGAGCCTGTGCTTTTGCACGTGTCACGCCAACGTAGATCAAACTTGCGGCTTCCGCCAGTTGCTTACCGGTTATTTCAGGAGCTTGGAAATACGCCGTTCTCCACGCCCATCATGATAGCGGCCCGAAGCCCTACCCCCTTCGAGCTGTGGAGCATCATTAGGTTGATCTGGTCGGGATTTTTAGCCTGATTGCCGAAGATATCTGCCTTGAAATCTTGCAGCGTATTCCCTTGGATTACTGCGTCGAAGATTCGCGAGAGTATCGATCTCGTCGGCCAGGCCCAGCTCGCTGGTGGTGAGATCCTGCGCCAGCTATCGCACTGATACCGCTTTTAACCTCGTAGCTCCCTGGGTGGCCGACATAGACAAACTACCCATACCTGCTCGGTGAATATGCTCACTCCACCATTTCATCATTGGTCTTCTGCGTTCAATGTAATCCGCACGATTGTAGGCGCTACGCACCTCATCTTTGTCCACGTGCGCAAGTGCGACCTCGATCAGCTCGGGGTCCCATCCCTGTTCGTTCAGGATGGTACTGGCCATGGAGCGCATGCCATGGCTCACCAAGCGCCCTTCAAAGCCCATCCGTTTCAGGGCCATGTTTGCCGTCTGGCTATTGCAGTGAGTTCGTGGGTCTCTGTCGGCTGGGAACACGTACTCTCTGTGTCCGCTGTAGGGCTTGATCGTCTCTATCAGAGCAAGTGCGTGTTCGGTCAGCGGTATGACGTGAGCGCGTCGCTTCTTCATACGTTCCGCCGGGATCGTCCAGATTTTCTTGTCGAGGTCGATGTCAGCCCAGGACGTCGTGGCGGCTTCCGCAGGGCGGGTCATGGTGTGGAGTTGCCATTCGATCAGGCAGCGGGTTGTTCTCTTTATGCTCGCATTGGCGATGGCGACCATTAACTCTGGCAGCTCTTCCGGGCGGAGGGCTGCCATGTTCTGCTTTTTCGGCTTCTTAAAAACGGCCCGAATGCCGCTGAGCGGATTGGCAAAGATCATTCCCGAGTTCACACCGTAGGTCATGATCTCGTTGAGTCGTTGGGTCAGTCGCTTCACTGTCTCCAGGCTGCCTTTGGTTTCCAAAGGGCGCAGCAGCTCGATGACCCTCGGGGCATTGATTTGCGAGATAGGTGTTGTTCCCAGCGATGGAAAGACATGCAGCGTAAGCGAGCGCCAGATGTCCTCGGCATACGCCTGAGTGACCGAATCTTTTTTCAGTTCAAACCAGGCAGATGCCACGTTCTCGAATGTGTGCTCGGTTGCCTGCCTTTTTGTCTGCTCCAACTCGCTACGTTGTTCTTTCGGGTCGATGCCCTGGGCGAGAAGCTCTCTGGCCTCGACCGTTTTCTTCCTGGCTTGTGCGAGTGAGAGTTCTGGGTAGGTGCCGAGGCCCATATTGATGCGGTTTTTGGTGATCGGCTGCCGGTAGTTGAAGTTCCATAGCGTAGAGCCATTGACCCTAACGCGCAGCTGTAAACCGTCTCCATCGCTGAGGACGTAGTCCTTGTCTTTCGGCTTTACCGCTTTGAGCTGACGATCAGAGAGGCGGGTGGCTTGGGCGCACATGAGGTGTTCCATGACATCAATTGGTATTCCAAAAATTACCACTGAAGGGCTTGGAATACCACTTGGAATACCCGATGTCGTAGATTGCGCCGGACGTCTATGGACGCCAATAGACGCTAAATCGTTGATTTTGCTGGATTTCAGGCAAAAAAAAAGACGTCCGTGGACGTCTTTAGATGTATAGTTGGTGGAGCCGGGGGGATTTGAACCCCCGTCCGCCAGTACTCCGCTGTCGGTACTACATGCGTAGCCGTGTCTATTAAGTTAACCCTCAGCGACCCGACGGGCAGGGTGCTTTGGGCGAGTTGTGTAAGTTTTAGTCGCTTCGTCCACAACGTACTAGGCGACGATCCTGTTCTATATGACAATCATTTCGGGTTTACAGGCATCCCCTGATGATTGCTGGAGCCGAAGCTACCAGAAGAGCTAGTCGCGCCGCTTACGCAGCGAGAGCGTAGCCCTCGTAGTTTTCGTCATTGGCAACTATAGAAAGTTGCAACAGTGGATTTACGAGTTCTGTTACCAACTCGGCATGCACCTAAAGTTTCATCACCGGCGTCGAATCCTAATCGGCCCCGAGACTGCTTTCGCAGTCGCTGGGCGGAGTGTACGCCAATCGGCGAGGCACGTCGACCCATGTGTTGCGTCCGTCAAGGCCAGCCGCGGCGGCTGGCCTTGTGAGGATCATTACTTGCTGGCGCCTTCGCTGCCCGAGCCGATGTTTTTCAGCTTGGTTGTGGCCTGAGTGGTCAGTTCGACACACTTCTTCTCATCGCCTTTTGCCTTTGCAGCCATGGCGTCTTTTTCAGTCTTTTCGATCATTTCTTTCACGTCTGGGCTCAGGTTGGTGCCAGACGAGGTCTGCGCATCCTTGAGCGTTTGCAGGTTGGCACTGCACAGGTCATCTGCAGCAAAAACCGGCGAAGCCAACAGTGCAGCGCTGAGGAACAATCCAGTGAGGGCGGTACGCTTCATGTGTCTCTCCTTATAGCCTGTGGACTCGGTGTGGCCGGTCAATGGTGCCGTCGCCCGAGGTTTCTGAGGGCCCGTTCGTTCGCCGGGCCTAGAAGATGGACTGTGATGAAACGCAGGGGTTCTATTTATTTTTGAGGTCATGCGAAAAAGCCATCTGGTGCACATAAGGCACCAAAATGGGGCGATCTACGGCTTTATGTCTTGATCATGCGATTTGGCCGTGGTCACGCGATCCACCAGATACACCAGACCGTGGTAGTCGATTCCGCCGTGTTGCGACAGGCCGATTTCACAGGTGCGGCTGGTGGAAATGCCCTCGTGGCAGAACCGCACGGCATCCTTGAGCGTGCGCAGCGAGTGCGCATTCAGCTCCGGTGTCGTGAAGCCTTTGTCGCCCGCGAAGCCGCAGCAATGAATCCCTTCCGGGATGACGACGTTCACGCTGCATAACCTGGCGAGGTCGATCAACGCCTGGCTCTCACCCAGGTGTTGCGTGCTGCAGGTGATGTGGACAGCGATGGGTTCCTGTTGAGGGGTGAAGGTGAGTTTGTCCAGCAGGTGGGTGCGAATGAAACGCACCGGGTCGTACAGGTCGAGGCGTGTGTCCCTGAGGTCCTGCATCAGGCGCAGCGTGCAGGGGCTGGTGTCGCAATAGATGGGGTCCAGGCCGCCACGGCTGGCGTGGGTCAGGGCGGCGAGCAACTGTTGTCGTTTGTCTTCGGCCTGTGCGTTGTAGCCTTTTGAGGCGAACGGCTGGCCGCAGCACAGGTTGTCCTGATCGTCGGGGAACACCACTTGATAACCGGCTTTTTCCAGCAGGCTGCGGGTTTTGTCGAGCAGTGATGACTGTTCCCTGTCGCCTGCGGAAGGGCCCATGACGCGGGAGACGCAGGCGGCCAGATAGACCACGCGTGGACGCTGATCATTGACCGGAGCGGTAAAGCGGATCGGGTGTTCAGCCTGGGGCATGGCGGGTGTCCATTGCGGGACGCGACCGGCCGATAGTTTGCTTAGCGACGCCGACAGTTTCGCGAGCCGCGGCGCCCCCAGCAGCATGCGTGCGCCATTGGCGCCATGCAGGGTGAAGCGGGCGCCTTGCAGGGCGGTCTTGAAGTTGTGCGCCAGCCAGCTTGCGGTTTTGCCGTGACTGGCTTCTTGGCTACGCAACTTCTTGATCAGCTCGCCGGTGTTGATCCCGACCGGGCAACGCTGGGCGCACAGGCCGGTCGCGGCGCAGGTCTCGATGCCGTGGTAGTGATAGTCGCGCTCCAGTTGTCGAGTGTCGGTTCCGGCGCGCTTTTTCGCCTGGATGTCGCGCCAGATGACGATGCGCTGTCGCGGGCTCAGCGTCAGTCCGTTGGACGGGCAGACCGGTTCGCAGAAGCCGCACTCGATGCATTTGTCGATGATCTCGTCGGCGGCGGGCATCGGTTTCAGGTGTTTCAAATGAATGTGCGGATCGGTGCTGAGCACCACGTCAGGGTTGAGAATGCCGCTGGGGTCGAGCAGGCGTTTGAGTTGCCACATCAGGTGATAGGCGTCGCTGCCCCATTCCTTCTCGACGAAGGGCGCCATGTTGCGACCGGTGCCATGCTCGGCCTTGAGCGAACCGCCGAATTCGACCGCGACCAGTTGCGCCACGTCGTCCATGAACGCCTGATAACGGGCGATTTCGTCAGGGTTGTTGAAGCCCTGCGTGAAGACGAAATGCAGGTTGCCCTCCAGCGCATGGCCGAACAGGATCGCTTCGTCGTAGTGGTGTTTGTCGAACAGCTCGATCAGGCGGCGTAGGCCCATGGCCAGTTGTTCGACGGGGAAGGTCACGTCTTCAATGATGACTGTGGTGCCGGTCTGGCGTACGGCACCGACGGCAGGAAAGGTGTCTTTGCGGATGGCCCACAGGCGAGCGTTTTCCAGTGGGTCGTGGGTGAAGTCCACCTGCTTCTCGACCGGAAAGGCCGTCATCGGCGCCATGATCTGCAGCAGTTGCTCATCCAGCAAGACGCGGGAGGCCGCGCGGGCTTCGATCAGCAGGGCGCAGGCGTTGGCAGACAGTTCGCGCACGAAACCCGGCATGCCCGGTTTGTCCTGCACGGAGCGCAGGCTGCGCCGGTCGAGCAGTTCGACGGCGGCCACCGGCTGGGTCTTGAGAACAGTGACGGCGTTGCAGCAGGTTTCCACATCCGGGAAAACGATTAGCGCCGACGCCTTGTGTGGGTGATCGACCACCGTGTTGTAGGTCACGGCGCTGATGAAGCCCAACGTACCTTCGGAGCCGACCAGCAAATGGCTGAGGATATCCAGCGGCTCGTCAAAGTCCACCAGCGCATTGAGTGACAGACCCGTGGTGTTTTTCAGACGATATTTGTGGCGGATTCTGGCGGCCAGTTCGGAATTGGCGCGGGTTTCTCGTGCCAGGCGATCCAGGCTGTGCAGCAGGTCGGCATGGCTGGCGCGAAACGCAGCGACGCTGGATGGAGCTTCGGTGTCGAGCAGGGTGCCGTCGGCCAGAATCAGACGAATGCCCGCCAAGGTGTGATAGGTGTTCTGCGCCGTGCCGCAACACATGCCGCTGGCGTTGTTGGCGACGATGCCGCCGATCTTGCAGGCATTGATCGAGGCCGGATCCGGGCCGATCTTGCGTCCGAACGGCGCCAGCCAGGCATTGGCCTGCGCGCCGATGACGCCCGGCTGCAGACGGATCTGCGTCCCCTGATCGCGCAGTTCGCGGCCATTCCAGTTGTCGCCCAGTACCAGCAATACTGAATCACTGATTGCCTGGCCGGACAGGCTGGTGCCTGCGGCGCGAAAGGTGATCGCGACCTTTTCGGCTTGCGCCAGCTTGAGCAGGGCAATGACTTCATCGTCGGACTCGACGCGGATCACCAGTTTCGGGATCAGGCGGTAGAAGCTGGCGTCAGTGCCGAATGCCAGCGTCGAGAGCGGATCATCGAAGCGGCGTTTCTGCGGGATCAAGCGGCGGACGCTGTCCATAAATGCAGCGGGCAGACTCATGCGTCCTCCACGATCAGAACAATCAGATCCTTGGGGCCATGAGCGCCATACGCCAGGACCTGTTCGATGTCGGCGGTCTTCGACGGACCGGACACCAGCAGCGCGTTGGTCGGCATGTCCGCCGCCCAGTTCTGCTTGAGTTGGGCTTCGTAAAGGTTGTCGTAGATCTCGCTGGCCTTGAGCAGGGCGAAATGCACCGGCGGCACGAGGCTCATCAGGCGTGGCTCTTCACGGGTGGGCCAGATGATCAGGCTGCCGGTCGCGGCGATTGCGCCCAAGGTGGTGGTGAAGCTGGCGGGTGTGTCGTCAAACAGGTCTTTTTTCCATTCTTCGATGGGGCGGTCATACGTCTTGAGTGTGGGCAGGTCGGGTTGTACGGCCCAATACTCGCTGACCCGGCGACCGTGTGGCGTACCCGGCGCAATCAGCAGGCTGGGCAACTGCCGGTCCTTGACCAGTTCGCCCAGCCGGCGCGGCCAATCCTGATCGCTGCACAGGCGAATCTCGGTGTGCACCGCTTCCATCAGTTTGCGAAGGTAGGCAACCCGGTTTTCCGAAGCGTAGCGCCAGGGTTCGGTCACCAGCGCCTCGTCGAAATTGTCAGCCACCGGTCTCGTGCCGCTCAGGCTGTTGCGCAGTTTGGCGAGGATGTTGTGCCTGGCACTCATGGCTGGTCTCCAGATGTGCGTGTCAGATGCTCGCGGGCCATCTCGTGCAGTGAGCGGGCGGCGGGTTTCGGTGCGCTGTGGTTTTGCGTCCACGGGCCGACGTTGCCGGGCGTCAGGCCGCGCAGCCGGGTGGCGAAAAAGCCGAACAGACGATACATCACGGGCGAGGTGTTGAGCTTCGACCAAGCGTTCCAGATAAAACGCTCCTTGCGCGAAAATTTGCTGCCTTGATCACGCATGACCCGGTTTGGCGCATCGGGCGCTTTGACGTTTTCTTCGCGCAGACGCCGCAGCAGCGCCGGGATCGGAATCTTCACCGGACACACTTCTCCGCATGCGCCACACAATGACGACGCGCTGGGGTGATCCGGGACTTTCGCCAGGCCTGCCATGTGCGGCGTGATGATCTTGCCGATGGGGCCGGGGTAGACCTCGCCATAGGTATGACCGCCGACGCGGGTATAGACCGGGCAGTGGTTCATGCAGGCGCCGCAGCGAATGCAGTTCAGCGTCTGGCGCAGTTCGCTGTCGGCAAATGCCTGGCTGCGGCCGTTATCGAGCAGCACGAGGTGCACTTCCTGCGGGCCGTCCAGTTCATGGGCCTTGCGCGGGCCGGAGATCATGTTGACGTAGGTGGTGATCGGAATGCCCAGCGCGGAGCGGGTCAGCAAGGACAGCAACGGCACGGTATCGCGCAGGTTCTCGACGACCTTTTCGATCCCGGTCACAGCGATGTGTACAGGGGGCACACTGGTGACCATCCGGCCGTTACCTTCGTTTTCCACCAGCAGCAGCGTGCCGGTTTCCGCCACCGCGAAGTTGACGCCCGAGACGCCAATGTCCGCTTCAAAGAATTTCTGGCGCAGCACGCGACGGCCGATCTGAATCAACTGGTCGACATCGGTGGTGTATTCCACGCCGAGCTTGTCGTGGAACAGCTTGCCGACCTGGCCGGCGTTCTTGTGGATGGCGGGCATGATGATGTGCGAGGGCTTTTCGTGGTCCATCTGCACGATGTATTCGCCCATGTCCGCTTCCAGGCACTCGATGCCGCGCTCGCCAAGGAAGTCGTTCATCTCCATTTCTTCGCTGACCATCGACTTGCCCTTGATCACCTGTTTCGCTTCATGGGCTTCAACGATGGACAGCACGATGGCGTTGGCTTCTTCGATCGTCTCCGCCCAGTGCACCTGTACGCCGTTGCGGATCAGGTTGCGTTCCAGTTGCTCCAGCAAGTCCGGCAGTTTGGAGAGGGCGCGTGCACGAATGGCGTTGCCCAGTGAGCGCAACTCTTCACGTTCGTCCGGGTTGCTGAACGCCGCCGCACGCTTGGTCATCAGCGAATCCATGGCGCGGCGGAAATTGCCGCGCAACTGCGGATCGCCCAGCGCTTCATGGGCGCGCTCGCGAAAATCCGGTTGATGGATTTCGACGGCGGGAATGCGGGTCTGCATGTTCATCGTTGACCTCCGGTGCGTTGCCAGAGAAAGCTCGCCAGATGCTGGCCGCGTATGGATTCGCGCTGTTTTTCCAGTGAGCCGTTGATGTTCATCAGGCAGCCGCAGTCGGCAGTGAGGATCTGGTCGGCGCCTGATTCCTTCAGTGCGCGTGTCTTGTCGGCGACCATCGCGCCGGAAATGTCCGGCATGCGCACGCTGAAAGTCCCTCCGAAGCCGCAGCATTCGCTTTCATGGTCGTGATCGACGCGCTCGACATTGCCCAGTTGCGCCAGCAGTTCACGGGCGTGCAGGTGGGTGTTCATTTCGCGGCGCGCCGAGCATGAGGTGTGCAGGGCGATGCGCGTGGGCGGGCCTTGATCGCTCAGGCGCGTCTTGCAGACGTGCAGCAGGAATTCGGTCAGTTCATAGGTGCGGGCGGCGAGGTGCCGGACGTGCTTGAGCGTCTCGGGCTCGTCCTTGAACAGGTCGGGATAATGTTCGCGAAACATGCCCGCGCAGGAACCGGACGGTACGACAACCGGGTCATCTCCCTCGAACAGTGCGAGTTGGGCGCGGGCGACGTCGCGGGCTTGATCGGTGTACCCCGAGGTGTATGCCGGTTGTCCGCAACAGCTTTGCGCCTGTGGATAATCCACCTTGATGCCTTCGCGTTCGAGGAGGTGGATGGCGTCCATTCCAGCATTCGGAAAAAACAGATCCACGACGCAGGTGCCGAACAGATAGACGCGTTTCGGTTTGTCGGTCGGGTACTCACGCGGCGCATGGCGAGCGGGCGCGACGCGGGTTGCGTTGGCAGTCGTGTCGGGTGCGGCGTTGTGAAAAAGCGTACTCATCAGTTTGAGTCTCCGGGTGGGCCCGGTTATGAATGGCTGACGCCGACGGGTCTGTTCGGCGCCAGTGGTGCTTCATTCAGGCATCAATGAACCAGCATGCCGGTGAACCAGTACGCCTGGGCGTAGGTGATGCAGCCGACGATGGTGGCGAAAAACAGGCTGTGCTTGAGCGTGAAGCGGAACAGGTCCGATTCCCTGCCCACCAGGCCGGTGGCAGCGCAGGCCACGGCGATGGACTGCGGCGAGATCATCTTGCCGGTCACGCCGCCGCTGGAGTTGGCCGCGACCATCAACACGTCGCTGACGCCGATTTGGTGGGCGGTGGTGGCCTGCAGCGAGCCGAACAGCGCGTTGGCCGAGGTGTCGGAACCGGTCAGGAATACGCCCAGCCAGCCGAGGAACGGCGAGAAGAACGGGAACGCCGCGCCTGTACCGGCCAGAACCAGCGCCAGGGTCGAGGACATGCCCGAGTAGTTCATGACAAAGGCAAAGGCCAGCACCATGCCGATGGAAACGATTGCCCAGCGCAGCTCGATCAGGGTTTCCTTGAAAGTGGTCAGACCAATCTTCGGGGTGATGCGCAGGACCAGCATTGCGAGGATGGCCGAGAACAGAATTGCGGTCCCCGACGCGGCGATCAGGTCGAACTTGTACACCGCAGGCATCGCCGTCGCGTTCGCTACGATGGGTGCAGTTTTCATCACCCATTGATCCAAGTGCGGCACTGGAATATTGAAGGTGAAGGCCTGAAGGGAACCGCCTGCGGCAAACAGCGCTTTGAACGGTTTCAGCGTCCAGACAGTGACCATGCCGGTCAGGATCAGGAACGGCGACCAGGCCTTGATGATCTGGCCGAGGCTGTAGGGCGATGCCACTGATGAGCGTGGTTTGTTGAATCCGCCCGGTCCGCCCATGACGGCTGCCGAGCCACTGCTGACCACGACGGTGTCGGATGCGCGCTGCGGCTGCCAGACTTTCAGAAACAGCGTCAGCGAGACGATGCTGACCAGTGCCGATGTGATGTCCGGCAGTTCCGGTCCGACGAAGTTGGAGGTCAGGAATTGGGTGATCGCAAAGGTGGTGCCAGCGATCAGCGCGGCTGGCCAGGTCTCCTTGACGCCACGCACACCGTCCATCATGAACATCAACCAGAACGGCACGAAGATCGATAGGAACGGCAGTTGACGACCTGCCATCGCACCGATTTTGAAAGCGTCCAGCCCCGAGACCTGTCCCGCCACGATGATCGGAATGCCCAGCGCGCCGAACGCAACGGGTGCAGTGTTGGCGATCAGGCACAGGCCGGCGGCGTAGAGCGGGTTCAGCCCGAGGCCCACGAGCAGGGCGGCGGTGATGGCGACCGGAGCGCCGAAACCCGCCGCACCCTCCAGAAATGCACCGAAGCAGAAGGCGATCAGCAATACCTGTAAACGCTGGTCATCGGTGACGGCCATCACCGAGCTGCGAATGATCTCGAACTGACCGCTCTTGACCGTCAGTTTGTAGAGAAACACCGCCGCCACGATGATCCATGCGATGGGCCATAGTCCGTAGGCGAATCCATAGCCCGCTGCTGCCAGCGCCATGTCGGTCGGCATCTGGAAGGCGAAGATCGCCACCAGTATCGACAGCGCCAGGGTAATACTGCCTGCGATATGGCCTTTGAGTCGGAAAACGGCCAGCGCCAGGAAGAAGAACACGATAGGGATCAGTGCGGCAGCGGCGGAAAGGCCGAGGCTGCCAAGCGGTGTGTAGAGCTGTTGCCATGTCTGCATGTCGGGAGGCCCCTTAATTATTGTTGGTAAGGCCCGGTGTTCTGTGTGCGCGGCTTCGATTCGACGTCGTGTTGGCGAGCGCCTGGTCGATGCTGACGATTGAATCGCACAGCTCACCAGCTCAAGGCTTTCTGTCTGGAAGGCCTTGCAGCGCTACGGAGATCAACCGCCGAACGCTGGCATTGGATAATTGGTAATACCAATTTACAATGTCTGCTGGCTAGATTAGAGGCCTTGTGAATGGTGTGTCAATTTGCGGGGCGATGACCTTTGTCGCATGCGCGCTGGAAGGGCGGTGCCAGAGAGGGTTTTCGGCTGAATTGGACAGGTGCCTTGGTGGCGGCAATCAGCCAGAATACGCGGGCCCGGCAGCGAGCCGGGACGTTGGAGTAAGTGCTATGGGCTTTGATCAGGTGCGTCAGCGCCGTTTGTCCGACGACATCGTCGAGCAGCTGGAAAAGATGATTCTTGAAGGCACCCTAAAATCGGGTGGGCGTTTACCCGCGGAAAGAACGCTGGCCGAACAGTTCGGGGTGTCGCGCCCGTCGTTGCGTGAGGCGATTCAGAAACTGACGGCCAAAGGCTTGCTGGTCAGTCGGCAGGGCGGGGGCAATTACGTGGTCGAGAACATTGGCTCGACGTTCAGCGACCCGTTGTTGCACTTGCTGGAAAGCAGTCCCGACGCGCAGCGTGATCTGCTGGAGTTTCGTCACACACTGGAAGCGTCCTGCGCGTATTACGCAGCGATGCGTGCCACCGAGAGGGATCGCGAACGTCTGCGCGTGGCGTTCGAGTCACTGCTGGATTGTTATTCGCGAGCCGACGAGGTCAGCCGGGTCGAGGAGGGCGCAGCCGATGCCAGCTTCCATCTGGCGATTGCCGAGGCCAGTCACAACGCGGTGCTGTTGCACACCATTCGGGGCTTGTTCGATCTGCTCAAGCGTAATGTGGTGATCAACATCGGCGGCATGTACAAACAGCGCTCGGAAACCCGCGACATGCTGATCAAGCAGCATCGTGAGTTGTATATGGCGATCATTGAAGGTCGTGCTGAGGACGCGCGCGAGGTGTCGAGCAGGCACCTGACGTATGTGCAGGAAGTGCTGGAAGAGGTCAGGCAGCAGGTTCAGCGCACGGCTCGGGCAGAGCGGCGTAACGCCATGTGATCGGAGCGCTGATCGTGCCGATATTTCGCGTCGGCATGCAGCCCGAACGCGGAGCGTTGTGAGAGGCATTCCCGCGCTGCTGCGAAGTAACGCCACCCGTGACGCTCCGCGTCCGCTTTGCTGTATGGCGCAGGCGCGGTCAGCTCAGGCTCAGTCGTCCTTGCCCTTGCTGCGCACGGCGCGCTGCAGCTCACGGTCCGAGTCGCGTTCACGCTCGGTGTGGCGCTTGTCGTATTCCTTCTTGCCTTTGCCCAGAGCGATTTCGCACTTGATCAAGTGCTGCTTCCAGTAAAGGGAGAGGGCCACGCAGGCATAGCCTTTCTGCTGAACAGACGTGATGAGCTTTTCGAGCTCGCGCTGGTTCAGCAGCAGTTTGCGGGTACGTGTCGGGTCAGCGATGACGTGCGTGCTGGCCGTCTTGAGCGGCGTGATATGGCTGCCCATCAGCCATGCCTCGCCATCCTTGAGCAGCACGTAACTGTCGACCAGCTGTACCTTGTTGGCACGCAGGCTTTTTACTTCCCAGCCAGCCAGGACCAGACCGGCCTCGAACTTGTGTTCGATGAAGTAATCGTGTCGCGCCTTCTTGTTCTGCGCGATGGTCCCTGTAGGGTGTTTCTTGAGCTTAGCCATAGGGGGCGCATTATAGGGAGTTGCTTCAATGTCGGCTACGGGAAAGCGTGTGCTTGAGCACAATGGTTGAATCCCGGACAATGCGCGCTCTTTTTTGGTTGGGCGTTTCAGTAATGTCGACAGACAAAGTCTCGGTCCACGGTAGCTGGGCAAGCCGCTGGGTGTTCATTCTGGCTGCCACCGGCTCTGCCGTCGGGCTGGGCAGTATCTGGAAATTCCCTTACATGGTCGGCGCCTATGGCGGCGGCGCTTTCGTGCTGGTGTTCCTGGCGTGCATCGCCCTGATCGGCGTTCCGGTGATGATGGCGGAAACGCTGATCGGTCGTCGCGCCCGCTTGAGCCCGGCCAATGCCCTGAAGACGCTGGCGGTCGAGGCCGGTCATTCGGCGCGCTGGTCGTGGGGGGCTTTCGCCGGGATGATCACGGCGCTGCTCATTCTCTCCTTCTATAGTGTGGTCGGCGGCTGGTCGCTGGATTACATCATCGACATGGGGCGTGGTGATTTCCGGGGTGTGACGGCTGATCAGGTCGGCGCTTACTTCGGTGGGGTGATTGCCGATCCCTGGCGACTGATTCTCTGGCACACCGTTTTCATGCTGTTGTCGGCGGTCGTGATCGGTAAAGGCGTGGAAGCCGGCCTTGAGCGCAGCCTGCGCATCATGATGCCGATGCTGTTCCTGCTGATGCTGATTCTGTTGGGCTACAGCCTGACCACCGGGCATTTCATGGAAGGCGTGCATTTCATGTTCGACTTCAACCCGGACAAGGTCCTCGACGGCCTGCTGCCCGCGATGGGGCATGCGTTCTTCTCGCTGAGCGTAGGTGTCGGCTCGATCATGGTCTACGGTGCGTACATGACCAAGGGCGCGTCGATCAGCACCACGGTGGTCGGCATTGCACTGCTCGATACCTTCGTTTCGTTGCTGGCGGGCCTTGCGCTATTCCCAATCGTTTTTGCCGCAGGTCTGAACCCGAGTGAGGGGCCTGGCCTGATGTTCGTAACATTGCCATTCGCATTCGGTAACGTGGCGTTCGGTCAATTGATGGGCGTAGTGTTCTTTGTGTTGGTGGCGGTGGCAGCCTGGAGTTCGGCGATTTCCCTGCTTGAGCCGATGGTTGCTTATCTGGTGGAGCGCACCGGCGTTCGTCGTGCCTGGGTCACGTTCTGGCTGGCGTTCAGTTGCTGGTTTGTTGGCCTTGGTACCGTGTTCTCGTTCAATATCTGGCAAAAGGCCAAGTTTTTCGTGAACGATGAGGGTGCTTTCCACCTCTACCAATGGGGCGCATCCAGTGGCCTGGACTTCTTTGGAGTCATCGATTTCCTCACCTCGCGGATCATGTTGCCGCTGGGTGGATTATGTTTTGTAGTATTCGCCGGTTGGGTGATGGGCCGTGAAGCGGTGCGCGATGAGTTGTCGATTCGCAGCCCGCTGCTGTTCAGCCTGACGTTCTTTTTGATGCGCTACGTGGCGCCGCTCGGCATTCTTGTGGTGTTTGCCGCTCAGCTCTGGAAATGACGCTCACATGACTACGCATATTCAACGTTCTGCCCTTTTGCCGTACCCGGCTCGTTTCCTGTACGACCTGGTCAATGATGTCGCGCGTTACCCGGAGTTTCTGCCGTGGTGCTCTTCGGCAGCCGTTCTTGAATCCAGTGACGAGCAAATGCGCGCCAGTCTGGAAATCGCCAAGGGCGGGTTAAGTCAGCAATTCGTGACGCGCAATACGCTCATACCGGGCGAATCCATTGTGATGGATCTGGTTGAAGGCCCCTTCGAGCAATTGCACGGCGTCTGGACGTTCAAGCAATTGGGCGAGAAGGCCTGCAAGATCAGCCTCGACCTTTCCTTCGATTACGCGGGTCCGATCGTGCGTGCAACCCTGGGGCCGCTGTTCAATCAGGCCGCCAATACATTGGTGGATGCGTTCTGCCAGCGGGCCAAGCAATTACATGTCTGAGACGCTGATATCGGTCGAGGTGATGTATGCAGCGGTCGAGCGTCAGGTGTTGATGACCGTTGAAGTCCCTGCCGGCTCCTCGGTGCGACAGGCACTGGCCGCTTCCGGCATTGATCGGGCGTTTCCAGAGCTGGACCTGGCTGACTGCACTGTCGGTATTTTCGGCAAGGTGGTCAGCGATCCTTCCGTGCGTTGCGTCGAGGCGGGAGAGCGAATCGAGATCTATCGCCCGTTGCTGGCCGATCCGATGGAGGCGCGTCGTCAGCGTGCGGCCAAGGCCCGTCAGAACAGAGTGCCGCCAACGGCCAGCTGAATGATCGCTGAACGTAACGCACAAAAAAGCCCGGCATGCCGGGCTTTTCTTCGAGCGTCTGACGTCAGCGGGGATTGACGTCCAGTGGCTCCTGGGTCGGAACAGGTACTGTCTCGACGCTGTCGACGTCTTTCTGGATCTTGTCCAGCAACGAGCCTGGTTTGGCGGGCTCTTCAGGCGGCTGCTGAGGCTGGTTCTCGACCGGCACGGTGGTATCACCGTCCTTGCCAAGGATCGCTTCATCACGGCTCACGCCTGGCATGAAGTCGCCTGAAAGGCTGACCAACTGATCGCTTTCATTGAAAATCAGACTGACACGCTCCTGCTGGCGCTCACCGCCACCTGGCTGAAGGCTGTACAGGTAATCCCACCGGTCGGCGTGGAAGGTGTCGGTCAGCAATGGATTGCCCATGATAAACCGTACTTGCCGCCGGGTCATTCCGGGGCGCAACTGGTTTATCATGTCCTGCGTGACGACATTACCCTGCTGGATGTCGATTTTGTAAACCCCGGGGAATGAACAACCGGCGAGTGCGAGCAGTCCCACGAAGGTGAAACTGGTTAGCAAGAGCTTGGTGTTTTGCATCGGTGGGCGACTTCCACTATCTTGGCTGGGACAACGTAAACCCCGATCATACCTGCATTAAGAGAAGCTGCGAAGCAGCGTCTGCGAGAAAGCTGACCATGGTTGAAAATAGCGAACTACGTAAAGCAGGACTCAAGGTGACCCTACCGCGGGTCAAAATACTCCAAATGCTCGATTCTGCCGAGCAGCGCCACATGAGTGCCGAGGATGTTTACAAGGCATTGATGGAGGCGAGCGAGGATGTCGGTCTGGCCACGGTCTACCGTGTTCTGACTCAGTTTGAAGCCGCTGGACTGGTGGTTCGCCACAATTTCGACGGTGGCCATGCTGTGTTCGAACTGGCTGATGGCGGCCACCACGACCATATGGTCAATGTGGAGTCAGGTGAGGTGATCGAATTCTTCGACGAAGAAATCGAGAAGCTTCAGAAAGCCATCGTCGAACGACATGGCTTTGATCTGGTGGACCACAATCTGGTGCTCTACGTCCGCCACAAAAAGGCGTAAGCACACCCGCAAAGGCGACCTCAGTGTCGCCTTTGTGCTTTCTATGGTCCGTGAATCCGGATCGGCGCCCTATCGATCAGTTTTTAGCGGTAATGACCATTTTTTTTGCGTGAGCCAGCGATTCCTTGGTCAGGTCGATGCCGCCCAGCATGCGCGCCACTTCCTCAATGCGCTCGGCCTTGGTCAGTTTTGACACGGCAGTGCGTGTCGCATCGTTATCCCTGACCTTGTGCACGAACAGATGCTGGTGGCCTTGCGCTGCGACTTGCGGCAAGTGGGTCACGGTCATGACCTGCCCGCGCTCACCCAGGCGTCTTAACAGCTGACCGACGATTTCGGCCGTCGGGCCGCCGATGCCGACATCGACTTCATCGAACACCAACGTAGGCACGCGAGAGGTCTGGGCGGTAATGACCTGAATCGCCAGGCTGATGCGTGACAACTCGCCACCCGACGCCACCTTCGCCAGCGCCTTGAGCGGCTGACCGGGGTTGGCGCTGACCAGCAGTTCGACGTGTTCCAGGCCGTGAGGATGAGGCTCGCTGCCGGGAATAGCCTTCAATTCGATCTGGAAGCGACCGCCGGGCATGCCCAGTCGATGAATCTCCTGCTCGACCGCACTGGCCAGTCGAGTCGATGAGGTGTGGCGCAGGTCGCTCAGTTCGCGAGCCTTTTCCTGATAGTGGCGGGCAAAAGCCTGCACCTCATGTTCCAGACGCTCAATGGATTCATCGTTGGCGTTCAGTGTTTCGATTTCATCCAGCAACTTCTGCTGCATGGTCGCCACTTCGTTGGGCTGGATGCGGTGTTTGCGGGCAAGCGTATAAATAGCATCGAGCCGCTCTTCGAGCTGCTGCAGTCTGGCTGGGTCGGCGTCGAAGTGGTCGAGAAAGCGATTGAGCTCTCCGACGGCTTCCTCGACCTGGATCTGGGCGCTGGACAGCAGATCGGTGGCTTCGCTGAGCGCGGTAGGTGAATTGTTCACGCTGCCCAGCCGATGCAGGCTGGCCGTCAGGGCATTGAGCACGTTGCCTGAATCGCTCTCGCTGCATTGCTCGACGACTTGTCGGCAGATGCTCAGCAGGCTTTCGGCATTGGTCAGGTTCTTGTGTTCCTGCTCCAATTGCTCCAGTTCGTTCTCGCCCAGGCTCAGGCTTTCCAGTTCTTCCAGCTGATAACTGAGCAGTTGATGGCGTGCCCGTTGCTCGTCACCCGAATTGGAAAGACGTTCCAGTTCCTGCCGGGTCTGGCGCCAGCGCTGCGCAGCCAGTTGAACCTGACGCGCCAGATCGGTCGCGCCCGCATATTCGTCCAGCAGGCGGCGATGGGTATCGGTCTTGAGCAGGGATTGGTGTTCATGCTGACTGTGAATGTCGATCAGCAGTTCGCCAAGTGCTTTCAGGTCGCCCTGAGGGCAGGGCGAGCCATTTATATACGAGCGCGAGCGGCCTTCGGCAGTGATGACCCGGCGCAGGATGCAGGGGCCGTCATTGTCCAGATCGCGCTCCTTGAGCCAGACCTGCGCTTCGGGAATGTCTTCCAGATCGAACGTGGCCAGTATATCGGCCTTGTCGGCGCCCGGACGGACCACGCCGCTGTCGGCCCGGTCGCCCAGCGTCAGACCCAGAGCGTCGAGCATGATGGATTTGCCAGCGCCGGTTTCGCCAGTGATTACGCTCATGCCTCGATCAAGCTCGAGATCGAGGTGTTCGACGATGGCGTAGTTATGTACGGAAAGGTGCACCAGCATTGAGTGGCTCCCGAGCTATTTGTCTGGTTATTTATACAGTGTTTTATTCGCCACTGACAATGCCTTGGCTTAGCTCGATTTGGTTGGTCCTGCACGTTTTTTAGTCCGCATAGTGATGGGTGTCGATTTTTTCAGGTCCTTATTCCCCATTTTTTTGTGAGGAAATGCATATATCCAGCACCGCCTGCCCTTGAAGCCGAAAATTCCGATCCCATATAGGGGGCAGAAGCGCGAGTTGGGTTCGCGGACGTTTTTAAAGGAGAACACTTATGGCTGACGAACAGAATCTGGATGCGCAGAGCCAGGACCAGGCTGCCGAAGCAGGCGCGGGCGACGAATTGACGACCCGTGTGCAAGTGCTCGAAGAGCAACTGGCTGCCGCGCAGGACCAATCCCTGCGAGTGGCTGCGGATCTGCAGAATGTCCGCCGCCGCGCTGAACAGGATGTTGAAAAGGCTCACAAGTTTGCGTTGGAAAAATTTGCAGGTGATCTGCTGCCGATCATCGACAGTCTGGAGCGAGGTATCGAGCTGTCCAGTCCGGACGACGAGAGCATTCGCCCGATGCGTGAAGGTATCGAGCTGACCTTGAAGATGTTTCAGGACACCCTCAAGCGTTATCAGCTGGAAGCCGTCGACCCGCATGGTCAGCCATTCAGTGCCGAACAGCACCAGGCAATGGCCATGCAGGAAAGTGCAGATGTAGAGCCCAACACGGTGCTCAAAGTGTTTCAGAAGGGTTACCAGCTCAATGGTCGTCTGCTGCGCCCGGCCATGGTCGTGGTCAGCAAGGCACCGTCGCCTGTTACGCCGTCAATTGACGAGCAGGCTTGAAATCAGCTGCAAGGCCCCCATTTACAGGTCAAGCGTTTAAGAGCTACCGCAATTTGTAAACGCAGTTGCGGCAACCAAATCAAAGTTTCGGGAGAGTCAAGATGGGTAAAATTATCGGTATCGACCTGGGGACTACCAACTCCTGTGTCTCTATTCTGGAAAACGGTAAAGCCAAGGTTATCGAAAACGCCGAGGGTGCTCGCACCACGCCGTCGATCATTGCCTACGCCAACGATGGTGAAATCCTGGTTGGTCAGTCTGCAAAGCGCCAGGCCGTGACCAATCCGCACAACACCCTGTACGCAGTAAAGCGTCTGATCGGTCGTCGTTTTGACGAAGAAGTCGTTCAGAAAGACATTCAGATGGTTCCTTACAAGATCGTCAAGGCTGATAACAGCGACGCCTGGGTAGAAGTGAATGGCCAGAAAATGGCGCCTCCTCAGATTTCCGCTGAAATCCTGAAAAAGATGAAGAAGACCGCTGAAGACTACCTCGGTGAAGCCGTTACCGAAGCGGTCATCACTGTTCCGGCCTACTTCAACGACAGCCAGCGTCAGGCGACCAAGGATGCCGGCCGTATCGCGGGTCTGGACGTCAAGCGCATCATCAACGAGCCTACCGCGGCCGCTCTGGCTTACGGTATGGATAAAGCGAAGGGCGACCACACTGTCATCGTTTATGACTTGGGTGGCGGTACGTTCGACGTATCGGTTATCGAAATCGCTGAAGTCGACGGTGAGCACCAGTTCGAAGTGTTGGCCACCAACGGCGACACCTTCCTGGGTGGTGAGGACTTCGACATTCGTCTGATCGACTACCTTGTCGACGAATTCAAGAAAGAAAGCGGCATGAACCTGAAGGGCGACCCTCTGGCGATGCAGCGTCTGAAAGAAGCTGCCGAGAAAGCCAAGATCGAGCTGTCCTCCAGCATGCAGACTGACGTCAACCTGCCGTACATCACTGCAGACGCGACCGGTCCAAAGCACTTGAACGTGAAAATCTCCCGTTCCAAGCTGGAATCGCTGGTTGAAGATCTGGTTCAGCGCACCATCGAGCCTTGCCGCATCGCATTGAAGGATGCGGGCATCGACATCGGCAGCATCAACGACGTGATTCTGGTTGGTGGTCAGACCCGTATGCCGCTGGTCCAGAAGCTGGTGACCGAGTTCTTTGGTAAAGAAGCACGTAAAGACGTCAACCCGGACGAAGCGGTTGCCATGGGTGCTGCCATCCAGGGTGCGGTACTGGCAGGTGATGTGAAGGACGTTCTGCTGCTCGACGTCAGCCCGCTTACGCTGGGTATCGAAACCATGGGCGGCGTGATGACCGCGCTGATCGAGAAAAACACCACGATTCCGACCAAGAAATCCCAGGTGTTCTCGACTGCCGATGACAATCAGAGCGCTGTGACCATTCACGTGCTGCAGGGTGAGCGCAAGCAAGCCGGTCAGAACAAGTCCTTGGGTAAGTTCGACCTGGCCGAGATTCCACCTGCTCCACGTGGCGTGCCACAGATCGAGGTGACCTTCGACATCGACGCCAACGGCATCCTGCACGTAGGCGCGAAAGACAAGGCAACCGGCAAGCAGCAGTCCATCGTGATCAAGGCCAACTCCGGTCTGTCCGAGGAAGAAATTCAGCAGATGGTTCGCGACGCTGAAGTCAACGCTGAAGAAGATCGCAAGTTCGAAGAGCTGGCCTCTGCCCGTAACCAGGGTGATGCACTGGTCCACTCGACTCGCAAGATGATCTCCGACGCAGGCGACAAAGTGACTGCCGAAGAGAAGACTGCAGTCGAAGCTGCGCTCGTCGCTCTGGAAGCCGCTGTCAAAGGCGACGACAAGGCTGCCATCGAAGCCAAGGTTGAAGAGCTGTCCAAGGTTTCCGCGCCAATCGCTCAGAAGATGTACGCCGAGCAGGCCGAGAACCCGGAAGCGGCGGCCAAGTCTGCTGAAGAGCCATCCAAGGCTGACGACGCTGTCGATGCTGAGTTCGAAGAAGTAAAAGACCACAAGTAAGCGCAGGCTCACTTGCAAGCCGGTTGACCTCTTTCGAGTGGTGACTGGTAGGATGTCGCCGCGCGGGAGCTTGCTCCCGCGTTGGCGTGTCTGGAACAGGCAAAATTTCGGCAGGCGGATTTCGGTCCGAATGCCATGTGGCAAGATCGCGATGCTCCTGCGTGGCGACTCATTCTGCCGCTTTCTCGGTCGGATTTTTCCGGCCGTTGAACGAAGACCAGGATCGTTGAATTGACGTGAGTTGGGTCCGGGCCTGTATGGGGCTCAACGGGTTTGGCGAGGCTCAGGAGGGTCTTGCCGAACGTCCTCAAGAGTGCGGAAGAATTATGGCAAAGCGTGATTATTACGAAGTGTTGGGAGTGGAGCGAGGCTCCAGCGAGGCTGAGCTGAAAAAGGCTTACCGTCGTCTGGCGATGAAGCATCACCCTGACCGCAACCCTGATGACAAAGCGTCGGAAGAGATGTTCAAGGAGGCCAACGAGGCCTACGAAGTCCTGTCCGATGCCAGCAAGCGTGCAGCCTACGATCAGTACGGTCATGCCGGTGTAGATCCGAGCATGGGCGGCGGCGGTGGCTTTGGTGGTGGCGCTGGCGGTGCGAACTTCTCCGATATCTTCGGTGATGTGTTCAGCGACTTCTTCGGTGGTGGCAGAGCTGGCGGCGGTGGGCGCGGCGGTGCCCAGCGTGGCAGCGACCTGCGTTACACGCTTGAGCTGAATCTGGAAGAAGCGGTTCGTGGCACGACGGTCAGTATCCGTGTGCCGACGCTGGTCAACTGCAAGCCGTGCGACGGCAGTGGCGCGAAGAAAGGTTCTTCGCCGGTCACGTGTCCGACCTGTGGCGGCATCGGTCAGGTGCGCATGCAACAGGGTTTCTTCTCTGTGCAGCAGACATGCCCGCGTTGCCATGGTCACGGCAAGATCATTTCCGATCCGTGCGACTCGTGTCATGGTGAGGGTCGTGTCGAAGAGTACAAGACGCTATCCGTCAAAGTGCCGCCAGGTGTCGATACCGGCGACCGCATTCGTCTGTCCGGCGAAGGCGAGGCGGGCGTTCAGGGTGGTCCGACCGGCGATCTGTATGTCGTGATCAACGTGCGTGAACACGACATCTTTCAGCGTGACGGCAAACACCTGTTCTGCGAAGTGCCCATCAGCTTTACCGATGCAGCATTGGGTGGCGAGCTTGAAGTGCCGACCCTTGATGGTCGCGTCAAGCTGAAGATCCCCGAGGGTACCCAGACCGGCAAGCAGTTCCGTTTGCGCGGCAAGGGTGTTGCCCCGGTGCGTGGCGGCGGTGCAGGCGACCTGATGTGTCGTGTGGCGGTCGAAACTCCGGTCAATCTCAGCAAGCGTCAGCGCGAGTTGCTGGAAGAGTTCCGCACATCGCTCGAGAACGACGAATCCCACTCTCCCAAGGCCAGTGGCTGGTTTGAGGGTGTGAAGCGCTTCTTTGGTGATTTGTAAGGTTATCTAAGGAAATCGGCATGCGACGTATTGCTGTAGTGGGCGCCGCCGGGCGCATGGGTAAAACCTTGATCGAAGCGATTCAGCAGGCGCCTGGCGCCGGGCTGACCGCTGCGATCGATCGTCCTGACAGTACGCTGGTTGGCGCAGATGCTGGCGAGTTGGCTGCGCTGGGCCGTATCGGTGTTCCTTTATCGGGTGATCTGGCCAGGGTTGCAGACGAATTCGATGTGCTGATCGACTTCACGCATCCTTCGGTGACGCTGAAGAATCTGGCGTTCTGCCGTAAGACAGGCAAGGCCATGATCATTGGTACGACCGGGTTCAGCGTTGAGGAAAAGCAGCGTCTGATTGAGGCGGGCAAGGAAATCCCGATCGTGTTCGCCGCCAATTTCAGTATCGGCGTAAACCTGTGCCTTAAGTTGCTCGATACGGCAGCCCGTGTTCTGGGTGATGACGTCGATATCGAAATCACCGAAGCACATCACCGCCACAAGGTCGACGCGCCGTCAGGTACTGCGTTGCGCATGGGTGAGGTGGTTGCCAGTGCGTTGGGGCGTGACCTGCAGAAAGTCGCGGTCTATGGTCGTGAAGGTCAGACAGGTGCGCGTGATCGTCAGAGTATCGGCTTTGCAACGATTCGCGCCGGTGATGTAGTCGGTGATCACACGGTGCTGTTCGCTGCGGACGGTGAGCGTGTCGAGATCACTCACAAGGCATCAAGTCGCATGACGTTTGCCAAGGGCGCCGTGAGGGCTGCCATGTGGCTCGATGGCAAGGCGCCAGGGCTGTATGACATGCAGGATGTGCTGGATCTGCATTGATCCTTGTCTCTGCGGTTGTCAGGCCGGATTGCGTAGACGCTGCGGAATTCGGCCTTTTACTGACTGATCCGCTTCAACCCGCTGTCGCATTTTCCCGCATTTCAGGCACATTGGTGGTAGACCAAAATGGGCCTTTTCTGTAAGCTACAGCTTTAGTGTGTCCACTAAAAGCGCGCAGATGATTCTATAAGAAAGCGGGGTGACGTATCTACGTCATTCCGCTTTTTTGCAACCTGCGAACGCCCTTTCAGGCTTTATTTACGGGAGGTCTTCTTGACTAAGCCAGCCATACTCGCCCTTGCTGATGGCAGCATTTTTCGCGGCGAAGCCATTGGAGCCGACGGTCAGACCGTTGGTGAGGTGGTGTTCAACACCGCAATGACAGGCTATCAGGAAATCCTTACCGATCCTTCCTATGCCCAGCAGATTGTGACCCTGACTTACCCCCATATCGGCAACACCGGCACCACGCCTGAAGACGCCGAGTCTGATCGCGTCTGGTCCGCCGGCCTGGTCATTCGTGATCTGCCGCTGGTCGCCAGCAACTGGCGCAACAAAATGTCGCTGGACGACTACCTGAAAGCCAACAACGTTGTCGCCATCGCTGGTATCGACACCCGTCGCCTGACCCGCATCCTGCGTGAGAAGGGTGCACAGAACGGCTGCATCATGGCCGGTGACAACATTTCCGAAGAAGCGGCCATTGAAGCTGCGCGCGGCTTCCCTGGCCTCAAGGGCATGGATCTGGCCAAAGAGGTCAGCACCAAAGAGACCTACGAGTGGCGTTCCAGTGTCTGGGATCTGAAGACCGATAGCCATGCTGAAATCGCTGCGTCCGAGCTGCCTTATCATGTGGTTGCCTACGATTACGGCGTGAAGCTGAACATCCTGCGCATGCTGGTCGAGCGCGGCTGCCGCGTAACCGTGGTTCCGGCGCAAACGCCTGCCAAGGACGTTCTGGCCTACAACCCGGATGGCGTGTTCCTGTCCAACGGCCCTGGTGATCCAGAGCCTTGCGACTACGCGATCACTGCAATCAAGGAAGTGCTGGAAACCGAAATTCCGGTCTTCGGCATCTGCCTGGGTCACCAGTTGCTCGCTCTGGCCTCAGGCGCCAGGACCGTAAAGATGGGTCACGGCCACCACGGTGCCAACCACCCGGTTCAGGATCTGGACACCGGTGTCGTCATGATCACCAGCCAGAACCACGGTTTCGCGGTGGACGAAGCCACGCTGCCAGCCAACGTGCGCGCCATTCACAAGTCGCTGTTCGACGGCACCCTTCAGGGTATCGAACGTACCGACAAGAGCGCCTTCAGCTTCCAGGGTCACCCTGAAGCCAGCCCTGGCCCGAGCGACGTCGCCCCTCTGTTTGATCGCTTTATCGAAGCCATGGCCAAGCGACGCTGACCGGTTGCCTTGAGAATGTAGTAAGCAGGTGACCTGGCTGGACCTGGACAACGCGTCCGGTCGCTGCCACCCAGGCCACCTCAATGAAATGTTCAAGACGGCTTGCCGACTGACCTGCGGATTTGAGTGACAACCCATGCCAAAACGTACAGATATTAAAAGCATCCTGATTCTCGGCGCCGGCCCCATCGTGATCGGCCAGGCCTGTGAATTCGACTACTCCGGCGCCCAGGCCTGCAAGGCTCTGCGCGAGGAGGGTTACCGCGTCATCCTGGTGAACTCCAACCCGGCCACCATCATGACCGACCCGGCCATGGCAGACGCCACCTACATCGAGCCGATCAAGTGGCAGACCGTTGCCAAGATCATCGAGAAAGAGCGTCCGGACGCACTGCTGCCAACCATGGGCGGCCAGACTGCACTGAACTGCGCGCTGGACCTGGAGCGCGAAGGCGTCCTGGAGAAATTCGGCGTCGAAATGATCGGTGCCAACGCCGACACCATCGACAAGGCCGAAGACCGTTCGCGCTTCGACAAGGCGATGAAATCCATCGGTCTTGACTGCCCGCGTTCCGGCATCGCCCACTCGATGGAAGAAGCCAATGCTGTTCTTGAAAGGCTCGGCTTCCCTTGCATCATCCGTCCGTCCTTCACCATGGGCGGCACCGGTGGCGGTATCGCCTACAACCGTGAAGAGTTCGAAGAAATCTGCGCCCGTGGTCTGGATCTGTCGCCCACCAAGGAACTGCTGATCGACGAATCGCTGATCGGCTGGAAAGAATATGAAATGGAAGTTGTCCGCGACAAAAAGGACAACTGCATCATCGTCTGCTCCATCGAAAACTTCGACCCGATGGGCGTGCACACCGGTGACTCGATCACTGTGGCTCCAGCGCAGACCCTGACCGACAAGGAATACCAGATCCTGCGTAACGCCTCCCTGGCGGTCCTGCGCGAGATCGGCGTTGAAACCGGTGGTTCCAACGTTCAGTTCGGCATCTGCCCGGATACCGGCCGCATGGTCGTGATCGAGATGAACCCGCGTGTTTCGCGCTCCTCGGCACTGGCTTCCAAGGCGACCGGTTTCCCGATTGCCAGAATCGCGGCCAAGCTGGCCGTTGGCTACACGCTGGACGAGCTGTCCAACGACATCACCGGCGGCAAGACCCCGGCTTCGTTCGAGCCGTCCATCGACTACGTCGTCACCAAGCTGCCGCGTTTTGCGTTCGAGAAGTTTGCCAAGGCCGACGCTCGCCTGACCACCCAGATGAAATCAGTGGGTGAAGTCATGGCCATCGGTCGCACCTTCCAGGAATCCCTGCAGAAAGCTCTGCGTGGTCTGGAAGTAGGCGTCTGCGGTCTTGATCCGAAGCTGGATCTGAGCCATCCGGAAAGCATGAGCACCCTCAAGCGCGAGCTGACGGTGCCGGGTGCCGAGCGTATCTGGTACGTCGCTGACGCCTTCCGCGCCGGTATGAGCGTTGAAGACATCTTCGCCATGAACATGATCGACCCCTGGTTCCTGGTCCAGATCGAAGATCTGATCAAGGACGAAGAAAAGGTCAAGACACTGGGGCTGTCGGCGATCGACCGCGACCTGATGTTCCGCCTCAAGCGCAAGGGCTTCTCCGACGCCCGTCTGGCCAAGCTGCTGGGCGTGACCGAGAAGAACCTGCGTACGCACCGTCACAAGCTGGAAGTGTTCCCGGTCTACAAGCGCGTCGACACCTGTGCAGCCGAGTTCGCGACAGACACTGCGTACCTGTACTCGACTTATGAAGAAGAGTGCGAAGCCAACCCTTCGACGCGCGACAAAATCATGATTCTGGGTGGCGGTCCTAACCGTATCGGCCAGGGCATCGAGTTTGACTACTGCTGTGTACATGCCGCCCTGGCGCTGCGTGACGACGGGTACGAGACCATCATGGTCAACTGCAACCCGGAAACCGTTTCCACTGATTACGACACGTCCGATCGTCTGTACTTCGAGCCGGTCACGCTGGAAGACGTGCTGGAAATCGTGCGCGTCGAGAAGCCGAAAGGCGTGATCGTCCAGTACGGCGGCCAGACGCCGCTGAAACTGGCGCGTGCCCTGGAAGCGGCAGGCGTGCCGATCATCGGCACCAGCCCTGACGCCATCGACCGTGCAGAAGACCGTGAGCGCTTCCAGCAGATGGTCGAGCGCCTGAATCTGCGTCAGCCGCCAAACGCGACGGTGCGCAGCGAAGACGAAGCCATTCGTGCTGCTGCGAAGATCGGCTATCCGCTGGTCGTGCGTCCATCCTATGTGCTGGGTGGCCGTGCGATGGAAATCGTTTACCAGGAAGAGGAGCTCAAGCGTTACCTGCGTGAGGCGGTTCAGGTCTCCAACGATAGCCCGGTGCTGCTGGATCACTTCCTGAATTGCGCCATCGAAATGGATGTCGACGCAGTCTGCGACGGCACCGACGTGGTCATCGGCGCGATCATGCAGCACATCGAACAGGCAGGTGTTCACTCCGGTGACTCCGCATGCTCGCTGCCGCCTTACTCGCTGCCGGCGCATATCCAGGACGAGATGCGCGAGCAGGTCAAGAAGATGGCACTGGAGCTGGGCGTTGTCGGCCTGATGAACGTGCAGTTGGCTTTGCAGGGCGAAGACATCTATGTCATCGAGGTCAACCCGCGTGCATCGCGTACCGTACCGTTCGTGTCCAAGTGCATCGGTGTTTCCCTGGCCATGATCGCTGCGCGCGTGATGGCAGGCAAAACCCTGAAAGAGCTGAATTTCACCAAGGAAATCATTCCGAATTTCTACAGCGTGAAAGAAGCCGTCTTCCCGTTCGCCAAGTTCCCCGGCGTTGACCCTATTCTCGGTCCGGAGATGAAGTCGACCGGTGAAGTGATGGGTGTTGGTGATACCTTCGGTGAGGCGTTTGCCAAGGCTCAGATGGGCGCCAGCGAAGTGCTGCCGACCGGTGGTACTGCATTCATCAGCGTTCGTGACGATGACAAGCCTTTGGTAGCTGGCGTTGCGCGCGACCTGATCGGTCTTGGCTTCCAGATCGTTGCGACGGCGGGTACAGCCAAATTGATCGAAGCGGCAGGCTTGAAAGTGCGCCGCGTCAACAAGGTCACCGAAGGTCGTCCGCACGTGGTCGACATGATCAAGAATGACGAAGTTACCTTGATCATCAACACCACCGAAGGTCGTCAGTCGATTGCGGACTCTTACTCCATTCGTCGCAACGCCTTGCAGCACAAGATTTACTGCACCACTACTATTGCAGCAGGCGAAGCTATCTGCGAAGCGCTCAAGTTCGGTCCAGAGAAGACTGTACGTCGCTTGCAGGATCTCCATGCAGGATTGAAGGCATGATCAAATACCCAATGACTGTTCAGGGCGCTCGCGCCCTGGAAGAAGAACTTACGCATCTGACCAAGGTGGTCCGTCCCAAGCTGAGCCAGGACATCGGCACGGCTCGGGAGCTGGGCGACCTGAAGGAAAACGCTGAATACCATGCTGCCCGTGAACAGCAGGGCATGGTCGAGGCGCGTATTCGTGACATTGAAGGTCGTATGCAGAATGCCGTGGTGATCGACGTCACCACGATTCCTCATACCGGGAAGGTGATTTTCGGCACGACCGTTGAAATCGCCAACGTTGAAACGGACGAAAGCGTCACGTATCAGATCGTCGGTGAGGATGAAGCGGACATCAAGAAGGGCAAGATTTCGGTGGGTTCGCCTATCGCCCGTGCCTTGATTGCCAAGGAAGAAGGCGACGTCGTTGTCGTGAAGACGCCCAGCGGCGTGATCGAATACGAAATCGTCGAGGTTCGTCACATCTAAGGCCGAGTGCCCGCTTCTGGCGGGCGCAACCTGTCAGCCTTCATGGTTCTGGCCTCGAAGGTTCTGGCGGTAGCCTGTTCGATAGTCTGGTGCGAGATAGGGCGGCAAATCAGGAGCAGGGCGCGCCGAGAGCGGCCCTGGCTTCTGTTTTTTTAGTGCGCGCGGTGGACGTTGGACAACAGCTTGTTTACCTTTGGGTTCTTGCGATAGATCAACGCCATTTTGCCGATGACCTGAACCAGGTCGGCCGAGCCGGCTTTGCAGATCTCTGCAATGGCCTGCAGGCGGCTTTCGCGGTCAAGGATGTTGAGCTTGATCTTGATCAGTTCGTGATCGCTCAGTGCGCGTTCAAGCTCTGCCAGCACACCTTCAGTCAAACCATTGTCAGCCACGATCAATACCGGTTTCAGGTGGTGGCCAATGGATTTGTATTGTTTCTTCTGCTCTTGAGTGAGCGGCATAATCTGACCTCTGCGTCTGATCTTGTAAAAAGCGGCGGCCAGTTTACCCGAGCGAGTCCGGGACCGCCCAGTTAATCACGACTCGTTTATTTTTGAGGTGCCCCGTGGCCCGTTCCAAGACAAGCCATAACTGGCTCAAAGAACACTTCGACGACAAGTACGTCAAAATGGCACAGAAGGACGGCTACCGTTCGCGTGCCAGCTACAAGCTGCTCGAGATTCAGGAAAAGGACAAGATCATCCGTCCTGGCATGACCGTGATCGACCTCGGTGCCGCGCCTGGAGGCTGGTCGCAGGTGACCAGTCGTCTGATTGGTGGTCAAGGCCGCCTGATTGCTTCCGACATCCTTGAAATGGACAGCATCCCTGATGTGACCTTTATTCAGGGAGACTTCACTGAGGACGCGGTGCTCGCACAAATTCTGGAAGCAGTCGGTAATACGCAGGTAGACCTTGTGATTTCCGATATGGCCCCCAATATGAGTGGATTGAGCGCTGTCGACATGCCGCGTGCAATGTTTCTTTGCGAGCTGGCGCTTGATCTGGCCGGGCGGGTTCTGCGTCCGGGTGGCGATTTCCTCATCAAGGTCTTCCAGGGTGAGGGTTTCGATGTGTACCACAAGGACATTCGCAAACTGTTCGACAAGGTGCAGATGCGCAAACCCTTGTCCTCGCGCGACCGTTCCCGCGAGCAATACCTGCTGGGACGTGGCTTCAAAGGTATCGAAGGTGCTGCCAGCGATGAGCGTCTCTGACGCAGAGCGATAGCTTTTTTTAAATAGCGCTGTCGATGCAGCATGTTCGAACATTGCGCAGTCAAAGTTTCACAAAGGGTTACAGACGTCGCCTGCCACATCTGTAGGTTCTGTAGTAAGTTAGGCCGGTGAATATCATGCGAGGCACGCTTGCTGCGTGGAGCTTGCTTCAGAGGGTAGCTAATTGAACGATATGGCAAAGAATTTGATCCTGTGGTTGATCATCGCAGCTGTCCTCGTGACGGTGATGAACAACTTCTCCAGCCCGAACGAGCCGCAGACCCTCAACTACTCCGAGTTCATCCAGCAAGTGAAGGATGGCAAGGTTGAGAAGGTTTCCGTCGACGGCTACGTCATCACTGGCAAGCGCAGTGATGGCGATACCTTCAAGACTATTCGTCCGGCTATCCAGGATAACGGTCTGATCGGCGATCTGGTCGACAACAATGTCGTCGTCGAAGGCAAGCAGCCTGAGCAGCAGAGCATCTGGACTCAGTTGCTGGTCGCCAGCTTCCCGATTCTGGTGATCATCGCCGTCTTCATGTTCTTCATGCGCCAGATGCAGGGCGGCGCGGGTGGCAAAGGCGGGCCGATGAGCTTTGGCAAAAGCAAGGCGCGCCTGCTGTCCGAAGATCAGGTCAAGACCACTCTGGCGGACGTTGCAGGTTGTGACGAAGCCAAGGAAGAAGTCGGTGAACTCGTTGAGTTCCTCCGTGATCCGGGCAAGTTCCAGCGCCTGGGTGGCCGTATTCCTCGCGGCGTGCTTATGGTCGGTCCTCCGGGTACCGGTAAGACGCTGATCGCCAAAGCCATTGCTGGCGAAGCGAAAGTGCCTTTCTTCACCATTTCCGGTTCCGACTTCGTCGAGATGTTTGTGGGTGTCGGTGCGAGCCGCGTCCGTGACATGTTCGAGCAGGCCAAGAAGCACGCGCCATGCATCATCTTCATTGACGAAATCGACGCTGTCGGTCGCCATCGTGGCGCTGGCATGGGCGGTGGTCATGACGAGCGCGAACAGACGCTCAACCAGTTGCTGGTCGAGATGGACGGTTTCGAGATGAATGACGGCATCATCGTCATTGCCGCAACCAACCGCCCTGACGTGCTCGACCCTGCGTTGCTGCGTCCGGGCCGTTTCGACCGTCAGGTCGTGGTCGGTCTGCCGGACATTCGTGGTCGCGAACAGATTCTCAAGGTTCACATGCGCAAGGTTCCGATGGGCGAGGATGTGAATCCTGGCGTCATCGCTCGCGGCACGCCCGGTTTTTCGGGTGCCGACCTGGCCAATCTGGTTAACGAGGCTTCGCTCTTTGCTGCTCGCTCCGGCAAGCGGATCGTCGAGATGAAAGAGTTCGAACTGGCCAAGGACAAGATCATGATGGGCGCCGAGCGCAAATCGATGGTCATGTCCGAGAAGGAAAAGCAGAATACGGCCTACCACGAAGCGGGTCACGCTATCGTCGGTCGTCTGGTGCCTGAGCATGATCCGGTCTACAAGGTGTCGATTATCCCGCGCGGTCGTGCGCTGGGTGTCACCATGTTCCTGCCGGAAGAAGATCGATACAGCCTGTCAAAGCGCGCGCTTATCAGCCAGATCTGCTCGTTGTACGGCGGTCGTATTGCTGAAGAGATGACGCTCGGCTTTGATGGTGTCACCACGGGCGCTTCCAACGACATCATGCGCGCGAGTCAGATCGCACGGAACATGGTGACCAAGTGGGGATTGTCGGAAAAGCTGGGACCTCTGATGTATTCCGAGGATGAAGACGCCGGTTATCTTGGGCGTGGCGGCAGCCAGAATTCCAACTTCTCCGGCGAGACTGCCAAGCTGATCGACTCCGAGGTTCGCAGCATCATTGATCTGTGCTACGGCACTGCGAAGCAGTTGCTTACGGACAACCGTGACAAGCTCGATGCCATGGCTGACGCGCTGATGAAGTATGAAACCATTGATGCTGATCAGATCGATGACATCATGTCTGGTCGTCCACCGCGCGAGCCGCGGGACTGGGAAGGCGGTTCGGGTACCAAAGGTACGCCGATCACGCCTGATCCACGCCCGGAAACACCGATCGGCGGCCCTGCTGCCGAACATTAAGGTCTGACATGACTTCTGCGCTGTACCCGACCCGGTTGCCTTGCGGCAACCGGGTTCTTGATTTGGCTCACACGCATGTGATGGGCATTCTCAATGCAACCCCTGACTCTTTTTCGGACGGCGGGCGCTACAGCCGGCTGGATGCGGCCTTGCGCCATGCGGCAGCGATGGTTGAGGCGGGCGCCACTCTGATCGACGTAGGTGGCGAGTCCACGCGTCCGGGTGCTCGCCCGGTATCGCCGGCAGAGGAGGTGCAACGCGTTGCGCCAGTGGTCGAGCTCATTGCTCGGGAGCTGGATGTGATCATCTCCGTCGACACCTCGACGCCCGAGGTCATTGTCGAGTCCGCCAGGCTGGGCGCTGGTCTTATCAATGATGTTCGCTCGCTACGGCGTCCAGGTGCACTGGAGGCCGCTGCCGCGACGGGTCTGCCGGTCTGTCTCATGCACATGCTGGGCGAGCCGGGTGACATGCAGGATAATCCGCATTATCAGGACCTCGTCGGCGAAGTAAGTGCCTTTCTGGTTGATCGCATGGAACGATGTGAGGTGGCCGGCATTCCCAGAGGCCGTATCATTCTTGATCCAGGTTTCGGCTTTGCGAAAACCCTGGAGCACAATCTCAGCCTGTTCAAGCACATGGAAGCGCTGCATGCTCTGGGTCGCCCGCTGCTGGTGGGCGTATCACGCAAAAGCATGATCGGCGCAGTGTTGGGTCGTCCGGTGGACGAGCGACTGATAGGTGGGTTGGCGTTGGCCGCACTGGCCATGACCAAAGGTGCAAGAATCTTGCGTGTGCACGATGTCGCTGAAACGGCTGACGTGGTGCGCATGATCGCAGCTGTCGAAACAGCTGAATAACAACAGTGGGGCATCCATGACTACCAGAAAATATTTCGGAACCGACGGCATTCGCGGTCGCGTTGGCCAGTTTCCGATCACTCCCGATTTCATGCTCAAACTGGGCTGGGCGGCGGGCATGGCTTTCCGCAAGCTGGGCACCTGCCGGATCCTGGTCGGTAAGGACACACGTATCTCCGGCTACATGTTCGAGTCTGCACTTGAGGCCGGATTGTCCGCTGCCGGCGCCGACGTAATGCTGCTGGGTCCGATGCCCACGCCTGCCATTGCTTACCTGACGCGTACATTCCACGCTGAGGCCGGTATTGTGATCAGCGCCTCGCATAACCCGCATTACGACAACGGCATCAAGTTCTTTTCCGGGCAGGGCACCAAACTGCCGGACGAAATCGAAATGATGATCGAGGAATTGCTCGACGCGCCAATGACCGTCGCCGAATCTGAAAATCTGGGCAAGGTATCCCGCATCAACGATGCCGCTGGTCGTTACATCGAGTTCTGCAAGAGCAGCGTTCCGACCAGTACCGACTTCGCCGGATTGAAGGTCGTTATCGATTGCGCGCACGGTGCGACATACAAGGTCGCGCCCAATGTCTTTCGTGAGTTGGGCGCACAGGTTGTCGTTCTGTCGGCTCAGCCTGATGGCCTTAACATCAACAAGGACTGTGGCTCTACCCACATGGAGGCGCTACAGGCTGCCGTGCTGGCCGAGAAGGCGGACATGGGTATCGGCTTCGACGGTGATGGCGATCGGGTCCTGATGGTCGATCATACGGGCACCATCGTAGATGGTGATGAGTTGTTGTACATCATTGCGCGCGATCTGCACGAGCGAGGCCGCTTGCAGGGTGGTGTGGTCGGGACCTTGATGAGTAATCTGGGTTTGGAACTGGCCCTGGCCGAGCAGAATATTCCGTTCGTGCGCGCCAATGTCGGTGACCGTTACGTCATCGCTGAACTGCTTGAGCGTAACTGGCAGGTCGGTGGGGAGAACTCCGGGCATATCGTTTGCTTCCAGCATGCGACCACAGGCGATGCGATCATCGCAGCGCTGCAGGTCATTCTTGCATTGCGTCGCAGTGATATCAGCCTTGCAGAAGCGCGTCTGAGGCTGCGCAAATGCCCGCAGATACTGATCAATGTCCGTTTTGGTGGAGAAGGGGTCGACCCTGTTTCGCACCCGTCCGTTCAGGAGGCCTGCGCGCGCGTTACCGAGCAAATGGCGGGTCGTGGCCGGGTTCTTTTGCGCAAGTCCGGCACCGAGCCATTGGTCCGCGTCATGGTCGAAGGTGAAGACGAATCTCAGGTCAGGGCCCATGCTGAAGAGCTGGCAAAACTGGTTGCTGAAGTTTGCGCCTGATTTCGGCTTGCCAGTGCTCTAAGTGTTGGGTAACATCTGCGCCCACTTTGACCCACGAGGTGTAGCATGCGTCGCCCAATGGTAGCTGGTAACTGGAAAATGCACGGTACCCGCGCCAGCGTCGCTGAGCTGATCAAGGGTCTTGCCCTGCAGTCTATTCCGCGCAATGTTGATGTTGCCGTGATGCCTTCGAGTCTGTTCATCGGTCAGGTGGTTCAGGGGCTCGAAGCTACCTCGATCATCATTGGTGCTCAGGATGCGGCCATACAGGCTGCGCAGGGCGCGCTGACAGGTGAGGTTGCATCGAGCCAGCTGGCTGATGCAGGTTGCAAGCTGGTGTTGGTAGGGCACTCCGAGCGCCGTCAGTTGATTGGCGAGCAGGACGATGTCCTCAACCGCAAGTTTGCAGCCATCCAGGCAGAAGGGCTGACGCCGGTGCTTTGCATTGGTGAAACTCTGGAAGAGCGTCAGGCGGGCCGGACACTTGAAGTGGTCGGTCGTCAGCTTGAAGTTGTCATTGCCGAGTTTGGTGTTGAGGCGTTCCGGAATGCGGTTATCGCTTACGAGCCAGTCTGGGCCATTGGTACCGGATTGACTGCTTCGCCTGAAGAGGCGCAGGAAGTGCACGCAGCCATTCGTGCGCAACTGGCGGAAAAGAATGCCGAAGTCGCACAAGGCGTGCGGCTTCTCTATGGCGGCAGCGTTAAGTCGGCCAATGCGGTCGAGTTATTCAGCATGCCGGATATCGATGGGGGGCTCATTGGTGGTGCCTCCCTGAATGCAGATGAGTTCGGTGCGATTTGTCGCGCCGCGGGAAACTGAAAAAATGCTGGAAACAGTCGTAGTCGTTTTTCATCTGTTGGGCGCTCTGGGCGTTGTTGCTCTGGTATTGCTGCAGCAGGGTAAAGGTGCGGACGCAGGTGCGTCTTTCGGAGCAGGTGCATCAAATACTGTCTTCGGAGGGCAAGGAACCTCTACCTTTCTCAGTAAGTTTACTGCTATACTTGCGGCATGTTTTTTCATAACCAGCTTGGGGTTAGGTTACTTTGCTAAAGAGAAAGCTCAACAGCTGACTCAAGTAGGGTTGCCAGATCCAGCGGTATTGGAAGTGAAGCAAAAGCCGGCGGCAGATGATGTTCCGGTGCTCGAAGGGCAAAAGCCAGCTGTTGTTCCAGCTGACGTACCTCAGGCTCCAGAGCAGAAGTAAAAGAATTCAGGCGATGTTGTTGAGGTCGCCAAAAAGAGTTGTAATGCCGAGGTGGTGGAATTGGTAGACACGCAACCTTGAGGTGGTTGTGCCCATAGGGTGTAGGGGTTCGAGTCCCCTTCTCGGTACCAATTGAACAGGAGAGCCCGCACTAGCGGGCTTTCTTGTAGGTGGATGTTCGATTGACCCATAGATGGATCGGTCGTATACTTCCGCCCCAGCTTTGTCGCGGGGTGGAGCAGCTTGGTAGCTCGTCGGGCTCATAACCCGAAGGTCGTTGGTTCAAATCCAGCCCCCGCAACCAGTTTTAGCGGAGCCCCTTTTCAGGGGCTTTTTGTTAGCTGGACAGTACATGACGTCGATGTTCAGCGGCGTTCTCATGGATGGGCTTTTGCCCATTTTTTTATTTTTAAAGCATGCACGAGGGGGTTCAGGTGTCGAGCAAGCTAGAACAGTTGCAGGCCTTGTTGGCCCCGGTGGTCGAGGCTCTTGGCTATCAATGCTGGGGAATAGAGTTTCTTTCCCAGGGCCGACATTCACTGCTGCGCATTTATATCGACAAGGAAGGTGGTGTTCTGGTGGAGGACTGCGAAATCGTCAGTCGCCAGATAAGTGGTGTTTTGGACGTAGAAGATCCAATCGCTGCCGAATACACGCTTGAGGTGTCTTCTCCCGGCATGGACCGCCCACTGTTCACTCTTGAACAGTTTGCTTTGCACGCTGGGGAACAAGTGAAAATAAAGCTGCGCTCGCCCTTCGATGGTCGACGCAACTTTCAAGGCCTTCTCCGCGGGGTGGAGGAGCAGGACGTCGTGGTGCATGTAGAAGACCATGAATACCTGTTGCCGATCGACTTGATCGACAAGGCCAACATTATTCCCACGTTTGACTGAGACGTGCCAGATACTGCGGATCCCGCGGATCCAATGGCTTGCGAAAGGCGAGGCGTACGATGAGCAAAGAAGTACTGCTGGTTGTTGAGTCGGTGTCCAATGAAAAGGGCGTTCCGGCAGGTGTAATTTTCGAAGCACTGGAGCTGGCGCTTGCCACGGCTACCAAGAAGCGTTTTGAAGATGAAGTTGAACTGCGTGTGGAAATCAACCGTCACACGGGTAACTACGAGACTTTCCGTCGCTGGACAGTGGTCGAAGACGAAGATCTGGACGATCCGGCTTACGAGTTGGCAGTTGATCAGGCCCAGGCCAAAAAGCCGGGCGCCGTTGCTGGTGATCTGATCGAAGAGAAAATCGACTCCATCGAGTTCGGCCGCATTGCCGCACAGACCGCCAAGCAAGTCATTGTGCAGAAGGTTCGTGAGGCTGAGCGCGCTCAGGTTGTCGACGCCTATCGCGAGCGCCTGGGCGAAATTATTTCCGGTACTGTCAAAAAGGTTACGCGTGACAATGTCATCGTTGACCTTGGCAACAATGCCGAAGCACTGCTGGCTCGTGAAGACATCATCTCCCGGGAAACTTTCCGGGTCGGTGTTCGCGTTCGGGCGCTGCTCAAGGAAATCCGCACCGAAAACCGTGGCCCTCAGCTGATCCTGTCGCGTACTGCGCCAGAGATGCTGATCGAGCTTTTCCGTATCGAAGTACCGGAAATTGCCGAAGGTCTGATCGAGGTGATGGCTGCCTCCCGTGACCCGGGTTCGCGTGCAAAAATCGCTGTTCGCTCCAAGGACAAACGAATCGATCCACAAGGCGCCTGCATCGGCATGCGTGGTTCGCGAGTTCAGGCCGTTTCCGGCGAGCTGGGTGGCGAGCGTGTGGATATCGTGCTTTGGGACGATAACCCGGCACAGTTTGTGATCAACGCAATGTCCCCTGCTGAAGTAGCGGCAATCATCGTAGATGAAGATGCGCATGCAATGGATATCGCTGTTGGCGCGGACAACCTGGCCCAGGCGATTGGTCGTGGCGGTCAGAACGTGCGTCTGGCAAGTCAGTTGACTGGCTGGACCCTGAACGTAATGACCGAATCGGACATCCAGGCCAAGCAGCAAGCTGAAACCGGCGACATCCTGCGCAATTTCATCGAAGAGCTGGAAGTCGATGAAGAACTGGCACAGGTTCTGGTTGATGAAGGCTTTACCAGCCTGGAAGAGATTGCCTACGTACCGTTGGAAGAAATGCTCAACATCGACGGCTTTGACGAAGATATCGTCAACGAGCTTCGCGCTCGTGCCAAGGATCGATTGTTGACTAAAGCCATCGCTACTGAGGAAAAGCTGGCAGACGCCCATCCGGCCGAAGACCTGCTCTCGCTTGAGGGTATGGACAAGGATTTGGCGATGGAACTGGCGGTGCGCGGCGTAGTTACCCGCGAAGACCTGGCCGAGCAGTCTATAGATGACCTGCTCGACATCGACGGCATTGACGATGATCGTGCCGGCAAGTTGATCATGGCCGCCCGAGCCCATTGGTTCGAGTAAGTAGGCGCGGCCTGAGGAGAGAAGTGCATGACGCAAGTCACGGTGAAAGAACTGGCCAAAGTGGTCGACACACCGGTAGAGCGCCTGTTACAGCAGATGCGTGAGGCAGGTCTGCCGCACACCGCCGCCGAGCAAGTTGTGACCGATAACGAAAAACAAGCCCTGTTGACGCATTTGAAAAGCGGTCACAAGGCCAAGGTGGAAGAGCCGCGCAAGATCACTTTGCAGCGCAAGACCACCAGCACACTGCGCGTTGCTGGCAGCAAGAGCATCAGCGTTGAAGTGCGCAAGAAGAAAGTCTTCGTACAGCGCAGCCCGGAAGAAATCGAAGCCGAGCGCAAGCGTGAGATGGACGAGCGCCGTGCGGTAGAAAATGCCGCACGTCAAAAGGCTGAAGAAGAAGCCAAGCGTCGCGCAGAAGAAGCGCCGCGCCAGCCTGCTGCACAGACTGCCGAGCAACCTGCACCCGCAGCTGCTCAGCCTGTTGCCGCTGCCGAGCCTGCGCGTGAAGCGCCGGCGGCTCCTGCTCCGGCTCATCCGAACGCGACGCCGACCGTTGAAGTCCGCAAGCGTGACGACCAGCGTCGCCCGGACAAGCCGCGCGCCGACGATCGTAACGCCCGTGGTGGCGACGGCGAGCGCAAGAACGCGCCTCATCGCGCTTCGGTCAAAGAGAAGGCACCGGCTCCACGCGTTGCGCCTCGCACTACCGATGAAGAAAGCGATGGTTTCCGTCGTGGCGGCCGTGGCAAGTCCAAGCTGAAGAAGCGCAATGCACACGGTTTCCAGAGCCCTACCGGCCCTGTGGTTCGTGACGTTGCCATCGGCGAGACCATCACTGTCGGCGAATTGTCCGCACAGATGTCGGTCAAGGCTGCTGAAGTCATCAAGTTCATGTTCAAGATGGGCACTCCAGTGACCATCAACCAGGTACTGGATCAGGAAACTGCCCAGTTGATCGCCGAAGAGCTGGGCCACAAGGTCACACTGGTCAGCGACAACGCCCTGGAAGATTCCCTGGCTGAATCGCTGAAGTTCGAAGGCGAGACGTTCTCCCGTGCACCTGTCGTGACCGTAATGGGCCACGTTGACCACGGTAAGACTTCTCTGCTCGACTACATTCGTCGTGCCAAGGTTGCTGCTGGCGAAGCCGGTGGCATCACCCAGCACATCGGCGCCTACCACGTTGAAACCGAACGCGGCATGGTGACTTTCCTCGACACCCCTGGTCACGCTGCGTTTACCGCAATGCGTGCCCGTGGTGCCAAGGCGACCGACATCGTGATCCTCGTGGTTGCGGCGGACGACGGCGTAATGCCACAGACCATCGAAGCGGTTCAGCATGCTGTTGCTGCTGGCGTGCCTCTGGTGGTTGCGGTGAACAAGATCGACAAGCCGGGCGCAGATCTTGATCGCATCCGTAGCGAGTTGTCGGTTCATGGCGTTACGTCAGAAGAGTGGGGCGGTGATACGCCTTTCGTACCGGTCTCCGCGAAGATGGGTACCGGCGTCGACGAACTGCTCGAAGCTGTCCTGCTGCAGGCTGAAGTTCTGGAACTCAAGGCAACACCGTCGGCTCCTGGCCGTGGTGTGGTTGTCGAGTCCCGTCTGGACAAGGGCCGTGGCCCGGTTGCGACGGTTCTGGTTCAGGACGGTACGCTGCGTCAGGGCGACATGGTTCTGGTCGGTTCGAACTTCGGTCGTATCCGCGCCATGCTCGACGAGAACGGCAAGCCGGTCAAAGAAGCAGGTCCTTCGATTCCGGTCGAAATCCTGGGTCTTGATGGCACACCGGACGCTGGCGACGAGATGTCTGTACTGGCTGACGAGAAGAAAGCCCGTGAAGTCGCTCTGTTCCGCCAAGGCAAGTTCCGCGAGGTCAAACTGGCTCGCGCTCATGCCGGCAAGCTCGAAAATATCTTCGAGAACATGGGGCAGGAAGAGAAGAAGACGCTCAACATCGTCCTCAAATCCGATGTCCGTGGTTCTCTGGAAGCATTGCAGGGCGCCCTTGGCGGCCTGGGTAACGATGAAGTGCAAGTGCGCGTAGTCGGTGGCGGTGTCGGTGGTATCACCGAGAGCGACGCCAACCTGGCGCTGGCCTCCAACGCTGTACTGTTCGGCTTCAATGTGCGTGCCGATGCCGGCGCTCGCAAGATTGTCGAGCAGGAAGGTCTGGACATGCGTTACTACAACGTGATCTACGACATCATCGAAGACGTCAAGAAGGCCCTTACCGGCATGCTTGGCAGCGACGTCCGGGAGAACATCCTGGGTATTGCCGAAGTCCGCGATGTGTTCCGTTCGCCGAAATTCGGCGCGATCGCAGGTTGTATGGTGCTGGAAGGCGTTGTTCACCGTAACCGTCCGATCCGTGTACTGCGTGACGACATCGTTATCTTTGAAGGCGAGCTGGAATCCCTGCGCCGCTTCAAGGACGACGCTGCCGAAGTCCGTGCCGGCATGGAATGCGGTATCGGCGTCAAGAGCTACAACGACGTCAAGGTCGGTGACAAGATCGAAGTCTTCGAGAAGGTCCAAGTGGCTCGCAGCCTCTAAATCGCGAGCTTCAGGAGCCATGGTGAAACATCGCATGCAAATGCCGCTGTCTTCATCATGGGCTCTCAACGCAACGCCCGGTCTGGCATTTGTCAGGCCGGGCGTTTGCCGCTTTCAGACTGTCAGGGTTTGGTCCCGGATCAGTAACAGGTAACAAACATGGCAAAAGAATATAGCCGCACCCAACGTATCGGCGATCAGATGCAGCGTGAGCTGGCGCAACTGATCCGTCGCGAAATCAAGGACCCTCGTGTGGGTCTGGTCACTATCACCGCTGTCGATGTCAGCCGCGACGTGGGTCATGCCAAGATTTTCATGACCGTCATGGGTCAGGACAGCGCTGAGGAAATCGCACAGAGCATCAAGGTGCTCAACTCTGCTGCAGGTTTCCTGCGCATGCAGCTGGCGCGCGAGATGAAGCTGCGCAGCGTGCCGCAGTTGCACTTCCACTACGACGAAAGCGTCGTGCGTGGCGCTCACCTCTCGGCATTGATCGAGCGGGCCGTGGCCGAAGACGGGCAGCATCAGGAAGGTTCTGCGCCACAAGGCGTCAAGCCTGAAAGTACCGAGGAGTAAAGGGTGGCTCAGGTCAAGCGTATACGCCGCAATGTCAGCGGGATCATCCTGCTCGACAAACCGCTGGGTTTTACGTCCAATGCGGCCTTGCAGAAGGTTCGCTGGTTGCTCAATGCCGAGAAGGCCGGTCACACCGGCAGCCTCGATCCGCTGGCAACGGGTGTACTGCCCTTGTGCTTCGGCGAGGCCACCAAGTTCTCGCAATACCTCCTCGATTCGGACAAGTCCTACGAAACCCTGATGCAACTCGGCAAGACCACGACCACGGGAGACTCCGAAGGCGATGTCTTGCTGACGCGTCCCGTGACCGTTGGTCGTGACGATATCGAAGCCGCATTGCCCGCTTTTCGCGGACAAATCAGCCAGATACCGCCGATGTACTCTGCCCTCAAGCGGGACGGACAGCCTCTTTACAAGCTGGCACGTGCAGGGGAAGTAGTGGAGCGCGAGCCCCGTTCTGTTACTATTGCGTGCTTGGAATTGCTTGCCTGCGAAGGCGACACGGCACGTCTGTCGGTCGATTGCAGCAAAGGCACCTATATCCGGACTCTGGTCGAGGATATCGGTGAGCAGCTCGGTTGTGGTGCCTACGTCGCAGAGCTGCGTCGTACGCAGGCCGGACCGTTCAGTCTGGCCCAGACGGTCACGCTGGAAGAGCTTGAGCAGGTTCACGCCGACGGCGGCAATGAGGCGGTTGACCGCTTCCTGATGCCCTCGGACAGTGGCTTGCTGGACTGGCCGCTGCTGAAGTTTTCGGAGCACAGTTCGTTTTACTGGTTGCATGGTCAGCCAGTAAGAGCACCGGACGCGCCAAAGTTCGGCATGGTGCGGGTGCAGGATCATGAAGGTCGCTTCATCGGTATCGGTGAAGTCAGTGAAGACGGGCGTATTGCGCCGCGTCGATTGATTCGGTCAGAGTGACCGGAACCCTCCCATCGGCAGGCTTGCCTGCAGATGGGAGGGAGCGAGGATGGCTGTCAACAGGCACGGTCAAGCCTCTTTTTTTAATACGAGGATCTGTCCTCGGCCTGTTGGAAACGTTTCTTCGGAAGCGGTTCCTTGAATGGAAGGATTGCCCACATGGCACTCAGCGTTGAAGAAAAAGCTCAGATCGTAACCGACTACCAGCAAGCTGTTGGTGATACTGGTTCGCCAGAAGTGCAAGTTGCACTGCTGACCGCCAACATCAACAAACTGCAAGGCCACTTCAAGGCCAACGGTAAGGACCACCACTCGCGTCGTGGTCTGATCCGTATGGTAAACCAGCGCCGCAAGCTGCTGGATTACCTGAAAGGTAAGGACGTTAGCCGTTACAGCGCCCTGATCGGTCGTCTGGGTCTGCGTCGCTAATAACGACGTTGCTAGAGGTTGGTTGTCTGTCGCGAATCATCGGGTTTACCCGGTGGTTCGGGCAGGCTCCCAGCCTCAAGTTTTATCTGGACTGTGGAAGGGGCCGATTCCCCTCACTGCCCAAGAATTCGCAAGAAACCAGTTCCCCAAGAGCCACAAAGAAAGGTAGGAAACCGTGAACCCGGTAATCAAGAAGTTTCAGTTCGGTCAATCGACCGTAACCCTCGAGACAGGCCGTATCGCCCGTCAGGCCTCCGGCGCAGTATTGGTCACCGTTGACGACGACGTCAGCGTGTTGGTGACTGTTGTCGGCGCCAAGCAAGCCGATGCCAGCAAAGGCTTCTTCCCTCTGTCTGTGCACTATCAGGAAAAGACCTACGCTGCCGGCAAAATTCCTGGCGGTTTCTTCAAGCGTGAAGGCCGTCCTTCCGAGAAAGAAACCCTCACCTCGCGTCTGATCGATCGCCCGATCCGCCCACTGTTCCCTGAAGGCTTCATGAACGAAGTGCAGGTTGTCTGCACCGTCGTTTCCACCAGCAAGAAAACCGATCCGGACATCGCTGCGATGATCGGTACATCGGCTGCCCTGGCGATCTCCGGCATTCCGTTCGACGGCCCGGTCGGCGCTGCGCGCGTTGCTTTCCACGAAAGCACCGGCTACCTGCTGAACCCGACTTACGAGCAGCTTCAGGCGTCGAGCCTGGACATGGTCGTCGCCGGTACTTCCGAGGCCGTTCTGATGGTGGAATCGGAAGCCAAGGAACTGACCGAAGACCAGATGCTGGGCGCTGTGCTGTTCGCACACGACGAGTTCCAGGTTGTGATCAATGCCGTCAAGGAGCTGGCTGCCGAAGCCGCCAAGCCTACCTGGACCTGGCAGCCAAAGCCTGAAGCGACCGCATTGCTGGGTGCGATCCGTGCCGAGTTCGGCGAAGCGATCTCCCAGGCTTACACCATCACCATCAAGGCCGACCGTTACGCGCGTCTGGGCGAGCTGCGTGAGCAGATCGTCGCCAAGCTGGCTGTCGAAGAAGGCAGCCCGTCTGCAAGCGAAGTCAAAGCCGCTTTCGGTGAAATCGAATACCGCACCGTTCGCGAAAACATCGTCAACGGCAAGCCGCGTATCGATGGCCGTGACACCCGCACCGTCCGTCCTCTGAACATCGAAGTCGGCGTTCTGCCGAAGACCCACGGTTCGGCACTGTTCACCCGTGGCGAAACTCAGGCGCTGGTCGTTGCCACGCTGGGTACCGCGCGTGATGCACAACTGCTCGATACGCTTGAAGGCGAGAAGAAAGACCCCTTCATGCTGCACTACAACTTCCCTCCGTTCTCGGTGGGCGAGTGCGGTCGCATGGGTGGCGCAGGCCGTCGCGAAATCGGTCACGGCCGTCTGGCACGCCGCAGCGTACAGGCCATGCTGCCGGGCGCTGATGTGTTCCCTTACACCATTCGTGTGGTATCGGAAATCACTGAGTCCAACGGCTCCAGCTCCATGGCTTCGGTCTGCGGTGCATCCCTGGCACTGATGGACGCCGGCGTGCCGATGAAGGCGCCGGTTGCCGGTATCGCCATGGGTCTGGTCAAGGAAGGCGAGAAGTTCGCCGTTCTGACTGACATCTTGGGTGACGAAGACCACCTCGGCGACATGGACTTCAAAGTAGCCGGTACCGCCAAAGGTGTGACCGCGCTGCAGATGGACATCAAGATCAAGGGCATCACCGAAGAGATCATGGAGATCGCCCTGGGCCAGGCCCTGGAAGCTCGCCTGAACATCCTCGGTCAGATGAACCAGATCATCGGTCAGTCGCGTACCGAACTGTCGGCCAACGCTCCGACCATGATCGCCATGAAGATCGATACCGACAAGATTCGTGACGTCATCGGTAAAGGCGGCGCCACCATCCGTGCAATCTGTGAAGAGACCAAGGCTTCGATCGATATCGAAGACGACGGCTCGATCAAGATCTTCGGTGAATCCAAGGAAGCGGCTGAGGCAGCTCGTCAGCGTGTTCTGGGTATCACAGCAGAAGCGGAAATCGGCAAGATCTATGTCGGCAAGGTTGAGCGCATCGTCGATTTCGGCGCATTCGTTAATATCCTGCCTGGCAAGGATGGTCTGGTTCACATCTCCATGTTGAGCGATGCTCGCGTTGAGAAAGTGACCGACATCCTGAAAGAAGGTCAGGAAGTTGAAGTACTGGTACTGGACGTGGACAACCGCGGCCGTATCAAACTGTCGATCAAGGACGTCGCCGCTGCGAAAGCATCTGGCGTCTGATTGATCAGGCAGCATTGAAAAAGGACCCTTCGGGGTCCTTTTTTTATGAGCGCAATTAATGGCTTATGAGGCCGTGCTGCATACAGCATGATGCAAACATGCATCTTGCATGCGTAAAACGAGAGGAAGCGGGCAAACTGCACGATTACGTAAAAGTGATGAATTTTTAACTCGTTGATTTTATTGGTTTTATCTCGAGTTTGCGTATTGGCACAGCACTTGCGATATACCTGATAACCCTGCAGCCACATGCTGGCGCAGATTTTGAGAAAAACAGGAGTTATCGTATGAAGAAGTTCGTTATCGCTGCTGCTACCGCTACTACCCTGACTCTGACCATGGCTGGCGCTGCTTTCGCACAGACCGCTGTTCAATCTCCAATGGTTCTGGCAGCCAACACCACCACTCAAGAAGTCAAAGAAGACACCTCTGACACCTGGATCACCACCAAAGTCAAAGCCGACCTGCTGACTGAAAAAGGCATCCCGGGTTCGGACATCAAGGTTGAGACCAACAAAGGCGTGGTTTCCCTGTCCTCGACAGTTGCTGTGACCGACAGCCAGAAAAAAATGGCTGTTGATATCACCAAGAAAATCAAAGGCGTGAAAGACGTTTCCGCCGCTGGCCTGAAAGCTGAGTAATCAGATTCTGCCCATGAGCATCCCAGTCATCTGACCGATGGAAAGTTCATGCGAGGCTACAAGGATGTAGCCATTACAGGCCCCGGCTCTTGAGTCGGGGCCTGTTCTATTGCGGGAAAGAAAAAGCAGGAACGGATTCAGTTACCGCGTTTGCTCTGGATTTCGGTGAGTCGACCGCCCACAAAGCGCAGGTATTGGTACATGCCGTGGCTGGGTCCGTAGACCCATTCTTCAACAATGACTTCTTCGCTCTGACGGTAGTAATTCACCACTTCTTTACTGCTCACGACCTGTTGGCTGACAGGCTCGCCGCATTTTTGCTGAACCTCGAAGGTTCTATCTCCTGTGCTGACCAACTGGCTGCCGCAGCGCAAGGTCGAAGCTGCGTGCGCGTCGAGCGTGGCTGCCCCGGTCATCATGACAAGGGCCAGACAAAGCGTGGATCGAAATGGCTGTGGCAAGGTGTCTACTCGCTATCCAGATGCAATGGGCTGATAACACTGCCGTCCGCCTGCGCCTGACCCAGACGGGCATCGACGAAGTAGACGCGTTCATCTTCAAGCTTTCCTTTTTCAACCAGATAATCCTTGATGCTGCTGGCCCGATTCTGTCCGAGCTCGCGAAGCAGGACTTCATTGCCGCTCCAGAACTTGAGCATGGCAGCACGCATCTGATTGAAGCGTTCCTCCTTGCCAAGGTTTGCCCACTCAGCCGGCGGCTGTTGCTTCAGGCGAGCCCTGTAGATGCCTTCCAGCATGGGTGCCTTCTCGTCTTCCGGCACTTGCAGCAGCGCTGCCTTGGCAGGGACCTTGTCGCCACGACGTTGCAGGATCTTGTAGTAGGTCGCCTGATACTCGCGCTCCAGTCGCTGCCGGGCGATCAGCGGGCCGTCGCTACTGGCCGCGCTGGTGCCTTCGATCTCGAGCTTCAGGGTTGGACGCTCCTTGAGGGCGGCCGAGAGCTTGTCCAGGGCTTTTTGCGTGTCGGCACTCAAGTCGCTTGAGCCGGGCGCAAAACTCACGTTACCGAGGTCCTCGGAGCTGCCACCGGACACCAGACCACCCAACATCTTGAAAGGCGCCTGTGCTGCGCGTAGCACCAGGTTGCGCAAGGTTTGCCAGACAATGGGCATCACGCTGAACTGAGGGTTATTCAGGTCACCCTCTACCGGCAGTTCGATGGAGATGCGGCCCTGAGTATCCTTGAGCAGCGCGACCGCCAGCCGGATCGGCAGATCCACCGCATCCGGGCTGTCCACTTTCTCGCCCAATTGCAGTTGCTCCACCAGCACCTTGTTCTGCGCTTTCAACTGGCCGTTGGTAATCAGGTAGTGCAAGTCCAGATTAAGTCGACCCTTGCGGATCCTGAAACCGGCGAACTTGCCCGAGTAAGGCGTCAGTGTTGTCAGCTCGACACGTTTGAAGCTGGTCGCGATGTCGAGACTGGCCATCGGGTCGAACGGGTTCAGGCTGCCTTTGATCGTGACCGGTGCGTAGCGATCAACCTTGCCTTCGATATTCACTGGCGCCGGCTTTGACTGGCGGTTGTCGATGGTGCCAATGCGCCCGTTGAGCTGCTGCACGGCCGTGGAGAAGTTGGGCGTCAGCGTCAGGTCGGCAAAATTGGCCGAGCCATCCTTGATATTCACTTCACCTACGTAAATGCCCAGTGGATTCTCTTTGGGGGCTTTGGGTGTGTTTTTGGCATTGGCTTTCGACGTTGCCGTCGGCTTTCCATCTTCAGGCTGCGGAATCAGCAGGTCGTCAATGTTGGTGGTGCGGTCGTCGTTGATCATGAAGCGCGCGTAAGGCTGCAGCATGTTTACCTTGGCAATCGACAGGCTGGCGCCGTGCTGATAGTCCAGACCCTCCAGATCAAGCTTCTCCCACTTGAGGAAATCGCGCTGTTTGAGGGTATCAAGCGTATGGAGCTGACTGACCTGTGCTTTGCCGGTCACGCTGAATGCCAGCGGCTCGGTACTTTTCAGGTTCACTGCCAGATCGCTGCCCAGCATGCCACTGCGCATTTCAAGCTTGATGAACGGATTGATATAGGACTGGGCCAGTCGCAGATCGATATCACGGGTAGTGACATTCAACCGCGCAGTGACGGGATTGAGATTGACCTCGCCAGCCGCAGTCAGATTGCCTTGTTTGCCCACGCCGGTGTCGAGCTTGAGGGTGAAAGGCGACGTATTGAGGCTGTCGAAGTTCTGCACATCCAGATTCAGCGGGCCGACATCCAGAAGTACAGGCTCCGTGGGCACTCGGTCCGCCAGATGGACCTGGTAATTGCGAAGCTGCACATCGCGCAGCACCACTTGCCATGGTTTTCCAGGCTTGCCTGAACTGGCTGTCGCCTTGGCCGAAGCATCGGTGACCGGCGCAGGTTCTGCGGCTTTCTCATCGACTGGCGGTTTCTTAGGTGCGGCGGGTTTGTCAGGCTTGCTGGCAAACAGCTTCTGCCAGTCCAGTTGACCGTCCGCTTCACGGGCTGCCCAGGTTTCCAGCCCCTGACTGCGGATCTTGCCGACATTGACGTGTTGTCTGGCCAGATCGACCGTCGTTTCGCTGACATCCAGACGCTTGAGGCGCATAAGTGGACGGCCGTCGGGTGCATTGAGCCCGAATGGCGCGACACTGGCCGAGAGGTTGGTCAGCTTGAGTTCGGTGTCCTTGGACAGATCAAGTGTGTAAGCGGTACTGAAATTCAGCACGCCGTCCTGAAGCGCCAAGGGAAGCGCGTCACGGACGTAAGGCCACCAGAGTTTCATCTTGCCGTCGGTGACTTTCAAAGTGCCTTCGGAGGTGATCGGCACAATGCTGATACGGCCTACCCAGTCGATTTGCCCGCCATCAGGGCCTGCCGCAACCAACGTCATGTCAGCATTGTCTTCGGGCAGGGTGCTGAGGTTCTTCAATTCGAAGTTCAGCTTGTCGTAAAGAAACTCGATGGGTTCGCTGGGGCGCAGGTCGCGGAAATGCAGATAACCGTCAGCCAGCCTGATTTCGTCGATACGCAGCGGAAACGGCTTGCCCGGTGCCTCGTCCTTGACGGTCTCGCTCGCCGGAAACGTGAAAAGTTGCGCCAGATTCAGCTTGCCCTGCTTGTCGAACAGCAGTTCAGTCTTGGGCTGGAGCAATTCAACGCGTTGCAGGTGCAGAGCGCGGGTCCAGAGGCTGTCGAACTGAAGATTGGCGTAAAGCTTTTCGAAGGCGATCTGCTCCTGGCCAGGCGTGCCAATGTTCAGGCCCCACAGGGTCAGCTCGAGTGTGTAAGGGTTGAACTCCAGACGCTCGATCTTTGCAGGTGCCGTCGAATAGTTCGCCAGTTGCTGGTTCGCGACTCGCAAGGCGATCCCCGGAAGGATGAAAAACCCCAACAAGCTGTAGAGCACGACCACGCTCAGCAGTGAGCCAAACGTGATTTTCAATCCTCTGGACATGGGTTAAGGCGTCTCGCTGTTTCGGAGGTCCTTGGAGTATGGCATGCCTGTTCGGTTCCCAAGCCAATGCCAACCTTGCTCGTAGGAAGTTTCTGGTATTCCGGCGACCTAGAATTGCAGGATCAAGGTTTTCAGAGGCGGCTGGTTATCCATGGAAGGAAAATCCTCGGCAGGCTTCATGACCTGCCACTCACGTACCGGTCGACCCGCCTTGGTAGCGCAGCGCAGCACCTGTTCGCGCCAGTCTTCCATGCTGACCTTCGCCAGGTTGTTGCAGCAGATGAGCACGCCGTCGTCTGCGGTGCTCAATAGCGCAGGCTTGAGCAGGCTCTGGTAGTCGCGCAGCAGGTCGACGGTGCCGAACGCGCTCTTGGCCCAGGCAGGCGGATCCAGAAGCACCATGTCGTACTGACGCGGCTGCAGCTTGATGTAATCCGGCAGTTTCTGACTGCGTCGAGCCGACACCGGAAGACCGGCCAATTGGCGGATGGCCGGGAAGTAGTCGGACTGGATGAACTGCATGGTCGGCAGTTGCGGATTCAACGCACCGTTTTCGCGGCCGACGGCCAGATTGCCCTCGGCAAAGTCCAGATTACACACCTCGCTGGCGCCACCGGCCGCCGCGCTCAGGCCGACGCCGCAGGTGTAGGCAAACAGGTTCAGGACACTCTTGCCGGCGCTGTGCTGTTTGACCCAGCCACGTGTGTTGCGCAGGTCGAGAAACAGCAGCGGATCCTGTCCGGCATGGCGACCCCGAACCCGATAATTCAAGCCCCACTCGTGACCGACCTGATCTGCAAGCGAGAGGTCATCGGCCTTGTAGACGGCGTCCTGACGATCAATGCGCGAGTTGCCCTGCGAACGATCGTTGTAGACCAGCAGGGTTTCCAGCCCCAGATGACGGTTGACCTGTGCATGCAGCTCAAGCAGCGATTCACGTTCAAGCGCGGTGTGAAAGCTCTGCACGAGCAGTTGCGGGCCATAGCGGTCGATGGTCAGGCCGCTCGCACCCTCTTGGCTGCCATGGAACAGGCGATAACAATCAGTGCCTTGCTCGTGCAACTCATCGAAAAGGCGCTGACGATTATCGAGGGCGACGCTGAGCGCCTGATTCAGGGAAGACATACGACGCGCCTCGGGCTGGATGGAATGAGGCGCGGGAGTTTAACAGTTACTGGCAGGCTGGAGACGCATCGCTTGAAATGCCGCGCTTGCGTCTCACAGCAGACATCTTTTCGTGGAAGGCGGCGCGACGGCGCTGTGTCAAAGACGTGGCGAGCCCCTCTATCAAACTGCATTTCTTCAGGGTGTACGCGGCGCTTATCGAGCCAGCGCCAGCGCCACACCCTGACCGCCACCAATGCAAAGGGTCGCCAGGCCTTTTTTGGCGTCGCGCTTGATCATTTCGTGCAGCAGCGTGACCAGCACGCGGCAGCCTGATGCACCGATGGGATGGCCAATGGCGATGGCGCCGCCGTTGACGTTGAGCTTTGCCGGATCAAGCCCCAGCTCCTTGCCGACCGACAGCGACTGCGCGGCGAAGGCCTCGTTGGCTTCGATCAGGTCCAGTTGCTCAAGTGTCCAGCCTGCCTTGTCGAGGCAGCGGCGGGTGGCGCTGACCGGGCCGATGCCCATGATGGCCGGGTCTACGCCAGCGTTGGCGTAACCTGCAATTCGTGCCAGCACGGGTAGGCCCAATTGTTCAGCCTTGGCGGCGCTCATCAGCATGACTGCCGCAGCGCCATCGTTCAGCGAGGACGCATTACCGGCGGTTACCGTGCCGTCCTTCTTGAACGCAGGCTTGAGCTTGGCCAGTGCTTCGGCGGTGGTGCCTGCGCGCGGTTGCTCATCGGTGGCGAAAGACAGCGGATCGCCTTTACGCTGCGGAATCAGGATCGGGGTGATTTCATCGACAAAGCGCCCGCCCTCGATGGCAGCAATCGCTTTCTGCTGGGATGATGCGGCGAAAGCATCCTGCGCCTCGCGGCTGATTTCGTACTTTTCGGCCAGATTCTCGGCGGTAATGCCCATGTGATAGTCGTTGAAGGCGTCCCACAGGCCATCGCTGATCATGGTGTCGATCATCGTGGCGTGCCCCATGCGCAGACCGGTTCGTGCGCCGGGCAGGACGTAATTGGCCAGGCTCATGTTTTCCTGGCCGCCGGCAATGATGATTTCAGCGTCGCCACAGCGGATGGCCTGGGTCGCCAGATGCAATGCCTTGAGGCCCGAGCCGCAGACCTTGTTCAGGGTCATGGCCGGCACGGCGAAGGGCAGGCCGGCCTTGATGGCCGCCTGACGGGCCGGGTTCTGACCGGCACCGGCAGTGAGCACCTGGCCCATGATGACCTCATCGACCTGCGCACCGTCCACACCGGTCTGTTCCAGAAGCCGACGAATGACCGCAGCGCCGAGATCGACGGCGGGGACAGTGGCCAGAGAGCCCTGGAAACTGCCCACGGCAGTGCGGGTGGCGGCAACGATAACGACGTCTTGCATGGTGCGGATCCTCATTGTTTTTGGATGGCGGCCGATCGGTCGTGGCTGCCGTGATCACGTGGCTCATGGTGTCACAGATGGGGGTCAATCTTCCAACTGCGAACCCGCCGGTCACTTTTCGCCTCGATCAAAGACCCATTCGTCGCCTTGCCCTGTGAGACGAGCCATCTCGCACTGCCCAGCGCAAAACAGATGCGCAGCGGTTGACTCCTGAACGGATCATCTTTCGTTTCGACGGTCCTTGGGCAACATTCAGCATGTCACTGGCCCATGTCGGCAGCAGCTCGATTCCGGCCTGCATCATCAGTACGCCGAAAGGCTTGGCCAGCCAGTTAGGCGCGGGGGCGTCCAGTAGCAGTCGCAGCACTTCCCTGCTGCGCTCGTCGCACACAAGGTCCTTACGAACGCTGGCCAGATAGTCGGCAATCGCTTGGCGTGAGCGCGGCACGTCCCGAGCTCCAAGCCGCTCGGCAACCAAAGCGGTTTCGGCGTAGTAGGTGTCCTGATCGGCCGTTGAAAGCAGCGGATTGACGTAGCGCAGGTGCGCCGCCATGAAACTGCTGACTTCGGCCACATGCACCCACGTCAGCAGAACCGGGTCACTGGCTGCGTAGGGTCTGCCGTCGGGTGCGGTACCGATGATTTGCAGGTGAATGGTGCGCACTTTCTCGATCAGCCAGTTGGCGTCCCGGGTCGAGCCAAAGGTCGTACCCGACAGAAACTGCCCTGTGCGCCGCAGACGACCGAGCATGTCATCGCGAAAATTGGAGTGGTCCCAGATGCCGGCCAGCGCCAGTGGGTGCAGCGCCTGCAACATCAGTGCGCTGATGCCGCCGACCAGCATGCTGGTGAAGTCGCTGTGCACCTTCCAGCAGACAGCCTGCGGGCCGAAAAGACCTGGGTCGCCCTTGGGGTTTTCCAGGTCCAGCTGGCCCAGTGAAAGGCCGGTCAGATTGATCACCTGAGCTTCAATACGACTGCGAATGAATTCCATGTTCCCTCAGGACTAATACTGCATGCGCGGCGCTGACCATGCCTTGTGCGCTTCAGCGATTCAAGCGTTTGTCGATCAGATCCTCAACCACGCCCGGATCTGCCAGGGTTGACGTGTCACCCAGGCTGTCGAGTTCGTTGCAGGCGATCTTGCGCAGGATGCGGCGCATGATCTTGCCCGAGCGGGTTTTCGGCAGCGCTGATGCCCATTGCACATGATCGGGTTTGGCGAAACTGCCAATCTCCTTGCTGACGTGGCCGAGCAATTCCCTTTTCAGATCGTCACTGGGGGCGATCCCGTTGATGGGCGTGACAAAGGCATAGATGCCCATGCCTTTGACATCATGTGGATAACCCACCACCGCGGCTTCGGCGATATTGTCATGCAGCACCAGCGCGCTTTCGACCTCGGCAGTGCCGATGCGATGCCCGGAGACGTTGATCACATCGTCCACGCGGCCAGTGATCCAATAATCGCCGTCTTCGTCACGCCGAGCGCCGTCACCCGTGAAGTAGTAACCGGGGAAGGGTTTGAAATAAGTGTCGATCATGCGTTGCGGATCGCCGTACACACTGCGAATCTGCCCCGGCCAACTGGCTTTCATCGCCAGCAGGCCGCTGCCGGGGCCCTCGATTTCCTTGCCTTGCTCGTCGAGCAGCACAGGTTGTACGCCAAACAGGGGGGCTGTGGCGCAACCGGGCTTTATCCGGCTGAAACCGGTGAGTGGCGTCAGCATGATGCCGCCGGTTTCGGTCTGCCACCAGGTATCGACGATGGGGCAACGCTGTTTGCCGACCTGATGGAAATACCATTCCCACGCTTCGGGATTGATCGGCTCGCCGACGCTGCCCAGCAGTCGCAGACTTTCGCGGGATGATCCTTGCAGCGGCCCTGTGCCCTCACGCATCAACGCGCGCAAGGCCGTGGGCGCGGTGTAGAAAATGTTGACCTGGTGCTTGTCGATAACCTGCCAGAAGCGCGACGCGTCGGGGTAGTTGGGAACGCCCTCGAACATCAGCGTGGTCGCGCCATTGGCCAACGGTCCGTAGACGATGTAGCTGTGCCCGGTGACCCAGCCGACATCCGCGGTGCACCAGAATACTTCGCCGTCCCGGTAATCGAACACGACCTTGTGCGTCATGGCCGCCTGTAACAGATAGCCGCCAGTGGTATGCAGCACGCCTTTGGGTTTGCCGGTGCTGCCGGAGGTATACAGAATGAACAGAGGATCTTCGGCATCCATCTGTTCCGGCGGACAGTCATGGTCAACACCATGAATTGCTTCGTGGTACCAGATGTCACGGTTTTTGACCCAGTCGATCTCGCCTTGGGTGCGCTCGACAACCAGCACGGTGCTGACATCGGGACAGCTTTGCAGCGCTTGATCTACATTGGCCTTGAGCGGGATGTACTTGCCGCCACGAATACCTTCGTCGGCGGTGATCACGGTTCGGCAGTCGGCGTCGAGAATCCTGTCGCGCAGGGCATCGGGCGAGAAGCCGCCAAACACGACCGAATGCACCGCGCCGATGCGGGCGCAGGCCAGCATTGCGTAAGCGGCTTCGGGGATCATCGGCATGTAGATGCACACACGGTCGCCTTTTTTCACGCCGCGCATTTTCAGCACGTTCGCCAGGCGGGCAACGTGGTGATGCAGTTTCCGGTAGGTAATTTCGGCTGATTCGGAAGGGTTGTCACCCTCCCAGATAATCGCGATCTGATCGGCTCGACCCGGCAAGTGGCGGTCGATGCAATTGTGGCTGACGTTGAGCTTGCCGTCCTTGAACCAGGTGGCATGCCCTGTGGTGAGGTCAGCCTGATGCACCTGACTCCAGGGAGCCGACCAGTCGAGAAAGGTTTCGGCCTGTTCGGCCCAGAACTCATCGGGGTGATCGATCGATTGGCGGTAGAGGCGCTGATAGTCGGCTTCGCTGAGATGCGCATCTTTGCGCACTGCGTCAGCCTTGGGGAAAGCACTGATATCGAACATGACGGCTTCCTTATTCTGTGATCCACAGAAATGGGAGTCATGCGTGGGGAAAGGGGTTCAATACGTAAAGAGGTTCAGCCCACTGATCGTGACCACGCGCCAGCGTGGTCACGATCAATGTCGAGGCGAGCGCAGTGCTCGGGCTCGATCAGGTCATCCGCGGTGACGACCACGGAAGTAGTTGATCAGGCCCTGGGTCGATGCATCGTCAGCCGGCTCTTCGGTACCACCGGTCAGGCGATGGTAGACCGCTTTGCCCATTTCCTTGCCCAGCTCGACGCCCCACTGGTCGAAGGCATTGGTGCCCCAGACCACGCTTTGCACGAACACCTTGTGTTCATACATCGCCACCAGCGCGCCGAGACGGCGTGGGCTGATGCGTTCGACGACCAGCGTGTTGCTCGGACGGTTGCCAGGGATGACCTTGTGCGGTGCCAGTTTCTGCACGTCGTCCTCGCCCATGCCTTTTTCGCGCAGCTCGGCTTCGGCTTCAGACTTCGTCTTGCCCATCATCAGGGCCTGGCTCTGCGACAGGCAGTTGGCGTACAACCACTGATGGTGGTCGGAAACCGGATTGAAGCTGACGATCGGCACAATGAAGTCGGCCGGGATCATCTGGGTGCCTTGATGCAGCAACTGGTGATAGGCGTGTTGGCCGTTGGCGCCCACGCCGCCCCAGATGACCGGGCCGGTGTCGGTAGAGACCGGCGTTCCGTCCTGGCGCACGCTTTTGCCGTTGGATTCCATGTCCAGCTGCTGCAAATGCTTGGTGATGTTACGCAGGTAGTGGTCATACGGCAGAATCGCGTGGCTCTGCGCATTCCAGAAATTGCCGTACCACACGCCCAGCAAGGCCAGCAGCACCGGCATGTTCTTCTCGAACGGCGCGCTCTGGAAATGCTGGTCCATGGTGTAGGCACCGGACAGCAGTTCCTTGAAGTTGGACATGCCGATCGCCAACGCAATCGGCAGGCCGATTGCCGACCACAGCGAGTAGCGACCGCCTACCCAGTCCCACATCGGGAAAATGTTTTCTTCGCGAATACCGAAGGCCACGGCCGCAGCATTGTTGCTGGACACCGCAATGAAGTGACGATGCAATTCCGCTTCGGAACCGCCCTGCGCGAGATACCAGGCACGTGCAGCCTGTGCGTTCTTCAGCGTTTCAAGCGTGTTGAAGGATTTCGACGAAACAATGAACAGCGTGGTCTCTGCACGAATCTTCATCGACAGCTCATGGAACTCACTGCCGTCGATGTTCGCCAGGTAATGGCAGCGCACGCCTTTGTGGGCGTAGGCGACCAGCGCTTCGGATACCAGCTCAGGACCGAGGAAGGAACCACCAATACCGATGTTGACCACGTCAGTGATGGGCTTCTCGGTATAACCACGCCACAGACCGTCGTGGATGCGGCCGACCAGTTCAGTCATCTGGTTGAGCACACGATGTACATCCGGGATGACATCGACGCCATTGACCTTCAGCTTGTCGCCGACAGGACGACGCAGGGCCGTGTGCAGGGCAGGGCGGCCTTCGGAGGAGTTGACCAGTTCGCCGTCATACTGTGCCTTGATCGCGTCTTTCAGGCCCACTTCATTGGCCAGGCTTACCAGCAAGTCACGCGTCTCGGTAGTAATCAGGTTTTTCGAATAATCGAGGAACAGGCCAGCGCTGCTCAGGGTGAACTCGCTGAAGCGCTGTGGATCTGCATTGAACGCTTCGCGCATGCTGAAATCCTGCATGGCTTTGCGGTGTTCACTCAACGCCTGCCAGGCGGGCAGAGCGGTCACATCGGAAGGAGTGCGGTAGTACGCCATCGCTGCGGGTTTCCTTAACTGGATCTTCTGGGGCTTTATGGAGCGAGGTTGCGATTTGACCCGTTGGCCACATTACGCAGACTACGCCCTCGTCTACCTGTTTGTCTGCGCTTCGCCGTACTTGAGCCCGGTACTATTTCTCACACAACAGGCGGGCTTTTCAGCCGAATGCTGTCAGCAATCGGTTACGCAAACTGTACGGGTATGGCATTACTGGTGTGGCTTAGTTCATTGCCCGGCGCCATGTACAGCATGCGCGGCTTGAAATTGACCAGCTCTGCTTCCGAATAATGAGCGTAGGCGCAAATGATCACCCGGTCGCCGACTTTCGCTTTGTGCGCCGCTGCACCATTCACCGAGATCATGCGCGAGCCTTCTTCACCGCGAATGGCGTAGGTGGTGAAGCGTTCACCGTTGTCGATGTTGTAGATCTGGATCTGCTCGTATTCACGAATTCCCGACAGGTCCAGCCATTCGCCATCAATGGCGCACGAGCCTTCGTAATCGAGTACCGCATGGGTCACTTCGGCACGGTGCAGTTTGGCTTTGAGCATCACGGTGTGCATCTTGTTGTTATTCCTTGATCAGGTGCAGATTGTCGATCAGGCGGGTCGTGCCCATGAACGCGGCGGCTATGACGACCAGGTCGCGATCCTGCGCAGTGGCCGGGCGCAGGCTGGTGGCCTCGCGTATTTCCAGATAGTCGATACGAAAGCCTGCGGCTTCCAGTTGTTGCCGGTTGCGGTGCAGCAGGCCATCGAAATCCTGTTCGCCGACGGTGATCGCATCGCCAATCTGGCGAAGCACGCGATAGAGCGCGGGCGCGGCGGCGCGTTGTTCTTCGTTCAGGTAGCCATTGCGTGAGGACAGTGCCAGGCCATCGTCGGCGCGTACGGTCGGCTCACCGATGATCTGGATCGGCATGTTCAGGTCGCGGACCATGGCGCGAATCACCGCCAGTTGCTGAAAGTCCTTTTCGCCGAACACGGCAACATCGGGCTGGACCATGTTGAACAGCTTGCTGACAACTGTCGCGACACCGTCGAAATGGCCGGGTCGACTCGCGCCGCACAGACCTTCGGAGACAAGCGGCACGCTGACGAGCGTCTGCACGCCCATACCGTTGGGGTACATCTCTTCAACGGTGGGCGTGAACAGCAGGTCGCAGCCTGCGTCTTCAAGGCGTTCCTGATCTGCCGTCAGGGTGCGCGGGTAGGTGGCCAGGTCTTCGTTGGCGCCGAACTGCAAAGGATTGACGAAAATAGTCGCGACCACAAAGTCTGCGCACTGGGTTGCACGGGTCACCAGTGCCGCATGGCCGCTGTGCAGGTTGCCCATGGTCGGTGTCAGGCCGATGCGTTTGCCTTCACGGCGTGCATTGGCGACCGCTGCGCGCAGTTCCGAAACGGTTGAGACTGTGATCATGCCGAGAATCCATGTTCGATAGCAGGAAAGCTAACGTCTTTGACGGCGCTTACATACGCCTGGATGGCCGACTGGATATCAGGCTGGCCGACCATGAAGTTCTTCACGAACTTGGGAACGCGTCCGGTGATGGACAGGCCAAGCATGTCGTGCAGCACCAGCACCTGGCCGTCAGTTGCACTGCCTGCGCCGATACCGATGACCGGGATCTTCACCGCGTGAGTGATTTCTTCCGCCAGTTCGCTCGGCACGCATTCGAGCAGAATCATCGCCGCCCCGGCCTGCTCCAGCGTAATGGCGTCGGCACGCATCTGGCGTGCCTGGGTTTCCAGGCGTCCCTGAACCTTGTAACCGCCCAGCACGTTGACCGATTGTGGCGTCAGGCCCATGTGGGCGCAGACCGGAATGCCGCGCTCTGCCAGGAGACGGATCGACTCGGCCAGCCAGGCAGCGCCTTCGACCTTGACCATGTGCGCGCCGGCCTGCATCAGCGTTGTGCTGTTGACGAAGGTCTGGTCCAGCGTGGCATTGGCCATGAAAGGCAGGTCAGCGAGGATCATCGCACCCTGATTGCCGCGTTTGACGCATGCGACGTGATAGGCCATTTCCGCAGTGGTGACAGGCAGCGTGCTGTCATGACCCTGCAGGACCATGCCCAGTGAGTCACCTATCAGCAGCACTTCGACGCCCGCCTGACTGGCAGCCTGGGCGAAGGTCGCGTCGTAGCAGGTCAGCATGGTGATCTTTTCACCTTTCTGTTTCATACCCAGCAGCGACGTAACGGTTATGTTCGGCATGTAAAGTCCTCCATCAGGCGCTGAAAACTGCGGCACTCAGCGCGTGAGAGTCATCTTGGAAAAGCAGGCACACCGTCGTGTCGCGGTGTTTTGCAAAGGCCTGTTTCGCGCCCGTTCGCCACGGGGGTGGCGGCGGGAGGCCTATCTTCGTGAGGAGGGGGCGTGAAGTCAATTGCGGGTGTTACCGTTTGCAGGAGCGGTTACAGCAACGGTAACGGGTGGCAGGAGGGCACTACGCCTGAGCGGACAAACGTTCCAGGCCAGCGAACGGGCATTCACTCAGCAATTGACCCAGTTCTCGACCATCGGCGAGGGTCAGGTCAGGTGCCAGTTCGGCCAGCGGATAAAGCACGAACGGCCTTTCCTGCATGTGGTAATGCGGCACCTTGAGACGGGGTTCGTCGATCAGATGATTGCCGAACAGCAGGATATCCAGATCCAGTGTGCGCGGCCCCCAACGCTCGTGGCGCTCACGGCCCTGATCCAGTTCGATGGATTGAAGCGCGTCGAGCAGGACCAGCGGAGCGAGGGCGGTGTCCAGCGCGGCGACCGCGTTGGTGAAGCGCGGTTGGCCGGGGAGCAGCGAGTCACTGACGTAGAACGAAGAAACGCCCGTCAGTTGGCTGCCTGGCAGCAATTCCAGTGCCTTGAGGGCGCTGCGCAGTTGTTCGGCCGGGTCGGCAAGGTTGCTGCCCAGGCCGATATAGACGCGCTCAGTGTTTAACGAGATGTTACTCACCGCCGGACGTCTCGGCACCGGTGCGCTTGCGCTTCGCGCCGCTGCTGCGCCGACGTTTGCGCGGAGCGGCACCGGCTGCTTCAGACTTGCCACTCAAGTCGCGAATCATGTCGCGACGCTCGCTTTCGTTACATTCCTGGTAATCGGTCCACCACTGGCCCAGGCCGTCGGTCTGTTCGCCTGCGGTTTCGCGCAGCAGCAGGAAATCGTAACCGGCGCGGAAGCGTGAATTGTCGAGCAGCAGATCCGCGCGCTTGCCCGAGCGACGTGGCAGACGCTCCTGCATGTCCCAGATCTCACGGATCGGCATCGTGAAACGCTTCGGAATCGCGATGCGCTGGCACTGCTCGATGATCAGTTCGTGTGCAGCTTCCTGCATCGCGGCGATCGGCGGCATACCGCGCTCCTGAGCGCGAAGCACCTTGGCAGGCAATGCAGGCCAGAGCAGCGCGGCAAACAGGAAGGCCGGGGTGACCGGCTTGTTCTGCTTGATGCGCAGGTCGGTGTTGATCAGGGCATTACTGATCAGCGTGTGCGTATAGGTCGGGTTGTACTCCAGCGCCTTGGAGCTGGCCGGGAACAGGGGGTCGAACAGTTCCAGATCCACCAGCATCTCGAATGTCGAGGCGGCATGACCGGAAAGGAACAGCTTGAGCACTTCTTCGAACAGGCGTGCCGACGGAATATCACGAAGCATGGCGGCCAGCGGACGAATCGGCAGGGCGCTGTGCTTTTCAATACCGAAATCCAGCTTGGCGGCGAAACGCACGGCACGCAGCATGCGCACCGGGTCTTCCTTGTAGCGCTGTTCGGGATCGCCAATCAGTCGGATCAGGCGATTGCGGATGTCGTGCACACCGTTGGCGTAATCCAGCACGCGCTCGGTGACCGGATCGTAATACAAAGCGTTGATCGTGAAGTCGCGACGCTGAGCGTCCTCTTCAAGGGTGCCGTATACGTTGTCACGCAGGATGCGCCCGCTTTCGTTGCGCGAGGACTGATTGCTGTCCTCTTCTTCGTCATCCTGTGGATGATTGGCGCGGAACGTGGCGACTTCGATGATTTCGCGACCGAAGTGGATATGGACCAGCTTGAACCGGCGGCCAATGATTCGGGCGTTGCGAAACTCGGCACGCACCTGCTCCGGCGTGGCGCTGGTGGCGACGTCGAAATCCTTGGGCGTGATATTGAGCATCATGTCACGGACGCAGCCACCGACCAGATAGGCCTGGTAGCCTGCGTTTTGCAGGCGCTCGACGATATTGACGGCGTAGCGACTGAATTGACCGCGTTGCAGCGAATGCTGGCCGCTATTGAGCACTTCAGGCGTGGTGCGCGTGTGTTGCTGCGGCTTGCGCAGTGGAGAGCGAAATGACTGGAACAGCTTCTTCAGCATGGGAGGCACTGTTTGAAGGAATATTCGGCCAAAAACGTGGAATGACCGCATGATGGGCGGGGATTCTAGCATTTAGTCGAGGGATGGTGTAGGAAGCTATCGCTGAAGGCAGGGAAAGTGAGGCAGGGCTTTGTTCTGGAAGCTACTGGGGGAGCCGAAGCTCCCCCAAAGTGTGTGCTCTTTATTATTGTTTTCTGTTAGGGCTTCTTGTTTTTGTTGAGTGCCCATTCACGAGACTTTCGTCTGTGAAACCTCCCAATCGGGAGTCAAGAGCAAACGGATTGCTTTGGTCGCTGCGTTGCAATGATCATTCGATCCAACCAGTTCAGGCTCTACCTAAGGGTAGTTTTTGTTGTTCTCGGCCTGGTTGCGGGGCAAGCCCCAAATACAACTCCTCTCCAAAAGAATCAGTTAGCTGCGCCTCCGCCGTGTTGTTCTTGTTATGCGTGAGTCGATTCGTGTTGTTCTTGTTATGGGTGTCGTACTGCTTGTTGTTCTTGTACCAGAGATATAGCAGGACCTGTGCCAACTTTTCAAAAGCCCCGTAAACCGGGGCCTTGGTAGCTTTTTCAAAAAACGACAGGCATAAAAAAGCCGGGACTTCGTTACCGTAAGACCCGGCTTTTGTTACGTGAGGCGAGGAGGGTAACAGTTTGTGCAAAGCCCTGAGCGCCGCGTGCCAGAGCCTTGCGCAGAGCATCAGGTTTCGTTGGCCACCCCTTTTCGACGGGGTATACCCAGGCGCTGACGACGTTCCCACAGGCACTTGCGGCTGACCCCGAGTTTGCGGGCCAGCTCGGTTTCGGTCATGTGGTCCTGATGTTCCAGAACGAAGTGCTGGAAATAGTCTTCCAGCGACAGGTCCTCGGTCGGCTCGCTGCTGCCGGAGGTCGAGCCGCCGGGCAGCGGCGCAAGGCCCATGTACTCGTCGTCACCCAGACCGTCCAGTTCGATGTCGATACCCAGCAGGTCGGCGGTGATTTCCGGGTTCTCGCAGAGAATGACCGAACGCTCCACCGCGTTTTCCAGTTCGCGGACGTTACCCGGCCAACTGTAGTGACGAATCGCCTGCTCGGCATCAGGCGCGAACTTCAGGTCATTACGGCCGACCTTGGCGCTCTGGCGTGCCAGAAAGGCGTGGGCGATTTCGAGCACATCGCTGCCGCGTTCGCGCAAGGCCGGAAGCTTGAGGGCGATGACGTGCAGGCGGTAAAAAAGGTCTTCACGGAACTCGCCATTCTTGGCCAGGGTCTTGAGGTCTCTGTGGGTCGCCGCAATCAGTCGCACATCGACCTTTTGCGACTGCACCGAGCCGACCCGGCGAATTTCGCCTTCCTGCAGAACGCGCAACAGGCGTGCCTGGGCTTCCAGCGGCAATTCACCGATCTCGTCGAGAAACAGCGTGCCGCCATCCGCGGCTTCCACCAGACCGGCACGTCCGGCGCTGGCGCCTGTAAACGCGCCTTTCTCGTGTCCGAACAGTTCGGACTCGATGAGCGACTCGGGAATGGCTGCGCAGTTGACGGAAATCATCGGTGCCTTGGCGCGGCGTGACAGATTGTGCAGAGCGCGGGCAACCAGTTCCTTACCCGTGCCCGACTCGCCCTGGACAAGCACGTTGGAGTCGGTCGGTGCGACTTTGCGAATCTTGCTGTAAAGATCGAGCATCGGCGGACACGAGCCGATGATGCCGATTTCGCCATTGTTGTTCGGTGCCGTACCTTTCTCGGCACTGCTTACCTTGCCCATGGCGCTGCGTTCGGCCTGCAGGCTGCTGACCGTCTGGCGGTCACGCAGGATGCGCGACACGGCCTGAAGCATCTCGTCATGATCGAAGGGTTTGGCGATGTAATCCACCGCGCCCATTTTCATTGAGTCGACTGCCGAGCGCAGGCTGGCGTAGCTGGTCATGATCAGCACCGGCTTGCCTTCGCCCAGCTTGATCAGTTCGGTACCGGGCGCACCCGGAAGCCGCAGGTCGCTGACGATCAGGTCAAAGGACGGGATGCTGAAACGTTCCTGAGCCTCCTGAACAGAACCGGCCTCACTGACTTCATACTGATTGCGTTCAAGCAGGCGACGCAGGGCTGAGCGGATAATCGTTTCGTCTTCGACGATCAAAATATGCGGCATTGATTCAGTTCTCTCGACGGTCTCAGTTCGCGGTGGACGTCGCGTCGACATGGCGTGGCAGAGTCACCCGGATACGGGTACCACGCTGGTGCTCGGGGTCGGCCGGGCTGTCGATGGTGATTTGTCCATAATGCTCTTCAACGATGGAATAGACCAGCGCAAGCCCCAGTCCTGTTCCTTCACCGGGGTCTTTGGTGGTGAAGAATGGCTCGAACAATCGGTCCATGATTGCCTTGGGTATTCCACTGCCTTCGTCCTCGACGATCAAATCCACAGTGTGTTCGGATGCTTCACTCTTGACCCTGACCGCGCTGCCTGCGGGCGAAGCGTCGCGCGCGTTGGACAGCAGGTTGATCAGCACCTGTGCAAGGCGTTGCGGGTCACCATCGACCCAGTGTTCAGGGTTGCAGAGGTTGTAGAACTGCACTTCGAAATTGCGTCGGTTCAGCGCCAGCAGGCCGATGGCATCCTGAGCCACTTCGGCCAGACAGACGGCTTCGTCACTGTGCTGATGAGCGCCGGCGTGGGCAAAACTCATCAGCGACTGCACGATACGCGACACGCGTTTGGTCTGTTCGAGAATCTGACTGCTGATCTCTTTCAGCTCGTCGTCTTCTTCACGCTCTTCCCGAAGGTTCTGCGCCAGGCAGGCGATACCGGTGATCGGGTTGCCGATTTCGTGGGCGACACCGGCCGCCAGTCGGCCAATGCTGGCCAACCGTTCCGAGTGGACCAGTTTGTCTTCCAGCATCTGCGTGTCTGTAAGGTCTTCCACCAGCAGTACCAGACCGCTGTTGCCTGGCGCGAGCGGTTCGTTGATGGCCGCCTTGTGCAGGTTGAGCCAGCGGGTCTGACCATCGAGACCAAGACGCTGCTTGTGCAAGTGTTCATCAGGCACGCTGATGAAGCCGGTCAGCAGGCCTTTCCACGGCTCGGCGATGGTCTCAAGGCGGGAACCCACGACGCGCTGAGCGACGATGCCGGTCAGCTCTTCCATGGCACGGTTCCACATCAGAATTTCCTGATCCTCGGCCAGCGAGCACACGCCCATCGGCAGTTCCTGCAGGGTCTGGCGGTGGTAGCGGCGCAGGGCATCGAGTTCGGCAGCGAGCCCGGTCAGGCGCGAGTGGTAATCCTCGAGCCGGCTTTCAATGAAGTGGATATCTTCAGTGACGTATTTTTCGCTGCCCGATTTGTACGGCAGGAAAGTCTCCACCATGTCCTGAGCGACGCTAGGGCCCATCAGGCCGGACAGGTTGGCCTCGATCCGGTCGCGCAGACGCCGCAATGCATAAGGCCTGCGTTCATCGAAGGGCAGATAAAGATCGCGCAGGGCCTGCTCGACTTCTTTCTGCGCTGCCTTCGCGCCCAGCGGCTTGGCCAGTTGCGTGGCGAACTCCTGTGGCGACACGGCGTGCAATTCGCGGCGTTGAGGCCTGCGCACGTTGTCGACTGCGCAGGCTTCTGCCGCGCTGACTTCTTCGGCGCTGGCATTGGTGAACAGCGACACGAGGGTGAACAACAGCACGTTTGCGGCCAGCGACGCGATGGCCGCCATGTGCCAACTGGTGTCGTCCAGCACGTAAATCATATTCAGCAGCGGAATGTAGAAGCCCTGCAGGTTGCTGATAAGCGGCAACAGCATGCTGACGACCCAGACCGCGATCCCGGCCAGCAGTCCGGCAATAAAGCCACGCCGGTTCGCCGTCGGCCAGTACAGCACCGACAGCACGCCTGGCAGAAACTGCAGTGTCGCAACAAACGCCACGATGCCCAGATTGGCCAGGTCCTGCTGCGCGCCGAGCATCAGGTAGAAACCGTAGCCTGCTGCGATGATCGCCACGATCAGCCCGCGTCGGGTCCACTTCAGCCAGCGATAGATATTGCCTTCCGCCGGTGGCTGGTAAAGCGGCAGCACGAGATGGTTGAGTGCCATGCCCGACAGCGCGAGCGTAGTGACGATGATCAGTCCGCTGGCCGCTGACAACCCGCCGATATAGGCAAGCAGCGCCAGAGCTGGCTTATTGGCAGCCATCCCGATGCCGAGAGTGAAATATTCGGGGCTGGTGGTCGCGCCGAGCTTGAGCCCGGCCCAGAGGATCAGTGGAACGGCCAGACTGATCAGCAGCAGGAGCAACGGCAGGCCCCAGCTGGCGCTGACCAGCGAGCGCGGGTTGAGGTTTTCGGTAAAGGTCATGTGGTACATGTGCGGCATGACGATGGCCGAGGCGAAGAACACCAGCAGCAGCGTGCGCCACGGACCTTCCTGCAGAGGCGTATGCAGCGACGCCAGGGCGGTCTGGTTCTGCAGCAGCCAGAGTTCCAGTTGCTGCGGGCCGTCGAACACGCCGTACAGGGCGTACAGGCCGACGCCTCCCAGGGCGATCAGTTTTATCAGCGATTCAAAGGCGATGGCGAACACCAGTCCCTCATGTTTTTCACGCGTCGCGATGTGTCGTGAGCCGAAGAAGATCGTGAACAACATGATGATCGCGCAGAACGCCACGGCCACACGATCCTGCACCGGCTCGCGCGTCAGGATGCTGATCGAGTCGGCTACCGCTTGAATCTGCAGTGCCAGCAGTGGCAGCACACCAATCAGCATGAACACCGTGGTCAGCGCGCCCGCCCAGGTACTTCGGAAGCGGAACGCGAACAGGTCGGCCAGTGAGGAAAGTTGATAGGTGCGGGTGATTTTCAGAATCGGGTAAAGCAACACCGGTGCCAGCAGGAATGCACCGGACACACCGAGATAGCTGGAGAGAAAACCGTAACCGTACTGATAGGCCAGACCGACCGTGCCATAGAACGCCCAGGCACTGGCGTAGACGCCCAGCGAGAGTGTATAGGTCAGTGGGTGGCGGATGATTGCGCGCGGAATCAGGCCGCGTTCGCTGACCCAGGCAACGCCAAACAGCACCAGCAGATAGCCGGCGCTCACCAGCAACATCTGCGTCAGGCTAAAGCTCATCGGCATCTCGCTGGCTCTGAAGAATGAACGTCACCACGATCAGGATCAGCCACAGCAGATAGGGCCGGTACCAGGCACCTGTCGCGTCGATCCACCAGTCCATGATGGCCGGAGAGAAAAGGTAAATACCTACCACCAGAAGCAAAACCAACCGGTATATGTACATCTGGTCTCCCTGCGCTGGTAGATGAGGAGCGGCATGGTAACGGATGCGCGACAAGCTGCAAGTAGCCATAAGCAGTAGTTTTCAGCAACCGCTCTGGCTCAGTCTATCCGGGCTTCCTCAATGTTGTTCACCCTGGGGATGAGGTCCGGGGTCCAGTGCTCAATGCCATAGGCCAGCACTTCGTGGGCTGTTCCGTACATCAACTGTGAATCGGTTGGCTGGCCCAGTGCACGCAAGGCGCGCAGCAGCAGGGGCGTGGCCTGATCGGCAGGCAGGGGGGGCGAGCGATAGGACTTGCCGAGCTTGTGGCCGTCGGGTTGGGTGATCAGCGGCACATGCAGGTAGCGCGGCTGAGCAATGCCCAGCAACTCCTGCAGATACAACTGGCGCGGGGTCGAGTCCAGCAGGTCGGCGCCGCGGACGATATCGGTCACGCCCTGCCAGGCATCGTCAATGACGACTGCCAGTTGATAGGCATACAGGCCATCCCGTCGGCGAATCACAAAGTCCCCGCTTTCGTTGCCCAGGTGCATGCGGAACGTGCCTTGCACCCGGTCTTCGAAGCGATACTCCAGTTCCGGCACGCGAATGCGAATGGCGGCGTTATCGGGCGAATGCCCTGCGTTGCGGCACAAGCCGGGATAAACGCCTTTATAGCCTTCGAGCTGTTTGCGTGAACAGGTGCAGGCGTAGGCCAGGCCGTTGCTGAACCAGCGGTCGATAATGGCGGCGTAGGCATCATGGCGTTCGCTCTGGCGGATCAACTCGCCGTCCCACTCGAAGCCGTAGCGTTCCAGCGTTTCCAGGATGGCCGCTTGCGCACCCGGCACTTCACGTGGTGGATCCAGGTCTTCCATGCGCATCAGCCACTGTCCGCCTGCTGCACGCGCGTCGAGATAAGAGGCAAGTGCCGCAACCAGCGAGCCAAAATGCAGATAACCACTGGGCGTCGGCGCAAAGCGCCCGATGTAGGCAGATTTTTTCATGGGCCGGATGTTACTGGTGCGCAGCTTTGGCGATCAAGCGTGAAGCGAGTGGCATCTCCACGTAGAGCGATGTGCACTATCAATAGCAACTTCTCGATCCATGAAAACCAAAAAAAGACGCCGAAGCGTCTTTTTTTTCAAGGCAGGTCCTGCAGGTCACTTGCCGACCTGTTTTTCCTTGATTTCCGCCAGGGTCTTGCAGTCGATGCACAGATCCGCAGTCGGACGGGCTTCGAGGCGGCGGATGCCGATTTCGACGCCACAGGATTCGCACCAGCCATATTCTTCATCAAGGATCAGTTGCAGCGTCTTGTCGATCTTTTTGATCAGTTTGCGTTCGCGATCACGAGCGCGAAGTTCAAGGCTGAACTCTTCTTCCTGACTGGCGCGGTCGGCCGGGTCAGGGAAATTGGCAGCTTCGTCCTTCATGTGGTCCACCGTGCGATCGACCTCTTGCATCAAGTCCTGTTTCCACTTGTTCAGGATCTTGGTGAAGTGCGCGCGCATAGGCTCGCTCATGTACTCTTCATCCTTCGTCGGAACGTAGGGTGAAAAGCCGCTGATTAGATGGTTCTGTTGCTTATCTGGGGTGGGCATGTATGGACCGCCTCTCACTCTTCTAATCTATTGCGCAGGATTGTTCCATCACCGACACCCGTCGGCCCTGCAGCTGCAAGCGGGCGAACTTACCAGATCAAATCGGAGTGCGCTACTCCCGGTTGTCGAGCATGACGAAGCGGTCTGCTTGCAGAGGTGACCGTAACGAAACTGCCCGTGCCTTAAATGAACTCTAGTCTTCGACAGCCGTCGTAGCTTTCTTTTCTTTCTGCTTTATCGATACGTCCTGCACGATCATTTAGGGCACCGCAGGTACAGGGTGGGTAGAATCGTGTTCCTCTGTTGTGACAATCACATTTCCAGAAGCCTTCGTCATAAAGGAAGACCCATGGCCCAGCCTTACAGCGCGCGCAGTCGCGCTATCGAACCGTTTCATGTCATGGCGCTGCTGGCGCGTGCCAATGAGCTACAGGCGGCGGGCCACGACGTGATTCATCTGGAGATAGGCGAGCCGGACTTCACCACGGCCGAACCCATTATTGCGGCCGGACAGGCGGCGCTGGCTGACGGCAAGACACGCTATACCGCCGCCCGTGGCCTGCCCCGGTTGCGTGAGGCCATATCCGGTTTCTATGCCCAGCGTTATCAGGTGGATATCGATCCCGAGCGAATTCTGGTCACGCCGGGTGGTTCGGGTGCGCTGCTGCTGGCCAGCAGCCTGCTGGTGGATCCGGGCAAGCACTGGTTGCTGGCCGATCCGGGTTATCCGTGCAATCGCCACTTTCTGCGCCTGGTCGAAGGTGGCGCTCAGTTGGTGCCGGTCGGCCCGCAAGAGCGCTATCAGCTGACGCCCGAACTGGTCGAGCGGTGCTGGAATGAAGACAGTGTCGGTGCGCTGGTGGCATCACCCGCCAACCCTACCGGCACCCTGTTGCATCGCGATGAGCTGGCCGCCCTGTCGCAGACCTTGAAGGCGCGCAACGGGCATCTGGTGGTCGACGAGATTTACCACGGCCTGACCTATGGCATGGACGCCAGCAGTGTGCTGGAAGTCGATGATGACGCGTTTGTGCTCAACAGTTTTTCCAAGTACTTCGGCATGACAGGTTGGCGTCTGGGCTGGCTGGTCGCACCGACAGACGCGGTGGCCGACCTGGAAAAGCTCGCCCAGAACCTCTACATCAGTGCGCCGAGCATGGCGCAATACGCGGCGCTTGCCTGTTTCGAGCCGCAGACCCTGGACATCCTGGAGCAGCGGCGCGCGGAATTCGGGCGTCGTCGGGATTTCCTGCTGCCTGCCTTGCGTGAATTGGGTTTTGGCATTGCTGTCGAGCCGGAGGGCGCGTTTTACCTGTATGCCGACATCAGCGCATTTGGAGGTGATGCCTTTGCGTTCTGTCGACACTTTCTGGAAACCGAACACGTTGCGTTCACGCCGGGGCTGGACTTTGGTCGTCATCTGGCCGGGCATCACGTGCGTTTTGCCTATACCCAGAGCCTGCCCAGATTGCAGGAGGCCGTCGAGCGCATTGCACGCGGCCTGCGCAGTTGGAGTGCCTGATGCGTTTCTCGCCTGAATTGGAGCAGGGTCGTCTGATTATTCGCTACAAACGTTTCCTGGCCGATATCGAGACCGATAGCGGCGAGCTGTTGACCATTCATTGTCCCAACACCGGTTCGATGCTCAATTGCATGATGCCGGGAGGGCGTGTCTGGTTCAGTCGCTCCAGTGATCCCAAGCGCAAACTGCCGGGCACATGGGAGATCAGTGAAACGCCGCAGGGTCGTTTCGCGTGCATCAATACCGGGCGCGCCAACACACTAGTGGAGGAGGCTTTGCGCGCGGGTGTGATCAGCGAGTTGAACGGTTTCACGGCGCTCAAGCGCGAGGTGGCGTATGGGCAGGAAAAAAGCCGTGTCGATTTCCGTCTCGAGTATCCCGATGGCCATGTGTATCTGGAAGTAAAAAGCGTCACGCTCGGCTTTGATGAGTCGGCCGTCGCCGCGTTTCCCGATGCCGTAACACAACGGGGGGCACGTCACCTGCGCGAACTGGCGGCCTTGGCACGCGAGGGTGTGCGTTCAGTCTTGTTGTATTGCGTCAACCTCACCGGGATCGAGTCGGTGCGACCCGCACAGGAGATTGACCCGGCCTACGCGCTGGCGTTGAAGGACGCGATGGATGCCGGTGTCGAGGTTCTGGCCTACGGCGTGCATCTGGATCCGCAGGAAGTGCGCATCGACCGGCGCCTGCAGGTGCTATGGCCGGGATAAGCCATCGATGCCGGGATAATTAGTCCTGCAGGTGGTCTTCAGGCAAGGTTACCCAAATGCCCTGGGCATCTTCATGAGAATTGAGCGCGGTCAGCGACTGACCCTCGCAGGGGCCTGCCACGCACTCGCCATTCTCGATCAGAAACAGCGCACCGTGGGTGGCGCACTGGATCAGACTGGCGCTGCTGTCCAGAAACTGGTCGGGCTGCCATTCCAAGGGGACGCCACGATGCGGGCAGCGATTCCTGTAGATGAAAACCTCTCCGTGTCGGCGTATCGCCAGAAGTCTGTAGTCTTCCAGTTCGAACCCGCGACTCTGTGATTCCGTTAGGTGGGTGGATGTGCAGAGAAATCTCAAGAAAACCCCATGAAGCGTGGATGGCTTTGACGGCGATCCCGGTCGAACTGTGCCGCCAAGGATCATTGGGTGTGATTTTAGTCTGCTGACCCGTCAATGTGGTCAGGTAATGTTGCCTGACGCCCGGATCTTCGGGCCGCACGTGCGCAATTGGATTGAGGAATGATTCGTGCACATGGCAGACATTGACATCGGCACCGCGGTGCTCGTGTCGCTGCTGGCTCAGATCGAGGATGAGATTACCGAGGAAAGTGCCGATTACGTGTGGTGCACGGTGGCTGGACTCAGGCAGGATCCAGGCATTCAGTAGTATCGGACTTTTCTTTGTTTGACGTGGTACCTGTCCCGAGAGGCAATGTGGCGTCCTACCTGCGCGCAGGCTCGTATATCGTCTCGCTCCCGTTTCTGCGAGCGACCTACCATGACAGCGATCACTGCCGATGATGAGCAACTGGCACGCCAGGCCATAGCCTTGATGGAACTCTTCGCCCTCAATCACGACGATACCGACCAACGCATCATGGGGATCTGTCAGCGGGCACTGACGCCGCTGGGGCCTGTTGCCGCAGTGAGCGTGTCTTCACGTTTTGTCTGCCTGGCGCGTACGACGCTGGATCGACTCCAGGCACATCAGGTCAAGGTCGTGGCAGTGGTCAACTTTCCTCACGGTGGAACGGATTTGGAGGCTGCGGCTTCCGAGACGCGTGCGGCCATGCTTGCGGGTGCCGACGAGGTCGATGTTGTCTATCCCTTTCGCGCATTGCTCGGCGGCGATGAGCAGACGGGCGCGGACCTGATCTCGGCCTGTCGATCCAGGCTCGACGGGCGGGTCAAGTTGACGGTAACGCTCGAGACCGGCGAATTGAGAGATTCAGAGGTCATTCACACGGCTTGCCGCGCAGCCATCGAAGCGGGTGCCGACTTTCTCAAGACAGGCACCGGCAAATCCGCGCGACATGCAACGCCTCAGGCTGCGCGAATCATGCTGGAATCCATTGCCGACACGGGCGGACAGGTCGGCTTCAAGGTCGCAGGCGGGCTTCGTTCCTTTGAAGACGCCAGGCCTTTCATTCAACTGGCTCACGCAAGGTTCGGTGCTCACTGGATAGTCAGTGACAGGGTGCGACTGGGTGGATCGAGTCTGCTCGATGATTTGCTCGGAAGGCTTGGCTTGCACGCGTATGCAGGCCTTCAGCCATTTTTCGAAGGCAAAAAAAGACCCGGCAAAGAGCCGGGTCAAAAACCGTGATTAGCCTGATGAGGAGATAATCTGAAAGTCCGAACCAAGGTCTTTCAGTTATCGTCCAGTCTCGCGACCGGATGTGATAATCATAACTATTCTCATTTGTAAGTCAACAGTTCTTTTCCCCGCTGGTCAGGTGCCGGAAATTGATGCCAGGAAGTATGGAATAACAACGGGAGCGGGGGCGCAGGAGCAGACGTGGATCAACGGAAAAACGCCTACACCCGGCATGCGTTGCGCATACCGGTTCAAGACGGTTGTTTCAAAGGCGGTATTTGAAAAGGGGGCTCAGCGAGTGCGATAGCGCAGTCGGGTACCGAAATTCACAGACATCAGAATTTCATCTGCGGTGAGTTCTGCCGGGAAGTAAGCGCCCGATATCTGTGCATGCGCGATGCTCGCACCTTCCATCGGCGTGTTGCGCAAATCCAGGCCGCGAAGATCGGCTGAGCGGAAGTAGGCATCGGTGAAGTCGATACCCGCAGTATCCAGATCACGCAGATCAAGACCCCGGAAATCACCCCCGGCCATATCGATAGTGCCGGTCTTCGGCTTCTCCTGATTGAAGCCTTCGACGTCGTCCCTACGCAGCATGATGTAGAGCGGTGAGTCGATCTGTTTGGGCTGGCTCATGATGGCCTCGTGGTTTGTGTTGGAATTATGGCGCCAGTATATCGCCACCATTGTTCAGCCGTGAAGCGCTACCTGCCCAACGGCTGAGCACGGTGTTCAGAGGCCGGGCAGACGCTGGCGCAACTGATCGATGAGGCTGTCCAGATCACTACTCTGATTGGTCGCAACGTGCTTGCTGCAGATGATTTCTTCCGCAGTCAGTGGCTCGCGGCTGGCCTGCTGGGCCTTGATGACATCCATGGTCGCGTCTGAAGGATCGGTGTTCTGCGCCTGACGCTGTGCCAGCCAGCCTTCAATAACGGCGTCTGGTGCTTCGCAATCCAGGATCAGGAACGGCACGCCGGTGGTTTCAGCAACTTTGGCGGCCGAAACGCGCTGTTCATGCTTGAGGTAGGTGGCGTCAATCACGACGGCAAAGCCTGCGTGCAATACTTTTCCCGCCAGTTCATGCAGGCGATTGTAGGTCGCACTGCTGGCCTGCTCTGCGTAAAGCGCGGTGCTTTCATCGGAGAACATGCGCTTGCGCTCGACGTCTGAGCGCAGACGGATCGCGCCCAGTGATTCGACCAGACGCATGGCGACATGGCTTTTGCCAACGGCGGAAACTCCGTGAGTCACTACGAGAAAGCGTGAAGGGATGGCGCTGTAGCTCTCGGCCAGATTCGCGTAATTGCGGTATTGACGAAAGGTCGCAGCACGCTGAACACCATCGGCATTGGCGGGCTGGCTGAACAGCGCAACCTTGGCGCGTACCATGGCCCGGTAGGCCTTGTAGAAATTGAGCAGTTCAAGGCCGTCATAGTCGCCGGTCTTTTCCAGATACAGGCTGATCAGGCGTCGAGAAAGCGATTTCAAACCGCGGTCTTCCAGGTCCATGGCCAGAAAGCCGATGTCGGCGTAGACGTCGGTCTTGCGGAACGGCTCGTTGAATTCGATGCAGTCGAACAGTACAACCTTGCCGTCGATCAGGGTCGCGTTACCCAGGTGAATGTCGCCATGGCATTCGCGGATAAAACCTTCTGCCTTGCGCTGAGCCATCAACGGCTTGAGGCGCTCGAAGCTCGACTCTGCCCACGCCTGTAGGGCATCAAGTTGGGCCAAGTCGGATTTTTCGCTGATAAGAGGGCGAATCTGCTCAAAGTTCTGCAGCACTGGCGCCATGACGCTGTCGGGCGAGCCTAGATCCGTGTCAGACATGACGCGCGGGGCTTGTTCGTGAACCCCGGCGATCTGGACCGCCAGTTCGTCAATGTGTCCGGCTGTCAGCTCGCCGTTGGCTTGCAGGGTGCTCAGCAGGCCGGCTTGCGAGAACTGCCGCATCTTGAGAGCGTACTCGATGACTTCACCGCTGCCGCCCAGTTGCGGGGCTTCGACTGAACCGGTAATCGGCAGCACCTCCAGGTACAGATCGTCGGTCATGCGTTGGTTGAGGCGCAGTTCTTCATTGCAGAAATGCTCGCGCGACGACAGTGTGGTGAAGTCGAGAAAGCCGAAGTTCGCAGGTTTTTTGATCTTGTAGGCGTAAGGGCCGGTGAGCAATACCCATGAGATATGGGTTTCGATAACCTGAAAATCTTCTACCGGATGGGGGAAAAGAGCGGGATTTTGCAGGGCTGCGATCAAAGACTGGCTCACGGGCGATCCTTCAGGAGTGGATTCAAAAAAATGTAACTGTCAGATGCGGCCATTATGGCCGCTTGGCGCGACGCTGCAAACCGCCGGCTCGGGTGTCTGTCGAAGCCATGCAAAGTGCGTATAATCCGCGCCCATGACTCGATCCCGCACCTCTCGTCCCTCGAAAAAACAACCCTCCGGCAGCCTGCGCAAGTGGCTGGGCTGGGCGTTGAAGCTCAGCATTGTCGGTCTGGTCCTTTTGGCTGGCCTGGCTATCTATCTTGACGCGATTGTCCAGGAGAAATTCTCCGGAAAGCGCTGGACCATTCCTGCGAAGGTCTACGCGCGTCCGCTGGAGCTGTTCGTTGGCCAGAAGCTCAGCCGCGATGACTTCCTCATCGAGCTGGATGCGTTGGGCTACCGCCGTGAAAGCGTGGCGAACGGGCCCGGCGCTGCCGCAGTCAACGGCAACACGGTCGACCTCAATACCCGAGGCTTCCAGTTTTACGAAGGCACCGACCCGGCCCAGCAGGTCCGCGTGCGCTTTTCCGGTGACTACGTGGCCGACCTGTCGTCCGGCAACGGGGGCAAGCTGGCCGTGGCCCGTCTTGAGCCGCTGTTGATCGGCGGTTTGTATCCCAAGAATCTTGAAGACCGGATCCTCATCAAGCTGGATCAGGCTCCGCCTTATCTACTCGATGGGCTGGTAGCAGTCGAAGACCGTGACTTCTACCATCACTTTGGTGTGTCGCCCAAGTCGATTGCGCGCGCCATCTGGGTCAATACGTCCCAAGGCCAGATGCGTCAGGGCGGCAGTACGCTCACCCAGCAGTTGGTCAAGAATTTCTACCTGACCAACGAGCGCAGTCTCTCGCGCAAATTGACCGAAGCCATGATGGCGGTGCTGCTGGAGATTCATTACAGCAAGCAGGAGATTCTCGAGGCCTATCTCAATGAGGTGTTCGTCGGTCAGGATGGTCAGCGTGCAGTGCATGGCTTCGGTCTGGCCAGCCAGTACTTCTTCAGTCAGCCTTTGTCCGAGCTGAAAATCCATCAGGTTGCGATGCTCGTCGGGCTGGTCAAGGGCCCATCCTTCTATAACCCGCGTCGTAATCCCGAGCGTGCACTTGAGCGCCGTAATCTGGTGCTTGATCTGTTCGAGCAGCAAGGCGTTGCCACCGCTGAAGTCGTGGCTGCCGCCAAGAAGATGCCGTTGGGCGTGACCAAGACCGGTACGCTGGCCGACAGCTCGTTCCCCGCCTTCCTGGATCTGGTCAAGCGTCAATTGCGCGAGGACTACCGCGACGAAGACTTGACCGAAGAGGGGCTGCGGATTTTCACCAGCTTCGATCCGATCCTGCAGATGAAGTCCCAGGCGGCCATGGACGATACGTTCAAGCGGCTGGCCGGGCGCAAGGGTTCGGACGAAGTTGAAGCGGCAATGGTTGTGACCAATCCGGAAACCGGCGAAGTGCAGGCTCTGCTGGGCAGTCGTCAGGCGGGGTTCGCAGGCTTCAACCGTGCAATCGATGCCGTGCGGCCGATCGGCTCGCTGGTCAAACCAGCCATCTATCTCACAGCGCTTGAACGTCCAAGCCAGTACACGCTGACCAGTTGGATTGCCGATGAGCTGTTTCAGGTCAAGGGCGCTGACGGTCAGGTCTGGAAACCTCAGAACTACGATCACAAGTCACACGGCAACATCTTCCTGTATCAGGGGCTTGCGCATTCCTACAACCTTTCAACCGCCAAGCTGGGCCTTGAACTGGGTGTGCCTACCGTCTTCAAGACGCTGGCAAAGCTGGGTGTAACACGTGAATGGCCTGCCTATCCATCCATGCTGCTGGGTGCGGGAGGGCTGACGCCAATGGAAGTCGCCACCATGTACCAGACCATTGCGAGCGGTGGTTTCAACACGCCGATGCGCGGGATTCGCAGCGTGCTGACAGCCGAAGGCGAGCCGCTCAAGCGCTATCCTTTCCAGATCGAGCAGCGTTTCGATCCGGGCGCCATTTATCTGGTGCAGAATGCGATGCAGCGCGTGATGCGTGAAGGTACCGGCAAGTCGGTCTATAACGTGTTACCCGGTTCGCTGAATCTGGCGGGCAAGACCGGTACCAGTAACGATTCGCGCGACAGTTGGTTCGCCGGCTTCAGTCAGGACCTGCTGGCCGTGGTGTGGATGGGCCGCGATGACAACGGCAAGACACCGTTCACCGGTGCCACGGGTGCATTGCAGGTCTGGACCAGTTTCATGCGCAAGGCCGATCCGTTGCCGCTGGACATGGCCATGCCGGATAACGTCGTCCAGGCCTGGGTCGACGCCCAGACCGGACAGGGTTCTGATGCAAGCTGCCCGAATGCCGTACAGATGCCGTATATTCGCGGCAGTGAACCCCAGCCCGGCGCCACATGCGGCGGCACTCCGGCACCTGCCACTGAGGTGATGGACTGGGTCAAGGGGTGGTTGAACTAAGCAATGAGGGTTTGAAGTGAATAAATGGTGGATACCAGCTCTAACGACTCTGGCGTTGCTCAACGGTTGCGCCACTGTGGAGCGCGGCTCGATTCCGGTCGTGGATTCGAGTTCGAAAGTGTCAAACGGCGAACGTGTTTCTGCGTCACGTAACGGCGTGAATCAGGCAAACACGGCTCAGGCTCAACCACAGGCAGTGCCGCAGGATTCGGGTGTCGTTGTGATGATTCCCGGCGCTGGCGGCAACAACCCGGGGCAGACGTTTTCGCCACCTGCCAGCCAGGCTCCTTTCAGTGTCGATGCACCCGCCATCGACACCTCGCCAGTCAATCAGGCTCCGGTCACCCCTGCGCCTGCCAGTAATACCAGTTACAGCATGCCGCCTTCATCGGCACCTACCGGGATACCGTCCAGCGGTGGAGGCCTTTCCGAAGACGAGCAACTGGATGGCCCAGTGCTGGCGTTGCTGACCACTGCGCAGCAACAACAGAGTGGGGGTGACCTGAATGGTGCATCGTCCAGTCTTGAGCGTGCCCAGCGTGTCGCGCCTCGCGAGCCGCAAGTACTTTATCGTCTTGCACAAGTGCGTCTGGCTCAGGGCGATGCCGCCCAGGCCGAGCAACTGGCGCGTCGTGGTCTGACCTATGCCAACGGTCGCGCCAGTCTTCAGGCGAGCCTGTGGGAACTGATCGCTCAATCCCGCGAGAAGCAGGGCGATTCTGCCGGCGCAGCACTGGCGCGGCAAAAGGCTCGCTGATGGACGAGCGCTTTCCTGAAATTGCCGAACAGTTGTTGTTGATCGAGCGGGAGCTGCGGGTGCTGGGCTGGTGGGAGACCACGCCGCCCAGCGAGCAGGCGTTGTCCAGTCAGGAGCCTTTCTGTGTGGATACGCTCGAGTTCGCGCAGTGGCTGCAGTGGATTTTCCTGCCCCGGATGAAGATCATCCTTGAGCGTGACCTTCCACTGCCCAATGCGTCCGGAATTCTGGAAATGGCTGAAATGGTCTATTCCGGCCATATGGGCGAAACCAGATCGTTACGGCAGAGTCTGGCCCGTTTCGATCAATTGATCACCGAAGTCAGTTGACCGGGTACTGCCTAGCGGCAGTACTCGCTGATGGCTTTTTCAGTCTCTTCAATGCGCGTCTTGCGGTTCTCCTCCGTGAGGCGCCTGACTTCTCCACCGACCTGCTCCCTAATCCGCGGATTGTTCTGCAGCTGCGCAAGGTTGGTGCGCAGTCCCTCGCAATTTTCCTCCCGCTTCGCTTCCTGCACTTTCACCTGAGCCCTTACCTTGTCATTGATGGCGCGTTGCTGAGCATCTTCTGACGGTGAGTCGGTAGAAGTGGATGAGGGCGCGGATGAGGGGGGCGGTGTTTGCACATTGATCTGCTGCGCCTCCTTGCCCGCCGGGGGTTGGGCGTCGAAGTGGGTCACGCCCTGGGCATCCACCCACTTATAGACCGGTGCTGCCTGACTGCTCGCGCTCGCGGCCATTGCCAGCGCCGCAGCGAAGATCATCCATCGCATGGTGTTTCCTTGAAATGTCTATGCCATAGGAAAGCTACCATAACGGTGCGCTTCAGTCTGAAACAGTGCAATTTCAGGCCCTTGGTAACAAGAAAGCTCAACGATGACTTGACTTGAGAGGGGCGAATCACAACAATCCAAAGTTCGCTGTAGAAGGACTGCCAGAAGCAGACCCTCTCGGTAGATCATGAGGCGCACACCCGCGCCGACCTGTAACACCCGCAACGCGTTACCTCGCGCTGGGTGGGAATGTTCCGCAACACTCAGGGATATCCCAATACTTGCTCAGTCAGTGCTGACGTAGTCGGCGACCACCGTCGCTCATGCTCTGCTTGGCAGTAAACCTATTAAGACCCGTCCCGAAGTGGGCGGTATTCTGGCGTTTTAGAGGTGAACAACGTGGAGCTTTTATCTGGCGCTGAAATGATCGTCCGCTTTTTGCGTGACGAAGGCGTTGAGCATATCTATGGGTACCCGGGTGGTGCCCTTCTGCATGTCTACGATGCCCTGTTCAAAGAACCGGCCGTGAGCCATATCCTCGTTCGCCACGAGCAGGCTGCCACGCACATGGCCGATGGCTATGCACGTGCGACCGGCAAGGCGGGTGTCGTGCTGGTTACTTCCGGTCCGGGTGCGACCAACGCAATTACCGGCATCGCGACCGCCTACATGGACTCCATCCCGATGGTGGTACTGTCTGGTCAGGTCGCCAGTACGCTGGTGGGCACCGATGCGTTCCAGGAGACCGACATGATCGGTATCTCCCGTCCGATCGTGAAGCACAGCTTCATGATCAAGCATGCGTCGGAAATCCCGGAAATCCTGAAAAAGGCTTTTTACCTGGCGCAATCCGGTCGCCCTGGTCCTGTCGTCGTCGATATTCCGAAGGACATGACCAACCCGGCCGAGAAGTTCGAATACGTCTTCCCCAAGAAAGCCAAGCTGCGTTCCTACAGCCCGGCGGTGCGTGGTCACTCCGGCCAGATTCGCAAGGCGGTCGAAATGCTGCTGGCCGCCAAGCGTCCGATCATTTACGCCGGTGGTGGCGTGATCATGGGCAACGGCTCTGCGCAATTGAGCGAGCTGGCTCAGTTGCTCAATGCGCCGGTCACCAACACCCTGATGGGGCTGGGTTGCTACCCAGGCACGGATCGTCAGTTCGTAGGCATGCTTGGCATGCACGGCAGCTACACCGCGAACCTGGCCATGCACCATACCGATGTGATCCTGGCCGTCGGCGCGCGTTTCGATGACCGGGTCATCAACGGCGCGAGCAAATTCTGCCCGAACGCCAAGATCATCCACATCGATATTGACCCGGCCTCCATCTCCAAGACCATCAAGGCCGATGTGCCAATCGTGGGCCCTGTCGAAAGCGTACTGACCGAAATGGTCGCTACTCTGAAAGACATCGGTGAGACACCTGACAAGGCGTCCGTTGCAGCATGGTGGAAGCAGATCGACGAGTGGCGTGCAGGCGGCGATCTGTTCCCTTACAACCGCGGCGATGGCTCGGTCATCAAGCCACAGACCGTGATAGAAACGTTGTGCGAAGTCACCAAGGGTGACGCCTATGTCACGTCCGACGTGGGTCAGCACCAGATGTTCGCGGCGCAGTACTACCGTTTCAACAAGCCCAACCGCTGGATCAACTCGGGTGGCCTGGGCACGATGGGCTTCGGTTTCCCGGCAGCCATGGGCGTCAAACTGAACTTCCCGGATGCCCATGTTGCATGCGTGACCGGTGAAGGCAGTATCCAGATGAACATCCAGGAACTGTCGACCTGCCTGCAGTACGGTCTGCCAGTGAAGATCATTCTGCTCAACAATGGCGTACTTGGCATGGTTCGCCAGTGGCAGGACATGAGCTACGGCGCTCGTCACTCCCACTCGTATATGGAATCGTTGCCTGACTTCGTCAAGCTGGTCGAAGCCTACGGCCACGTCGGCATGCGTATCACGGACCTGAAAGATTTGAAGCCGAAAATGGAAGAAGCCTTTGCCATGACAGATCGTCTGGTCTTCCTCGACATTCAGGTCGATGTAACCGAGCACGTCTATCCGATGCAGATCAAGGACGGCTCCATGCGCGATATGTGGTTGAGCAAGACGGAGCGGACATAATCATGCGGCACATCATTTCCCTACTGCTGGAAAACGAACCGGGTGCGTTGTCTCGTGTCGTCGGGCTGTTCTCGCAGCGTAACTACAACATCGAAAGCCTGACGGTAGCGCCAACCGAAGACCCGACCCTGTCGCGTCTGACGCTGACCACCGTGGGCCATGATGAGGTGATCGAGCAGATCACCAAGAACCTCAACAAGCTCGTTGAAGTGGTCAAGCTGGTCGATCTGTCGGAAAGCGCGCATATCGAGCGCGAGCTGATGCTGGTCAAGGTCAAGGCCACCGGCGCCCAGCGTGCCGAGATCAAACGCACCACGGATATCTTCCGCGGACAGATCGTCGACGTGACCGCCAGCGTCTACACCGTGCAGTTGAGCGGTACGAGCGACAAACTGGACAGCTTCATTCAGGCCATCGGCACTGCCGCCATCCTGGAGACAGTACGCAGTGGCGTGACGGGCATTGCCCGTGGCGACAAAGTGCTGAGCATTTAACTCATTAAGCAAATGGCCTGAACGGCCAAGATAACAGGGGATTTCCATGAAAGTTTTTTACGACAAAGACTGCGACCTTTCGATCATCCAGGGCAAGAAAGTTGCCATCATCGGTTACGGCTCCCAGGGCCACGCTCAAGCGTGCAACCTGAAAGACTCCGGCGTTGATGTCACTGTTGGCCTGCGCAAGGGTTCAGCCACTGTCGCCAAAGCTGAAGCTCATGGCCTGAAAGTGACCGACGTCGCTTCCGCCGTTGCTGCTGCCGACCTGGTCATGATTCTGACCCCGGACGAGTTCCAGTCCCAGCTGTACAAGAATGAAGTCGAGCCTAACCTGAAGAAGGGTGCAACACTGGCCTTCTCCCACGGCTTTGCCATTCACTACAACCAGGTCGTGCCACGCGCTGACCTGGACGTGATCATGATCGCGCCGAAAGCTCCAGGCCACACCGTGCGTACCGAGTTCGTCAAGGGCGGCGGTATTCCTGACCTGATCGCTGTTTACCAGGACGCTTCGGGCAACGCCAAGAACGTCGCGCTGTCCTACGCTTCGGGCGTTGGCGGTGGCCGTACAGGTATCATCGAAACCACATTCAAGGACGAAACCGAAACCGACCTGTTCGGCGAGCAGGCTGTTTTGTGCGGCGGTACCGTCGAGCTGGTCAAGGCTGGCTTCGAAACGCTGGTTGAAGCCGGTTACGCGCCGGAAATGGCTTACTTCGAGTGCCTGCACGAACTGAAGCTGATCGTTGACCTCATGTACGAAGGCGGCATCGCCAACATGAACTACTCGATCTCCAACAACGCCGAGTACGGCGAGTACGTGACTGGCCCGGAAGTCATCAACGCTGAATCCCGTCAGGCCATGCGCAATGCTCTGAAGCGCATTCAGGACGGTGAATACGCCAAGATGTTCATCAGCGAAGGTGCTACCGGCTACCCATCGATGACCGCCAAGCGTCGTAACAACGCTGCGCACGGTATCGAAATCATCGGCGAGAAACTGCGCTCGATGATGCCTTGGATTGCGGCGAACAAAATCGTCGACAAGGACAAGAACTGATCTTTTCCGGTTCATGAAAAAACGCGGCCAACAGGCCGCGTTTTTTCGTTCTGGGTTCTGGCTCTGGTATAAAGCTGCATCGTTTGCTGACGAACCCTCGTCGCAGACATCTGTCGAACCTTTTCAACCGCTGCAAGGTAATGTCCATGAGCGAACGTCCTGAAGAGCCGATCAAGGCCTCTGACGCTGAAAGTCTGCTACCTATCGATGAACACGTTGAAGAAGGGCACGATGACGAAGGCCGCAAGGTGCGTCATCGCGGCATCTATCTGCTGCCCAACCTGTTCACTACCGCCAATCTGTTTGCGGGCTTCTATTCCATCATCAGTTCCATGAGCGCCCAGAGTGCCTTGAGCGCAGGTGACACGGCGGGAGCCAGCAAGTACTTCGCGTTCGCCGCCATCGCCATTTTCGTAGCGATGGTGCTGGATGGCCTCGACGGCCGCGTGGCGCGCATGACCAACACGCAAAGCGCCTTCGGCGCCGAGTACGATTCGCTGTCCGACATGGTTGCCTTCGGTGTGGCGCCTGCCTTGCTGGCATTTGGCTGGGCGCTCGGGGACATGGGCAAGGTCGGCTGGATGGTTGCCTTCATTTATGTCGCTGGGGCGGCGTTGCGTCTGGCGCGTTTCAACACGCAGGTCGGCAAGGCTGATAAGCGTTACTTCATCGGTCTGGCCAGTCCGGCTGCCGCCGGTGTCGTGGCAGGTACCGTCTGGGCGTTCAGCGATTTCGGCATCCAGGGGTCAAAGCTGTCGTTCCTGGTCGCGCTGCTGGTGGCCGGTGCGGGGATGCTGATGGTCAGCAACATCAAGTACAACAGCTTCAAGGAGCTTGACCTGAGAGGTCGAGTGCCGTTCGTTGCGATTCTGGCGGTGGTCCTGGTGTTCGCTGTCGTGTTCAGCGATCCGCCGCGCATCCTGCTGCTGATTTTCCTCGGTTACGCGCTGTCGGGCCCTGCTCAATATTTGTTGCGTCTTCGTCGCCACAAATCCTCCAGCTGATCTAATTTCCACCATACTCCGTAGTCTATTGGTGCATCAGTTCCCCTAGGCTGCGGAGTCATCATGCTAATCAAGCTTCCTTCTGCGTCCGACTCCAAAGAGTCCGACGTTACGCCTGAATCCATCTATCTTTCTCGTCGCACACTGCTGGCCAGTTCTTTGGCCGGATTGGCAGTGAGTGCCTTGCCGCGCTGGGCCAATGCCGCAGATCCTTCCCGTTACGCCGATGTCGAGGCGGGCAAGGCCCCGAGCTGGTTTGCTGAAAAGCTTCCGGACACCAAATGGCAGGCGGTCAACGTCCAGGGTGAGGCGATCACGCCTTTCAAGGACGCGACTCACTACAACAACTTCTATGAATTCGGAACTGACAAGGGCGATCCCGCAAAAAACGCGGGCTCCTTGAAAACCGAGCCCTGGAGTGTGGTGATTGATGGTGAGGTCGGTAAACCGGGCCGCTACGCTCTGGAAGACTTCATGAAGCCTTATCAACTGGAAGAGCGCATCTATCGTCTACGCTGCGTTGAGGCCTGGTCGATGGTGATTCCGTGGATCGGGTTTCCCATTTCGGCCTTGCTCAAGCAGGTCGAGCCGACCGCCAAGGCCAAATACATTCGTTTCGAGACACTTGAAGATTCCAAGTCGATGCCGGGACAGCGTTCCGACTTCGCGCTGATCGACTGGCCTTATGTTGAGGGGCTGCGTCTTGATGAGGCGATGAATCCGCTGGCGATTCTGGCGGTGGGCATGTATGGCCGTGAATTGCCCAACCAGAACGGTGCGCCGCTTCGGTTGGTGGTGCCGTGGAAGTATGGCTTCAAGAGCGTGAAGTCCATCGTGCGGATAAGCCTGGTGAGCGAACAGCCCAAAACGACCTGGCAAAGCATCGCGGCCAATGAGTACGGTTTCTATGCCAACGTGAACCCGACCGTGGATCACCCGCGATGGACTCAGGCTCGCGAACGACGTTTGCCGAGCGGACTGTTCAGCCCCAATGTCATGGATACGAAGATGTTCAACGGGTACGAGGAGGAGGTAGCGTCTCTTTATACAGGCATGGACCTGCGGAAGGACTACTGATGCGTTATCCGTTGCTGCGTCTTTGCGTATTTCTTGCTGCCTGTGTTGCTCCCGTCCTATGGCTTTATCAAGCCTGGATATTTGCGCTGGGGCCTGATCCGGGAAAGGCGCTGGTCGAGAACTTCGGATTGGGTGCGCTGATACTGCTGCTGATCACCCTAGCCATGACGCCACTGCAGAAACTGAGCGGCTGGCCATTCTGGATCGTGGTACGCCGGCAGTTGGGGCTTTGGTGTTTCGCGTATGTGGTGCTGCACATGACCATGTACACGCTTTTTGTCCTGGGGTTGGATTTCGGGCAACTGGGCGTTGAGCTGGTCAAGCGGCCCTACATTATTGTCGGAGCGCTCGGGTTTCTCTGTCTTCTGGTGCTGGCGGTGACATCCAATCGATACAGTCAGCGTCGGTTGGGGGCTCGGTGGAAGAAACTTCATCGGCTGGTCTATGTGATTCTGGGGCTCGGTTTGCTGCATATGTTCTGGATTGTGCGGGCCGATCTAAAAGAATGGGCGCTTTATGCAGCAATAGGGGCAGGGCTGCTTTTGCTGCGAATCCCCGTAATTGCTAAGCGAATCCCGCGTCTTGTGAATGTCGGGGCGAGTCGGTCGGCAAAAACCTGAAAATAACGGTTGACGCGCTCGTTGAGGTGTCTATAATTCGCCCCACTTCCGGCGCAGACGGAAACGAAAAAGCCTTGCGATTCAATGAGTTACAAG
>NZ_JAGTPM010000009.1:0-346551 GCF_021147865.1 Pseudomonas sp. CDFA 610
GGCAATGACGTTTTCCCATGGGATGAAGCGCGGCGGTTCGCCACGTTTGGCGACGTAGGCGACTTCGCGGCGCTGGCGGTTGAAGCGGGTGGGTGGGATGGTGGAGTGACGATATATTGCTGGGAAAAAGCTACACCCATACAGGAGAAATAAAACGCCCATAAACATCCAAAAAAAATGGTTGGGCAAAACCAAATTCAGGTAGAGCTCAAAAAGCGGTTTTCCGAATCTGAAATGATCATCAATACTTAAGCCCAAACCGATTAGTTGGAAAATAATGACAACGCTCATAAGTGATCCTATGTACCAACGGACCGCGAATTCCAACGTTGCGGAGCTCAACCCAAAATCGAGGTAAACGCTATCGGCGTAGCGGTGCAAGCTGCGAGAACTGAACGCTGCAACCCCGGTCGGAACTGGGCGTGGCGCAAGGTAAAACACTTCGGTGCCGGGCTCATTCTCCGTATCACCAGCTTGTGGCAGCCGTTCGTACTTATTCTCAGGCATTTTCGCTGACCTTGTTTTTTTCGACCCTGTCGAAGTGGTCGAACACCGTCAGCCCTCTGCGCAGTGTCTTGCGCATGGCCTCGCTCTGTTCAATCAGTTCAGTGCTGGGATGTTGCCATTGCTCGGGCGGCAAGGGCTTTGACCAGTCGAGCACGGCTTTGGGAAAGGCTTTTTTCGGCAGGCGTTCGACCCAGGCGGCGATGCGGCAGGGCAGGGTCCAGCCGCTGCAGAACTGGATGAGCAGAAAGCCGAACAGATAACGGATGTACCAGTGATCGTAGCGGTAGCCCTTGCGGCACATGTGGAAGAACTCCACCGTGCCTTCCTCCATGTTCTCGCCCATCATCGGCTGCGGCAGTGCACTGGGGCCTTCTTCCATGTAGGCGCGAATCGCCTCCCACTCACCAACCGCCATACCCAGTGTATAGCTGGGCACGGTCAGCCAGACGACCTGCCCGTCCGACGCATCCCGCAAACCGATCATTAGGGCGAACTTCTGTTGAGTGCCGTATTGGGTGGGGACTACGCTGCTGCTGACGCAGGCAATGACGTTTTCCCATGGGATGAAGCGCGGCGGTTCGCCACGCTTGGCGACGTAGGCGACTTCGCGGCGCTGGCGGTTGAAGCGGGTGGGTGGAATTCTGGAGTGAGGGTAAACGGCCTGAGCGAAACAATAGAGATACATAAGCGCCAAGCCACCCACGAACCCCCAGAGATAATAATTTGGCAGGAGTAAAGTTACAAAGATTTCAAAAACAGGTGCTCCATATCTGAAATGATCATCAACCCCCAAACCTATTGATAGCAGTATAAAAAGAATCACGATGGACATGACCGATCCGATGTAACAGCGCACTGCGAACTCTACTGTTGCGCAGCTTAGTCCGAAGTCCAGATAAACTTCATTGGCGTATTGATGAAGGCTGCGCGAACTGAAGGCTGCAACACCGGTTGGTACTGGTCGTGGTGCGAGATAGAACACCTCAGTGCCAGACTCATTTTCAGTGTCGCCGGCTTTGGGCAAGCGCTCGTATTTGTCAGAGGTCATTCAAACGTTCTCTTGTGATCTGTGTGGCCGGGAGTTGTAGATTTTCCGCAGGTTTCTCGACGGATGCGCTGACAGGTTTGTTCACAGTGTCCATGCCAAGCGGAATGCGGTAAGTCAGGTAGCCCTGATCGGCTTTTAGATAAGTCGTTACCAACGCTGGCTTGACTGCCACGCGCAGGAGCAGCAGGGCGTGATGCCCTTGCCAACTGTTTGGAATCTCCAGCGCCAGGGTCAAGGGAGATGCTGCGACTACCGAGAGCCGATGGCAAAGGGCTTCGCTGACATCCTGTGTATCGGATACGTTCTGCAACTGCGCCGACCAGCGTAATGACGTGTCGTCGAAGCTGGTGCGGGTCAGGCCGGGCATCACCATGTGCAGGCTGCGCACAGGTTCGCCATCGATCTCGCGATGGGTCATGCCCTTGTCGACCAAGGTGGGGCGCAAGTTGGCTTCAGCGAGCTTTTGCGCGTGACCGGGCCAATCCCAGCCCTCAGGTTCTTTGCCCCAAAGACAACCGAGTAACCAGCGCTGTTGGTCATCCAGATTGAAGTAGTTGTAAAGCGATTCACCGCCCAATTGCAGTGCGGTGGAGATAAGCCCCCAAGGGGTCATGCGCATTGTAAATTGCAGGAAGCGTGTGCCTCGTGTTGCCCAAGCCAGATTAGCAACAAGTTTTCGCTCCGATGCATTGGCTGCTCTGACTTCTCTGAGAAGTCCGATTATTTCTATGCCAGCCCGGAAACTCATCCTTAAGTTAACAGCGGTCGATCCAATGTCGCCCGCTAGAGCCATCCCTGCACCGGTTTTTTCTCCTGCTGTGCCAAGGTCCAGCGCAGTGGTCCATTTCTCCCAGTTGTTCAATGTTGTGCCTACGGCACCCAACAGGCTGAGTGGCGCAATGAAAGCACCCAACCCCAGGCCTAGTTTCCCCAGCCGGACCGCAAATAATCCCCCCGATGTTCCTGCAGGGTTGCGTGCCAGTCTCTGTAAGACGTTGTCGACCAACGCGATATGAACTGATTGGTAAACTGAAATCGCTGCTGCTATGGGGGCCAACAAAGTTCCCAAGACTATCGCCAGCTCTCTGATAGACCTATCCCCCTCCGACTTCTCCCAAACCGCCCAAGCCTCCCCCAAATTCCCAATCTGCAACGTCATCGCCAGCATCGGAAACAAGCTGCCTTTGAACGCGCTCCCGAATGCTCCTGGAGTCCCATACCCCCTTATTGGGCCAGCCCGCAAACGCGCAATCTCGTCTTCCAGAACCCGCAACTGCGCATCGTTGATGTTCAGCTTCACCCCGATAGCCCCATTGATGGGTCTGCCAGTGGGGGTGATGGCGTGCTCCAGTTCGCGGCGTATGGCGGCCAACTGGTTGCGCGTTTGCAGCAACTGCTGCTGGACGTACTGTTTGTCGTACATCAGCTCATTGCGTTGGGTCGGCGTCAGCCGGTGTTTGCTGCTCAGTTTGCTCAGACGGGTTCGCTCCCGGATGAGATCGTCCTCGGCCTTGATCAGGTGGTTCAGGCGCACGAACGCGTCACGGTACTTCTGCACATCGGTTTCGTTGGCAATGCTCAGCGTGACCGCTTCCTGCTGCATGGCGACCAGTGCGCCCAGGCGTTGCGCCCGATTGTTCTGCTTCGGAAAGTTGTTCAAATGCTGACGCACTTCCGTGTCGTTCAGTGTGCTGTGCATATCCCGTAGCCACTGCTCCATACGCAGAGCAATGGACGGTATGTAGCTGGCGAGGACTGCCTGATGCAGCGGCCGTGCGGTTTCAGGCAGATGCAGGCTGAGGGTCCAGTGGTGCCCTATGACGTGGCTGACCTGGGTGATACGGTTCTGAGCATCGACAAGCCCTCCGCTGAGGTTGCGGATGTCATCCAGCCATTTGATCAGGTCACTTGATTTGGAGCGCAGGAACTCCAGATTCAGGCGTCCATAAAACACTGGCAGGATGTAATGCGGGTTGTCGTGAAAGTAGTCGCTGACCCTTTGCAGACTTTCTTCCGTGCGGCACAGGTCCCGGGTGCAGTTGAGCTCCATGGCCAGTGCGCTTTTCAACTGGTCAGGATGGTCCGGGTCGAAATACCAGGCACTTCGGTAGAGTTCGCTCTGGGTGAACAGACTGATCCGGTCATGAGTGATGTCATCCAGTCGCTGGGTCCAGCGCCTGAGGTGCGAACGCTCCTGATTCAGGTAGCTTTGCATCTCGTCATGGCGAATCAGGTCGTTGATGCCTCGTGAACCCAGCCCCACACCGTTCAGCGTGCCCTGGCTTTTTTCATCCAGCGCTTCGATATCCTCTTCGAGTTCCCTGTAGAGTTTTTCGCCAAGCGCCGACTTCATCAGCGCCTGTTTATTTTCCATCTCCAGCCTGGCAAACCTTTGCCGAGGGCGCTCGTTGTAATCGGCACCTCTCTTGTAGGCATAGTGGCCGTCGGGTGTCCTGGAGGGCTCTGGCCCCAAACGTTTTTCACGGCGCCACTGGTTACGGGCATTGATAAAGTCGTAGATGCGCGAGCGCTGCTGCGGCGTGGTCTTTTTCAGCAGCTTTGATTCCGGGTTTACCTGACGGGCATTGCTGTCGCCCACGGTCATGAGCGTGTCAATGTAGGTGGCAGTGAGAAAGCGGGTTTCGTTGTTGTTTCGCTCACGCCACTCATCTATCCAGCCGACTACGGTGTCCTGCTCTTCGGCCAGATCGCGCAGAATGCCGATGCTGTCTTCGAGCACCAGGTACAGATGGCTTTTCTCATGCAGCGGCTTGAGCAAATGCCTGAACTCGCCAATGTGGGCTTCGCGAAACAGAGGCTGATGCTCCCACACATAGTCCTGCTGTTCTGCCTCGGGGATGTCGGGTGTGGCGCATTGTTTTGCAGGCTGCTCGGCCAGTTCGGCGAGCTGTTCGCTGACCTGCTTCTGGACCCGCAGATGGACACCGCCTTTCAGGCAGTCAGCCTCGGCCAGATCCACTTTTTGCATGAAGTAGAAACGATCCGCTGCGCTGCCCAGCGCCTGGGCACATTTGGCTGCGGTCCATTGCAGTTCCGAGTAGGCAACATGCAGAATGCTGTCCTTTGCGAAGACCAGCGCGTGTTCCCCCGTGCTGGTCTGTCGAACGTCCTGAACAACCTCTGAGCCTTTCCACACCAGCTTGGTCGGGACGCCGTTTTCGACTCGGTATTCATGCAGGTAGCCGCTGCTTTCTTCGATCACATACAGATAGCCATCCCGGAGCAGACGCAGACCCAGAGGGCGTTTGAGGCGAGCGTAAATGTTTGAATCCGGTTTGCTGCCAAGCCGTTCCACCCGGCCGTAGCGCAGTGGAAGCAACTGGATGTTGTTGCCGGGGGCAGGGCAGGTGTTCGGTCTGCTGCGCGAATCGACATGTTCTCTGGCCCTGGATTCCCAGTAGGCCTTGTCCTTGGCAGGCAGCGTTCTTGGATTGTCTTGCGGGTTCATTGCGAGGCTCCTTCCTGTTGCCGGGCGTGCAGCACCACGAGCCAGTGGGCCTGCTCGATGCGCTGTGAGGGGGTCAACTCAGAGGTGTCGCGCAGCAGTGCTCTGATCGGGGGGTGAGAATCCTCAGGCTGACCGGCGAGAAAGAAGACAACATTGGCGTAATGGAAGATGTCGGCTTCGCTCTTGAAACCTTGTTCGTAAGCCGTGCTGGCCAGCCTGTGCACCTGTTCGTAACGCGTCTTCAACGACACGTCGGGCAGGTAATCCGGAAAGAAGAGGCGCAGATGCTGATCGAGGTTGACGACGGTCAGGCGAAACATGACGTCGCCGAAGGCTTCGATCTGCTCGGCGCTCAAGCGATAAGGCACGCCGGGATCATGAGGGGCCGATTCGCCAATGCGTGGGTGACAGCCCCACTGCTCGGTCATTCTGTCGGGTGCATAGACGTGATCGATGGGGCCGAACAGGCGATTGTCGAAGTGTGCCGGATGCATGCCGAACAGGGCGTTGGCCAGTGACGTGTCCGAGAGGTTCATATAACAGGTCTGGCCTGTCGGCATCTCGACAAACATCAGCCAGCGTAAATGGCCGATGAGGGTTTTGCGGTCTGCCGGGCTGAACAGCAATAGCCCCCATTCTTCATGAGCATGGGCGAGAAAGCGCACGAACATTGGATCATGCGGGCCCTCCAGTTGAATCAGCGCAGGTGAGGCGTCCAGGCGCTCACGGAGCCGGGTCTGCAAAAACAGCATCGTGCGGACCCCGCTCAGCTCCCACTCGGCCATCCTTCTGGTCAGGTCCGGGACGTTGATGGGATTGAGCAGCAGATAGGCTTTTTTCGACCACGGCAGACCGTGGGGACCGGTTTCAAACTCGGGCATAAGCGCGCCTTGAAGAGGGCATGAGGCGCGGATAGTCGGTGGTGCAAGAAGTGCAATCAATACGCAGAAGGGCGTTTGGGAAAGGCCCTACAGGCAGCGCTGAAAAGTCACTGGCAGGTCACGCAAGCAGCGTCATCCAGACAAAAAAAATGCCGGTCAGCAAGACCGGCATTTGGGGACATCAAGACCGCGACGTGAATCAGAACTCGTGGTCGGCGTTGTCCGGATTCAGGTCGGTGATGCCCAGTTTGCCTGCGGCCTGCTCGATGGCGCCGGTCTGCTTGACCAGTGCAGCGATAGCGTCACGAACAACCTGATTGCCAGCCGTGTTGCCTGCGGCGATCAGTTGATCGAAGTGCTCGCCCTTGTTGGCGTGATCGACGATGACCTGCAGCTTGGCCTGGGTGTCGTCCAGGTCGGCGCGCAGGGTGGCGTCGGTTGCAGGGTCTACTTTGGCCACCAGCGACGACAGGCTCGGGCCGCTGACCTTGGTGCCGTCGGTGCGGGTGTACTCGCCCAGGTAAACGTTGCGAATGCCCTTGCCGTTGTAGAAGTGCGAGTTGTGCGTGTTGTCGCTGAAGCAGTCGTGTTCGTCTTCGCTGGAGTTGGCTTCCAGCGCTACTTTCATGCGCTCGCCCGCCAGTTCACCCAAGGACAGACTGCCCATGCCGAACAGCATCTTGCGCAGACCGTCTACGCCGGATTCGGCTTCCAGCGTGGCGCGGTAGTTGTCGGCGACGCCGGCTTTCCAGTTGCCGGACATTTCTTCGAGGTCGCTGACCAGCAGGTCGGTGACGGCTTTCAGGTAAGCACGACGACGGTCATTGTGGCCGCCGGTTGCGCCAGCGCCTTCCAGGTAATCGCTGGCTGGACGGTTGCCGGCGCCAGGGCCTGTCCCGTTCAGGTCCTGGCCCCACAGCAGGAATTCGATGGCATGGTAGCCGGTGGCAACGTTGGCCTCGGAGCCGCCCAGTTCGTTCAGGCTGGCGAGCTTCTCGGGGGTGATCTGCTTGACGTCGACCTTGTCTTCGCCCACCTGAATTTCAGTGTTGGCGATGATATTGGCGGTTGCGCCAGGGTTGCCCAGTGCGTGCTGGTAGTCCTTGGCAACGTAGTCGATCAGGCCCTCGTCCAGCGGCCATGCGTTAACCTGTCCTTCCCAGTCGTCAATGATGGTGTTGCCGAAGCGGAACACTTCGCTCTGCATGTAAGGAACACGTGCGTCAATCCAGGCTTGGCGAGCGGCCTTGAGGGTTTCATCGTTCGGCTTGGCCAGGAACGCATCAACCGCAGTGCTCAGTTTTTTGGCACCGGCTTCGGCATCGCTGAAAACAGCGGAAACCATGTTCGCGTAGTTGGCGACTACAGCCTTGGCGGCGGCGTCATCGGTCTGGGCTGCGGCTGGTGTGGCAGGTGCAGTCGGCGCTGGCGCGGCGGCCGGAGCGGCAGATGCTGCGGCGGACGGTGGAGTTGCAGCCTTGTCCTTGCCTTCGCCACAACCGGCGAGAGAGATAGCGATGGCCAACAGACTGGCGGTTGCCAAAGGCATACGAATCATGACGGAATCCTGCGTTCATAAGGGTGAAGGCGCAGAGCGCCCAGAAAATCTGCGACATAATGCGAAAGATTTGCATTCGATGTAAAGGCAAAACGCCTGTCGAGTCGTGATCAGCTATCCGAGAGCTTGTAACAGTCGGTTTCGAGATGTTCCAGGGGCTGCATGACAGGGCCGTGCGACCGCATGTAACCGGCTCAGAGAATGGCTGCGTTATTGCGCTGGTCCAGCTTCAGGAACGCAAGCAACTCCCGAGCGGGCAGCGGCTTGCTGTAGAAATAACCCTGGCCTTCATGGCAACCTTCAGAGATCACATACGCTTCCTGTTCGACCGTTTCGACGCCTTCGGCAATAACCTGCATCCCCAGACTTTTACCCAGTTGGATAATTGCACGAACGATGGTCGCGTCGTCATCATCATCGATCAGGTCCTGAACGAAACTCTTGTCGATCTTGATCTTGTCCAGCGGCAGGCTTTTCAGGTAGCTGAGGGAGGAGTAGCCCGTACCGAAGTCATCAATGGCAATCAATGCCCCGGAACGACGCAGGCTGAGCAGATGCTGGGCAGCTGTGGTGATGTCCTCCATCAGCCCGGTTTCGGTCACTTCCAGCTCAAGGCTGCGGGGTGGCAGGCGGTAGATCTGCAACAGGTTGTTCACCACGCGGGGCAACTCGGCGTGGTGCAACTGTACGGTGGACAGGTTGACGGCCATGCGCAGGTCCGTGAAGCCCTGGTCGTGCCATTCGCGCAACTGCCGGCAGGCCTGGTCCAGCACCCATTCACCCAGAGCAATGATGGTGCCGTTCTGCTCGGCCAGCGGGATGAACACGTCTGGCGGTACCAGGCCGTGTTTGGGGTGCTGCCAGCGGATCAGCGCTTCCACACCGACGATCTGGTTGTCGCGATAGCTGATCTGTGGCTGGTAGACCATGTACAGCTGATTACGTGGCAGGGCTTCGCGCAGGTCCTTTTCCAGTTCGCGACGTCGACGCATCTCGGTGTCGACGCTGGCGATGTAGAACTGATAGCGATTGCGCGACCTGGCCTTGGCCAGGGTCATGGTCTGTTCGGCCTTTTGCAGCAGCTTCTCGGGGCTGTCGCCGTCCTCCGGGAACAGCGTGATACCGATGGTGGCGCGCAGGCGAATGGAGTGGCCGTCTACCATGAAGGGCGCTTCAAGTTCATCCAGTACGTTCTGCGCCAGCTCGGCAGCCTCGTAAGGCTCCTCGATATCCGCCTGGACCAGCGCAAACTGGTCACCGCCCAGACGTGCCAGCGCACCCAGTCGTCCGCTATGGGCTCGCAGCCGGTCTGCGAGAGCCAGCAGTAGCTGATCGCCTGCCTGGTAACTGAACTGCTCATTGATGCCCTTGAAATCATCCAGTCCGACACACAGCACCGCGACCCGATGCTGTTGCCGCCCGGCGTTCTCAAGGATGTTGTCCAGACTCACCTGCAACTGCACCCGGTTGGGGAGGCCGGTCAGAAAGTCGTACTGGGCCATGCGTTGCAGGTTATTTTCGGCTTCGTGACGCAGGTAGGTATTGCGTTCGATCGAGGCGAGCAGTTGGTTGGCAGTGTTGACCCAGATACCCAGCTCGTTCTTTTCATGACCCTTGAGCAGGGGTAGCTGATGTTCGCTGGGCCGGTCGGGATTGATAGTGGTCAGGTGCTCGATGATCCTGGAAAGCGGCTTGGTCAGCAGCCAGTGATAGACCAGATACAGCACTAGACCCATTGCCAGCGCACGCAGCACGCCTGAAATAAAGATGATCACGGCATTGATGATGAAGCCTTCGCCGTAGTTGGCCGTGTCCAGTGTGATGCGCAGATCGCCGTAGTATTCGCTGTACGGGCTGCGTCCGACCAGTTGCGTGGTAAAGCTACGCTCCTGACCCAGAATGAGATCCGTGAGCCAGCGGGTCGACGAGGTTTTCAGTGGTCGATCTTTTTCGGCCAGCAGGGTTTCGTTCGGATGCCCGATGGACGCCATGCGCACGGCGTTGTCCTGAAACAGGCCTTCGATAACCTGCATACCCATCTCACGGTCCAGGCTGTAAACCGCCTGAGTGGAGGGATCCCTGAACATGTCCAGAATGCGTTCGGCGTCGCTCACCACTGCCTGGCGGGTCTTGTAGGCGTCGTAGACGATCTGCGCGCAGCTCAACACCACGCCGACAAAAAACGCCGACAGCAGCACCACGCGCAGCAACTTCACCGACAAGCTGTTCTTGAGTTCCAGCTTCAATGGCCGTTCCTTAATTCAAGTCGCAGGCGTTTCGCCCTGTCACCCTCGACAAACGAATGATCGAGTGGTCACGCCCGGTTGATCCCTCTTTTTTCTGCGCCGCTGCCCGGGACCCACGGACTCGTGCATCCCAGTGTGTCGGGCGGCTGCGCTTGTAACTTGAGCGTACGCTGTAAAAGAACTGTTTGGTGATATTAGTCAGCTAGCGTTTTCTGGCAATACATCACGTTACAGTTGTACATCAAAAACCGCCATATTCACGCATTTGAGTGACGCATTTGCGACGCATTCACGATATTGGGGTGCTGTGTTTCCTGTCACACACATGAGAAATGCAGGCAATAAAAAACCCGGCACATGGCCGGGTTCTCGATGACACTGGAAATCAGGCAGCGTATTGCTTGGCCACGAAGTCCCAGTTCACCAGGTTCCAGAACGCTTCTACGTACTTCGGACGCACATTGCGGTAGTCGATGTAGTAGGCGTGTTCCCAGACGTCGCAGGTCAGCAACGGCTTGTCACCGCTGGTCATCGGGTTGCCCGCGCCAATGGTGCTGGCCAGCGCCAGGGAGCCGTCAGCTTTCTTCACCAGCCAGCCCCAGCCTGAGCCGAAGGTGCCGATGGACGTCTTGCTGAACTCTTCCTTGAACTTGTCGAACGAGCCGAACGCCGTGTTGATTGCGTCAGCCAGTGCGCCGGTAGGTTCACCACCGCCGTTAGGCGAGAGGCATTCCCAGTAGAAGGTGTGGTTCCAGACCTGAGCGGCGTTGTTGAAGATGCCACCCGATGAGGTCTTGACGATTTCTTCCAGAGTCTTGCCTTCGAACTCGGTGCCTGGCACCAGGTTGTTCAGGTTCACGACGTAGGTGTTGTGGTGCTTGTCGTGGTGATATTCCAGCGTTTCCCTGGAAATGTGCGGCTGCAGAGCATCGTGGGCATAAGGCAGTGGCGGCAATTCAAAAGCCATGGTTTATCTCCTTTCAGGTCATTTGCGGTTATCGCACGGCCGATCACGGGCGGCCGGATACAGCATGCACCGGGAGTTTTACTCTTTTGCGGCGCAGACCCCGGACTATAGCACCGGCCCTGCGGCATAACCACGCAACAACTGTGTGGGAAAGAGGTTCCAGCGCTGTCGACCCAATGGCCATGAAAATCATCAGGCGCTGCGGATCAATTGCGCAGCGACAGTGAACATCATCACCGCAACCAGCACGTCCAGCAGCCGCCAGGTTGCGGGCCGGGCCAGCCAGGGCGCGAGCCATGCCGCTCCGATGGCAAGGCTCGAGAACCACAGCAGCGAGGCGCTGGCGGCGCCCACCACATAGGCTTCGGGCACGGCCTGCTGTGCGCCGAGCGATCCGATCAGCAGCACGGTGTCCAGATAGACATGCGGATTGAGCAGAGTTACCGCCAATGCGCTGAGCAGCACCGCGCGCCGCGACCGGATTCCGCTAGCTGCTTCGTTTTCCAGTCCTTGTGACGAGCAGGCACGCTGCAGGGCCTGCAGGCCATACCAGCTCAGGAACGCCACGCCGCCCCAACGCGCGACAGCCAGCAAGGTCGGATTCTGCGCCAGCACATTCGCCAGGCCGAACACGCCGGCAGCAATCAGCAGCGCGTCGCAGACAATGCACAGCAATGCCACCGGAACATGGTGCTCACGACGCAGCCCTTGCGCCAGAACAAATGCGTTCTGCGTGCCGATGGCCATGATCAGGCCCGCAGCCACCAGCAGACCGTTTAAATAGCTTTGCCACATCAGATGCGCTCCGGCAGTCGGTTCAGGTGGCGATTCTGGCGTCAGAAGCGGTATAAGGAAAACCAATAATCCTGATAACTCATTAGGAAAACTGATGTTTGACTACAAACTGCTGTCGGCGCTCGCCGCCGTCATCGAACAGGCCGGATTTGAACGCGCTGCTCAAGTGCTGGGTCTGTCTCAGTCGGCAGTGTCGCAACGCATCAAATTGCTGGAGGCCCGCATTGGTCAGCCGGTGCTGGTCCGGGCCACGCCGCCGAGCCCCACGGATATCGGGCGGCGTTTGCTCAATCATGTGCAACAGGTTCGGTTGCTGGAGCGTGACCTGCAAAGCCAGGTGCCTGCGCTGGACGCAGAGGGTATGCCTGAGCGTTTGCGCATTGCCCTGAATGCCGACAGCCTGGCCACGTGGTGGGCGCAGGCGATCGGGGATTTCTGCGCCGAACATCATCTGCTGCTGGATATGGTGGTGGAGGACCAGGATGTGGGTCTCAAGCGCATGCGTGCAGGCGAGGTAGCTGCGTGCCTTTGTGGCAGCGAACGGCCAGTGGCGGGTGCACGCAGTCAGTTACTGGGCGCCATGCGCTACCGTGCCCTGGCGTCCCCTTCTTTCATCGACCGGCATTTTGCCGATGGCGTAAGCCCTGAGAAACTCGCGCGTTCAGCGGCGCTGGTCTTCGGCCCCGATGACTTTCTGCAGCACCGTTATCTGGCGTTGCTTGGGGTCGAGGACAGTTTCAAGCATCATCTGTGTCCCTCGTCCGAAGGCTTCATGCGCATGATCGAAGCCGGGCTTGGCTGGGGGCTGGTGCCTGAGCTGCAGGTCAGCGAGCAGTTACGCAGCGGTGCATTGCGCGAACTGCTGCCCGCCCGCTATATCGATGTGCCGCTTTACTGGCATCACTGGCGCAACGGCGGCCAGTTGCTGAACCGGCTGACGGAGCATCTGGCACAAAAGTCGGGGCGCTGGCTGGTGCCGCCTGGCGGCAAGTGAGCGTCAACACGTTCATATATGAAAACAATGCGGGTAGGGTTTGTCCTGTCCCGCAGACGCGTCAATGGAGCGGTAAATGAATATTCTGGTTACCGGCGCAAGCGGCTTCATCGGTGGACGCTTCGCGCGCTTCGCCCTGGAGCAGGGTATGAGCGTGCGGATCAATGGTCGCCGAGCCGAAGGCGTCGAACATCTGGTCAGACGCGGTGCCGAATTCGTGCAGGGCGACCTGACCGACCCGCAACTGGTGAGGGCGTTGTGCGATGACGTGGACGCTGTGGTGCACTGCGCAGGTTCCGTCGGTGTGTGGGGGCGGCGTCAGGAGTTCATGCTGGGCAACGTGCAAGTCACCGAAAACATTGTCGAAGGCTGCCTGAAACAACGGGTGCGAAGACTGGTCCATCTTTCTTCGCCTTCGATCTATTTCGACGGTCACTCGCGCCAGGGCATCAAGGAAGAGCAGGTCCCCAAGCGTTTCCACAACCATTACGCCGCGAGCAAGTATCTGGCCGAGCAGAAAGTATTCGGCGCGCAGGAATTCGGGCTGGAAGTCATCGCCCTGCGTCCTCGCTTTGTCACAGGGGCAGGCGACAACAGTATTTTTCCTCGCCTGCTGCACATGCAACAGAAGAAGCGCCTGTCCATCGTCGGCAACGGTTTGAACAAGGTGGACTTCACCAGCATGCAGAACCTTAACGAGGCCATGTTAAGCAGTCTGTTGGCGACCGGTTCTGCGCTGGGCAAGGCCTACAACATCAGCAATGGTTCGCCGGTGCCGTTGTGGGATGCCATCAATTACGTGATGCGGCAGATGCAGTTGCCTCAGGTCACCCGTTATCGTTCATACGGGCTGGCCTATACCGCTGCCGCGATCAATGAAGGGGCCTGCATGCTGTGGCCGGGTCGACCTGAACCCACGCTGTCGCGTCTTGGAATGCAGGTCATGAACAAGGACTTCACGCTTGATATCAGCCGTGCCATGCATTATCTGGACTATCAGCCACGTGTCAGTCTCTGGGCTGCGCTGGACGAGTTCTGCGGCTGGTGGAAAGCCCAACAATCGAGCTGAGTCAGTAGTGGCACATTGAAATATCATCAGGTGCCATTGGTATACTCGTCAGCTTTGGTTTCAACAGCTTCTTGAAGGGTTGCTCATGCGTAACGATCCATATGACGACATCGATGACGTCCCAAGCCTCAGTGCCAAGGACGACGATGATGATTTTGTGCCGGAAAAAGGGGCACGCGAGCGCACGACTGTCTACTCGCGCACCACCCCAGTGGTCAAGGTCAAAGGGCCGAGCACCGGTCCGCTCTGGGCGTTGGTCGGGGCGTTGTTCATCGCTTTTTGCGGTCTGGGCTGGTGGAGCTTTCAGCAGGTTTCGCTGATGGAGCAGCAACTGGTCGCGACGCAGGAGAGCTTTGCGCGCATCAGTGAGGAAGCGGCGGGACGCCTGCAGGATATTTCCGGCAAGGTCGTGGCGACGGAGTCTCTTTCCAGCGACGGCGAGGCGCTCAAGCAACGGATCAAGTTGCTGGAAGCGCAACTGGAAGATCAGGACAAGCAGCGTGAAGGCGTCGAAGGCCAGCAAAGCAGCCTCGACAAGCGACTGGAACAGATGGCCGCGCAAACCACGCAGCAGCAGACCGAGAGCGCTCAGTTGCAGGAGCAACTGAAGGGCGTGGTCACCGAGCTGACCGCGCTGAAGGCGGCCTTGCCTGACCTGAAAAACGCCCAGGCCGATCAAGGTAAGCTGGACACTCAGCTCAAGAGCCTGGCCGCTGATGTCGCGACTTTGAAGAAACAGGGCAATCCTTCCGCCGCCGTCGAGCGGCTGGAACAGGATCTGATCGTGCTCAAGAGCGAGCAGGAAAATCGCCCGGCCCCTGCGGCTGCGGGCAATACCGCCGAGTTTGATGCCTTTCGTGCTCAGGTGACGCGCAACATCAATACCCTGACCAGTCAGATTCAAAACCTGTCGCAGCAACTCAACGCCCGCCGTTGACGCCGCCTGCCACCTGCCGCAAAAGGTGCGGCAGGTGGAGGCAGTCAGACGCCCCGCGCAAAAAATCACTCACCATTAAATACATATGGAACTGCCGAAAAAGCGGCGGCTTATGCTTGCGTTGCTGTTTTACCCAATGGAATATCACTCATGAAAGGAATCAATACGATGTATCCCAATGACAAAGACACCAGCGATGATGCTGTTATTGCTGAAAAGTTGGACGCCAGCGACGAAGAACACGGCGAGGTGAGTCCTGAGGACGAGTTACTAAGCGCTTCGTTCAAGCTGCCTTTCAAGCCGCCGGTGAAGCCACCTGTCCAGACGCCTGCGAAGCCTCCGGTAAAGCCGCCTGTTCAGACGCCTGTGAAGCCTCCGGTAAAGCCACCTGTTCAGACGCCTGTGAAACCTCCGGTAAAGCCACCTGTTCAGACGCCTGTGAAGCCTCCCGTCAAACCGCCTGTCGGGACGCCCGTAAAGCCCCCGGTATCTGGGGTGGCGAAGGCGCCAGTCAAGCCTGTGGTCAAACCTGCCGAAAAACCGCCGGTAGACATGAAAATGCCAGAAGAGCCGGCACGGCCTTCAAAGCTGGAAAAGTTGCTGAGTATCGTCAATACCGCCACCGGCGTTCTGCAACTGGTTCACCCGCTCAATAGTGTGTTCAACCCGGACGGCACCGTCACTTACCCGGACGGCAGTGTTGCAGACACCAAAAAACTCACCGTCACACGGCCTGATGGCGCGGTGCAGAATCTGGATGGCACCACGGTACATGCCGATGGCAGCACGGAAGATGCCGAGGGCAACGTCTTGCATAAGGATGGCACCTGGGTCTTCGCCGACGGTTCGGTCAACTACCCTGATGGCCGCTGGAAGATGCCGGACGGCACCGTCACCGATGCCGACGGTAACGTCATTGGTGTCACCGACCCTGTCGTTGCGAAGTAATCGGCTTGGCATCAGGCAATAAAAAACCTGACGCTCACGCGTCAGGTTTTTCGGTGCCGTACGCCGGTTACATGCGCGGGTAGTCAATGTAGCCGACAGGGCCCTTGGCGTAGAACGTTTCCGGGCGGGCTTCATTCAAGGGGGCATCACTGGCCAGACGCTCCGGCAGGTCCGGGTTGGCGATGTAAGGCACCCCCCAGGCCACTGCATCGGCCTTGCCTTCTGCCAGCCAGGCATTGGCGCTGTTCTTGGTGAATTTCTCGTTGGCGATGTACACGCCGCCGAAGTCTTTCTTCAACTGTGGGCCGAGGCTGTCGCTGGCGTCACGCTCACGTGCACAGATGAATGCGATACCGCGCTTGCCCAGCTCTTTGGCGACATAGCTGAAGGTCTCGGCCAGATTATCGTCGCCCATGTCATGCAGGTCGGCGCGAGGCGAAAGGTGAACGCCTACACGGCCAGCGCCCCAGACTTCGATGGCAGCGTCTGTCACTTCCAGCAGCAGGCGGGCACGGTTCTCCAGCGAACCACCATACTGGTCGGTGCGCTGGTTGGTGCTGGTCTGCAGGAACTGGTCGAGCAGGTAACCGTTGGCACCGTGAATCTCCACACCGTCAAAACCTGCCGCTTTGGCGTTTTCCGCGCCGACACGGTAGGCGTCGACGATGTCACCGATTTCCGCCAGCTCCAGCGCACGGGGCGTAGGGAATGACGTGATAGGACGCACCAGACTCACATGGCCTTCAGGCTGGATGGCGCTCGGCGCAACCGGTGCTTCACCGTTCAGGTAAAGCGGATGAGAGATACGGCCCACGTGCCACAGTTGCAGGACAATACGCCCGCCCGCACCGTGCACGGCCTTGGTGACATTGCTCCAGCCGCGCACCTGATCGTTGGACCAGATACCGGGCGTATCGGGGTAGCCTACGCCCATCGGCGTCACGGATGTGGCTTCGCTGATGATCAGGCCGGCCGATGCGCGCTGCACGTAATATTCGGCCATCAACGCGTTGGGCACGCGGCCTTCGTCGGCGCGGCAGCGTGTCAGCGGCGCCATGATGATGCGGTTTGGCAGTTGCAGATCGCCAATGGTGATCGGGTCAAAGATAGTCGTCATGCGTCGAATCCTCTTAAATTGATTAATGAGTTGCCGGGGCCAGATCGGGATTGCCGGTCTGACGGAAAGTAATCAGGGTAATGAGCAGAGCGAGCACTGCCAGGACCGCAGCGGCCAACGGCACGCGGGTCAGGCCCAGGCCGTGGGCGATGACACTGCCGCCAACCCAGGCACCCAGTGCGTTGCCGACGTTGAATGCGCCAATGTTAAGGGTCGAGACCAGATTGGGAGCGGCCTTGCCGAAGGTCACCACGTTGATCTGCAGCGCAGGCACAGCGGCAAAGGCGGCAACGGCCCAGAGGAAGAGAGTGATTTCCGTCGGAATCAGCGCAGCGCTGGTCCAGCTCAGCGCAGTGGAAATCACGGCCATTGAAATGAACACGCCAATCAGCGTCGACGACACCTTGCGATCCGCCATCTTGCCACCGATCACATTGCCCACGGTCAGGCCCAGGCCGATCAGCAGCAGTGTCCAGGTCACACCCTGAGGCGAGACGCCGGTCACATCACCCAGCAGCGGTGCCACGTAAGTGAACAGCGTGAACATAGACGCCGAAAACAGTGCGGTCATGGTCAGCGACAGCCAGATTCCGGCACCCTTGAGGGCGGCCAGCTCGGCACGCATGTCGAGCTTCTCTTCGTCGCGATTAGCGGGCAGAAAGCGGATCAGGCCGATCAAGGCAATCACGCCGATAACCGTCACTGCCCAGAAGGTCGAACGCCAGCCTGCGTATTGACCCAACGCCGTGCCCAGCGGCACGCCCAGCACATTGGCCAGCGTCAGGCCGGTGAACATCAAGGCCACGGCAGAGGCGCGACGATTGGCGGGCACCAGACCTGCAGCGACCACCGAGCCGATACCGAAGAACGCACCGTGACACAGCGCCGTCACTACGCGTGCAAACATCAGCACGTCATAGTCGCTGGCCAGTGCGCAGAGCAGATTGCCGATGATGAAAATGCCCATCAGCGTCACCAGCGCGGCCTTGCGGGGCAGTTTGGCGGTGGCCATCGCCATGAACGGTGCACCGATGGCGACGCCCAGCGCGTAGCCGGTCACCAGCCAGCCGGCACCGGGAATCGACACGCCCAGATCCGCAGCCACATCGGGCAACAGGCCCATGATGACGAATTCGGTGGTGCCGATGGCGAAAGCGCTCAAGGCCAGAATGAATAGCGAAAGAGGCACAGGGGCGGCTCCTTGAAAAGTGGATAGGTCAGGCCGGGTTGTTCAGCTCTTGCACCAGGGCCTGCACGAACGCTTGAATGGTCTCTTCATTGCGCCTGAAGAAATGCCACTGACCGACCTTCTTGCTGCTGATCAGGCCGGCCCGTTGCAGGGTCGCCAGATGCGCAGAAACGGTGGACTGGGAAAGCCCGGCACGTTGATCGATCTGCCCGGCGCAGACGCCGTGCTCGATCGAGTGTTCCTGAGATGGAAACGCGGTGCGCGGATCCTTGAGCCAGGCCAGAATCTCGCGGCGGACCGGGTGGGCCAGTGCTTTGATGATGTCGTCCAGGTCGATGGGCATGTCGTTCTCACAGGCGGTGTAGCGATATATCGCGATAGGACGAACCTTATATCTGTATTTCGCGATATACAAATATGATTTTGGACTGAGCTTTGAAGAAATCGGTATATCGGGTTATATCGATATATGGACCTGAGCCTGAGAAGCGGCGTACGCTTGCCACCATGAACTATCTGGCACATCTCCACCTCGGCGGTCATCGACCCGCCCAATTGCTCGGCAGCCTGTACGGCGACTTTGTCAAAGGCCCGCTGCCGGGGCGTTTTCCTGCGGAGCTTGAAGCGGCTATCCAGTTGCATCGCAGCATCGACGCATTCACTGACAACCATCCGTTGATCAAGGCGTCCATCGCCCGCTTTCCGACGCAGCGACGTCGCTACGCGGGCATCATGCTCGACGTGTTTTTCGACCATTGCCTGGCGCGTGACTGGCATCGCTATGCGGATCTGCCGCTGGAGAGCTTCACGCGCAAGGTCTACGGCGTATTGGCTGCCGAGCCACAATTGCCGGAGCGGCTGGCGCTGATCGCACCGCGAATGGCGGCGCAGGACTGGCTGGGTTCATATCGGGAGTTCGGCGTGTTGGAGCAGGTACTGGGAGGAATATCCCGGCGTCTGTCACGGCCGGAAGGGCTGGCAGGCGGCATGCAGGAATTGCAGGCGCTTTACCAACCCCTAAGTGCGGATTTCACTGAATTCTATCCGCAGTTGCAGGCCTACGCTCAGGCTGCCTTGGCAGGTCGCGAGGCCACTTCGCTCGGCTGAGCGCTTTCGCCGAACAACGCGACTTGAACCGCTTGTTGTGCCTTGTAGGCCAGAGCGGCGCGTTCCTGATCGGCGGTCTGGATGGGGGCGAGCAGGTGGATATGCACATCGCTTTGCTCGTTGGCGAACAGGCGGCGCAAGTGCGACAGCAGATCATCATCTCCAATGAACGGCGCAATCGGGTCAGGCTTGCCGTCACGTGAATAGGCAATCGCGACCGGCTGAATCGCCACGCCCGCTTCGATGGCGCTCGACAGCAGGCGACCATGGAAGGTGCGCAGGCTCTTGCCATCGGTGGTGGTGCCTTCCGGGAAGATCAGCAGCGCATTGCCCTGTTGGAGATGGCTGCTCATCTGCTTCTGTATCAAGCGACTGTCACCCGAACCGCGACGGATGAACAGCGTGCCGGCTTTCAGCGCCAGCCAGCCTGCAACCGGCCAGGTCCGCACTTCGGCTTTGGACAGAAACGACAGCGGGGCGAGCATGCCCAGCAGAGCAATGTCAGTCCATGACACATGATTGCTGACCCACAGCATCGGCTCACGCGGCAGCTCGCCAGTGACGGTCACGCGAAACGGCAGGGCATTGCTCAGGCGCGCCATGAACCAGCGGCTCCAGCGCTGACGACGCTCCATGGAATTGCCGAATTTCAAGCGCTCCAGTACCGCAAAGGCCCCTGCAATCGTCAGCCCCAATGCAACCACCAACAACACTCTGACCACGCGGGCATAGCCGCGTACCCGACTCATCACACCGCCGCCTTGAAGTGACGGGCGTAGCGTGGGCACAGATCGTCGCGCTTGAGCAGGATGAACACATCGGCAACCTGGAAGTCTTCGTCCCAGCACGGCTCGCCGCAGATTTTCGCACCCAGGCGCATGTAAGCCTTGAGCAGCGGGGGCATCTCGCAGATCACGTTGCTCGGAATGTCGAGGGCCGGCAGCGGGTTCTTCGGTTCGGCACGCAGGTGCTCGTTGCACAGGTAGCGTTCGCGCAGGCGCTGCATAATCGCGTGGGCCTGAATGCCGCCGTCCTGCATCGGGATACTCGCGCAGCCCATCAGGTAGCTGTAGCCGCCCTCATTGAGCACTTCGGCCAGCTCACTCCACAATACGGCGATGGTGCCGCCGTTGCGGTAGGCCGGATCCACACAGGTGCGGCCCAGCTCCAGAATCGGACCCTGCAGATGAACCAGCCCGTGCAGACTGAATTCCTCTTCGCTGTAGAAGCGGCCCAGCGTGGTGGCCGCTTTGTGATCGAGCAAACGCGTGGTCGCCACCAGTCGTCCGGTGTTCAGGTCACGTACCCCGATGTGCGAGCAATGCACGTCGTAGTCGTCGATATCCAGACCTTGTTCAGCGCCGTTGAGGCGGGCATTGAACTCCTCACTGAACACACTGAAACGCAAGGCCTGTGCTTCCTGCAAGGCTCGCGCCCCCGTCAGACGCTCGGCCTGAAGACGGCGTTCAGAAGTGTTTTCACGAATGCGTGCGATCTGGGTCATACGAATCTCCATGAGCCAGCCTTGCGAAATGGCCGGTCGACTGAATTGTCCAAGCGCTTTGCTGTATTTGCAGGCTAGGGAGATGGCATGTCATGCCCATGAAGCTTTGGTGATGGTTGTGTGACGGCCGCAGCGCGCGTGATCCGTCCCACGTTCCGCGTCCGCCGTTGAAGTGACGCAGAGCGTCACGGGCTGCGTGCGAATGCTTGCAGAAGCACGAACACGCATTGCGCCGCACGCCTGTCATAAACGCCTGCTACGGTGCCCGGATAATTTTGCGAGGACTCGTCATGCTGTCTCGATTGGCTCGCTTGTTTCTGTTGATAGCCCTGGGTGCAAACGCATTGAATGCACAGGCCGAAACCTGGCCCGGCGAGCAATGGTCTTCTCGACCGACCCCCCGCAGCGCCGCACTCGATATACTGGAAACCTATGCCTTCCCGGCCCGTGACGAAGCCAACCGCACGGGCGTGCGCACCGATGCGCTGCTGGTGATCCGCAATGGCGAGATCGTCTATGAACGCTACGCCGGAGTGACCACCGCAGAAACGCCGCACCTGACCTGGTCGGCCAGCAAGAGCATCCTCGCAACGGTGCTGGGCGTGGCATTCGGGGAAGGCCGCTTTCAACTGACAGACCCGGTGGCGAAGTTCTACAAGCCCTTCAGCGCTCATCCCGACATCACCGTTCAGGACCTGATGCACTGGGCGTCCGGTCTGGACTGGCAGGAAGATTACGAATACGCGCCGCTCAATTCCTCTGTGGTCGCGATGCTGTACACCCGCGGTCGCGACGACATGGCCCGCTTCACCGCCGGCCACAAGGCCGCTACGACACCTGGCACGCGCTACCTGTATTCCAGCGGCGACAGCACCGTGCTGGCAGCCGCCTTGAAAGGCATGGTCGGTGCCGAGGCCTACCCGAGTTATCCCTGGACCGCACTGTTCGAACCGCTCGGCATTCGCAGCGCCGTCTGGGAAACCGATGCCAGCGGTACTTTCGTAGGGTCGTCCTACGCCTACATGACCGCCCGGGATCTGGCACGCATCGGCCTGCTGATGCAGCGTGGCGGCCAGTGGCAGGACAAACCGTTGCTCAACAAGGCATGGATGGACTTCGTACTGACGCCCTTCAAAGGCGAGCAAGTTCAGGCCAGGGTCGAAGTGCCCGGCGGGCAGTGGTGGCTCAACCGCACTGCCGACGGTGGCAGCGGCCCTTGGCCCGACGCACCCGCGGACACCTTCGCCGCGCTCGGCCATTGGGGCCAGGCGCTCTACGTCATCCCCAGCCAGAAGCTGGTAATCGTGCGCTACGCCGACGACCGCGACGGCAGCTATGACCACGACCAGATGCTCAAACGCATCCAGGCAGCGTTCGGCAAGGAGAGCGGGCAATGAGTAATCGTCGAGCGTTCATCCTGCGCCGTCCCCTCACCAGTCTGCTGCTGTTGCTGCTCGCGGCGCTGGCTGTACTCATCTTTCAGTACCGCGTCGCCCTGCAAGCGTTTCCGACCATCATCAGCGCGTATACCGCCAAGGAATACTGCTCGTGCCGCTACGTGGTGAACAACCCCGAGGCGTACTGCCGGGCCTATATCAAACAGTACGTGCCCAGCACACTGATCGATGACCCCCAGCAGAAACGCGTGATTGCCAGCGGTCTTGGGCGTGTCAGCATCGCCGCCTGGCAAGGGCCGCTGGAAGGTTGTCGTCTGTTGTCGAAATCGCCATAACAGACGCCGGACGAACGGAGCGGTTTGCCAGCGGTCTGACAGGCGGATAAGGTGCTCCTCAATTGCCCGCCCGGAGTCTGCATGCTCAACCTGCCTCGCCTGCTGTTGGTCCTTCTGGCCACAGCGGCGCTTCCCGCCCACGCCAGCTGGTATCTGGATAACGAGTCATCACGCCTGTCGTTCACCTCCACCAAAAATACCGACATCGCCGAAGTGCATCGCTTCCTGGTGCTTCATGGCAAGGTTGATGACAAGGGGCTGGCCGAGGTTGAAGTCGAGATGGAATCGGTCAGTACCGGCATCGCCCAGCGTGACGAGCGACTGCGTGATCAGGTGTTTCAGACACGCCAGTTTCCCGCTGCCAGAATCAACGCCCGGCTCGACATGCGCCCCATCAACGCCCTGGCGCCCGGCGCACAGCTGGAGTTGCGCCTGCCGCTGTCAGTCAGCCTGCGTGGCAAGACCCATACCTACAACGCCGAATTACTGGCCACGCGTCTGGATGATCGACGCTTTCAGGTCGTGACGCTTGAGCCTTTGGTGGTGCACGCTCAGGACTTCGATCTCGTGCCGGATTTCAACGCATTGCGCACTCACGCAAGTCTGTCGGCGATCAGCCTGTCGGTGCCCGTCGGCGCCGTCCTGATCTTCACGGCGCGCTGACATGAGCAGTGCGATCTTTCCGTGGCGTGAAAACAACCAGTTCAAACTGCTCATCGACGGTCCGGCGTTCTTCCCGCGCATGATTGCTGCCATCGACCGCGCCGAGCAGCAGGTCGATCTGGAGTTGTATCTGGTCGAGGCGGGCGCCTGTGCCGACGCGATGGTGCGGGCACTGGTAGACGCAGCCCGACGCGGCGTCATTGTGCGCTGCCTGTTCGATGATTTCGGCTCCAAAGCCTTCGACGCAGGCCTGCGCAAACAACTGACCGATGCCGGTGTGATCCTGCGTTTCTACAACGCGATCCATTGGCGGCGCGGCCTGCGTAATTTCTATCGTGACCACCGCAAAATTCTGGTGGTGGACAAGGCCCTGGCCGTGGTCGGCGGCACAGGCGTGACCGATGAATTCTGGGAGCCGGACAAGGAAGTCAGCCAGTGGCACGAGGTGATGGTGGAAATCACCGGTCCGCTGGTGATGGATTGGCAGGCGCTGTTCAACCGACAGTTTCACGTCAACCCGCGCCGCACCGCATGGCGACCGAAGGAGAACTTCGGCCTGACGCACCTGCCCAGCGTTCCGGTTTCCGGAGAAGGGCTGGGCCGCGTGGCCTACGCCGACTCACGTCAGCACCGCGACATCCTGCAATCACTGGTGCGCGCCCTGAACACCGGCCAGAAACGCATCTGGCTGGCGACGCCGTACTTCCTGCCCACCTGGAAAGTCCGCCGCTCGCTGCGCAGAGCCGCAGCGCGTGGCGTCGATGTGCGTTTGCTGCTCACCGGACCACGCACCGATCACCCGTCCGTGCGCTACGCAGGCCATCGTTACTACCCGCGCCTGTTACGCGCTGGCGTGAAAATCTTCGAATACCAGCCGTGCTTCCTGCACTTGAAAATGGTCCTGATCGACGACTGGGTCAGCATCGGCTCGTGCAACTTCGACCACTGGAACCTGCGCTTCAACCTGGAAGCCAACGTCGAAGCCCTCGATCCCACCCTGACGAGAGATGTGGTCGCCAGCTTCGAAAAAGACTTCGCCCTGAGTGCCGAAACCACCCTGGCCGACTGGAAAGCCCGGCCGCTGTGGCGACGCGTCAAGCAGCGCCTCTGGGGCTGGATCGACCGGCTGGTGGTCAACCTGCTGGACCAGCGCAACTGAAGGGAAGGGGCCAGCAACGGCCCCGAGTGCGTATCAAGCTGGCTGGACAATACTGTCGAGCGAGCGATCCACCATGGCCTTGGCCAGTTCCGCCATGTGCAACACCGCAAACACCAGATCCCGGCTCGTGCCCTCGGCGTTATCGCCTGATTCGTAAGCCGTGGTGATGATGCAGCGCAACAGGTCAGACGCGTAGTTGAGCGCTTCTTCCTGAGAGACGGATTGGTTGATGGTGTACAGGGTGTTTGGTGGGTCGGGGACGAGTTTTTGTAGCATGTATTAACTCCAGCAGATGATGAAGGAGCCGTCAGTTATCGCTACCAAACGATAAGGTGGCGGCCGTGTGCAAGTTGGTAGACCGGCTGCTGGCACCCGGTGCATCCGAAGATGCCATGCGCACGGCCACCATAATAGCGAGACGAAAAAGCTCCCCTCGCAGAGGTGACGCGTTGCGCCAGCAAAGACAGGTCTACCAAACCCGATCGCTGATTTTGCAGCGACCGGGGAAGCCTAGAGACCGGAGTAAGCAGGCGCAAGGGGTTGGGATTCTCTCGGAAATTTCACTCAAAGGATAGGGAGGCATCCCGCTATTAAGTCTTACAACGCCCGCTGAAAATGCTTTTTCAGTGCATTTTTCTCGTGCTTATTGAGAGTGAGTGATTTGGCTCAGTAGGTGACCATTTCGGCAACCTTCAATGAATCAGCGTCAATACTCTGGCCGCCATTCCAGAAGAAATAGACGATTCGATGAGCTCTCGCCTTTTTATCGTTAGTGTGATTAAGGATGTCAGCGAACTGATCACATAGCGGTGCTTTGATCAGCTGTTTGGCAATCGCCCAATAAGGGCCAAAACCCCAATCCAGAAAAACAGGATCGAAAAGATCATCGCGGTCGCCGGGGTCGGCCAGCGCATACCCCTGAATAGCATCAGCGATGATTTTGCACTGCAGTGGGCAGTCATTGAGATCTGGGTGATACGGCGTCTGGGTCACGGTCTACATCCTTGTCGAAAACTGTCATCGGACATGAAGAGTATCCGACGCCCTTCGGGGCTTCAATGAAGCATGAACTTGCGTCACTCGCAACTTGCCAGTCCTTCTGTCGAACGCGCACGCTTGCCACCGTGGCAACAGGTCGACGAACATTGCCTCTCATTCAAGCAGGTTGATATCAAGGTGTTGAAGATGACTGAAAAGATTGAGATCCACCAGATCAATCATCTTCCGTCCCAGTTACTGACTCTGGAAAAAGAGGCGGTTGAAGAAGGCTTCCGGTTTCTTACCCGATTGATTACGCAATGGAACTCCGGAGACAATCGCTTCGATGCTCCCGGCGAATGTCTGATGGTTGCGTATCTGGATCGGCGGCTAATTGGCGTCGGTGGTCTTTCTGTCGATCCGTACGCTAAAGGCCACACCGCGAGGCTTCGGCGAGTATACGTCGCAGCCTCATCAAGAGGGCAGTACGTCGGACAAACATTAATCGAAGCGCTTGTTGCACATGCTGCCCGGCACTTTCGAATCGTACGGCTTTCCACGGATACCGTTGCAGGCGACGCGTTCTATCTGCGCTGCGGTTTCACACGATCGGATGATGAGCATGCCACGCACACGATGGTGCTGAGTGAGCGCTCGGTGTAGGTGACATCGGCGGGTGTTCGGCCTGGCGGAACCTGCCAGGCATACCGAGACGCCTACCGAAGCATCCGATCCAAAGAGATGCCGTGGAAAGCATCGTTCTCGCTCCTTGAGTGAAGGCAGTTACCGCGTGGAGCGCTACGGTTGCGCCTTATAAAAATAAGTTTTTTTATCGGAAACTTATAGTTTGGGTTACTCAGTCTGTATGGATGGTGGCATTTGGCTGTTTGTAAATTTACCCAATGCCTCAGCCGTTAAAAATTTAAAGGAGTCTGAGAAAAAAGTACTCATAAGCTCTATTTCTCGCCAGAAAATAAATTCTTACGTGCGGCCGCACGGTCGACTGATTACAAGGAAGGCGATTTTTAGATATCAGTGGGTTAAAGGTTTCTCGTTACGTGCCAATGCCCTATGAGCCACAGCGTACTTGACGTCCACGAAGGTTATTACGTGGTTCAGTAGGGGAGGCGACGTGGCTCGATTTATTCTGAGGCAAATTTCGAACAAAAGAGGTCAGTCGTCAAAGCAAAAAACGCACAGCCATAGTAAATAGTGAGTAAACGATTACACATTCGTCGTAGTATATTTGCGCTCACCAACTCTCACAGGATATGAAGGTTTTCCATGCGTCTTTTTCTTCCACTGGCCGTAAGCCTGACCCTTATCGGCTGCGCTACGACTAAAACCGATATTCGCAATGAAGCAAGGATCAGCCAATACGATCCGGCAACCATGGCTCGCGTCCGATTGATTACGGAGCACACTATCAGTGGAGGCTACGTGAGTGGGCAGACCTGCGCGACGTTCTTCAACTCCTTGCTGACCAAAAAGCCTGAGGAAGCTGGCTGGCAAGCTGCGCACGTTAACTCATCAGGTCTTTACCCTTTTCGTGCAACAGACACTCAGAACAGCGTGATCGGCATGCCTGCCAGCGAGGCGAGTAAAGCGATCAACAATTCGTCCAAGGTGTTTGACGAGCATGTTGTTCCAGCTGGCAAACCCCTTATCGCACAGATATATATGGGAGGGTCGCAAATGTCCTGCGTTCCCGCGCCTGTCACGCTCATCCCTGATCCCGGCAAAGACTATGAGATGGAATTTCAGATCATAAAATTCAGCACGTTCAAGGCCGGATGTGTGCTTGCTGTTCGCGAACTCTCCGCTCAGGCAAACGCGACGGTTGAAAAATCACTGAGTCCACAGATTTGTGCCAATACGCTCTTTGGCTGGCAAACCCTGAATGCCACGCCGTCGCCTTGACGCTCACTGGTTAGCTTAGAAGTTCGTCCTCGCGGGACATGGGTTGCAACTTGACTGCCTCGATCTGCTCTTGAACCAGGACCTTATTTGGACAGGAGCCGCCATCCATGAGCGGTAGGAGTTTGCTAAGCGCTTTTAACTCCTTGCCGCTCTGGCCATTCGATATGCAGCGATGAGTATCAATGCGGTTTGACGTTTTTCATATAGGTGCGTGTTGGGTGATCCACGAGTTTTTTTGTTAATGCTTCCAGCTCCTGGCTGTGATAAAGATCCAGACATTTCAAAAAATCAAACTTCACACCTTTTATTTCTGATTCAACCAAGGGGTGCGTGTAATCCCTTGCAAGGTACTTGGCCACCAGTGCGGTTATCAGCTCTGGACTTTTTTCCAAATCATAGTATGTCCATTCACGCATTGCGGTGACACTACTTCCCGCGTCCTTGCTCACGTCTGCGTTGTTGGCATAAGCAGTGTCTATGCATGTCGCAAGCGCCATGTCCTTGTAGTTGGCTTCAAACGTCCGATACATTCCCTCTGGCGATGAGGTAGCCGAAAGGGCAGATGCGCTGGTCATCGCAGCTGCAGAGAGGACTACGATGGTTTTGCGTAGATGCGCCATTAAGAAAGGCTCCAGAAACTTGCTTTGTCGGTTCGGTAATTTACCTCCGGTTCGTTAAAGTAACAATGATCGTAACACGTGCTGCCATCGAATAATTTCGCGTGTCCACGTGCATCAAACCATCCTGATACTTCAAATATAATAATGCCTTTCTTGTGTGATAGTGTCCCACCTCCAGAGGACGGGTATGTGATGGTGTCGGGTTTACCCCACGTGCTTGTCAAAAATTCTTGCACATCATTTATACGAAAAAAATACTGCTTTCGATCATTTCCGGACACGGTTTTGTTGTGTGTCTTCGGTATGGCCAGTCCTGTGTAATTCAAGATATAGCTCATTCTCACGGCGCAGGTATTACTCCATCTTTGCGATGGCTCAGCGTTGTTTATGTTTTTAGCCACATACCCTCCGATCAATTCAGCCACTCTTTTTTCCGGTGCAATCGGGTCGTAGATATGCTGCGAGGCAGCCCAGGCAGCCCAGGCAGCAGAAAAAGCAGGTCGTGTCATATATTTCCTAGTGCTGAGTCAAGCAGTCAAGTATCAAGATCAGGCGTAAACCTGATTGGTGATGCGGTTCCATCCGCCAGAAATATTTCCGCCGCTGGCACCGTCAGATCTTTTCTGGAGTGTGTACGTGGTTTTTATTTTTCCATAATTCAGGCTTATGGTTTCCGTGGGGATACCGTCATCGGCGCTCTGCGTGTAATTAGAGATAATAACTTCCTCTAGTAATACCTCAAAATATTTGATCTTCTCTCCACCTGCCCTATGCAAGGTAAGAACCACTTCTTTCAAATGTTTTCCTGCGCACAACGTTTCGATGAGCTTGCAGCTCGATTTATCCAAAGTCTTGGTGAACGTGAAGTCGCTGAGCGACGTGCGGCCAGAAGATGCCCCGCCTGAAGAGCTGGCAGTCGCTGACGTGCTTTGGTTCATTCCAAAAACGTACCCGGTTATCTCGATGCAGTCCTTGTAACGATCATCAAGCGCTTCGCCAGGTATTCCTTCGATTTTAATGTAAGCGTCAAAAGCCATTGCGGTCTCCATGGGGTGTCGATAAGTAGAGCGATTGTAATAGCTGGTTGTGACTTGTTTTGAGCAGATGGCTTGTCTTTTTCGATTAAGGCCGGTTTGTCAACGTTGCAGTAGACTAAATAAAGCTGAGACTTGCTTGCGGCGATAAATATGTTGTCACCGTACAGACTTGTCTTTGTATTGTGTGTGAATTGTCCTACGGAGCGTTCTTTTCTGTCGTATGAGCGGATCGAAGTTCTATGGATTATTGAAATAGGTTTTGGATAGATACCCAGCAATAAGATTTTTATTAAGAAGCCGGTGATTAATTTGAGCGAGTGATAGGTCAACCGCCGCTAATCAGTCGCATGCTGAGGTAGCTGGTGGGTTTTGGCCCGCTCTCATTCGGTTTGCTCTTTTTGAGATGCTTGTTTGAGCCTCACCCAACGCATAAATCAAATGCGAGGCGTGCACGACCCTCAATACTTTAAATCATCATAATCCTTCTCATACTGGCCAATGATTGCCTTCGAACCATCACGTCCTCCGCGTATCACGCACTTGTCAGGTACTGACGGGCACGACTTTTCTGGAGCAATTCCCATGGCCGATAAGCGAAAGATGTTCTGGTACGGCACGGCGGGCGATAACGTTATCGAGAGCTTTTCCGGCGGCAATGACGTCATCTACGGTGGGGCGGGCTATGACTACATTGCCCCGGATCGGGGTGGCAACAATGTGATTATTGGCGGAGCCGGGCGCGATGATCTAGTCGCCAACGGCACTACCGTCTTCCGGTATCTTTCGCTGAAGGACAGTTACCTGAGTGCTGCTGGCAGCGATGAAAATGTCGACTGGGTCTCGGGCTTCAATTCGAACAGGGACCGGCTTGATCTCACTGCGCTGGGTTTCACGGGGTTGGGTGACGGCACAAACGGCACGCTTAAGGTCAGCACCGAAGGTGATTATGATCACACGTTCCTGAGAAGCTACGAGGCCGATGCAGACGGCAATACGTTTGTGCTGGAGTTCTTTGATCCTGTGGACTTCAACGCCGCTAACTTCCAGCGTCTGATCGGCGGCAGCGAGACGGCTGACACGGTTTCTGGAACATCGGCAGGCGCCGAGACGCTGATGGGCTATGCAGGCAGGGACACGCTGTCGGGCCTGGCTGGAGACGACCGTCTGGTGGGCGGCGCGGGTGGCGACACATTGACGGGCGGGGACGGGGCTGATGATTTTGTTTTCAGCGCGATCACGGACAGCGTTCACGCTACTTCAGGCATCCAGACGCGAGACCTGATCACTGATTTCAGTGCGGCTCAGGGTGACATCATCGACCTGGCCGGTCTGAACTTCACGGGGCTGGGTAACGGTTACAACGGCACCTTGAAAGTCGAACTCAATGCCGCTGGCACTCAGACGATTCTGAAATCAATGGAAACCGATGCCGCTGGCAATCGATTCGAAGTGTTGTTCAACGGTGACCTTACCTTGGATCTGAACCGCAATGCCTTCGACTTAGGCTCTGTACGAAAAGTGGCTGCGCTCGGTGATGCTGCGTTAAAAACAGGCTCGGAATGCTCATTTACAACACGTAGACTCCGCTTCCTCGCCTGTTTTTGCCTTGCCTGACCTTCGCTCGCCGACTTTTCGTACAAAACCTAGGTAATCCCACCGGGCAGAAAGTGGTCAACAGCCTGACGCAGGACAATCTGGATGTCGTCGGGACCGCCGGGAACGACACGCTCAATGGCGGTGACTACGATGATCAACTGGTCGGGTTTCAAGGCAACGACCGGATCAACGCCGGTGCTGGCGACGACGTGATAGTGGGCGGTTATGGAAAGGACACCATCAGTGGTGGGGCAGGTCGGGATATTTTCCTCTACTACAACGTCGAGGACAGTTACCGGACGGCAGATGGCGGTTATTCAGACCTGATTACCGACTTCGAAGATGGCGACGCCTTTTATATCCTCGATATAGGTTTGGAGCGTGACGGTAATGGTTACAACGGTACGCTGAAGGTTGAATACAACCAGGAGCAGGATCGTACTTACCTGCGTTCCTTCGAAAGCAACGCCAAGGGCCAGCAGTTCCAGGTGGCGCTCAGTGGCAATCATCAGAACATCCCTTTCCTGTTCGACGGGCTGTACCTGGATGAGTCGCCCATTCATATCATCGGGGTCGATCCGACGAAGCCTCTGGATGTGTTTGGCTGAATTGGAGCGCCTGTTTTAGCAACGATCAGATGGCAGGAAAGAGCGTATTGATCGTTGGTGAGTACAGGTTGATAGCAGGGCGATCACGCTTAACTGGACGTGATCGTCCTGAGATCAGCCTTACAGACCTTGATAGACGCCGCTTTGAATGCATGGACACACCTTACTCTCGTAATGCCTGAAGTCTCGCATCGGCTGTTGCGCGTCCTCTGGCTGCGTTTCGATTCCAGAAGCGGTACTTGTCTGATGGCAGTTGTTTATAACGCGAGCACTCGGTTGCTGTTCAATACGGTGGGCCACTACCAAGACTTTTCCACGATTGACTCGATCATTCGGTCTGTTCGGTTTGATGAGAAGAAATAGATCGTTCCAACAGGGTGTTTGAGGATGAAATGAAAAACCCGGCGTTCGCCGGGTTTTCCATGTCTTGCTATGCACGGTATGACTTACTGCACTTCCACTGCCAGACTGTCGCTGATCTTCTTCTGCCAGATCGCGGGGCCGGTGATGTGGACGGACTCGCCGTTGCTGTCGACGGCAACGGTCACCGGCATGTCCTTGACCTCGAACTCGTAGATCGCTTCCATGCCCAGTTCGGCAAAGGCAACGACCTTGGATTTCTTGATCGCCTGGGCGACGAGGTAGGCGGCGCCGCCGACGGCCATCAGGTAGACGGCTTTGTGGTCACGAATGGCTTCGATGGCAGTCGGGCCGCGCTCGGATTTGCCGATCATGCCCAGCAGGCCGGTCTGGTCGAGGATCTGACGGGTGAATTTGTCCATGCGCGTGGCAGTGGTCGGACCAGCCGGGCCGACGACTTCTTCGCGCACCGGATCAACCGGGCCGACGTAGTAGATGAAGCGACCCTTGAGGTCGACCGGCAGGGTCTCGCCCTTGTTGAGCATCTCGACCATGCGCTTGTGCGCAGCGTCGCGGCCGGTGAGCATCTTGCCGTTGAGCAGGACGGTTTCGCCCGGCTTCCAGCTCTGCACTTCTTCCGGGGTCAGGGTGTCGAGGTTGACGCGGCGGGCCGATGGGCCGGCTTCCCAGACGATTTCCGGGTAGGCATCCAGCGATGGCGCTTCAAGCGAGGCCGGACCTGTGCCGTCGAGCACGAAGTGGGCGTGGCGGGTGGCGGCGCAGTTGGGGATCATGCACACCGGCAGCGAGGCAGCGTGTGTCGGGTAGTCCATGATCTTGACGTCAAGCACGGTGGTCAGACCGCCCAGACCCTGAGCGCCGATGCCCAGTTGGTTGACCTTCTCGAACAGCTCCAGACGCATCTCTTCGATACGGTTCTGCGGGCCGCGGGCCTTGAGCTCGTGAATGTCGATGGATTCCATCAACACTTCCTTGGCCATGACCGCTGCCTTCTCGGCAGTGCCGCCGATGCCGATGCCGAGCATGCCCGGTGGGCACCAGCCCGCGCCCATGGTCGGTACGGTTTTCAGCACCCAGTCGACGATCGAGTCGGACGGGTTGAGCATCGCCATCTTCGATTTGTTTTCCGAACCGCCGCCCTTGGCCGCCACGTCCACTTCCACGGTGTTGCCCGGAACGATGGAGTAGTGAATGACCGCAGGGGTATTGTCCTTGGTGTTCTTGCGAGCACCGGCCGGGTCGGCCAGGATCGAAGCGCGCAGCACGTTTTCAGGCAGGTTGTAGGCGCGACGCACGCCTTCGTTGATCATGTCGTCCAGGCCCATGGTGGCGCCGTCCCAGCGTACGTCCATGCCGACACGTACGAACACGGTGACGATGCCGGTGTCCTGGCAGATAGGGCGATGACCGGTCGCGCACATGCGCGAGTTGATCAGAATCTGGGCGATGGAGTCGCGGGCGGCGGGCGATTCTTCACGCAGATACGCCTCGTGCATGGCCTGGATGAAATCCACGGGGTGGTAGTAGGAAATGAATTGCAGGGCGTCTGCAACGCTCTGAATCAGGTCGTCTTGCTTGATCACGGTCATGCGGCGCGCTCCTCTGTAAGGACGGGAACATTCAATTACGCTATCGGCGACAGTCGGGGACTGCGGCTTGAACCAGAGCTGTCAGGGTAGCCGTAGCGGGCGCAAAAAGGCGCGGCAGTATAACCTGCCCGACAGGGCAGTCTGTACAATCGCCGTTATTTTCTGCACGGGGCGCCTTGATGCCGCATTTGCACGTCGGTGACCGCAGCTGGGCGGTCAGCGAAGCCAGTAATCTGCTCGATGCCCTGAATCAGGCCGGTGTGTCTGTGCCTTACAGTTGTCGGGCTGGCAGTTGCCACGCGTGTCTGGTGCGCTGCGTGAAGGGTGATCCGCTCGACGCATTGCCTGAGGCGTTGCCTGTCGAAAAGCGTCAGCAAGGCTGGCGTCTGGCGTGCCAGTGCAAGGTGGTCCAAGACCTCACGGTCGAAGTGTTCGACCCATTGCTGGACGGTTTGCCAGCAACTGTCCAGGGCTGCGACTGGCTCAGCCCGACAGTGATGCGTTTGCGACTGGAACCGGGCAAGCCGCTGCGTTATCGCGCAGGGCAGCATCAGGTGCTGTGGACGGAGAGGGGCGTGGCGCGGCCTTACTCGCTGGCGAGCCTGCCGGGTGACGATGCCTTTCTGGAGTTTCATCTGGATTGTCGACAACCCGGCGCCTTCTGTGACCATGCGCGTCAGCTGCAGGTCGGCGATGAGCTGAGACTCGGCGAACTGCGTGGCGGGGCGTTGCGTTACGACCCGGACTGGCAGGACAAGCCTTTGCTGCTGTTGGCGGCGGGCACCGGCCTTGGACCGTTGTGGGGAATCCTGCGTGAGGCGTTGCGTCAGGAACATCAGGGCGCGATTCGGTTGATCCATCTGGCGCATGACGAGCAGGCGCATTATCTGAAGGCCGAGTTGCAGGCGTTGGCTGTCCGATGTCCGAACGTGCAGGTTCAGTTGATCACTCAAGAAACACTTCAGGACGCGCTGGCCGGGCTGCGCATGCTGTCGCGGCATGCCATGGCGCTGGTGTGCGGCAGTCCCGAGAGTGTCGAGGTGTTTGCCAAACGGCTTTACCTGGCCGGGCTGCCGCGTAATCAATTGCTGGCGGATGTTTTTGTCCGACGGGAGTGAGGTGACGCGGAGCGTCGCGGGCTGAGTGCCCTGATCGTTCCAGTCCAGCGGGTTAACGCCTCTCGGGACGCTCTGCATCCGCTCTCAAGGTGTCCACAAAAAAAGCCCCGGCTCTCGCGAGTCGGGGCTTTTGCGTGTTGCGCTGAACGTCAGACCAATGGATCGCCGACGTGCAGGATCTTCATGCCGTTGGTGCCACCGATGGTGTGGTAGCTGTCGCCTTTGGTCAGGATGACCCAGTCACCTTGCTCGACCAGACCGCGCTTGAGCAGCTCGTCAACGGCTGCCTGACTGACCTGACCTGGTGGCAGGGCTGCCGGGTCGAACGGTACGGTGTAGACGCCACGGAACATCGCCGCGCGGGCTTGAGTGCCACGGTGCGGGGAGAACGCGTAGATCGGTACCGAAGAGCGAATGCGCGACATGATCAGCGGGGTGTAGCCGCTTTCAGTCAATGCGATGATCGCTTTCACGCCGGGGAAGTGGTTGGCGGTGTACATGGCCGCCAGGGCGATGCTTTCGTCACAACGGGTGAACGAGTGGCCGATGCGGTGGCTGGAGGTCTTGCCGGTCGGGTGCTTTTCAGCGCCGACGCAGATGCGCGCCATGGCCTGAACCGCTTCGATCGGGTAGGAACCTGCCGCACTTTCAGCCGACAGCATGACGGCGTCGGTGTAGTCGAGCACGGCGTTGGCCACGTCGGACACTTCGGCGCGGGTCGGCATGGGGCTGGAGATCATCGACTCCATCATCTGCGTAGCCACGATCACCGCCTTGTTGTGGCGACGGGCGTGCAGAATGATGCGTTTCTGAACGCCGACCAGTTCGGCATCGCCGATTTCCACACCCAGGTCGCCACGGGCAACCATGACGGCGTCACTGGCGCGGATCAGTTCGTCGAGCACTTCGTCGTTGGCAACCGCTTCGGCGCGTTCGATCTTGGCGACCAGCCAGGCAGTGCCGCCGGATTCGTCACGCAGCTTGCGAGCGTATTCCATGTCGGCAGCGTCGCGCGGGAAAGAAACGGCCAGATAGTCCAGGTCCATTTCCGCAGCGAGTTTGATGTCCTGCTTGTCTTTCTCAGTCAGCGCAGGCGCTGTCAGGCCACCGCCGCGACGGTTGATGCCTTTGTGGTCCGACAGCGGGCCACCGATCAGGACGGTGCAGTGCAATTCGTCAGCGGTCTGAGTGTCGACGCGCATGACCACGCGACCGTCGTCGAGCAACAGCTCGTCGCCCACGCCGCAATCCTTGACCAGATCCGGGTAGTCGATACCCACGATCTGCTGGTTGCCACCGGTCAACGGGTGAGCGGTGGAGAAGGTGAACTTGTCACCCACTTTCAGCTCTATCCGCTTGTCGGTGAACTTGGCGATACGGATCTTGGGACCTTGCAGGTCGCCCAGCAGAGCGACGAAGCGCCCGTGTCTGGCGGCGATGTCACGGATCAGTTTGGCGCGAGCCTTATGCTCATCCGGGGTGCCGTGGGAGAAGTTCAGACGAGCAACATCAAGACCCGAGAGGATCAGTTGTTCGATGACTTCCGGCGAGTTGCTGGCAGGGCCAAGTGTGGCGACGATTTTGGTGCGGCGAACGGTCATGCACAAACTCCTTAATTGAAGCGCAGCGAGAGGCTACTCCTGTCTGGGTCTTTAGTCATTGTTCCTTTGCACTACCTTGCTGCTGGCAGGCAGGGCAATCGGCTGACGGCCGGTGCTCGATCGGCCTGAAGAAATTGGATATCGAGCCGATAAATGGCAGAGAACAGGAGAGTCCCATGCGTATTGTAACGATTGTTGTATTACTGGCTGCGGTCAGCGGTTGCACCCGTTGGGCAATGAACTCCAATCTGGATCATGCCTATCGTGCTTATCAGGAAGGCGACTGCGATCGCGTGATGCTCGACCTGTCCAAGGTTGAACGTCAGAGTCGCGAACGGCGTTATGTCCAACCTGAGGTCTCGATGTTGCGCGGGCAGTGCCTGGAGCGACAGAAGCTTTACGTTGATGCGGCACAGACTTACCAGTTTCTGATGAATCAGTATCCGGCCAGTGAATACGCATACCGTGCGAAGGCCCGGCTCGACACCCTCGCACAATTGGGTCACTACCCGCCGGCCCAGCCCGCGAGAGCGATTCCTGCCTCAAAATAATTACACCCGATTGGATGATTGGTGTCGTTTACGGGTGGATGTTGGAAAGATTTGCGCTAGGCTGACTGTCAAGGGAATGAAAGAGCCTCAAGGCTCTGGTCTTAAGGAGTTCCTGCGGCACTGCCATTGTTAACGCCGCAGGATCTAAGTTCTACGTGACCATGCTCACTGGTCTCTGAAGGCGGCCTGCCATGTTAAAAGAGCGAAAAATCGAACGACACCAATTGCAGGAATATCTTCAGGTTTTCAATAGGCACACTGACCGACCACTCGGTTGTCTGGGCAATGTCTCGGAAGAGGGGCTGATGCTGATCAGCAGCATCCCTCTGCTGGTTGGTGCCAGGTTTGATTTGTGTGTGAAGATGCCCCGTGGTGAGGGGATGAAGACCATCGACGTCAGCGCGACGTGCCTGTGGTGTCATGAAGATGAGACACCCGGCTGCTACGACTCCGGTTTTGAACTCTTCGAGATGTCCACGGATTATCTCGAGTTGGTTCATATCCTGCGGCAGTATTTCTGTTTCTACCCGACCCTTGAGGCTTCGGCCTGACAGGTCAGCAGTCGGAAAAGCGGGTCAGAGCGTTCCCGCTTTCTTCCAGCCAAGATAGCGAGTGACCAATTCTGCGCCCAATTCCCCTGGGCGTACGTCCACCACATTGATGCCATGCGCGACCATCCGATCGTGCAGTGTCGTACGCGCGTTCAGAAAGCTGACCGCTCCGCAGTAGCTCAGCGCCTCATCGTGGGTCTGCACCGGAGCGTGACGCAGGCTGTCGAGCACCTCTTCCCGCAGACTTGCAACCAGCACACGATGCCTGCGCGCCAACTGATTGACCGCCGCCAGCAGTTCATCGTCGTCTTCATCGCGCAGATTGGTAATCACAACCACCAGAGAGCGTCGCTTCTGTCGGGCCAGCAAATGGCGAGCGGCGGCGCTGTAATCGGCGGGTCGCTGTGTGGTCTGCAGGTCATAGACGGTATTGAGCAACAGATTCAATTGACCGTGGCCTTTGACCGGCGATAGATAGCGATCCTTGTCGCCGGCAAAGGTCATCAGGCCGATGGCGTCGCCCTGACGCAAAGCCACGTAGCCGAGCAGCAGGCAGGCATTGAGTGCGTGATCGAAATGGGACAGGTCGCCGTCCTGGCTGCGCATGCGTCGTCCGCAGTCGAGCATGAACACGATCTGCTGGTCTCGCTCGTCCTGGTACTCCCGCGCAATCGGTGAGCGCTGGCGAGCAGTGGCTTTCCAGTCGATCTGCCGGAGGCTGTCGCCTTCGCGAAATTCGCGCAGTTGGTTGAATTCCAGCCCCAGGCCACGGCGCTGCGACTGACGCACACCGATCTGGCTGAGCCAGTTGTCCACTGCGAGCAGTTGACCGTCGTACAGACGGGCAAAGTCCGGGTAAACACGAGTACTGCCCGGCAGAGCAAGGCGACGTCGGGCGGACCACAGATGCAAGCCGCTGCGCAGCGCCAGTTCGCAACGTTCAAAGGTGAAATGGCCTCGCTTGGTGGGCCGTATCCGATAGCCCAGCGTGGCCTTTGCGTGTCGAGCCACTTCGATGGACTGCGGCAGGTCCACGGATTCCATTCCTGGGGGCAGGTGATCCATGACGCGTAGTGTCAGTACAGCGCCGCCATCGTGTTCGATGTCCAGTCTTATGTCGTTCCAGCGGTTCAATGCCAGGCTGCCCGGCAGGTGACGGTGCAGGCGCGGGGAGGGCTGGTGTGTCAGGCGAAATCCGTCGAAAACGCTCACGCCCGCAAGCGCCAGCAATGCGCCCCAATAAAGGGTGTCGAGCTGCTTCGGATAATCGATCCCAAGCGCATGGAGCATGCCGAGCAGCACGGCTGCGCCTGCAAGCGCACCCAGCCAGCCCAGCAGCAGGGTCGACGGCCTCAATACCTGTTTCAAAGGCGCGGCGCCGGAACCTGATCGAGGATCTGCCGGAGCACCTGATCCACCGAAAGCCCTTCGATGTCCAGCTCCGGCGACAGCCTCACACGATGACGCAGCACCGCCAGCGCACACCCTTTTATGTCATCCGGGATGACGAACTCGCCGCCGCGCAACAACGCCCTTGCGCGACCGCCACGCACCAGCGCAATGGAGGCCCTTGGACCTGCGCCCAGGCTCAGCCCCGGCCAGGTGCGCGTACTGCGGGCCAGTCTCACGGCGTAATCCAGTACCTGTTCGTCCAGCGGCAGATCGCTGGCAATGCGTTGCAGCGCCTGGACTTCGCGGGCCTGCATGATCACCTTGAGCGGACGGACGTCGAGCATGTCGGCCCGGGTCGAGCGCGTGACCTGACGCACCATGTCCAACTCTTCCTGCGCCTGCGGGTAATCCATGCGCAGCTTGAGCATGAAGCGATCCAGCTCGGCCTCGGGCAGTGGGTACGTGCCTTCCTGTTCGATAGGGTTCTGGGTGGCCAGCACCATGAACGGTTGGGCAATGGGCAATGCGCGACCTTCCAGCGTGACCTGCCGCTCCTGCATCGCTTCGAGCAGTGCAGCCTGGGTCTTGGCCGGCGCGCGGTTGATTTCGTCGGCCAGCAGCAGATTGGTGAAAATCGGACCTTTGCGCAGCTTGAACTGTTCGGTCGGCAGGTCGTAGACCGCATGGCCGGTCACGTCGCTGGGCATCAGGTCGGGGGTGAACTGAATGCGGGCGAACTCGCAACCCAGGCAACTGGCCAAGGCACGTACCAGCAGCGTCTTGCCCAACCCTGGAACACCTTCAAGCAGCACATGACCGCCGCCTATCAGCGCCGTCAGCACATCATCGATGACGGCGTCCTGGCCAATCACCGCCTTGCGCAGTTCGGTGCGCAATACCTGGGCCAGATGACTGGCGCGCTGGCGCTGCTGGGCCTGCGTGCTGGCTGCGGTGCTGGCGGCGGGTTCGGGGCTCGCCGCAACGACGGGTTCGATGCTGCCTGACTGTTCGGGCGCTTGATCGCTCATAAGGCATTCCTGAGGGTTTGCAGGTGGGCCACCTGACGGGTGAAGTCGCTGTGGGAAAGGCGTTGCCTGGGTCTTGGGCGCAACGCATCGCTGATGGCGCTGGTGGGCTGGCGAGTGAGGCGGGACAGTACCTGCCACTGATCGGCGACGGCCAGTGATTCAAAACCCGGGTGAAGCTGACGCGCGCGTCGCAGGATGTCCTGCTGCAGGCTTTTCAGGAGCACGTCCTGTCCGCTGCGTCTGCGCAGGAACTCGGCGCTGGCGCGCAGGTGCTCGGTCAGTTGACGTCGGGCCTGCGAGGCAGGCAAACGGACAGGGCCTTCGCGCAGACCCACATGCCACAGGGTCAAGCCGATCAATATCGCGAACGCGGTCAGCGCGAGAGCGAAGTGACGCAGTATCAGGCTCAACAGGTTGTCATGTTCGGTTTGCATCAGGAGGGTCACGTCACTGTCCTGGGTCAGGTACCACAGTAGCCAGGCGTTGTCGTATTTGCCGATCGAGCGGGTTTTCCAGAGCTCGGCGTCGGTGAGTACAGTAATCAGGCCCTTGCCGTGACTCAGTTGCATCAGGTGCGTGGCGTCGGCGCTGTTGGCCCATGAGTCGGCATGGTCTTCGGGGTCTTCCAGATGGAACGCCGGATCGAAGCTCATGTAGGCTGGAGCTTCTTCATTTTCCAGGTACAACCGCGTGAGCTCCGGCCACTTGGTTCGCCTGGTGGCAGGGGGTGACGCCATCAGCGGTATGGGAAGCGCGGGCCGGGTCTCGTCTGGCTCATCCTGTGCCCTGAGATCTCTCGAGAGGTATTGGCGAATCCCGATCCTGTCGAGCAGCAGATCGCCGCTACGGCCTTTCTGTTCGTCCCACAACTGCTCGGCGACAAACAACAGATGGCCTCCGGATTCCGCCCAGTCCAGCAGGCGCTCGGCCTGTGCCGGGGTCATGTTTTCCCGATCATCGAGCAACAGCAGCGTCTGTGGTCGCTGTTGCGTGTCTGGCAGGTCGGTGAGCGCGCGGGTCATGTTGACGGGCACCGAACGTTGCCTGAGAAACGCGGCGGCGGCCAGATAGGGGTTGGCCCGGGCTTCCGGAGATGGACCCTGATCGACGGTTTTTTCGTAACGCTGCAGATGACTGGCCGCGTAGACGCCGACAGTGAGCAGCAGGAGCAATGCGAGCCCTGCGAACCACCGATGACGACGGCTCACGTTCTTGCTCCTGAACCGAACAGGCGACGCCAGCCATCGCACAATTCCTGTTGCGACCGCGCAGGCGGCAGCCGATGGCCGTAAGCAAGGTTCTGCCAATGAAGGGTCAGCGTCCGGCTGAATTCATCCAGTTGGGGTTGATCGAGTAGTGCGACGCGCTCCAGCACCTGGCCCTCGGTGTCGGCATTTTTCAAGGGCAGGCGGTAGTCGGTAAGCAGACGGTTGAGCAGGGCGCGATACAGCAGACCCAATGCCTCGCGTGGCGAGTCGGTCCAAAGCCGCTCTGCACTGGCGGCCACATCGTCAGGCAGGCTTTCTGCATTGACCTGCAGGCCGAACAGCTGTTCTGGCGTTTCCCGGGGTTGCGATGTCTGGTGCGGCGTGCGAGCGACGAATGTGCCCAGCCAGGCGCGGTAATGCCAGATCAACACGCCGAGCAGAGTCAAGACGACAGCCCAGAGCAGAACCTCCAGCAGCCTGGCCAGCGCGCTTGCAGCCGACAACAGACGGTTGAACCACTTGGCCAGCGCGCTGCCGTCGGGTCGCCCGTCGGCGTGGGTTGCCTGTTCGTCCCGCTCGGGAAAGCGCCAGCCGTTTACGGTTTTGGGATTCTTGAACGGCGGTGCCTGCAGGACGCTTTTGATTTCGTTGCGGGCAGCTTCGCTGGTCAGTTCCTGGTGAGTCAGGCGTGGCGTATCAGGTGCTGCGCTGACAATGACCGGCTCCCTCTGCGTGGCCTCAGGCGACGGGCAACTGTATTGGCTTGAATCGGCCATGGCGGACTGCGGTACCGCCGAAAACGCCAGTCCGGCAGCGATCAGCAACACATAGGCTGTGCCCATCAGGCGCTGGCGCAGTCGCCGGAAGATCAGCTCGATGTCCCACGCTTCAAGCACGGTTCGGCGATTGAGGTAGAGGGTAAAACCGCAAGCGACATAAACGGGCTCCCACAGCACGAGCGCCAGCACGTAAAACAGGTTGGTCAGGTGTTCCAGCCAGGTCCAGTCATTCTGGGTGTCGACCAGACTCAGCCATTGCCAGTCGATTTCGATCTGTTGCGGGATGAACAGGTAGAACAGGACCATCAGGCCGATCCACAGCGAGTATTCCAGGTGGACGCCTACGAGTGTCAGCAGACGTGCGGCGCCCTGGCCGTTCTGATTGAGCAGGCTGAGGCGACGTGCTCGCTCGTCTCCGTCGAGGTTTTCCAGTTGCTGCACCGGTAGTTGAAAGCTGCGGGTCAGGCTCAGGCGGCGCCAGAACAGGCTGGGGAGCAACTGGTTTTTCAGCGTGGCGGGCCAGGCTCTGAGCGCCTGTTTGAGCGTGGGCGTGTTCCCGAACAATGCCTGTGACAGGATCATCAGCGGCAGACGGTCGAAGGCCGGTTTGAGCCACCAGAACAGAAACAGTGCGATCGAAGGGTAGTCCCAGAGCAACAAGCTGAGCAAGGCGAACAGCGGCAACGTGACAATCGCCCAACTGCTCATCAGCAGCAGGCGATGTTCTCGGACCATCAGGACACCCAGATCAATGGCTTCCCAGGAGGTGCGAGGGCGAATGGCGACGTTCGATTCAGTCAGGCGCATGAGAAGCCCGCCCGGCGAATATCAGGTAGGCACCCACCAGCATCCAGAGCGCTGCGCCCACCAGGTACTTGATGAGCGGCGTCGGCCAGGTCATTGACGACCAGTAGGCTTCGATGAAGGCGGCAATCAGCAGAAACAGCATCACGCCGCCAATCAATTGCACGCTGCCTTGCGCAGCCTGTCGCAACGCTTCGCCGCGTGTGAGCCGACCGGGGGCGAGCAATGCCCAGCCCAGTTTCAGACCGGCGGCCCCGGCCAGGGCAATGGCGGTCAGTTCGAAGGCTCCGTGGCCGACCACGAACGACCAGAAGGTCTGACCATAGCCGATATCGGTGAGATGGCCTGCCACTGCACCGATCATCAGGCCGTTGAAGAGCAGAAAGAACAGACTGCCCAGCCCGAACAACAAACCGCTGGCATAGGTCTGAAAGGCAATGCCTATGTTGTTCATGATGTAGTAGCCGAACATCATCCAGTCATCGTCCGAAGCACGTTCCAGTGCCTGCCCGATGCGGCTGGCCTGCGGGTCGTACATGCTTTGCATGTCGCTGAGGCGGGCGGGGCTGACGATGCTGTAGATCAGGTCGGGAAAGCCGTAGACCAGAAGCCCCATGCCCACGAGGCTGCCGAAGAACAGCAGGCTGGCGACCAGCACGAAACGCCATTCGGCACGAACCGCTCTCGGGAAACCCGCAAGGATGAAGGTCAGGAATTGAGCACCCAAAGCACTGCGATGTCGGTAAAGCTGCTGGTGCCCGCGCATGGCCAGTTGATGAAGCGGATCGATGAGGTGACTGCTGTAGCCGCGTTCCTGAGCCAACGCCAGTTGATGGCAGAGGCGTCGATAGTCGGCAGGAAAGCACTCGCTGGCCTTGGGGTCGGGCTTGCCGCGTTCCAGTGCCTCCAGGCATTGCTCGAAGTGTTTCCACTCGGATTGATGACGGATTTCGAACTGAGCCTGTTTCATGTCGCCCCCGTCAGGCTGCGCGCGATGCCGTTGACCTGAATGACGGCCTTGTCGGCCGACAGGTGCAGCGGCTCGACCAGAATCGCGGCCAGTTCCTGCCTACGCGCTTCGGACAGGTCACCTTGGCGCTCGGCCAGACTCAGCAATGCGCGTTGTTCTTCCAGGTGCAGAGCGACCGGCACCCTGTAAGGTTCGACCGAGGGCAGGACCGGCCGCTTCACGGGCAGATCGGTATGAATCACCAGGGTTCCGGCTGCAAGATCACCGAGGCGTTTGAACCGGGGATGATTCAGGCAACTGATGGCGCCCACGCTATAGGCCAGAGGCAGCATGTCGACGAAACGCAGCAGGTTGCGGGTGAGTGAGGAGGCCCAGCCGATCGGCGTTCCGTCATCATTGACCACGCGCAGGCCCATGGCGCGCTTGCCGGGTGTCCGCCCCTGATCGAGCACCTCGAACAGCACCATGTACCCCCAGTTGACCAGAAACAGCGCGATGGCAGCCAGCCCCATGCCGAACTTGTCGAATAACTGAAGGACGAGAAACAGTACTCCGATGGCCACGGCTCGAATGCCCAGGTCGATACTGAACGCCAGCGCACGCACAACCAGCCCCGCAGGCCGAAGGATCATGTCGATGCCTTCCGGGGTCTCGATGGCGATGCGGGTATCCAGCGGCGTCTGCTGCGCTGCAATCCCTTGCGAAGCGGGAGGAGATAGCATGATGGGGAGGCGTTACCTGAAGGCGAGAACTGATGCTAGCTACCACCGCGGCGCTAAGCAACCGGCGTCTCTAAACAGAGCCTGTAAGAAAAAGTGTTGCAGGCTTGCAGCGTGTTCCGATTAGCCAATCGTCCGCTTCGCACCCTACACTTCCAGGGTCTCTTGTTCAGGATCAGCCCGTGACTTCCAGCATCTTCTGGTACGACTACGAAACCACCGGTATCAACCCGCGCAATGATCGTGCACTGCAGATGGCAGGTATTCGTACCGATGCCGAACTCAATGAAATCGAGCCGCCGGTCAACCTCTACTGCCAGCCCAGTGACGACATCCTGCCGCATCCGGCAGCGTGCGTGATTACCGGAATCACCCCGGCCACGCTGGCCGAGAAAGGGCTGTGCGAAGCGGATTTCATGACCCGTGTGCACGCGCAACTTTCCGCTCCCGGCACCTGTGGCGCAGGCTATAACACGCTGCGTTTTGACGACGAGGTGACTCGCTACAGCCTGTATCGCAACTTTTTCGACCCTTATGCCCGCGAATGGCAGGGGGGCAACAGTCGCTGGGACCTGATCGATGTAGTACGCGCGGCCTACGCGTTGCGCCCGGACGGCATCGAATGGCCCGAAGAAGAAGGTCGCGTCACACTCAAACTCGAGCGCCTGACGGCTGCCAACGGTATTGAACACGGTCAGGCCCACGATGCCTTATCCGATGTGCGTGCGACTATTGCACTGGCGCGTCTGATTCGTGAGAAACAGCCTCGGCTGTACGATTATCTTTTTGCACTGCGCAGTAAGCAAAAGGTTCAGGATCAGATTCGTCTGATGCAACCGCTGGTGCATATTTCAGGGCGCTTCTCAGCGGCCCGTCATTATCTCGGTGTCGTTTTACCGCTGGCCTGGCACCCTCATAATCGCAATGCACTGATTGTGTACGATCTGCATCAGGATCCTTCGCCGTTACTGGAGATGGACGTTGAAACACTCAAGCAGCGGTTATATACCCGCCACGATGCGCTAGGCGAAGGCGAGCTGCCGGTGCCGCTCAAACTATTGCATATAAATCGCTGCCCGGTGGTTGCCCCCATGAGCGTGTTGCGCCGACAGGATCAGGAACGCTTGCAGCTCGACATGACGGGTTATCAGGCGAAAGTGGCGACCGTGACAGAAAGCCTTGAAGTTTGGCAGGACAAACTGCGTGCTCTTTATGGCAAGGATCATTTCATCGCAAGTGAAGACCCTGAGCAGCAATTGTATGACGGATTTATCGGTGACCGTGATCGCCGATTATGTGAACAAGTACGCGTTTCCGAGCCAGAGCAACTGGCACGTGATGCCTGGCCGTTTGATGACGCACGCCTGCCTGAACTGTTATTTCGCTACCGGGCCCGTAACTTTCCGGAAACGCTCACCGCCGAAGAACAACAGCGCTGGCATCAATTCTGTCAGGCGCGCCTGAGCCGCCCGGAATACGGGGCTCCCAATACTTTGCAGGGTTTTACGAAGGCGCTGGTGGAGTTGTCGCTTAGTGCCACGCCAGAGCAGTTGGCGATACTGAGGCAATGGCAGGACCACATCGAGTTGCTGCGCGGCAGGCTGGAAATATGAGCAGAAAATGTAGACGGTGAACTATAAAAAAACGCCAGCAAGCTGGCGTTTTCAAGTCGCGGATAAAACGACCGTTGACGCTTAGCCCAGCAGAGTGGCCCAGCTTTCAACCTCGTCACCGCCCCACTTGGCTTTCCACTCTTTCAGCGTTTTGTGATTGCCACCTTTGGTTTCGATGACTTCACCGTTGTGCGGGTTCTTGTACTGCTTGACCTTGCGAGCACGCTTGGTGCCGGTAGTTTTCACTGCGCCGCCACGAGGTGCCTTGTTGACCTTGGAGTCCGGATCCAGCAGAGCAATGATGTCACGCAGCGATTTTTGATATTCGCCCATCAGGGTGCGCAGTTTGCCTTCGAATTCCAGCTCGGTTTGCAGTTTGCCGTCTTGCGACAGGTTGTTCAAACGGGCTTGCAGTTCTTTGATTGCTTCTTCTGTGGCACGGTATTCGTTGATCAGGGACATGAGGGGGACCTTATGTTGTGAAGGGTGGCAGGGATACAGTGACGCAATAATAGTCAGAGGCACTGAGCAAGTAAACATTAAATAAAAGTTTTATTTGAATTATTTAGAAATATACACACGTCCTACAGACGCGGGAACTAGATCGGTGCGCTGGACCCGACTAAACAGGGCCGCTATAACGCGCTCATTAAGTACCGGATTTTTATAGCGGCGTCCGTTGAAATCCGGTACTGGCACGGTGCAATCTTTTTCCTTCGTCGGCCTGCACCGGCACCTGAATTCAGGCAACAGAGATACTGCAGTTTTCCTGCGCAGTCGCTAGAATAGCGCCTTTGCGAAGTTCTGGAGTTTCCCCTAATGCGCACTTTTCGTCTGGTGATTGCTTGCCCGGACCGCGTCGGCATCGTTGCCAAAGTCAGTAACTTTCTGGCGTCCCATAACGGCTGGATCACCGAAGCGAGCCATCATTCGGATAATCTCAGCGGCTGGTTCTTCATGCGTCACGAGATTCGTGCCGATACATTGCCATTCGATCTGGATGGTTTTCGCGAGGCGTTCACACCGATCGCACAAGAGTTCGAGATGGACTGGCGCATCACCGACTCGGCTCAGAAGAAGCGCGTGGTGCTCATGGCCAGTCGCGAATCGCACTGCCTGGCTGACCTGTTGCACCGCTGGCACAGCGATGAGCTCGACTGCGACATCGCGTGTGTGATCTCCAACCACCAGGACCTGCGCAGCATGGTCGAGTGGCACGATATTCCTTATTACCACGTGCCTGTCGATCCCAAGGACAAGGAGCCGGCGTTCGCTGAAGTCTCCCGTCTGGTTGGCCAGCATCAGGCCGACGTTGTGGTTCTGGCGCGCTACATGCAAATCCTGCCGCCTCAGCTGTGCCGCGAATACGCCCATCAGGTGATCAACATTCATCACAGCTTCCTGCCGTCGTTCGTCGGTGCCAAGCCTTATCACCAGGCCTCGCTGCGCGGCGTCAAGTTGATAGGCGCGACGTGTCACTACGTGACAGAAGAGCTGGATGCAGGTCCTATTATCGAGCAGGACGTGGTGCGCGTCAGCCACCGCGACAGCATCGAAAACATGGTGCGCTTTGGTCGTGATGTGGAAAAAATGGTGCTGGCGCGTGGTCTGCGCGCGCACCTCGAGGACCGTGTACTGGTTCACGACAACAAGACAGTCGTCTTCGACTGATTCGTTGTGGCAGGATCGCCCATGCGGCGATCCTGCCGACCTTCAAGGCGGACATCTTCATGACCGACCCCCGCGACAAAGCCACATCAAAAGCGCCGGCCACTCTGGGCGAAGGCTGTCTGAGTCGTTACGACCCCGATGCGTTGACGCCCGAAAACGGTACTGAGTTCGAAGGCGCGGCCGAGCTGTGGCGTGAATTGCAGCAAGACGCCGAAAAGCCGACCCCGCCCTAGGTTTTGTACGAAAAGTCGGCGAGCGAAGGTCAGGCAAGGCAAAAACAGGCGAGGAAGCGGAGTCTACGTGTTGTAAATGAGCATTCCGATCGGACTCGCGCACGAGCCTGTTTTTAACGCAGCATCACCGAGCGCAGCCACTTTTCGTACAGAGCCTAGCGCGCCACGTCATCTGCCGTGCCCAGGCTTTCCAGCCATCCGACCTTGGTCATGGGCTGCCTGCCGTCTTCCAGCAGGCGCGTGAGCAGTTCAAACCAATAGGTGCGAGAAGATGTGTGCAGCATGTCCACAGGGTGCAGGCCAAGGCGCAGGGTCGAGGCCTCGCGCAGCCTGTTTTCCCTGAAATCACTGCAGAGCCTCGACGCTGTTCGGCGCCACGCACTGCGTGCGCTCCAGACAATGCCTGGCGCCTGTATCGGTGTGAAGTCGGGCAATCTGAACAGGTGCTGCGAATCGCTGGTGTAACTGAGCGGCAGCTGGCGCAACGCGTCGCGCGTGCCCTGACTCATCAACCAGGCGGGCGCGACAAAACCGTGAAGCGGCCAGTTCTGGCGGCGAAATACTTCAATGCCCGCTTCCAGACGTGCCAGCGCCTGCCGGGAGTTCAAGCCATAGAACTCGCCTTCCCAAGTGTAAATACGTCGCATGAAGTAGTCGCGCAGGCTTCGTGGCGCGGGGCTGTCGTCGCAATGGTAATAACCGTGCAACGCCAGCTCATCGCCGCGTTCCAGGCGTCTACCCATCCGGTGCTGAAAAACGGTGTCGTCGCCCAGCGGGCTGCGTCGGTGAAAATCCGGTACCACCAGCCAGGTCATTCTGACAGCGCCCAGTTGATCCACAGCTGCCACGAAGGGTTCGTACATCGGCCAACTGTGAGGGGCGACGTCATGCAGCACCAGCAGCACGCTACGCTCAGACGCAGTGCCGGGCCGCTCAAACATGGGCAACGCCTGAAAGGCGAGTTCCCAGTACCGCCTGATAATGATCGAGCAGGCCATTCACCACCACGTCCCAGCTGTAGTGCTCTTCCACGTAGCGTCTGGAAGCCCGACCTTTTGCATGCACCTCATTGCAGAACAGCTCTTTCACCGCGGCGGTCATGGCCTTGGCGTCGTTTGCTTCGCATAGCAATCCACAGTGGCCGGGAACGATTTCAGTGAATGCTCCGGCGGCGACCGCCACAACCGGAATGCCGCATGCCATGGCTTCAAGCACGACCAGCCCGAATGTTTCCTGATCGCCCGCGTGAACCAGTGCATCGGCGCTTGCCAGCAGGCGTGCCAGATGGGTGGCCTTGCAGAAACGATTGATCACCGTCACGTTATCCGGCACGTTCAAAGGCATGTGCGAGCCTACCAGCAGAAGGTGGTAACGCGGGCCCAGCTGTTTCATGCACTCAAGCAACACCGGCAGGTTTTTCTCCCTGGAACCGCGCCCGGCGAAGATCAGCAGGTGGGTGTCCTCGCACAGACCCAGTTCGGTTTTCAGGTTTTCGTCCCTGTGGTGCGGGTTGAAGACCTGCAGGTCCACGCCAAGAGGTTGCACATGCACGTTTTCCACCCCCATGCCGATCAGCTTGTCGGCCATGACCTGGCTGGGCGCAAGCACCCTGTCGAAGTTGGTGTACAGCTTGCCGATATAAGCCTGAGCGCTCATGCCCATCCAGTTGCCCATGCGATTGCTCACCAGCAGCGGAAGGTCGGAGTGGTAGAAGCCGATTACCGGCGCGTCCAGATACCGTCTGGCGTCAAGTGCGGCCCAGGCGGTCAGGTAAGGGTCGCCTGCTTCGATCAGGTCGGGTTGCAGGTTGTGCAGCATCTTGCGCCATGGCGCGACCCGCAGCGGAAACCGATAGCCGTTGCTGAACGGCAGGGCGGGGGCCGGAACACTGTAGATGCCATCCTTGTGATCCGCACGCGCGCCTGGCACAAGCAGGCTGTGGCGCACGCCGGGGCGGCGCCCCAGGCGTGGGTGTTTGGCATCGAGATAGGTGCGTACGCCGCCACTGGCCGGGGCGTAGAACATCGTCATGTCGGCAATGTGCACGGCAACATTCCTCCGATCTGAGGTCGTCCTTTCTTGACCTCCTTGAAGGATAGTTGTTCGGCCGGGATTCACCGTTTGGCAAGCAGGCGGCAGACGCAATGTTCCGTTGAGAGGATGATGTGTCATCGGGCCTGAACAAAACGCAGGGGCAATGACCAGGCTCAATGCCAGCGTGTCTCATGTTGCGGAGAAAATAAAACATGCACGATTATCGAGAAATGATTCTGGGCGCCGCTCCTGACGGACAGCCGATCTCCCAGGCGCTTCGCCTGGCCAATCGTCACGGACTGGTGGCTGGTGCGACCGGGACAGGCAAAACGGTGACCTTGCAACGCCTGGCAGAGGCGTTCAGTGACGCCGGGGTCGCGGTTTTTGCCGCTGACATCAAGGGCGATCTGTGCGGGCTGGGTGCTGCAGGCGACCCTCGGGGCAAAATTGCCGAGCGAATTGCCGGTATGCCCTGGCTTGAACACACGCCTCGGGCTTATCCGGTCACTTTATGGGATATCGATGGGAAATCCGGCCATCCGCTGCGTACGACCCTGAGCGAAATGGGGCCGCTTTTGCTGGGTAACCTGCTGGAGCTGACGGACAGCCAGCAGTCAGCGTTATATGCAGCCTTTAAGGTGGCTGATCGAGAAGGACTGTTGTTGCTTGACATAAAGGACCTCAAGGCGCTGCTCAATCACCTGCGTGAAAACCCGCAGTTGCTGGGCGAGGACAGCGCATTGATGACGTCCGGCTCCAGTCAGGCGTTGCAGCGACGGTTGGCGGTCCTCGAGCAGCAGGGTGCCGAGGCGCTGTTCGGCGAGCCGGCCTTGCAACTGGAAGACATTCTTCAGCCTGACAACGATGGGCGAGGGCGCATCCATCTGCTGGACGCCAGCAGACTGGTGCATGAAGCGCCCAAAGTCTACGCAACCTTTCTGTTGTGGCTGCTGGCCGAGCTTTTCGAGCAGTTGCCCGAGCGAGGCGATGCCGAAAAACCGCTGCTGGCGCTTTTCTTTGATGAAGCGCACCTGCTGTTTGCGGACACACCCAAAGCCTTGCAGGAACGGCTTGAACAAGTTGTGCGCCTGATTCGTTCCAAAGGCGTGGGCGTGTATTTCGTTACTCAGTCACCCGGCGACCTGCCTGATGATGTGCTGGCCCAGTTGGGGTTGCGGATTCAACACGGCCTGCGCGCTTTCACGGCCAAGGAGCAGAAATCGTTGCGAGCCGTGGCCGAGGGTTTCAGGCCCAACCCTGACTTCGATGCTTTGAGTGTATTGACCGAATTGGGTATCGGCGAGGCGCTGGTCGGAACGTTGCAGGACAAGGGCACGCCCGCCATGGTGCAGCGCGTGCTCATCGCTGTGCCTCAATCGCGTATCGGTCCGTTGACGGCAGAAGAGCGGGCGGACCTGATTGCCATCTCATCCCTTGGCAGGCGTTACAACAAGCCGGTCGACCGTGAATCCGCCTATGAGATGCTGGCCGCGCGCAAGGTGTCCGAACCTGAAACGGCCGATGCTGTGAAAACCGATGAAAAACCTGAAGCAAGCTTCAGTGACAAGGCGGGGGATTTTCTGGGCGGGATGGCCGGGCAGGCCATGAAGAACGCCATGCGTCAGGCGGCCAGCCAGTTGGGCCGAGAGTTGGTGCGGGGGCTGATGGGGTCGTTGCTGGGAACGAAGAAACGCAGGTAAAGCTGACTCGCTCGGGCGGTGCAGGGCTTGCACCGCCCGAACGACTTCAGATCAGGACAGCGCTTTGGAGGCAACCCAGAACAGGGCGGCAGACAGCGCCACTGTTGCTGGCAGGGTCAGCACCCAAGCCAGAAGAATGGTACGAACTGTACCACCCTGCAGTCCGCTCTTGTTCGCAACCATGGTACCGGCTACGCCCGAAGACAGAATGTGCGTGGTAGAAACCGGCAGGCTGAACACGTTGGCCATGCCGATGGCACAGGCGGTGGTGATCTGTGCCGACATGCCCTGTGCGTAGGTCATGCCCTGCTTGCCGATCTTCTCGCCGATGGTCAGCACCACACGCTTCCAGCCGACCATGGTGCCGATACCAAGCGCCAGTGCAACGGCCAGAATCACCCAGAACGGCGCGTATTCAGTGGTGCCGGTCAGGTCCTTGCGCAGCTTCTCGAGATCGGATTTTTCACGTGCTTCCAGGCCCGGCAATTTGCCGACCTTGCGGGCGGTGTCATCCAGGCACAACAGATAACGACGTACTTCGATACGGCTTTCGGACGGCATCGAATGGTAGTCGGAGACACCTTTCAAGCGATCCAGTAGGGCGTCGATGGTCGGCTCGGTCTGTTCCGGGTTGCACGCGGAACTGGACGGCAGGTCACCTTTTTCCGCCTTGCCCATCGCCAGGTACTCGCCCAGCGTGCTGCTGTTGCGCTGGTAGAACTGGCTGAGGTGCTGGGTGGCGTCGCGGGTACGCTCGATCTGATAGGTCGTGCTGTTGAGGTCCAGTACGAACTGGCTCGGCACGATACCGATCAGCACCAGCATGATCAGGCCGATGCCTTTCTGGCCATCGTTGGAGCCATGCACGAAGCTGACGGCCATGGCGGAGATCACCAGTACCAGACGGTTCCAGAATGGCGGATGCTTCTTGTCATCCAGCTTGCGACGCTGTTCCGGGGTCTTGTGCATCTTGGACAGTGGTCGCCACCATTTCAGTGCGATCAGGACCAGACCCGCGATCAGAAAGCCTGCCAGTGGCGAGAACACCAGAGAGGCACCGATATCGATTGCCTTCTGCCAGTTGACGCCATCGGCCAGCGGTATGTCGTTGATCAGGGCGTTGGCCAGACCGACACCCAGGATCGAACCGATCAACGTGTGGGAGCTGGATGCCGGAATACCGAAGTACCAGGTGCCCAGGTTCCAGGTGATCGCCGCTGCCAGCAGCGAGAACACCATGGCCAGGCCGTGGCCGGTATTGACGTTGATCAGCAATTCGACCGGCAGCAGGTGAACGATGGCGTACGCAACGCCCACGCCGCCCAGCAGTACGCCGAGAAAGTTGAACACACCGGAAAGGATCACAGCCAGATGCGGCGGCATGGCTTTCGTGTAAATGACTGTCGCCACCGCGTTCGCAGTGTCATGAAAGCCATTGATGAACTCGAAGGCAAGAACAAAGGCCAGGGCAAGCAACAGGCTCACAAGCACCCAAGCATCTAGCCCGCTGAATAATTCGATCATGTAGATTTTCTGACCCGGTCTGAAGGGGGCGCGATTATGACAGAAAAAATACGTATCGACTTGTCGGCCTCGACCGGTGTCGCCTGAAACCAAAAAAAAGACGCATGAGCGCCGCCCCGATGGTGAGGCAGACAGGCAATGACACTTCAATTTCAGGTCGCGGTAATGCGGATCAGATCATCGTGGCTGTTCCAGCCTGATCATCAGGACTCTTGTTTCAGGTCCTGTTCCATTTTTTGCAATTCCTCTTTGAAAGCCTGATCCCGAAGGCTGGCCCGTTTGCGCCAGGGTTTGCGTTCCGGCTCCGGTTGCGCGGCGTAAGTGGTGATTTCGCCACCGTAGACATCCTTGAAACGTTGCTCCTGGCGCTCCAGTTCTGCGCGCAGTTCTTCTTTAGTCACTTTATTACCTGATCGAGTCAAATGAGTTCCGGCGAAAACGCAATGCACGGCAAACATGTTCGTTCCAGTGGCTGCCCGAAAAACAGGACAGGGAATCATGCATCAGCACATTGACTGGAAAAGTCTGAACACCTTGCTGCGCCTCGCGGCTACGGGCACCGGAGAAAAACAACTGTCGTAGCGACATGTGGTTCAGGGTTGAAACGCCGGAGGTCAGGGTTGACCGCCGGTTGCACAGGGCCCGTTACAACGTTGTACAGGTCCGGTGCTTTGACGCGGCTGCAGCTCGAAGGCTCGGGAGAACGCGAGTCACTGCTGAAGATTTAGCCCGTCAATGGAAAGGTACTATCGCCAAGAAGTTAGGCTGCGTCAACTATAGCGGTTTGAATAATGAGAGAGCCTACTCATTTTGTACGAATGTTCCGAAGTATAGGTGAGTCATGTTTATGACGGAACTTTCATAAAGAAGAATTGACAGGTCAGGACAAAACAATGGCGTCGGAATTCAGCAAGTCAGATGGTTCGACTGTTTGATTAGAGGCGAGGGGAGTGTGGTCAGGAAATATTCCGGCTTCCGCGTGGGCGCCACACAGGATGAGCTGTAATGAAAACGGCCTTGCTTAAAGGGCAAGGCCGCTGCCATGGACTTCTCAGTGGGTACCTGACCAGTAATTTCCAAGAAGTCACTTCGTGGCAGACCTAAAGGTATAAGCATATTTCCTACGGGTCAATTGCGATTATCGGCCATTGGTTCGATAATCGCACAAGCCGAGGCGGATCGATGCGCTGCATGGGTCTGAAACCGCCGGTTCACAAGGCCTGAAAGGGTGTACAGAGGTTGCGGCAATGAACGACGAACTGCGTAATTCTTTTTCCTCACTGGCTCCGCCGATCGTGGCTTCGCCTGCCAAGCGCATTCAAGCGTTGACCGGCGATCCTGATTTCATGACCTCGCTGGCGCGGGGGCTTGCAGTGATTCACGCCTTTCAGGAGCGCAAACGGCACCTGACCATCGCGCAGATCAGCCACCGTACGGAAATTCCCAGGGCGGCTGTGCGTCGTTGTCTGCACACCTTGATCAAACTGGGGTACGCCACCACGGATGGCCGCACCTATTCTTTGCTGCCCAAGGTTCTGACGTTGGGCCATGCCTATTTGTCGTCCACGCCGCTGGCGATTTCTTCACAGCCTTATCTGGACCGCATGAGCGATCAGTTGCACGAGGCGTGCAACATGGCCACCCTTGAAGGCGACGACATCTTATATATAGCCCGGTCGGCCACGACCCAGCGGCTGATATCGGTGGATCTCTCGGTGGGCGGTCGACTGCCGGCGTATTGCACGTCGATGGGACGCATCCTGCTGGCTGCGCTGGATGACGTCTCGTTGCAGGAATATCTGGATCACGTGGACCTGCAGCCCAAGACCAGTCGCACCATTCGTACACCAGAAGCCTTGCTCGAGTGTCTGCAACAGGTTCGTCAGCAAGGGTGGTGCATTGTCGACCAGGAACTGGAACAGGGGCTTCGTTCCATTGCCGTGCCAGTCTATGATGCATCAGGCCAGGTACTGGCTGCGCTCAATGTCAGCACCAGTGCCGGACGGGTGGCCCGCAGTGAGCTGGAGCAGCGCTTTCTGCCGATCATGCTCGACGCCAGCCGTGATCTGAGCACCCAGTTGTTCACCTGAGACACGGGTTATTGATAATCAGCGAATGGGTTCGATTACCGAACAGTTAGTCGATTATCGGATTGTTTGCGGCAGGGCTCAGGCATAACCTCATTTTCATTCCGGCGCAGGTCTTCGCGCTGATCATTGAACATGATGTTGGGTTCGGAGCACCTCATGGCAGACATTCTTTCTCTACGCGAAGCGGTGAAGCAACTGATCAACGATGGCGACACCGTTGCGCTGGAAGGCTTCACCCACCTGATCCCTACGGCCGCCGGCCATGAAATCATTCGTCAGGGCAAAAAAGACCTGACGCTGGTGCGCATGACTCCCGACCTGATCTACGACCAGTTGATCGGTGCCGGTTGCGCCAAGCGTCTGATTTTCTCGTGGGGCGGCAACCCTGGCGTCGGCTCGCTGCACCGCCTGCGGGATGCGGTCGAAAAGCAGTGGCCGCGTGCGATGGAAATCGAAGAGCACAGCCATGCCGATCTGGCCAACGCGTATGTTGCCGGCGCCTCGGGTTTGCCGTTCGCCGTACTGCGCGCTTATGCCGGTTCGGATCTGCCGAAGGTCAACCCGCTGATCAAGACTGTGACCTGTCCGTTTACTGGTGAAGTGCTGGCGGCCGTGCCGTCCGTGCGCCCCGACGTGACCGTGATTCACGCCCAGAAAGCCGATCGCAAGGGCAACGTGCTGCTCTGGGGCATTCTTGGGGCGCAGAAGGAAGCCGCACTGGCGGCCAGGCGTTGCATCGTCACGGTCGAGGAGATTGTCGATGACCTCAAGGCGCCGATGAACTCCTGCGTACTGCCCACTTGGGCGTTGAGCGCGGTATGTCTGGTACCGGGCGGCGCACATCCTTCCTACGCCCACGGCTACTACGAGCGTGACAATCCCTTTTATCAGGCTTGGGACCCGATTGCCCGAGACCGAGAAACCTTCAAGGCCTGGATCGACGAATACATCCACGGCACAGCGGACTTCAGCGAATTCCAGAGCAAGCTGGCTCGCGCTTCGGAGGCAAAATAATGACGTACACCACCAGTGAAATGATGACCGTTGCCGCCGCCCGCCGTCTGCGTAACGGAGCGGTCTGCTTTGTCGGGATCGGCTTGCCTTCCAAGGCGGCGAATCTGGCACGTCTGACGTCGGCGCCGGATGTGGTGCTGATTTACGAGTCCGGCCCGATCGGCGCCAAACCGACGGTGTTGCCACTGTCCATCGGCGATGGCGAGCTGGCTGAAACGGCGGATACCGTGGTCGCCACCAGCGAGATTTTCCGCTACTGGCTGCAGGGCGGACGCGTGGATGTCGGCTTTCTCGGCGCCGCGCAAGTCGACCGTTTCGGCAATATCAACACCACAGTCGTGGGTGACTATCACAACCCGAAGGTACGCCTGCCGGGTGCCGGTGGCGCGCCGGAGATTGCCGGGTCGGCCAAATCGGTGCTGATCATCTTGAAGCAGTCGGCACGTTCGTTCGTCAACAAGCTCGACTTCATCACCTCGGTCGGTCATGGCGAAGGCGGCGATTCACGCAAGCGTCTGGGCCTGCCCGGCGCGGGTCCGGTGGGCATCATCACCGACCTGTGCATCATGGAGCCGGAAGAGGGCAGCAACGAATTCGTGGTGACCACGCTGCACCCCGGCGTTACCCGCGAGCAAGTCATCGCCGCGACCGGCTGGGAAGTACGGTTCGCTGACAACGTGGTCTATTCCGAAGAACCAACCGATGTCGAACTGACCGCTTTGCGGGATCTGGAAGCCCGGACCGCTGCCGCCCACGGTCAGGTCGCAGGAGAAGCGTGATGCGTGACGTATTTATCTGCGACGCGATTCGCACCCCCATCGGTCGCTTTGGTGGCGGGCTGTCCTCGGTGCGAGCCGACGACCTGGCGGCCATCCCGATCAAAGCGCTGATGGAGCGTAACCCGACCGTCAACTGGGCCGAAGTCGACGAAGTGTTCCTCGGTTGCGCCAACCAGGCCGGTGAAGACAACCGTAACGTGGCGCGCATGGCCGCGCTGCTGGCCGGTCTGCCTACGACCGTGCCAGGCGTGACGCTCAATCGTCTGTGCGCTTCGGGCATGGATGCCATCGGTACGGCATTCCGCGCCATTGCAACCGGTGAGATGGAGTTGGCGATTGCAGGCGGCGTCGAGTCGATGTCGCGTGCGCCCTTCGTCATGGGCAAGGCCGACGCGGCGTTCTCGCGCAACCTGAAACTGGAAGACACCACCATCGGCTGGCGCTTCATCAACCCGGCCATGAAAGCCCTCTACGGCGTGGACTCCATGCCGGAGACAGGCGACAACGTGGCCGCCGACTTCTCTATTTCTCGAGCCGATCAGGACGCTTTCGCCCTGCGCAGCCAGCAACGCACCGCCGTTGCCCAGGCTGCGGGCTTTTTCGAGGAAGAGATCGTACCGGTGCGTGTAGCGCACAAGAAAGGCGAAACCGTGGTCGACAAGGATGAGCACCCGCGTGCCGACACCCGTCTGGAAACCCTGAGCAAGCTCAAGCCGGTCAACGGGGCGGACAAGACCGTCACGGCAGGCAATGCGTCCGGAGTGAACGACGGGGCTGCCGCGCTGATTCTTGCCTCTGCCGAGGCGGTAAAAAAACACGGCCTGACACCTCGCGCACGGGTGCTTGGCATGGCCAGCGCAGCCGTTGAACCTCGGGTGATGGGCATCGGCCCGGTGCCTGCGGTGCGCAAGCTGGTCGAGAGACTGGGCTTGGCGGTTTCCGATTTCGATGTCATCGAACTCAATGAGGCCTTCGCCAGCCAGGGCATCGCGGTGCTGCGGGAACTGGGCCTTGCCGACGATGCGCCGCAGGTCAATCCCAACGGTGGTGCGATTGCCCTGGGCCACCCGCTGGGCATGAGTGGCGCACGGCTGGTACTGACCGCGTTGCACCATCTGGAAAAAACCGGCGGTCGCAAAGGTCTGGCGACCATGTGCGTCGGTGTAGGCCAGGGTCTGGCGCTGGCCATCGAGCGTCCATAACGCCCCATTTTTCGCTTTGTTCAGCAACCCGGTTCATCGATCTGTCTCCACGAAAAGACAGGCTGATGGCCCGGGTTGTTGTGCTTGAGGCAGCAGGGTGTTACAGATTGTGTCTTATGGACAGTTTCATTTGGGGAAAATAATGACGACAACATCAAAAGCACCGCATTACACCGGCGAGGAGCGAAGCAAAAGAATCTTCGCGATTGTCGGCGCCTCTTCCGGGAATCTGGTCGAATGGTTCGACTTTTATATTTACGCCTTCTGTGCGATCTACTTCGCGCCCGCTTTCTTTCCTTCCGATGATCCGACCGTTCAGTTGCTCAATACCGCAGGCGTGTTCGCTGCCGGTTTTCTGATGCGACCGATTGGCGGCTGGCTGTTTGGCAGGGTTGCAGACAAGCATGGTCGCAAGAACTCCATGCTGATCTCGGTGACCATGATGTGTGCCGGCTCGCTGATCATCGCGTGTCTGCCGACCTACGCGTCGATTGGCGCCTGGGCACCGGCACTGCTGTTGATGGCGCGTCTGCTTCAAGGCTTGTCGGTCGGCGGCGAATACGGCACCACGGCCACCTACATGAGCGAAGTGGCGTTGCGCGGGCAGCGTGGTTTCTATGCCTCGTTCCAGTACGTGACTCTGATTGGCGGTCAGTTGCTGGCGGTGCTGACCGTGGTCATCCTCCAGCAATTTCTCACCACTGAAGAGCTGCGCGACTACGGCTGGCGTATTCCATTCGTCATCGGCGCGGCGGCGGCGGTCATTGCCTTGCTGCTGCGTCGCACGCTGAATGAAACCACCACCGCTGAAAGCCGTCAGGACAAGGACGCGGGTAGCATCAAGGCACTGTTCACCCACCACAAGGCTGCATTCATTACCGTGCTGGGTTACACCGCGGGCGGCTCTTTGATTTTCTACACCTTTACCACGTACATGCAGAAATACCTGGTGAATACCGGTGGCATGGAAGCCAAGACCGCCAGTTACATCATGACCGGTGCATTGTTCCTGTACATGTGCATGCAGCCGTTGTTCGGCATGCTGGCTGACCGTATCGGCCGACGTAATTCGATGCTGTGGTTCGGCGCGCTGGGTACGCTGTGTACGGTGCCGATTCTGATGACGCTGAAAACCAACACCCATCCATTCATGGCGTTTGTTCTGATTACCCTGGCATTGGCCATCGTCAGCTTCTACACCTCGATCAGCGGGCTGGTGAAGGCCGAGATGTTCCCGCCCCAGGTCCGCGCTCTGGGTGTCGGTCTGGCCTACGCCGTGGCCAACGCAGCGTTTGGCGGCTCGGCCGAATTCGTCGCCTTGAAGCTCAAGAGTGCGGGGATGGAGAACAGCTTTTATTGGTACGTGACGGCGATGATGGCAATCGCGTTCCTGTTCAGCCTGCGCTTGCCCAAGGAGCCCGCTTACCTGCATCACGATCATTGATGAGCGCTGTTTTGCAGGCATAAAAAAACCCACCGGATCCGGTGGGTTTTTTATTGCGCGTTGATCAGAGCGAACGAATCAGAACAGCTGGATCGACGGCTTCTCTTTGTCGATCGTTGCGGTCTGCCCCGTCTTCTCGTACCAGCCGCCGCCGAGGGCCTTGTACAGATTGACCTCACTGGTCAGCTGCGCAAGACGGTCGGTGATCAGCGTTTGTTGCGCGCTGAATAGCGAACGCTGGGCATCGAGGAACGTCAGGTTGCTGTCGATCCCGATGCGGTAGCGACGCTCGGCCAGACGGTAGTAGTCCTGGTTGGCGGTGACGAAGTCACGCTGTGCCTGGAGTTGTTCGTCGTAGGTCTTGCGCGAGGCCAGGCCGTCGGACACTTCCTGGAAGGCGGTCTGAATCGCCTTCTCGTAGTTGGCGACGCTGATTTCCTTCTGGATCTTCGAGTAATCCAGGCTGGCGCGCAGGCTGCCGGCGTTGAAGATCGGAATATTGATGCTCGGCTGGAACAGCCAGGTGCCCGAACCGCCCTTGAACAGACCGGACAATTCTGTGCTGCTGGTGCCCGCGCTTGCTGTCAGGCTGATGCTCGGGAAGAACGCAGCACGTGCGGCACCGATGTTGGCGTTGGCAGCCTTGAGCGTGTGCTCGGCTTCCAGAATGTCCGGACGACGTTGCAACAGATCGGACGGCAAGCCGGCCGGCATTTCGGTCAGCATGTCGGAGTCGAGCAACTGGCTGGCTGGCAGGTTGTCAGGCAGCCCCGTGCCCAGCAACAGCACCAGATTGTTCTGGTCCTGTGCAACCAGACGCTGGTACTGCGCCAGGCGGGCGCGGGCGCTTTCGACAGCGGTCCGCGACTGGCTCAGGTCCAGGGCCGAAGAAACACCGACTTCATTGCTGCGCGAAGTCAGGCGATAGCTTTCTTCGTAGGTCTTGAGGGTGTCCTGCGTCAGCTTGAGCAGTTCCTTGTCGGCCTGCCAGGTCAGGTAGGCATTGGCGACGTTGGCCACCAGACTGATCTGGGTGCTGCGACGTGCCTCTTCGCTGGCGAAGTAGGTTTCCAGAGCCTGCTGGCTGAGGCTGCGGACACGACCGAACAGGTCCAGCTCATAGGCGCTGACGCCCAGCGTGGCCGAATAGCTGCTGGTGATGGCCGACTGGCCGGTCTGCGTCTGGTCACCCGGAACGCGCTGACGGCTGCCGCTGCCATTGGCGGAAACCGCAGGCAGCAGGTCCGCACGCTGGATGCGGTACTGCGCACGGTAGGCGTCGATATTCAGGGCCGCGACACGCAGGTCACGGTTGTTGACCAGCGCGGTCTGGATCAGACGCTGCAGCGCCGGATCACGGAAGAACTCGCGCCAGCCCTGTTCGGCGGCAGCCATTTTGGCCGCTTCGGCCGGCGAGTACGCCGGACCTTGCGGGTATTGAGCGGCGACCGGCGCTTCCGGCTGCTTGTACTCGGGGATCAAGGAGCAGCCGCCGAGAATGAACGCGGTAACTGCCAGAGAGATCAGGGACTTGCTCATTGGCCAGCCTCGGTAGTTTTGACGTGTTGCTTGTTTGATTTGTCTTTGCCTTTGAACACCGACGACACGGCGACGTAGAACATAGGCACCCAGAAGATCGCCAGGATCGTTGCGGTGATCATACCGCCGATCACGCCTGTACCGATGGCGTGCTGGCTGCCCGAACCGGCGCCGCTGGAGATTGCCAGCGGAACCACGCCGAGGATGAACGCCATCGAGGTCATGATGATCGGACGCAAGCGCATCCGGCAAGCTTCCATCGCCGACTCGACCAGCGATTTGCCCTGCTCATGCAGTTCCTTGGCGAACTCGACAATCAGAATGGCGTTCTTCGCCGCGAGCCCCACCGTCACCAGCAGGCCCACCTGGAAGAACACGTCGTTGGACAGCCCGCGCAGACTGGTCGCCATCAGTGCACCGATCACGCCGAGCGGCACCACGAGCATGACCGCAATCGGAATCGACCAGCTTTCGTACAGCGCTGCCAGACAGAGGAACACCACCAGCATGGACAGTGCGTACAGGGCAGGTGCCTGAGAACCGGACAGACGCTCTTCGAATGACAGGCCGGTAAACGAGTAGCCAATACCGGCAGGCAGTTTCTGAGCGATGGCTTCCACTTCCGCCATTGCCTGTCCGGAGCTGTAGCCCGGAGCAGGTGTACCCAGCACTTCCATGGCCGCTACGCCGTTATAACGCGACAGTTTGGGCGAACCGTAGATCCACTCGCCGCTGGCAATGGCCGACAAGGGCACCATGGTGCCGCTGTCGTTGCGCACGTACCATTTCTGCAGGTCTTCAGGCGTCATGCGGCTGAAGGCTTCGCCCTGCACGTACACTTTCTTCACCCGACCACGGTCGATGAAGTCGTTGACGTAGCTGCCGCCCAGCGCGATGGACAGGGTCTGGTTGATGTTGGACAGGGTAATGCCCAGGGCGCTGGCTTTCTCGTCGTCCACAGTCAGTTGATACTGCGGTTCGTCGTTCAGGCCGTTGGGACGTACGCCCGCCAGAATCTTGCTTTGTGCCGCCATGCCCAGGAACTGGTTGCGTGCATCCAGCAGTTTCTGGTGACCGACACCGCCCTGGTCCTGCAGGTAAACGTCGAAACCGGTGGCGTTACCCAGTTCCAGTACCGATGGCGGTACGACCGCGAACACCATGGCGTCACGGAAGCTGGCGAAGTGCGCCTGGGCCCGTTCGGCGATCTTGAACACAGTGGTCTCGGCATCACGCTCGTCCCACGGCTTGAGCATCACGAACGCCAGACCGGAGCTTTGACCACGGCCAGCGAAGTTGAAGCCGTTGACGCTGAATACCGAGTTAACGCCCTTGCCTTCGCCGTTTTCCTTGTCGAGCAGGAAGTCGCGCATCTCATCGATGACTTTCTGCGTGCGCTCTGCGGAAGAACCAGCCGGTGTCTGGACCTGGGCGAAGATGACGCCCTGGTCTTCTTCTGGCAGGAACGCCGCCGGGATACGGGTGAACAGCCAGATCATGCCGGCCACGATGATCAGGTACACGACGAAGGCCGGCAACTTGTGGGTCACCATGCGCTTCACGCCGTTTTCGTAGCTGACCACGCTGCGGTCGAAGGTCCGGTTGAACCAGCCGAAGAATCCGCGCTTGGGTTGGCCGTGTTTCTCCGGATCGAGAGGTTTGAGCATCGTGGCGCACAGCGCCGGGGTGAAGATCAGGGCCACGAGGACCGAGAGGGCCATCGCGGAAACAATGGTGATCGAGAACTGCTTGTAGATCACACCGGTCGAGCCGCCGAAGAACGCCATCGGCAACAGCACCGCCGAGAGCACCATCGCGATACCGACCAGCGCACCCTGGATCTGGTCCATGGATTTCTGCGTGGCCTCTTTAGGAGACAGATGCTCCTCGGCCATCACCCGTTCGACGTTTTCCACCACCACGATGGCATCGTCCACCAGAAGTCCGATGGCCAGAATCATACCGAACATGGTCAGCGTGTTGATGGTGAAGCCGAACGCGGCAAGAATGCCGAACGTACCCAGCAATACCACCGGCACTGTCATCGTGGTGATGATGGTCGCGCGCAGGTTCTGCAGGAACAGGTACATCACCAGGAACACGAGCACGATGGCTTCGATCAGGGTGTGAACCACGCCGCTGATGGATTCCGTTACGGTCGGGGTGGTGTCATATGGGTAGACGACTTTCATTCCGGGCGGAAAGAAAGGCTCCAGCTCGCTGATGGTGGCGCGAATTGCTTTGGCGGTATCGAGTGCGTTGGCACCCGAGGCCAGTTTGATCGCCATACCGGAAGCCGGTTTGCCGTTGAACTGTGCGTCGATGCTGTAGTTCTGACCGCCCAGCGCGATACGAGCCACGTCCTTGAGGCGAACCTGCGAACCGTCGGTGTTGACCTTGAGCAGGATGTTGCCGAACTGCTCGGCGGTCTGCAGGCGTGTCTTGCCGATGATGGTTGCGTTCAACTGAGTGCCGGGAAGCGCTGGCAGGCCGCCCAGCTGACCGGTCGCGATCTGCACGTTCTGCGCGCTGACCGCGGTGGTCACGTCCACAGGCGTCAGCTGGAAGTTGTTGAGCTTGGCCGGGTCCAGCCAGATACGCATTGCATACTGCGAACCGAACACCTGGAAGTCACCCACGCCTGAAGTCCGCGAGATCGGGTCCTGGATGTTGGAAACGATGTAGTTGGACAAGTCTTCACGGGTCAGTGTGCCATCTTCGGCCACGAGGCCGATCACCAGCAGGAAGTTCTTCACCGACTTGGTCACCCGCAGACCCTGTTGCTGTACTTCTTGCGGCAGCAGCGGGGTGGCCAGGTTGAGCTTGTTCTGCACCTGTACCTGAGCGGTGTCAGGGTTGGTGCCCTGATTGAAGGTTACGGTGATGGTCATGCTGCCGTCGGAGTTACTGTCCGAGGAAACATAACGCAGGTTGTCGATACCGTTGAGCTGTTGCTCGATGATCTGTACCACGGTGTCCTGCACGGTCTGTGCAGAAGCACCCGGGTAAGTGACCTGGATATCGATGGCCGTCGGTGCGATGGCCGGGTATTGGTTGATCGGCAGCTTCATGATCGAAAGCGTGCCTACCAACATGATCACCAGGGCTAATACCCAGGCGAAGATGGGGCGGTCAATAAAGAATCTGGACATCTATCACTCACCTTTGCCAGTGGCAGCAGGGGCAGCATTGGCAGACTGGTCAGCGGTGAGGTTGGTTGCTTCCTTGACCTTCACTTCAGCGCCTGGTTTGACGTATTGCAGACCTTCGGTGATCACGCGGTCACCTTCATTCAGGCCTTTTTCGATCAGCCAATAGGCACCGGCGGTACGGCTGGTGACCAGTTCACGCTGTTCGACCTTGTTGTCCTTGTTGACCACCAGGGCGGTCGGCGTACCTTTCAGGTCACGGGTCACGCCTTGTTGTGGCGCGAGGATGGCCTTGCTGTTGACGCCGGCCTTCAGCTGAGCATGTACGAACATGCCGGGCAGCAGCACGTGGTCCGGGTTGGGGAACACGGCGCGCAGGGTCACCGAACCGGTGGCCTGATCGACCGACACTTCGGAGAACTCAAGCTTGCCTTCCTGTGCGTATTCACTGCCGTCTTCCAGGGTCAGCTTGACCGAAGCAGAGTTGTCGCCCGACTTCTGCAACCGGCCGCTGGCCAGATCGGCACGCAGTTTGAGCATGTCCGCGGAGGACTGATTGACGTCCACGTAGATCGGGTCCAGTTGCTGGATCGTTGCCATCGCGTTGGTCTGGCCGTTGCTGACCAGCGCACCCTCGGTGACGGCGGAACGACCGATGCGTCCGGAAATCGGCGCCAGTACCTTGGTGAAACGCAGGTTGATCTGTGCAGTTTGCAACGTGGCCTGGGCTTCCTGGGTCGACGCCAGCGCCGTGTCGTACTCCTGACGGCTGACGGCCTGCTCATTGACCAGTTGCTTGTAACGGTCGGACATTGACTTGGCGGACTGCAGAGTCGCCTTGGCGCTGTTCACGTTCGCGTCATAGATGGACGGATCAATCTGATACAGCTGCTGACCGGCCTTGACGTCACCGCCTTCGGTGAACAGGCGTTTGAGAATGATGCCATTGACCTGCGGCCGGACTTCAGCCACGCGGAACGCGGTGGTTCGGCCGGGCAGTTCGGTGGTCAACGTGTATGGCTGGGCTTTCAGTGTGACTACACCGACCTCAGGGGTCTGCGGAGGCGGTGCCTCCTGCTCCTTCTTGCCACAACCGCTGAGCAGGGTTGCCAGGGCGACGGCAGTGACCAGAACGGTAACAGCTGGCTTGAATTGCATGAAGATCCTCGGGGCAGGAGCCTGTTTACTCAACAGAGTGTTGAAGTGTTAAAAAATATTTCGGCTAGATAAGTAGCATGCTAAGGAATATACTTACATTCATGGCTGTTTGTAAATACCTTCCCCGTGCAATCATTCGCCGCGAAGGGTGCCATCAGCGGGTTCGGGACAAGGCGAAACAACTGCCGCCCGGTTTTATCTTCAGGCCGTGAACCGCAAAGGTGCCTGAAGAGAATTTTTTGAGGTTGATTGCCATGGTTCGTCGCACCAAAGAGGAAGCTCAGATCACTCGCAGCCAGATACTGGAGGCTGCCGAGCAGGCTTTTTACGAGCGTGGCGTCGCTCGCACGACGCTGGCCGACATCGCGACGCTTGCCGGTGTGACGAGGGGTGCCATCTATTGGCACTTCAACAACAAGGCCGATCTGGTTCAGGCGATGCTGGATAGCCTGCAGGAACCGCTCGACGAAATGGCGCAGGCCAGTCAGGACGAAGACGAAGAAGACCCACTGGGGTGCATGAAGAATCTCTTGGTTCACCTGTTTCATGAGCTTGCACTTGACCCTAAAACCCGTCGCATCAATGAAATCCTTTTTCATAAATGCGAGTTTACTGACGAGATGTGTGATTTTCGTCGTCAGCGTCAAGAGAACGCCATTCAGTGCCACGAGCGTATTCAGTTGGGGCTGAGCAATGCCGTGCGTCAGGGGCAATTGCCAGCAGGTCTGGATACGGCCCGCGCAGCGGTCGCTCTGTTTTCATACATCAACGGCATCATTTACCAGTGGCTGTTGGTACCTGACAGTTATTCGCTGCCGTCGGAATCCGAACAACTGGTGGAAGTCTGCATGGACATGCTGCGCTTCAGCCCGTCATTGCTGACGCCACAGCACCGAAGTCAGAGCTGACTGAATATAACGCGCTCGGGTTCCGGTTGGGCACCCTCTGATTTCAATTTAGTTGCGGTAAACAAAAAGTTTACCGTTTGCTGACATTCACGTACGCCGACAGGTGCCTGTCATCAGGGTTTACGGCACGGGATGACATGGTGTTGTAGGATTCCGGTAGGACATTTCCTGAAACATGTAGCTGATTTCCCAAACTAAATTCCGTGTATTGCTCCGTCTCGAAACTCCCTTCACTCTTCGCTCCTTAATCGACATTGTGAGAGGGAAGTTGCATGTCCAGGCGAAATCTTGCGCCTATATGCTCTGAAAACATGGACTGTTATGCAAAAGCCTGTGCGGCGGACGGGTGCCTGAACCGGGCTCGCCGGACTTCGTTCCGACCGACGCGTGACCGGGGCATGAATGTGGTTCCGAAACGGCCCACTCTGGATGTCAGTCGGGGGAGGTCCGAATGATGTCGCCTGCTGTTTTTGATTGCATGGGTCCACTTGCACGGCTGGCGCGACAGGCTGAATGTATTGCTGTGGATTCGGCGCAGGGAATGCCGGTCGTTCGTCTGGGGCTGATCACTACGCTGTACTTCAGAAAGGGCCATACGCAGGATGCAAAACGGCGAGTGGAGGCCTGCTTTTCACGTTTCTATACGGCCTTCAAACCGGTACTCAAATGGCAGTTTTACAAGCGTATACGTCGCTTGACGCCCTCCGGGTTTGCCTCTTGCCGACGCCAGGTGGTGCAAGGTTCGCCAAAGGAACAGTTCGTCTGGTCGATCTCCAGTGCTACCCAGGCTGAAGTTGCCAGCTACAGCCTGTTTGTCATGAACACTTCCGAGGGGCAGGCCGACAATGATCTTTCGTGCCTGAAAATGGTATTGCCCTGGTCTTACCTGACCGAGCCTGATGGCTTGAAAAACTATGAAGTCTGGATTCGGTACCTGAGCAGCGAAGTACAGGCTGAACATGGTTTTGGCAGTCTGGCCTGCATTCTTCCCAGCGACGGGCACCAGTATCTGTCGTGGGAATACCGGTTGGCCCAGCAATATGTGGGGCTGATGGTCGATCCCGGGCCGCATATAGAAAGCCTTCGTCTGCTGGACCGGATCAAGGGTGTGGGCTGGTACACCGTTCTGGGCGAATCATTCGTGAGGCGCCTGGGCAGCAGTGACAGGCTCCGGGCTCAGCTGAGCGCACACAGCGATATTGTCTTCCACGCCTACAGCACAGGACTGATGATCCGGGCCGGAAAGGTTCCTGAGCTGGGCGAGCGTGGTCGGCTTGCGCCTGCGTCCTATATGGCCGTGAACAAAGTGATCAAGCCGATCCGGTTGCAGGACACCGGCAATCTTCACCCCTATCTGGCGCCGGGGCTTGGCTTTACCGAGGAAACCACTGCGCAATGGTTTGCCCGTTTTGACGAAAAGCCTCCTCAGCCGGTCGATGCGGGGCGGGCGTGTCCTCAGGCGGGCTACTGGTTCAGCAATGCCCGAGCGCGTTCTCGCCGGTTTTTCAATGAAAGCGAAATCATGCCCGCGTTCGAACACTTGAAAGGCAAGAGAACCCAGTGGTTCTGGGCGGCTCAGTCGAAATGACGGCTGCCACGTCATCCGTTGCGACTAGGTTTTGTAAGAAAAGTCGGCGAGCGAAGGTCAGGCAAGGCAAAAACAGGCGAGGAAGCGGAGTCTACGTGTTGTAAATGAGCATTCCGATCGGACTCGCGCACGAGCCTGTTTTTAACGCAGCATCACCGAGCGCAGCCACTTTTCGTACAGAGCCTAGTCACGTCCCCTTAAAAGGTTGTTGGGCATCGCCCAGGCAGCGGCAACGCCCAACAGTGAGATGGCGGCACTTGTGATCAGCAGGTTTCTGAAGGTCAGGGCCAGCTCGGCGCGCAAGGTCTCCAGTGCCGGGCCGGTGGCAGCATTCAGGCTATCGAGCAATACATTCCCGGAGGCGCCTTCGTGGCTGATGGCTCCTGGCCCCAGCTGGCCGACGCCGGTCTGTTGCAGCATGGCCAACAGCAGGGCAGACATCAACGCCACGCCCACTGCACCGCCCAGTGAGCGGAACAGATTGGTGGTGCTGGTGGCTACGCCCATGTCTTTCATGGTGACCGAATTTTGCGTCCCCACCAGCGAGGTGGGGAACTGCATGCCTGAAGCGATACCGGTCAGGATCATGAACAGACTCATCAGCACGATCGACTGCGGCGGGGTGAAAGCCATGCCCAGAATCGCGATAGGCATCAGCACCGCGCCGGTGGCTATCAAGGGCTTGTAACGTCCGGTCAGGGCAGTGCGCCGCCCGGCGAAATAAGCCCCCATCGGCATGCCCATCGCCAGAGGAAGCAGATGAAGCGCCGCGCTGTCCGCGCCGCCGCCGGTGACCGTCTGGTAGCGCAGCGGCATCAGCACAATCAGCGAGATGGCCTGGAAGCTGGTGAAAAATACCGTACACCAGCAAAGCACCGCGCTGCGGTTGGCAAACAGGTGCATGGGCAACAGGGGTTCTCTGGCGCGCCGTTCATACCAGACAAACAGCGCGAGGGTCAGCAGTGCGACCCCCAGCAGGGCTTGTACCTGCAGATCGTCCAGGCCGTGGCCCTGACCAATTTCCGTAATGCCCAGCAGCAAGGCAGTCAGGCCTATGATCATCAGCACCGTGCCGAGATAATCGATGATCGGCTTGCGCTGCGGAATCGGCAGACCCTTCAGCGTGCGCCAGGCCACCACCAACGCGAATATCCCCAGCGGTAGATTGATCAGGAATACCCAGCGCCACGACAGGTATTCGGTCATCAGACCGCCGAGCACCGGGCCGGCGACACTGGCGACGGCGTACATGCTGCTGAAGTAGCCCTGATAGCGGCCTCGTTCACGTGGTGGAACGATGTCGGCGATAATCGCCTGACTGACCGACACCATGCCACCCGCGCCAATGCCCTGTAGCACACGAGCCAGTACCAGTTGCTCCATGCTTTGGGCCATGCCGCAGAACAGCGAGGCAAGGGTGAACAGGCCCAGACCGAACAGCATCAGTTTGCGTCGTCCGTACAGATCGCCCAGCTTCCCGTAGATCGGAACGGCGACGGTCAACGAAACCATATAGGCGGAGATCACCCAGGCCAGCAGATCGATATCTTTGAACTGGGCAGAAATGGCTGGCATCGAAACAGCGACGATGGTTTGGTCGAGCGCGCTGAGGAACACGGCCATCATTAGCGCGAACAAAATGCTGCGGATCGCAGTGGGAGTAGGGGGAAGACTGGTCAAAGACAGAAACCTGATGGCAGTGTTGACCCGCCGCAAGTGTGACGGGAGGTGTCTGGCCAGTCTAATCCGATAGGGTGCTAATCGATAGCGCCCTTCATATGATCAGCGATGAAAAAAATGAAGCACTGTCAGTCATCGCAACGCGCTGAACGTTGAATTGGTCGGCACGCAATGGCCGAAGCTGCAACTCACCACGGTCGGTGCCTGGCGCGCCAGTTCGGTTCGCCACGCGCCTGCCGCGTAGACACCGATGACTGCGATAACACCTGCCACTGCCATGCATTTTCTTGTTATAGGTCTCATGCCGCACTCCTCACTTCAGTTGCAAAGCAATTTGAAAGAGCTGATTGAAGTGTAGGACAGGAATGGAGGGTGTACAGCGTGCGCAAGCAACACGCCGTCAGGCTTACGCGCTAACATTCGCGCTTTTACTGATCGGCAGGTTCAAGACTGATGGCGCGCAAGGAATACGAAGAGTTCGAAGCTGTATCCGCAGTAATGCCCGGCGAGGAGGGCTACCGTGCGGCAATCGCGGTCAAGGCCCGTGCTGGCGGGGCGCCGCGTTTCCATGCCGTTCTGCCGGGGCAGACGTTCAAAACCGCCCACGAGGCCGATCTGGCCGCAACCGCAGAGCTTGAGCGGCTGGCCGGCGTCGACGCCGAGGGCGAGCTGGTCTGGTAATACGCCTGATCAGGCGCCCGGTCTGAACATCTTGAACAGTGCTTCAGGGCCCAACTGAAAGTAATCCGCCGGTCCGCCACCGCGCAGAATCGGCTCGGCGGCGGCGGTGTCGTAGACGCCGTCCTTGAGCAGGGATCTGGCGATATGCACCGCCACCACTTCACCGAGAATCAGCCAACTGGGTACCAGCTCTTTGTCGGCGCGCTGTAGCTGGACGATCTGCGTCACTTTGCATTCGAACGACACCGGCGTTTCCAGCACTCGCGGCACAGCCACGATGTGCGAGGCCAGCGGCGTCAGGTTGGCCAGTTCGAACTCACTGACGTCCGCATCCACCGGGGCGCAGGTCTGATTCATGGCTTCGGCCAGTGAACGCGTCGCCAGGTTCCAGACGAACTCGCCGGTCTGTTCGATGTTATTCAGGCTGTCCTTGCGGCCGACGCTGCAAAAACCAATGATTGGCGGCACGTAGTTGAACGCGTTGAAGAAGCTGTAAGGCGCCAGATTCAGCTTGCCGTTAGCGTCCTGGGAAGAAATCCAGCCAATCGGTCGCGGGCCGACAATCGCGTTGAACGGGTCGTGAGGCAAACCATGACCTTTGGACGGTTCATAGGAGTGGATAGCGTCTGACATGCTTGTTTCCTGATCGGCTCAATGACGGGGTTGGCTGCATAGTGCTGCGCTTTGGCGGCGTATGCCAGCATTCAGACACTGAAAAGCCCGGCATGTGCCGGGCTTTGAGGTGTTGTGAAGCGTGTTGCTCAAGCGCGGCGATTGGCACCTACGCGGTCTGCGCCATCGGCGGCCAGACGGTTTGCACCGACGTGATCAGCACCATCGGCAGCCTGACGGTTTGCACCTACACGGTCAGCGCCGTCAGCAGCAAGGCGGTTCGCACCGACGTGGTCAGCACCGTCGGCAGCCTGACGGTTTGCACCGACGCGATCAGCACCATCAGACGCTACGCGGATCGAGCCGACATTGGTGTGCTTGGTGCCGCCTTCGGCAACGATGGGAGCATTCGACAGGTCGCTGGTGGTAGCGACTGGCAGCGCAAAGGCGCTCGAAGCCAGAACAGAGAATGCGAGGCCGAAAATCAGTTTGCTAGTTTTCATGAGGGTGTCTCCAGTTTGGGTCGGGTGAGTTGTCATCCCGGTATGGAGGCAATGCTACGCGCTGACGGATTATTAAGAAGTTAATCGGATTGCTACCGACCATCGCTGAAAATGATAATTGGCCCGAACGCGCTGTTTTCGGGCCTTGCAGGGCTAGTGGCATCATGATGGTGCGTTTTCTGAAAAATCTTGCAATAAAGGCTCTTGACAAATAAAAATAATATTAAATTCAGTGGTTTGAGCCTGTTTTTCAGTCAAAGCCTGCACCGCGGTGAAACACTTGGAAACATGCAGTCCATGAAATGACAGCGTGTTTCGCGCCCGCAAAAAAGGGCAGCCCCGGCTGCTGGCTGCCCTTTATCACTGAGACGCGAGGTCAGTCGGTTTCAATTCGCGAGTGCTTGCGGGTGTCTTTCATGAAGACATACACCAGCAGCGAACAGGCGATGCACGCGGTAACGTACCAGTAGTAGCCTGTTTCCATGCCGATGCTCTTGAACCACAGTGCGATGTATTCAGCCGTGCCGCCGAAGATCGAGACAGTCAGTGCGTACGGCAGACCCACGCCCAGCGCACGAATCTCGGTCGGAAACAGTTCAGCCTTCACCACCGCGTTAATCGAGGTATAGCCACTGACGATGATCAGCGCCGCCATGATCAGGAAGAACGCGCCCCACCAGGTCTGGATGGTGTGCAGGGTGGTGAGGATCGGCACGGTGCACAAGGTGCCCAGCACGCCGAACGCGATCAGGATCGGACGTCTGCCGACCTTGTCGGACAGCGCGCCGATCACCGGTTGCAGCACCATGAACAGGAACAGCGTTGCAGCCGAAATGGTCGTCGAGTCCGTGATGCTCATCCCGACCGTGTTCACCAGATACTTCTGCATGTAGGTGGTGTAGGTGTAGAACGCCAGCGTACCGCCCATGGTCAGGCCGACCACGGTCATCAGTTCCTTGGGATGACGCATCAACGTGCGCATCAGGCTTTCCTTGGCCTTTTCCTTTTTCTTGCGGGTGAAGGACTCGGTCTCTTCCATGCCCCGACGCAGGAACAAGGCAACCACCGCACACAGCGCGCCGATGACGAACGGGATACGCCAGCCCCAGGCGTACAGTTGCTCGGTGGTCAGCGTCTGTTGCAGCACGATCAGCACGCCCAGTGCGATGAGCTGGCCGGAAATCAGGGTGACGTACTGGAAGCTGGAGAAGAAGCCGCGACGTTCCTTGGTCGCCATCTCACTGAGGTAAGTGGCGGAGGTGCCGTATTCACCACCGACCGACAGGCCCTGCAGCAGACGGGCAAACACCAGCAGGATCGGTGCGCCGACGCCGATGCTTTCGTAACCGGGCGTGAGCGCAATGATCAGTGAGCCGAAGCACATCAGCAACACGGAGGCCATCAGTGCCGCCTTGCGGCCCTTGTAGTCAGCGTACAGGCCCATCAGCCAGCCGCCGATCGGACGCATCAGAAAGCCGACGGCAAAGATCGCAGCCGTGTTGAGCAGTTGGGCAGTGGTGTCGCCTTTGGGGAAGAAGGCTTTGGCGAAGTACAGCGAGAAAGCGGCGTAGACGTACCAGTCGTACCACTCGACCATGTTGCCGACCGAACCGCTGAAAATGGACTTGAGACGACTCGAAGTGGTTTTCGGAGCCGCCGCAGCGCCCGCCGAACCCTTCGGTAGGGAGTTGGAAATTTCCATGGTGATCCTTTATTCATTATTTTTAGAGGAGGCATTGAATGCCCTGACCAGTTCCATAGCAGGAGCTGTGCCACACCAGAGAGGGTTGTTTTAGAGGGGGTGAACGCTTTGGTTGAGCGATAATCCGCTCATCCTGGGTGTTTGGATGAGCGGATTATTGCCGATAGACCGAGATGTACAACAGTTGACGCACCTCTGATCACTGTCGAGGACATGCCATCACGTATTTCAGTCCTTCGATTCTGTGCGTCGACACGCTGCCTTGTGCAGAAGGGCGGCGAGGTCGTCAAGCGCATAAGGTTTCTGCAGCAGGTCGAAGCGGTGCGAGTCGTCCTGGGCGAGCTGGGCGAACTCGGTGCTGTAGCCAGTCGTCAGCACGACCGGCATCCATGGGTAGCGCGTTTCGATCTCGGCGTACAACTCAAGACCGCTCATGCCCGGCATGGCAATGTCCGAAAACACCACCTGGAAACTCTCGGGGTTGCCTGAAAGCTCCTGCAACGCCTCGCTGCCGCTGGAGACCCAGACCACCTGAAATCCCAGTTGCTCAAGCATCGGGCGGGTGTAGGTGCCGATGTCCTGATTGTCTTCCACCATCAGCACGCACAGGCCGGGCAGGGCGCTCAGGGTATGGCCTTCCTGCTCGGGAGCGATCTCATGATTCTGCGCGCTGGGCAGGCACAGTGTGAAACGGCTGCCGCTGCCCAGTTCGCTCTCGACCAGCACTTCACCGCCCGATTGCTTGGCAAATCCAAACACTTGCGACAGACCCAGCCCCGTGCCTTGACCGACGCTTTTGGTGGTGTAGAACGGTTCGAAGATCAGCCCCAGTTTTTCCTTGGGAATGCCCGAGCCTGTATCGGTCAGGCTCACCGTCACGTAATCACCCTCACTCAGTGATGGGGAGAGTTCGCTGGACGGGCACGCAGACCGTTCGACCTTGATTGTCAGGCGGCCCGAGCCCGCCATCGCATCGCGGGCATTGACCACCATGTTGACCAGCGCCGTGTCGAACTGGCTGCCGTCGGCGAAGATGAAACAGGGTTCTGCGGGCACATCGATATCGACCTGAATCCGCGACCCGGTCAGGGTGTCCATCATCTCCCCGATACGGGCGACGCTTTCGCCGACGTCGAACACCTCCGGCTGCAAGGCCTGACGACGCGCGAAGGCCAACAGTTGGCCGGTCAGGCGTGCAGCGCGATCCACAGTACTGGATATGGCCTCGACGTATTTGACCCGACGGGTTTCGTCCAGGCCAGCGGGTTTCAACAGGTCGCTGCAGGAGCGGATCACGGTCAGCAGGTTGTTGAAATCGTGCGCCACACCGCCTGTGAGCTGGCCGATGGCTTCCAGTTTCTGCGCCTGATGAAGCGCATCCTGGGAAAGCCTCAGGGCTTCATTGGCTTCCTCTTCGGCCTGGATGTCCCGGCCCACGGCGTGGATGAACTGCTGGTCCGGCACGGCCGTCCAGGCAATCGTGCGGTACGATCCGTCGGCATGCCGATAGCGATTCTTGAAGTGCGGAATGTTCTGGCCGTTCTCCAGCCCACTCATGGCCGCAAGCGTGCTGTCCACGTCATCAGGGTGCACCAGCATCAGGAACTGACTGCCCAGAAGCGCTTCCTCTGACCACCCTAATGCCTGAGTCCAGGCTGGATTGACAGCGTTGATAATCCCGTCGAACTGCGCCACCAGCATCAGATCGGTCGAGAGTCGCCAGATGCGGTCGCGGTCGCGGGTGCGTTCCACCACGCGCTGCTCGAGCGATTCATTCAGGGTTTTCAGGGCTTCTTCGGCGTCGCGCAACTGGGTCATGTCGCGGGACACGCAGAGGATCTTTTCCGGCTTTCCATCGGTGCCAAAAATGGGACTGACCTGCACGTGCCACCATTTGACGGTGCCTGTCATGGTCTGCGCCGAACCCATGAAGCTGGCGCTCTTTCCCGCCCGGGCCGCTTCGACAGCGGCCTTGGCTTCGAGATTGCCCTGATTCTGCCAGAAGTCCGGCCACGGGCAGCCACGGATCGCGTTGAAGTCGCTGACCTCCATAATGCGCTGACCGCCTTCGCTCATGAAGGTCAGGCGCGAGTCCAGGTCCAGCACCTTGATGCAGTCGTTGATACTCGACAGAACCCGGTCGGTGAAGGCTTCGTTCTCGTTTTGTCTGGCCTGGGCGAGCACGTGCGCCGTGGTCTCGTTGACCCGGCAGAAAACCCCTTCGATTACGCCCGTGTTGCCGTAGAGCGGCGAATAGGACAGCGACCACCAGGTCAGCTCCGGCTTTCCGTTTCGGGTCACGGTGCGCTGGATATTGTCGGATCGGCAGCTGTGACCAGCCATTGCCTGTTCGGCCAGATGGCGTACGTCTTCCCAGGCATCGCCCCAGACCGAAGCGATAGGCTGTCCTTGTGCCTGGCTGGCTGCGACAGGTAGCACAGCGCAGTAGGCATCATTGAAGAACAACGTGAATTCAGGTCCCCACAGCACGTACATGCTGTCCGGGCAACTGAGCATCAGATTCATTGAGGACAACAGCGCCGATGGCCAGTTGTTTCTGGTCCCCAATGCAGACGTCGACCAGTCTGTCTCTCGGATAAGCCGACCCATTTCGCCGCCACCCAAAGGGAGGTCGAGGGGAGTATTCACGGTAGAAAATGCCCCATCTTTCGGACTGCTGAGGTTGGCTGAAGTATCAAGGCCGGCATGATGTCATTGTGCCTTGTAACTATCCAGCCATCACGACCAAAGGTGGCGTGACAGTATGCAGACCCGGCGCATCTGGAAATGTTCGCTTCTGTCCTGGCAAGTATTTCCGATAAATCGTCTTCAGCTCAGGAACATTTCCCGCGTGAGGCCGTGACGCTGCATTTTTTCGTTGAGGGTCCGGCGCGGTAGCTGCAATTCATGGAGCACCGCTTTGATATCGCCCTTGTGTCTGCTCAGCGAAGCGCGCAGACACTGTGCTTCGAAGGCCTCTTGCTGTGCGCTCAGCGATTGTCCGGTAGATTCGGCGCAGGGCTCCGAGTCCGGCTGGGTCAGACCCAGGGTCTGGCGTTCGGCAGCATTGGCCAGTTCGCGAACATTGCCGGGCCAGTCGTGGCTGAGCAACTGGCTCAGACGAGTTGCGCTGAGCAGCGGAGCTGCTCGCCCCATTCGCGTCGCCGCCGCACGGGCAAAGTGGTTGAACAGCAACGGAATGTCTTCACGTCGTTCACGCAGCGCGGGCAGGCGCAGTTCGGCCACGTTGAGCCGGTAGGCGAGGTCTTCGCGAAAGCGTCCGGCGCGTGCCTCTTCCAGCAGGTCCGGCTTGGTCGCCGCGATGATCCGCAGGTCGACGTCGATGCTCTGATTGGAGCCCAGCCGTTCCAGACGCTTGTCCTGCAGTACCCGCAGCAATTTGACCTGTTGTGCCATGGGCATACTTTCGATTTCGTCGAGAAATACCGTGCCACCGTGAGCGTATTCGAGGCGACCGATGCGCTTGCCCTGGGCTCCGGTGAACGCGCCGCTTTCATGACCGAACAGCTCGGCTTCGAACAGATGTTCAGGAATGGCGGCGCAGTTGAGGGCCACGAACGGCTTGCTGGCGCGAGGGCCGAAGTCGTGCAGGCAGCGGGCTACGAGTTCCTTGCCGCTGCCGGTTTCGCCGCGAATAATCACATTGACCGACAACTGCGACAGTTCCAGCACATGGCGGCGCAAAGTCTGAAGGCTGGGCGACATGCCCAGTAACGTGGCGTCCAGTCGGGTGCGGGCATCGGCCTGCTCGTGCAGACGACGGTTTTCCAGAATCAGCTGACGCTTTTCCAGGGCCCGGCGCAGGCTGCTGATCAGCGTTTCCGGGCTGAAGGGCTTTTCCAGAAAGTCGTAGGCGCCTTCGCGCATCGCTTCTACGGCCATCGGCACATCGCCATGACCGGTCAGCAGGATGACTGGCAAATCCTTGTCGATAACCTGCAAACGTGCCAGCAGTTCAAGCCCGCTGATGCCCGGCATGCGCACGTCAGTGAGCACCACGCCGGGGAAATGCTCCGGCAGTTCGGCCAGGCATTCTTCCGCCCGGGCGAAAACCTGCACAGTGAAACCCGACAGGGTCAGCCACTGTTCCACGGCCTGTCGGATGGGGGCTTCGTCGTCTACCACGATGACCGAGTTCAACATGCCGGGTCAGGTCTCCAGAAAGTCGTTGGGCAGGCTGAACCAGAACACCGCACCGTTGCCGTGATTTTCCGCGATCAATTGGCCGCCCAGTTCATGGATGATTGCATAGGACACCGCCAGGCCGAGACCCAGCCCGTCGCCGACCGGTTTGGTGGTAAAAAACGGATCGAAAATGCTGTTCAGATTTTCGGGCGCGATGCCTTCGCCCGTGTCCACGACGCTCAGGCGCCATTGACCGTTCAATGGCTCGATACGAATTTCCAGGCGCGCGGGTGTTCTGCCGCGCATGGCGTCCAATGCATTGCGCAACAGGTTGATCAACACCTGCTCCAGGCGGATCGCATCACCGCGTACCCAGGCCGGGCGCGACAGTTGCAACACGCAATCGACATGCTCTTCGTACAGGCGCGGTTCCAGCAACAGCAAGGCCTGATCGACCACGGTCGCCAGGTCCAGCCGTTCGCGCAGGCCGGCTGGGCTTTTGCGTGCGAAGGTCTTGAGGTGCCCGGTCAATGCCGCCATACGGGTCAGTTGCTGATCCACCGGTATCAGTGCCTTGCAGGCTTCCTCGATGCGGCCTTGATCCAATAGCAGGCGTATGGTTGCCAGTTGCATGCGCTGTGCCGTGAGGGGCTGGTTGATTTCATGCGCCAGTGCTGCCGACATCTGGCCCAGCGCTGCCAGCTTGGCCGACTGAACCAGACCATCCTGAGCGGTCTGCAGATCGCGGGTGCGCTCCTGAACCAGGCGTTCAAGTTCGTCACGGCTGCGCTCACGCAAGCGGGCCAGACGCCAGCGCTGGTAAAGGAACAGGCCCAGAAACACCAGTGCCAGCCAGATTCCGGCGGCAGCGATTCCGGCGTTGCGGATGTCTTCATTGGCCAGTGGTGGTTTGCGCAGCAGGTGCAACGTCCAGTTTTCGTCCGGCAGTGGCAATGACTGCCAGAGGTAGTCCTCCGTGCCATCCGGGCCATCGACGCGGCGCAGTTGGCTGTGTTCCCCAAGGTGTCCGATGACTCGGCTGCGCAGAGGTGTCAGCGGTTTCTTGTCGTACTGCCGGGTGCGCAGCAGTTCGCTGCGGTTCTCGACCGAGATGGGTTCCAGTTCCCGGTAACGCCAGCCGGGCTGGTTGGCGATGAAGACGATGCCCTTGTCATCACTCACCATCAACAGGTCATCGCCTTGACCCCACTCCTGTTCAAGGGTGGGAAACTCCAGTTTCACCACCATTGCACCGATGAACCCGGACGTGTCGTCCAGCACCGCGCTGGACAGAAAGTAACCGGGAATACCGGTGGTCACACCGACCGCATAGAAGCGCCCCGTGCCTTGCGCGCGGGTTTGCAGAAAGTAGGGGCGAAAGCCGTAGTTGTGGCCGACGTAGCTGTTGGGTGTCTGCCAGTTGCTCGCGCCGACAGCCAGACCGTGGCGGTCCAGCAACTCCAGGGTCGATGAGTGGGCAGCGGTATTGATTTTTTCCAGCTTCAGATTGAGCCGGTTTTGCACATCCTCGGTGACCGGACCGCTCAGGGCTGTGCGGATTTCCGGATCCAGCGCCAGCACCGAGGGAAGGGCGCGATAGCGTTCGATCAGGGTGTGCAGCGTGTTGGCGTACAACGCCAGTTGACCATTGGCGCGAATGGCGTCTTCCGACAGGGCATGGCGCTGCGCCTGACGCATCGCCAGTCCGGCCGACACGGCTGCGCCAGCCAGAATCAGCATCACATAAAGGGAGAGGCGCCAGTAGCGATGCTTGAAGGTCATGTTTCTTGTGCTGCCTGAACGTATCGCCTGGGCACCTTCATGAGCAATCTGCCCGTGAAGGTGCCGTCAGCAATGCTTACAACAGATTGAAGGTCGCCTCTTTCACGGTCTGGGAGTCGAGACCGATCATGACCTTGAACTCGCCGGGCTCGGCGGCGTACTTGAGCTGGGCATTGTAGAACTTGAGATCGTTCTCGCTTAGCGTGAAGGTAATGACTTTCTCTTCGCCTGGCTCGAGCGTGACCTTTTCAAAGTTTTTCAGCTCTTTGACCGGACGGCTGATCGAGGCTGCAATGTCACGCAGGTACAGCTGAACGATGGTTGCACCGGCTACCTTGCCGGTGTTCTTGACCGTCACGCTGGCTGTGAGTTTGCCTTTGCGCGCCATGTTGGCGTCCGACAGCTTGATGTCCGAGACGTCGAACTGCGTGTAGCTCAGGCCGTAACCGAACGGGAACAGCGGGCCGTTTGGCTCTTCGAAGTAGTGCGAGGTGTAATTGCCCGGCTTGCCTTCATGGTATGGACGGCCGGTGTTGAGGTGCGCGTAGTAGACCGGCAGTTGACCGATCGAGCGCGGGAACGACATGGCAAGCTTGCCCGACGGGTTGTAATCGCCGAACAGCACGTCAGCCACCGCGTTACCGCCTTCAGTACCCGGGAACCAGGTTTCGAGCATGGCGTCAGCCTGTTCCTGTTCGTCGACCAGCACCAGCGGACGGCCGTTCATCAGCACCAGAACCAGCGGTTTGCCCGTGGCCTTGAGGGCCTTGATCAGGTCACGTTGCTTGCCCGGAATGGTCAGGCTGCTGCGACTTGCCGATTCATGGGACATGCCGCGAGACTCGCCGACCACGGCCACGATCACGTCGGACTGCTCGGCCACCTTGACGGCTTCGTCGATCATTTCCTGAGCCGGACGTGGATCGATTTCCACTTCCTTTTCGATGAAGTTCAGGTAGTTGAGGATGTGTTCGTTGTCACTGACGTTTGCGCCACGGGCATAGACCAGTTTGGCCTTGTCGCCCACAGCATTCTGCAGACCTTCATACACCGTCACCGACTGGTTGGGACGACCGGCAGCCGACCAGCTGCCCAGCATGTCGAGATGGCTCTGCGCCAGGCCGCCGATCACGGCGATGGTGCCTTGCTTCTTCAGCGGCAGGGTGTCGTTCTGGTTTTTCAGCAGTACCAGTGTCTTGCGCGCGACATCGCGGGCTTCGGCACGGTGCAGGCGATCATCGGAGTAGGTGTCAGCCGGATCATCGGCGGCTACACCAATGCGGCCGTACGGCGCTGCAAACAGGCCCATGTCGTATTTGGCGCCCAGCACTTCACGCACGGCGTTGTCGATCTCCTTCATGGAAACCTCGCCGTCCTTGACCAGACCTGGCAACTGCTCGCCGTAGGCCATGTCGTTCATGCTCAGGTCGACACCGGCCTTGATGGCCAGCTTGGCTGCCTCACGGTAATCCTTGGCCACGCCGTGTTCGATCAGCTCCTTGATCGCACCGTGGTCACTGATCGTGACGCCCTTGAAGCCCCAGTCCTTGCGCAGCAGGTCCTGCATCAGCCAGGTATTGGAGGTGGCCGGAATCCCGTTGATCGAGTTCAGCGCGACCATGATGCCGCCGGCGCCCGCGTCTACACCGGCGCGATACGGCGGCAGGTAGTCGTTGTGCATGCGCGTCATGCTCATGTCCACGGTGTTGTAATCGCGTCCGCCTTCCACCGCGCCGTACAGGGCGAAGTGCTTGACGGCGGCCATGATGCTGTCGTTCGCGGCAACGTTCTTGCCCTGAAACGACCGGACCATGACGTCGGAAATGCGCGAGACCAGATAGGTGTCTTCACCGAAGCCTTCGGAGCTGCGACCCCAGCGTGGATCACGAGAGATATCGACCATGGGGGCGAAGGTCATGTCCAGGCCGTCGGCGCTGGCTTCTTTGGCCGACACACGGCCGGTCAGCGCAATGGCATCCATGTCCCAGCTGGCGGCCATGCCGAGGCTGATCGGGAAAATCGTGCGATGGCCGTGGACCACGTCATACGCGAAAAACATCGGAATTTTCAGACGGCTCTTGGCGACTGCCGCTTCCTGTAAAGGTCGGTTTTCCGAGCGTGTAATGGAGTTGAACGTGCCGCCGATGCGTCCGGCAGCGATTTCCTTGAGAATCATGGGCTGCGGCATTTCACCGCTGATGCTGATGAGGCGCAGTTGACCAATTTTTTCATCCAGGGTCATTTGTTTCATCAGTTTGCTGATGAACGCATTCTTTGCCTGAAGTGTGGTCTTGTTCGAAACAGCGGAAGAGGCCGGAACATCAACAGCCGCAGCACTTTGAGCGATCATGGAGTGGCTGGCCAGACCGACCAGCAAACCTAATAAACACAGCTTATTCATCAATAAATTCTCAAGGCTTTTGTGGACAACTCGCGTTTAATATCCGACAGCCAGTTTTTGGGTTATGGACCTTTGGCGGTATTGTTCGAGCAGGGCGCAAGAATAGTTGCTGCCCGCTTCGTTGCACGAAGTCTTTCCAGGGTGTGTACGAAAATCGTTGGTTTGATTGATTTTTGTACACATCCTCGCTCGGTCAACGGTTGGCCTGTGCTCGGCATCGGCGATGGATTATGCCGGGGAACTTGTGTTTTGGCTAAGGCGGTCGTTTCAATGGATTCAAAAAGCACCGGAGGTCAGGTTTGAAGTGTGTGTTACAGATGATGTTGTACGCGGTAATGACGCTGGGCGTGGCATTTCGTGCCCAGGCCGGGGAGCCCGTACTGGTTTTTCCGCCCATGACGGGCAGTGTTGTGGATGCAGCACAGATGCTCGACAGTCAGACGACCGTGCGTCTCGCAAAACTGCTGCGTGCCTACGAACAGACCACCGGTGAGCGAATAGTCGTCGTCACCCTGGCAGATCTGCAGGGCGCGACGATCGAAGAGTTCGGTTCCCAACTGGGTGATGCCTGGGATCTGGGGCGTGGAGGCAAGGCCAACAGCGCTCTGCTGGTGGTCGACCGTGAGAAGCGCAAGGTGCTCATGGAGGTCGGCTCCGGCCTTGAAGACCGTTTGAGCGATGCCCAGGCGTCGCTCATCATCAATATGCTGGTCACGCCCGAGTTCAATGACAGTCGGTTTGCCACCGGCATCGAACGCGGCGCTCAGGCGATGATCACCGCATTGGGTGGTCAGGTCCCGGATTATCCGGAACCTGCGGCCCGGCTGGCGGTTTATGAAGAGCCGACAGGCGACTTCAGGGTCTGGCTGACGGCGATTGTTATGACCCTTGTTGTACTGCTGATCGTATTCATCAGTATTCGACGCTCAGTCGGGCGTCTTTGTCCCAGTGAGCAATCTGCCGGCCGTAGCGGCGGGCGATTCGATGGCGGTGGAGCCTCGGGCAATTGGTAAATGACCGGTTCGGGAAAATGAGAAAGTCATGGCTTTATTGAACAGAGAAGAACAGCGGCAAGTGGCAGAGGCAATCGATCGCGTCGAGCAACGCACCGACGCCGAACTGGTGACGGTACTGGCCGCTCGCGCTGACGACTATGCCTACATGCCGCTGATCTGGGGAGGTCTGCTGGGTCTTTTGCTGCCAGGGACCGTCAATTACTGCCTGCAATGGCTGAGTGCCGACGAGTTGATGCTGGCGCAGATGACCACGTTCATCGTGGTTGCGCTGATTTGCCGCATTCCGCGCGTGACCGCGCATCTGGTGCCCGCTTCGGTGCGCCGCTGGCGGGCGGGCAATCTGGCGCGGCGTCAGTTTCTGGAGCAGAACCTGCACAAGACCCACGACGGAACCGGCATTCTGGTTTTCGTCAGCGAAGCCGAGCGCTACGTCGAGATTCTGGTTGATCACGGCATTGCCAGCCGCCTGCACGACGATACTTGGAAGGCGATGGTCGATGTTTTCACCCAGCAGGTCAGAAACGGGCAGACCCTGCAGGGGTTTTTAGGCTGCATTCATGCCTGCGGCGAGTTGCTGGCCGATCATGTGCCAGTCACCCATGGCCGCAATGAACTGCCCAATCGACTGGTGGTGTTGGGTTGAAAACAGGCAGGTAAACACGGTTACCTGCCTGTAGGCGTTCAGCAAGATTCAAACGGTGCGTGTGATGCTGTAAATCGACTTCATGTAGGCGCTGAACTGATCCACCTGCTGATTGACGATGGTCGGGTCTTCGGCGTTCGACAAGTCGTTTTCCAGAAAGCGGTAGAGCGAATCACTGAACTGTCTGGACTGCTGAACCCAAATGATCCTGTTATTGTCCAGCCTCGCCAGTGTCGCCAGTTCATCCAGTTTTCGGGTAATCGCCTTCGCCTCTTTTTGCACGGTTTGGGATTCTGCCAGCAGCGTGTTGTAGCGATGGCGCATCTGGTCGCGCTTGGCGATCAGGTCGGAATATTTCAGTGCGCTGCTGAGTTTGCCAAGCAGCGTCTGCAATCGGCCAATGCCGAGTTGCAACGCCATGAGGTGCGGCGAGGGAATGGCGATTGCCGACAGCTCTTCAGTCGTCGGCAGCGCTTCTTTGAATAGATCTGCCAAGTTGTACTGTTCAAACGTCTTGACCGTTTCATCAAGCAGACGACGATCTTCTGCCTCTTTATCCATTTCAGCTTTCTGTCCGTCAGACTGCTGAGTGAGACTGTCAAGTTGCCGTTGCAGTGTCTCTGCGAGCTGGCTGTCTGTGAGTTGCAAATTGATCTGCTGAAGCTCGTCGGTGGTGCGTGCAATGGCCTGAGCGGCGTTGGCTAAAACATTAGTCAGTTCCAGTACCTGGCGCGCTCTTTGGGCATTCAGCAGCGTGAGGGCCTGGTTTTTTTGCTCGTCGCTCAGGCTCTGTTCAGCTTCTATTTGCTGCTGTTTGCGGTCGAGGGCTGCATGACTGAAAGTATTTAACTGCGCCGCGATGGCAGCGAGGTTATCCACAAACTGCGAATCAGCCGCGTTTAAGCTCGCTTTCAAAGGCTGTAATTTATCTTTCATGGCAGGCAGGAAGTCGAGCGTCAACGACGTTATCTGCGTATGTATGTGTTGACGAGCAGCGTCCATGATTGCTCTGTCGGGTGCTGCAAAAGGGGCAGGTTGGGAGGCGCTTGTATTCATTATGATGTCCATATCCTTATGGTTATTTGCTGTGTTGGTTTGAAAACTCATCCAGCGCCTGCTCGAAGGTCAGCAGTAGATGGGTTGTAATACTCTTCATCTCTTCCCAAGGCTTAATGACGCCTCCGAACTCCAAAGCAAAGTCCAACAGGTTCTGATCGTCGCTGATATCCGCCAGACGCTGAGCAGCGGTACTGACATACTTGGCCAGTATGGTCCAGAGGTCACGCAGGGTGACTGCACTCTTATGAGCATCCAGCATACGAATCTTCATGTCTTCGAACAGGACTTCCAGGTTGCGTATCGCCGCAGCGAGTGGGCGCTTCTGTCCGAAGGTTTCGACCTTGGTCTTTTTTTCTCTGATCAACCGGTTCTTCTCCTGGCGGATTTTTTCCGCCTGGGCGCCGAACAGACTGTCCGTCACAATAAGCCCGACAACCCCGCCCAGAAGTCCCAACGTAATGTAGTTTTTTGTGGTCTGGTATTCCTCGTGCTTCTGATCGATGTCGACGGTCAGACGATCAATCTCTTTTTCAAGTGCGCTCAGGTCTTCGTCCAGATCCGATCGGCCGGCCAGTCGCACTTTGTCGTTGATGCCCGGGACCAGATCGACGGTCAGAACGTGAGCAAACTGCTTGATATCATCGGCAAGTTTCTTTGACCTTTCTTTGTGCGCCTCCATCTGAGTCGCTATTTTTTTCAGCGTGTCAGCCAATGACAAACAGACTGCCTTATCTGTTTTGGTCAGTTCAGCAGGTGTGAGGCTTTTCACGGTCTCGATGGTCAGGTCGGCAATGGTCAGCTGGAGTTGTTTGACAAACTCCATCTTTTCTATGTAGTTCATAATCTGCCGGCCCTGACTGGAAAATTCTCCGGCAAAAAGATCAAGATCGAAACCGCTGGCTTTTATATCAATTTCAATGGCTGACCAGCTTTGGGCATGCTGGTTGATTGCCTGGTAGGTCTGCAGCAGGTCTTGAGGTTCAAGGCCGGAAATGCCGCTGCGCGTGAACCCTATCTGTTGTTCTACCCGCTCAAGCGTGTTGGGCAGATTCAAACTGTGTCTTTCGTAACGTTTGATGCTGAGAATGTCTTCTTTGGTCAGAATAAGGGCCGTCGCCCGGCCATTGTTTTTTTCATCGTCCACCAGGGTTTTCAGAAAGTCGGTGGGCGTTACCGTGACCTTGAGTTGTTCGGGTGTTTCAGATTTACGATTCGGGTCATTCATGGTGCACGTTCCTTGTGCAAGTTCATTAAACGCTCACTCGACAGTGTTGCGGCACGTCGTGAGTGAGTCCGTTTCACTGTAACGGTGTTTTTCGACTATTTAATATATTTGTATAGTGACAGGCGATAAATTCGTTTTCATGGGCTTTGCACAACCGTCGTCCCTCGAACGTCCATCGTCAGAATGGAAAATAGTCATGCCTGACAGGCGTCGGCACGCTTAAAATGCACGCCTGTTTTTTACGAGTCCCTGCGGGGACGCTTGAGGCACCCTTCGATGTCCGTGACACCCACCGCTTCATCCTCTGCCGCGCAGGATCATCGTGCGCAATTTCTCGGTCTGCTCGACACCAGCCTGTCCCAGAATTCGCTGATCAAGCTGGTGCTGGCCAAATACGTGGGCAGTGAGGCCGAGTTGCAGCGGGTAATCATCAAGCCGCTGACGGTCCGTGAGCAGCCGTGCCTGTCTTTCGTATACCGCTACAAGACCCGCGACATCACCAAGAACTTCCCGCTGGCCGAAGCCGTGGACGTCATTGCGGGCCTGATTCCCGAGGCGTTCAAGAACGCGCACCTGCTGTCGCTGACCGATGAGGTGCAGCTGGAATTCAGCAAGAAAGGCAAAAGCACGCTGTTCAAGAGCAAGGCGCAGCAAGAGCGGGAGGCGCCTGCTGCCGGGCACGACCGCGAGAAGAAGCGCTATCTGGAACTGACGCGCCCGTTCCTGACCGATCTTGGCGTGACCAACCGCCAGCATGAGCTGATCCCGGCCATGTCGCGCAAATGGAAGCAGATCAACAAGTTCATCGAGGTGTTTTCGCACGCCCTGGCGTCTTCGCCACTCAAGCTGGATCAACCGGTCAAGGTCGCGGATTTCGGTTCGGGCAAAGGCTACCTGACGTTCGCCATCCATGACTATTTGCGCAATACGCTGCAGGCACAGGGCGAGGTGACGGGTGTCGAGTTGCGCGAGGACATGGTGACCCTGTGCAATAACGCAGCAGCACATCTTGAACATCCGGGGCTGGTCTTCAAGCACGGCGATGTGCGCACCGTTGCGCCAAGCGAACTGGACGTGATGATCGCGCTGCACGCGTGCGACATCGCTACCGATTACGCCATTCATATGGGGATTCGCTCGGGCGCGTCGATCATCATGTGCTCGCCTTGCTGCCACAAACAGATTCGGTTGCAGATCCAGAGCCCGAGCCTGCTCAAGCCAATGTTGCAGTACGGCCTGCACATGGGTCAGCAGGCCGAGATGGTCACCGACAGCCTGCGCGCTCTGTTGCTGGAAGCCTGCGGCTACGAGACCAAGGTGTTCGAGTTCATTTCGCTGGAGCACACCAACAAGAACAAAATGATCCTGGCGGTCAAGCGCGCCGAGCCCGTCGATCCGGCTCACCTGCTGGCGCGTATCCAGGAACTCAAAACGTTCTACGGCATTACCGAGCAGTGCCTGGAAACCCTGCTTCGGGCGGATGGTTTGCCCGGCTGACGGCTCGATAGATTTGGCGCTGAGCGGCGGACACACGCCGTTCTCTCGAGGCTGCGCCGTCTTCAGCAACATCTGCGGTCTGCGCACGAATCCTGTTTCATACGCTGTCCCCTGATTGGTCTTACAGCATCGAACGATAAGGTCTGCACATGGACATGCTTCGCCCTTACCTCCCTGCAAACAGGGATATCTGTCTGGAAATTTTCGACTCCAATACGCCACGCTTTTTCGACCCGTCCGAGCGCGACAAATTTGCCCGTTTTCTGCTCGACCCGGTGGGTTCCTATTTTGTTCTGGAGCGCGATGGCGAAGTTCTTGCGTGCGGCGGGTATCTGGTGCTCGCCGATCCGTCGATGGCCGAACTCACCTGGGGCATGGTGGCCGGGAATCAGCATGGGAACGGTCTGGGTCGATTCCTGACTCTGGCGCGGCTGGAGCTCATGAGGGCGCTCCCGAGCGTAACTCACGCTTACATCAACACCAGTCAACTGGTTCAGGGCTTTTACAGCGGCCTGGGGTTTTCGGTGACTCGCCTTATACGTGACGGACACGGCGTGGGTATCGACAGCGTCGAAATGACGTTGGAGTTGTAACAAAAGAAAACTTATTTATTGAGCAGATACTCTAAAAAATCGATGTTTGCTTGGCTAAAAGTTGAGCGGAAACGTTACAGCTTTCAATAATTTGTACAGGAATAGAGAAGGCATTACGTAGCGGGTGTTTTGATAAATATTTATGTGGAACGCCTGCGGACACTCGCTCTCTGAATACCGTCCATTACAAATTATATGAAGCAGGCACTCATGAACGCATACAGACTTTCAACGCTTGAAATCAAGCACATGGTCGAACAGGCGCTGTTACCTCATCGTTGCACCTGGGAGGCTGCCGAGGGTGATTCTCTGACATTGACCCTGACCAATCCCGAGAACCCGGACCACGCCATTTGTGTGACGGGAATCAAATTCGATCTGATGGTATCGAGTCGCGCCCTGTCGGAACTGGTTGGCGAAGCGCGCATGCTGATATCCATGAATGAGAATCCGGTCGCTGGTCTGGGTTATCGACAGGCGTCTGCCAGGCACTGGTAACAACGCCGACCATGGTGAGTCCGAGAATGGTGGTTCCTGAGCCACCCGCTTTCGGAAAGAAAGATCACCGCCGGGAAGAACGCTTTTGGAAGCTGCAAGTGTGGATGATCGGGTTATCCACACTTGAAGGGGCGGGCAGGATGTCAGCGTGACGGGATGTTTTTGACGTCATCCACAATAAAGCGTGGTAACAGATCGACGTAAAAGTTTTCCACGCCAGCGTTGCTCTTGTTAGTGAAAACGCTGGCCGCCGTCCTGAGATTTTGCCATTGGCCAATGGCTCCGCCGGGCTGCAGTTCGGTTTTCACCTGACCAAAATGCAACACTTCCCCGGCTGACCGGCTCACTGAAACCTCATAACTGAAATCGACACTGGCGAGGATTATGTTGTCGTCCACAATGTGCGATATCAGCCCGCCCTTCGAGTTACTCAGCCGACGCGTGTACACGCTGTCGACATCCAGCAGATAATCGGCGCTCTCTTTAGTGGCCGCATAGCGATTGGCCTGTTTCAGCCGCTCGATCAGCTTGAGTTTGATGCCGTCTTCCAACTCTTTCCGAGACATGAACAGGTCGCTTTCGCCTTCAAGCTTCAAGTCGAAGGATTCGACCCAATAGGTAGCTGTCTTCGGAATCGAAACTGGAGCGGGGGCGATGTAATAATCAGGTTTCGACGCGCAGCCTGCAGCACAGGCCATGATCAACAACAGGGCAGCGATACGCATGGGTCTTCCTTGGGTGTCTGATTTTTGCGTGCGATGGAAACACACGTAATGAAGTCTGCCTACCGGAAAATGTCTCCCGGCCCTTGGAGGCCACTGGGTTCAGTCGATGGGTTGTCCCTGCTTCCCGTGAGGGTTATCATCCCGTCGGTCAATCTGTGATCTGACGAAGGAAAATACCTTGTCCCGTTCCAACTGGCTGCCTACGCCGCCTTAGCGCTACGCCCCCCTCGCAACACCCTGACCGCCCTTTGGCTGCGGTCCATTTCTGCTGTGCCTGATTTGGCCGCAGCACATCCTCAACACCACTGAAGACAGACGCACCTGCATCGCCCAGCGGCCGCCGCTGCGCGTCATGCCGTGCCTGCATGGGTGAATCAATGCTTGAAAATATCAAGGCTGCCTGGCTATCGAATGTCCGGGCCGACGTACTGGCGGGCCTCGTTGTCGCGATGGCCCTCATTCCCGAAGCCATCGCTTTTTCCATCATTGCCGGGGTCGATCCCCGTGTCGGGCTTTACGCCTCTTTCTGTATCTGTACGGTCATCGCGTTTGTAGGCGGCCGCCCTGCGATGATCTCCGCCGCCACCGGTGCGATGGCGCTACTCATGGTGAATCTGGTCAGAGATCATGGGCTGCAATACCTGTTGGCGGCGACGCTGGTCTGCGGGGTTTTGCAGATCGTGGCGGGTTATCTGCGGCTGGGCGAACTGATGCGTTTCGTGTCGCGTTCGGTCGTGACCGGCTTCGTCAATGCGCTGGCCATCCTGATCTTTCTGGCTCAACTGCCGGAGCTTACCAACGTCACCTGGGTGGTGTACGCCATGACGGTCGGCGGTCTGGCGATCATCTATCTGCTGCCACGGATTCCGGTTATCGGCACGCTGTTGCCTTCGCCGCTGGTGTGCATTCTGGTGCTCACCGCGATATCGGTGTTCATGGGGCTGAAGATTCACACGGTCGGCGACATGGGGTCGTTGCCCGACAGCCTGCCGGTCTTCCTCTGGCCGGACGTGCCACTGACGCTCGATACGTTGCTGATTGTGCTGCCGTACTCGGCGGCGCTGGCGGTTGTGGGGTTGCTGGAGTCGATGATGACGGCCACCATCGTCGACGACCTGACCGACACGTCCAGCGACAAGAACCACGAGTGCAAAGGGCAGGGCGTCGCCAACATCGCCAGCGGACTGATCGGTGGCATGGCCGGTTGCGCCATGATCGGTCAGTCGATGATCAACGTGAAGTCCGGCGGCAGAACCCGCCTGTCCACGCTGAGTGCCGGTGTTTCGCTGCTGGCGATGATGATCTTCCTGGGTGACTGGCTGGCTCGTATTCCCATGGCAGCGCTGGTGGCGGTGATGATCATGGTGTCCATCAGCACCTTCAGTTGGGGCTCGATTCGCAACCTGCGTCAATATCCGCTCTCCACCAATCTGGTCATGATTGTCACCGTCATTGTGGTCGTCGCCACGCACAACCTTGCCTATGGGGTCGTAGCCGGAACGCTGTTGGCGGCAATGTTTTTTGCCAACAAAATGGCTTATTACCTCGATGTCAGCTCGAAGCGGGATCCCGAGTACAGCCACCGCACCTACTACGTCACCGGCCAGGTGTTTTTCGGTTCCGCAGACCGATTTGCTCGCTCGTTCGATCTCAAGGAATCGCTCGGCACCCTGACCATCGACCTGAGGGACGCGCACTTCTGGGACATCACCGCCGTGGCCGCGCTGGACAAGGTGGTGTTGAAGCTGAGAAGCGCCGGGATCGCAGTGGATGTGATTGGCATGAACAGCGCCACCGCCACATTGGTGGACAGGTTCGGGGTTCATGACAAGCCGGGAGGGATCGATTCATTGATGAAGCATTGAGATTTTTGGGCTTGAAACCCGAAAACGGGCAAGCCCTTTTTCTGCCCCAGCGTTGGGCGCAGCCCGGAAATGATGTGTTTTTTCGCACTCCAGCGGTGCTGTTACAAATTTAAAGTCCATAAATACAACAAAAACAACATTTTCCACTTGACGGTTTTTACCACCTGATCAGTAATGCGCTGGCCTGGGCGATATGCCCATGACTTGCCGGAGCATCCACATTGATTGAGTCAAATCGCTTCTCCATGCCCACCGTGATTCAGGCCCGCGAGCAGTTGGACGCAGGAACGATCACGTCTGTGGCATTGGTCGAAGCGAGCCTTGAAGCGGTCAAAACCCACAATCACACATTGAATGCATTCGGTGATGTTTATGCAGACGCTGCGCTTGAACAGGCGCGTCGTCAGGATGACGAGGCAGGCGGCGGCCGCATTCGCGGGCCGCTGCACGGCATTCCGTTCGGCATCAAGGATCTGTTCTCCACGGCAGGTCTGCGGACCACCAAAGGGTCGTTGACCAGTCTGGATGCTGTCCCGCTCAAGGACGCGCCCATCATTCAGCGCCTGAAAAATGCAGGCGCCATTATCCTCGGCAAGACAGCGACCACCGAGTTCGGCTGGACGGGGGCGAGTACATCGCGGCTTTTCGGCAACGGTCGCACACCTTGGAATCCGACGCTGACCAGTGGCGGCTCCAGCTCGGGCTCTGCGATTTCGGTTGCGGCGCGAATGGTTCCAGCGTCTCTTGGGTCGGACGGCGGCGGGTCGGTGAGAATTCCTGGTTCGTTCTGCGGAATATTCGCCCTCAAGGGGTCACTGGGACGAATACCCACATGGCCATGGTCCGCGACCGAAATGCTCAGCCATGCAGGCCCGATGACCCGAACCGTACGCGATTCTGCGCTGTTGTTCGACATTCTTTCAGGGCCGCATCCGCTGGACCACCAGGCGCTCCCGGCACCCACAGAATCTTATCTGGCCCGCTGCGACGAGCCGCTTGGTCCGCTGCGCATCGCTTACGTCCCGACGCTGTTCAACACGTCTGTCGATCCGGTTATCGCGGCCGCAGTCGACGCTGCTGTCGAAAGGATCGCCGCAAACCTGTCAGTAGACGTGAGCACCCTTGCGCTTGATTGGCCGGACCCGTTGGCCACCTTTGAAACGCTATGGGTGGGCGGACGCGGCATCGTCTACGGGCGTGCGCTGGCGGACCGACTGGAAGCGCTGGATCCCGGTTTCGCCCAGCTGATCACACAGTCGGCCCGCTACGATCTCGCCGGTTATCTGCATGCCGTCGAACAGCGTGCCGCTTTCGCCAATCGGGTACATGCGCTGTTTGACGGTTACGATCTGCTGATCATGCCGACACTTCCCGTGCTGCCCTTTGATGCCGATGAAGTCGCACCGGCCGACTTCGCTGATCAGGAAGGCGCCGTGCCATGGGCACGCTGGACGCCCTTTACCTATCCCTTCAACTTGACGGGAAACCCGGCGGCAACCATTCCCTGCGGCTTTGCCCCGGGCGGGCTGCCCATCGGTCTGCAAGTGGTCGGTCCGCGCTTCGCAGAGGGTGATGTTCTGCAATTCTGCGCGGCCTTCGAGGCGATTTCGCCCTGGGATCAACATTTGCCACCGATGCTTGCGCAATGAGCACGCCCGACATGAGCAGCCATCAGCAGCCTAAGACAGATGGGTACACTGAGCGCCTTTCTTCACAACGGAATGTCAGCCCCATGCTCAATCAGCCTCGTCTGGACGAAATCATGCGCCTGTTGGCCCAGCAACAGCGAGTCAAGGCGTCCGAGCTCGCACAGTCGCTTTATGTGTCGGAAGAGACCATTCGCCGCGACTTCAAGTATCTGGAAGAGATGGGCAAGCTGCGGCGCATTCACGGCGGAGCGATTCTGCCGCAGTTGAATGACGAGCCGCCGTTGCAGGTTCGCAGTCGCATGAAGCCGCAAGCCAAGGCGAGTATCGCCGGCAAGGCGGCAGGCTTGATTACTGATGGCATGGTGCTGTTTCTGGACACCGGCACCTCGACGCTCGCACTGGCGCAAACGCTGTCCCGATTCAGCCGCTTGAGGATCATCACCAACTCGCTGGACATCGCGCAGGTAGTGACCCATCAAAGCGACAACCAGGTACTGGTCGCTCCCGGAGACGTGCGCCGCAACGACAATGCATTGATCGGCCCGCACACGCTGGCGTTCGCCAGCCAGTTCAATTACGACATCGCGTTCATGGGCATCGGCGCCATCGACCTCGAACAAGGCCTGATGGATTACCACGAGCCGGAAGCCATGTTGCGGCGCACGCTGGTCAAGCATTCCCGGCAGCGTGTGATCCTCGCCGACGACGGCAAGTTCGGTCACCGGATTTTTGTTAACACCCTGCCATTCAGTGCAATCACAACCCTGGTCACGAACCGTCCGCTATCGGCTGAGTTTACGGCTCGCCTGGAGAGAGATGATGTCGACATCCTGTACGCATGACTTGCTGATGCCAGATGCAGCCGACCATGCCCGGTTCGAGGCGCTGTTCGCAGAGAGCTCGGCCATTGGCGCGACACCGGCGGGTGGTTTGCATCGGCTCGCTGCATCAGTCGAGGACGGTCAGGTCCGCGACCTGTTCTGCGACTGGCTCAGAACGCATGACTTTGAGGTTCGCATCGACTCCGTGGGCAATATTTTTGGCCTGATGACCTTCGACCCACATGCGCCGTATGTGGTGTGCGGTTCGCACCTGGACAGCCAGCCAAGTGCCGGTCGATTCGATGGCGTATACGGCGTACTCGCCGGTGCTGTGGCGGTTGCCAGCCTCGGGCGACAGATGCGGGAGCGCGGAGAAAAGCCGGCCTGCAATCTTGCTGTCGTGAACTGGACCAACGAAGAGGGCGCACGCTTCCAGCCGAGCCTGATCGGCAGCGGCGTGTTCACTGGCTCGCTGAGTCTTGAGCACGCCTGGAACAGTTGCGATGGCGACGGCATCAGCCTCAGGCAGGCCTTGCAGGATATCGGTTATCTGGGCAACGGCCCGGTCAACCTCGACATTGCGGGCTATGTGGAAATTCATGTCGAGCAGAGCACCGCGCTGGAGAGCCGCAAGCTGTCGATCGGCGTTGTCAGGGAAACCTGGGCCGCGTTGAAACAACGCATTCGTTTCGACGGCGAGCAGAACCATACCGGGCCAACGCCCATGGCCGCGCGCCGCGACGCAATGCTTGCCGCCGCGCATGCCATCGTCGCGGTTCGTGCGGAAGCCGACTTGCATGGGTTGCAGATGCACAGTTCGGTGGGTCGCGTGGAAATCTGGCCGAACTCGCCCAACGTGGTGCCGTCCCGCGTGTCGCTGCTGGCGGAACACCGCTCGCGAGACACTGAACTGCTACGTGCCGCTGCCGAGCGCCTGGACGCCACATTGCATGAGATCGCCGACCGGACCCAGACGCGTTTCGAAATCGAAAGCAGCGTACTGCGCGCTCCCGGTGTGCTTCCCGACGGCTTCGCCGAACTGGCACATGCAGTGGCGAACGAATTGGGTCTGCCCATCACGGACAGCGCAACCGTGGCCGGTCACGATGCGATCAGTATGAATAGCAAATACCCGGTCTGCCTGTTGTTCATCCCCAGCCGTAACGGCCTTTCGCATAACGAGGCCGAGTACACCAGCGACGAGGACATGCACAACGGTTTGAAAATGCTGACTGCCTTGCTTCATCGCGCCTGCACGGCACCGGATTCCTTTCGCTGAGGGCAGACCATGTTCAAAGAGAGCGCACCGCTGGATCGTCTTCACAGTGCATTGTCGGAAGCAGGGTTGGGCGACAACCTGAATGTACAGGACGGGCCTTCGGGCATTGCCTCGCCGTCCAGACTGGCCACCGAGTGGCTGGGTTATCACGTCACTGACGGCCAGACCGCCTGGTACGCAAAGGTGTTGCAGGCGGACATGACGCCCTTGATTGATGTCGAGCGCAGTGTGCAGGCCAGCGAGTGTGCCGGTCTGAGCGGAGCAGCACCTCGCCTGATCAGTGCAGACAGCGCCAGCGGCGTGCTGATTTTCGAATCGCTGAGTCCGACAGACTGGCGCTGTGCCCGGCTGGACGAACTCATCGCGCCGGGGCGGCTTGAGCGGTTATGGGATCTGAAACGCACGGTTCATTCAGGCGCAGTGCCGGATTTCATTCGCTCGCCGATGGATGATCTGCAACGCCTGCGCGTGTTGTGCACGCGGGATCGGGTTGTGTTGCCGCCAGAGCACGCGTGGATCGACCGATGCGTCAACATGGCCTGGGATGCACTGCAAAACCGGCCGTTTCATACGGTGCCGATTCACGGTGATGGCGTTACCAGCAACGTCATGGTGGCGCGGGACGGGAGTCTGAAGCTGGTCGACTTTGATTACGGCGGTTGCATGGATGCCTGGTACGACGTCGCCATTACCTTGAACGAGCTGTTTTCGTTCGAGGCGCAGTGGCGCGAAGGCATCGAAGCGTGGGCAGGAGAATGCCTTGAAGTGGATTACGCCGTCTGTCGTCTGTATGCGCTGATCAACGACTGGTACTGGACGCTATGGGGATTTTGGGCGGGCACGGAGTCTTCCCGGTCGCTCGAGTTTTCCAAACTCGGGCAATGGACCTTTTTGCGCTGTTTGCAGAGCACCCGGGATCCACGTCTGGAGAGTTGGCTGCGTCAGGTTGAGGAGTCGCGCGCATGAACGTTTTGGGAGAGGCCATGAGTATTCATGAACAGCAACTTGAAGCGGCGGTGTCCAGCATCAGCCAGTGGCGCGGCAAGCGGATCACGTACAGGCCGGTCAGCGGCGGCATTTCCAACACCAACTGGCGTGTCGAAGTCGAGGGCGCCGATACCGCGTATTTCTTCAAGATTCCGGGTGCCGGGACCGAGATGTTCATTGATCGCCGCACGGCTCACGACGCCAGTGTCGCCGCAGCGGCGACAGGATACGGCGCGCCGGTGTTTGCGTTTCTGGAAGAGTTCGGCGTCGAAGTGTTCGAGTTCATGGAAGGCTGGCGGGCGTCGTCGAACCTCGATTTTCTGCAGCGCGATGTGCGCCATAACGCACTGCTCGGGCTCAAGGCGTTCAATGATCAGGCGCTGCTGTGTCAGACCAAGACGGTGTTCGACATGATTGCCGAACACCAGACTCAGGTGGCTGAACTCAACGCCTTGAAACCCCAGGACGGTGCCTGGTTATCCCTGCAATACGAGAGGGCGAAATCTGCATTGCAGGCCTCAGGTATCGATCTGGCACCGTGCATGAATGACACGCTGGCCGGTAACTTCATGCTCAACGACCGGCAGCACGTCAGGCTGGTCGATTTCGAGTACGCGTCCAATAACGATCGGCACTACGAGTTGGCGCTCTGGTTTGGCGAAATGTTCTTTACCGACGAGGTGGAACTTGAATTGGTCGAAGACTATTTCGGCCGCGTCGACACTCGGACGCTGGCCCGGATCAAGATCAATAAAGCGCTGGCGGATATCAAGTGGTCGACCTGGGCAATGGTGCAGCATGCCGTGTCGCAACTGGACTTCGACTTCTACAAATACGGTGCCTGGAAACAAATGAGGGCGCGCAACGCAATCAACGATCCGCGCTGGGAAACCTGGCTCAGACAGGTCTGAACCTGCGTATTACAAGACCCGACAACCACAAGATCGGGCTATCGGCGGCAACTCTTCTACTGCTTGAGTTTTACTTGATCGATTAATCGCAAGATCCAAAATTCAAGGAGTCTTCCATGACGACTGTTTCGATTGCGCAGCCTGGGCGTGTGAAAACGCTCGTGTTCGGCGTGTACTTTTTTGCCTTGTTGATGATGGCGCTGTTCCCGCCGTTTTATCTTCAGGTCAGTGGCAGTACGGTCATCGTGCTGGGTATTCCGTTGCCGATCTTTTACTGGATTCTGAACGCGGCGCTGATGGGGCTCGGCCTTTGGGTGCTTTATATGGTTGAGTCCGCCAGTGGCGAGATTCCTGAAGACGGGGACGCACAATGATCAGCACACTCGTCAATTCGGATCTGTACATAACCTTCGGGCTCATCAGCCTGTTTCTGGCCGGGATGATCGGCGTGCTGTACGCCACCAATCGCAAGAGTGACTCGTTTTCCGACTATGCGGTGGGAGGCCGTTCCTACGGGCCGTGGTATATCGCGATGTGCTACACCAATTCGTGGTGGCCTGGCGCAACGTTCACGGCGTTCTTCGCCCTTTCGGTCGGCGGTGCGCTGGGCTTTTACGGCATGGTGTATGCGACCCTCGGGGTCACCGCTATGTACCTGATGGCCAACCGTGCCTGGACCTGGGGCAAACGCTTCAACCTCACCACACAGCCCGATCTGTTGGGCATGCGCTTCGACAGCCCGGCGGTGAAACGCATCGCCTCGATCATCGGCATCATCTCGGTGTTTCCGTGGGTGGTGATGGGCATTCAGGCGCTGGCCACACTGTTTCAGTTCGCCAGCTTCGGGCGCTGGGGCGTGACGACCTGCCTGACGGTCGGCGTCGTGGTGATCCTGATTCGGCAGTACTGGACCGTGAGTATGGGCATGCGCGGGCTGATCATGACCGACATGTATCAGGGGTTGATCGCTTACGTACTCTGCGCGGCGCTTTGCGTCTTGCTGCTGTTTGGTGATCAGGCGTCATTTTCCAACCTCGCGCAATTGCCCGCCGGCATGCTGGTGATTCCGGGCGGCGCAGGCAGCACCTATGGCCCGCTTTACATGTTCAGCCTGATCTTCACTGGCGTGATCGGTTCGATGTGCTGGCCGATGAGCTTCCAGCGTATCTACACCGCCAGCGGCGTGCGGTCTGTGAAAAAGGGCACGCTGGTCACCATTCTGCTGGTCGCAGGCTTCTACGGGATACTGATGCTGTTCGCCGCCGCGGTCAGTCAGGACCCGAACGTCGCCGCGCATCCACAGCATGGCTGGTTCCTGTCGCTGTTCGACATTGGCGGGCCGTGGCTGTTGGCGGTCGCCATCGTGATCGTGCTGGCCGCCAGCATCGGCCACGTGGATGGCTGCGTACAAGTCTGCGGCACGCAGTTCGCCAATGACCTGGCAACCTGGAACAAACCACGAACCGACCGGCAGAAGACCATCCTCGCCAAGGTGGGCATGGTGGTGTTCATCAGTGCTGCATCGGTATTGGCCTACCTGACCTTCGACTATGCCCGACTTCAGTTGCTGGCGCAGATTTCCTATCAGGGCATCATCCAGTTGGCCGTGCCGTTGTTCTTCGGCATTTTCTCCCGCCGAGGCAATAAACAGGGCGCGATTGCCGGCATGCTCGTGGGCATCTTTGTGGCCATCGTGCTGACGACGATTTACCCGGACGACATCCCACAATTGGGTTCCCTGACCAGCGGGATCATCGGGCTGATCTTCAACGCCTTGATCTTCGTCGCGTGTGCATTCGCCATCAAGCCCAGCGCCGCGGAAGTGAAGCGGATCGATGATCTGTTCGCGATTGCAGCGCCAGCTCCCAGGGCGATCAACGCCTTCCCCGCCATGAATTGATACAGGCGCGCGCCCGTTTCGGGCGCGCTCGTTCAGCGCAGTTCAACTGTTGAGAAGACTCCGATGGCTTTAGCGATTTTTGATCTGGATGACACCTTGATTCATGGCGACAGTGCCAGCCTCTGGAGCCGGGAGATGGTGCGGCTGGGTTGGGTGCAGGACGAAGCGTTTCTCAGCCTCGACCAGGAACTTATGAACGCCTATAGCCAAGGCAAACTGGCCATGGAGGAATACATGGCGTTCAGCCTCACACCGATGGTCGGGCGTACTGTAGAGGAGGTGGCCGAGGCCGTCGCGCACTTCATCGAGGCCGTCATCGAGCCGCTCGTGTATCACGAGGCCCGTCAGGCCATCGCCGGGCATAAGGCGGCGGGTGACCGGTTGCTGGTCATTTCGGCGACAGGCTTGCATATTGTCTCGCCTGTTGCAGCGCATCTGGGTATCGATGAGGTATTGGCCATCGATCTGGAAGTGCAGGACGGTCAGTTCACCGGTCTCACCGAGGGAATCCTGACCTACCGCGAAGGCAAAGTGTTGCGCCTGAGCGAGTGGCTCAGAGCACAGGACGAAATGCTTGAAGGCGCATTCTTTTACTCGGATTCCAGAAACGACCTTCCACTGCTGAAGCTGGTCGACAATCCCACGACCGTGAACCCGGACCCGACGCTGCGGGCGTATGCGCAGGAGCACGGCTGGCCGGTGCTTGATTGGTCGTGAGTGGGGCCTCTCACAGGTTTCGTATTTCTTCAGTGACGTGTGGGTTTTTCGACGTGGCTCGCCCGATCAATCCTGAAGCCCCGCCCAGAACTTCTCTGCAAAATCCCCCAGGGGCATCGATGCCCTGAAGATCCGTATTTCGGTCTGGATGTCAGGCAGAGCTATCGAACTTCGTGTCAGACGCCCCGACGCCAACTCCGGTGTCGCGAGACTTCGAGGCAGCCAGGCAATACCCTTGGCCTGTAGCGCCATCGACAGCAGCACGGCCGCCAAATGCGAGCTGAAAACGGTTTCCAGGTCAGAGTGATCGGTGTTGTTCTGCAAGTATGAGGCGATGATTCGCCCCAGGCCCGACTCTGCCGTGTAGGACAGAAAAGGCACAGGGTCGCCCGGCTTCAGCTCGGGGGATTGCAAGGCGAGCAGGGCATCGGAACCGATCACCTTGCTTTCGAACTGCTTGCTGTCGAACCGGGGCAATACGTTGGGGTACTGATGGCAGATCAGGAATTGCACCTCGCCGTTGAGCAGCAATTGTTCACACGCTGCCATGTTGTCGGAGTGAAGCCTGATGCCTTCAATCGGCGCCCCGTCTTCCACTTGTCTGATCCAGGCCGGGAAAAAGGTGAACGACAGCGAGTGCGTGGCGGCAAAGTGCAGTGTCCGGGTGGCTTTGCCTGCGACTTCCTTCACCTCCGCGCGCATCTGGTAGAGCCTTCGCGTCAGCTCGCGGGCGTTGTCCAGCATGCTCTGACCCGCTTCGGTCAGCGACGCGCCCTGAGCCGTGCGTTCGAACAACTCGACGCCAACCCAGCTTTCCAGCGCCCTGATCCGTCGGCTGAACGCGGGCTGAGTGACATGCCGCGCATCGGCGGCACGTGAGAAATTTCCGCTCTCGGCGAGGGCGTTGAAGTCCTCCAGCCACACGAGTTCCATGGGTGATGCCTTGTACACATAGGGTGCTGCATTAATAGCATTGGCCCCGATTTCGCGTCCAGCCCTACAGTCCGGGCGTACCAACCCGGGGTTCCGGGAATAACAATCAGAGAGGACGCTTCCCCATGCGCATCGTCGAAATTCGTGAAAAAACGGTTTCCATCGCATCACCCATTGCCAATGCCTACATCGATTTTTCCAAGATGACATGCTCGGTTGTCGCGGTCATCACTGACGTGATTCGTGATGGCAAACCGGTGATCGGTTATGGCTTCAACTCCAATGGTCGCTATGGGCAGGGTGCGTTGATGCGCGACCGTTTCCTGGCCCGTATCAGCGAGGCGGATCCCGAGACGCTGGTCGATAAAGAGCGCGACAATCTCGACCCTTTTGCCATCTGGAAAACCCTGATGACGAATGAAAAACCAGGCGGGCATGGCGAGCGCTCCGTGGCCGTGGGCACCATCGACATGGCAGTCTGGGACGCCGTTGCCAAGATCGAAGGCAAGCCGCTGTATCGCCTGCTGGCTGACCGCTATCGCGATGGCGTGGCTGACGACAAGGTCTGGGTCTACGCGGCAGGTGGCTATTACTATCCGGGCAAGGACCAGACCAAACTCAAGGCCGAGATGCAGAGCTACCTGGACCGCGGCTACGACGTCGTAAAAATGAAGATCGGTGCCGTGCCGCTTGATGAGGACATTCGTCGCATCGAGGCCGTGCTGGAAGTGGTTGGTGACGGTCGTCGGCTGGCGGTCGATGCCAACGGTCGCTTCGACATCAAAACCGCCATTGCGTACGCCGAAGCCATCAAGAAGTACAACCTGTTCTGGTACGAAGAAGTGGGTGACCCGCTGGATTACGCTCTACAGGCCGAGCTTGCCAACCACTATGAACTGCCGATGGCGACCGGTGAAAACCTGTTCTCTCATCAGGACGCCCGCAACCTGCTGCGTCATGGCGGCATGCGCCCTGACCGCGACTACGTGCAGTTCGACTGCGCGCTGTCGTACGGCCTGGTGGAGTACATGCGCACCCTGGACGTCATGAAGGAACTGGGCTGGTCATCGCGCCGTGTCGTTCCGCACGGCGGTCACCAGATGTCCCTGAACATCGCAGCGGGCCTGCACCTGGGCGGCAACGAGTCTTATCCGGATGTGTTCCAGCCGTTCGGCGGCTTTGCCGACGGGATTCGCGTCGAGAACGGTTACGTAGGCCTGCCGGATATTCCAGGCGTCGGCTTCGAGGCTAAGTCCGAGCTCTACAAAGTAATGCGGGAACTCGGCGAAGGCTGACGGGTTTTCGTCATGACGCGGCCCTTCACGACAGGGCCGCGCTTGTCCTCATACAAAAACAACACTGAGGTACAGCCATGAACACAGCCACACGCTGGTACAAGCTTTTGTACGTCCAGGTTTTGATAGGCATCGTCATCGGCGGTCTTATCGGCTACCTGATGCCCGACATCGGCGCCAGGCTCCAGCCACTGGCCGACGGGTTCATCAAGCTCATCAAGATGCTGCTCGCGCCGATCATTTTCGGCACGCTGGTGTCGCTCGGTCATCTGATGCTGGCGCTGTACGTGACCACGCTGTTTTTCATCATTGTTGTGCTGGGCTCGATTGCCCGCTGGTCGGGCGTACCGTTGCTCACGTTCCTGCGTTATTTCAAGGACGAGATTCTGGTGACGCTGGGGACGTGCTCCACCGAAGCCGTACTGCCACGGATGATGATCAAACTCGAAAAGCTCGGCTGCAAGCGCGCGGTCGTCGGAATGGTGTTGCCGACCGGTTACACGTTCAATTCGGATGGCACCTGCATCTATCTCACCATGGCCGCGATCTTCGTGGCTCAGGCCACCAACACGCCGCTGACCCTGGCGGACCAACTGGTCGTGCTTGGCGTACTGCTACTGACTTCGAAAGGATCGGCGGGGGTGGCCGGGGCAGGCTTTGTGACGCTGGCCGCGACGCTGTCGGTGATTCCGGACATTCCGCTGGTCGGTCTGGTACTGCTGCTGGGCGTTGACCGTTTTCTGAACGAGGCGCGGGCGGTCACCAACCTGATCGGTAATGGTATCGGCACCATCGCCATTGCCAAATGGGACGGCGCGTTCGATCAGGCGGTTGCCGAGCGTGAGATCAAGGCAATGAAACATCCTCAGGCCGTTGCAGCCGCTGCGCCGGTCAAATCCGATATCGCACACTGAAACATGATGCACGGCTCCGAAAACGGGGCCGTTGCGTGCGCATCCGCCGATTATCCCAGCTGCCGAAGAATCGCTGCCAACAGCCCCGGAAAGCGGGTTTCAAGCTCCTCACTGCGCAGTGAGTTCATGTGCGTGGTCCCCACGTTGCGCGTATGCACCAACCCGGAATCACGCAGCACGCGGAAGTGGTGGGAGGCACTGGACTTGGGCCTTTCGCCGCACAACTCGCCGCATGTCGCCTCGGGCACGCCTGCAAGATGGCGGACGATTTCCATGCGTACAGGGTCGCTCAGCGCATACAGCACGCGGTCGAGGGTGAAGGCATCGGGTTCGGGGTGTTTTGGGGTTCGCATGGGCCGCATGATAACGAGGGGTTTCAATTGGCGCTATATTTCGAATACTATCGAACAATCGTATTTAGACGTATCGGGAGATATTCATGTCAGCGCTGTTCCAACCCTACACCCTCAAAGACGTGACCCTGCGCAACCGCATCGCCATTCCGCCCATGTGCCAATACAGAGCCGACGACGGCGTGATCAACGACTGGCACCACGTTCACCTGGCCAGCATGGCGCGGGGCGGGGCAGGGTTGGTGGTGGTTGAAGCGACTGCCGTGGCGCCCGAAGGCCGAATCACTCCAGGCTGCGCCGGTATCTGGAATGACCAGCAAGCGCAGGCGTTCGTTCCCGTCGTTAAGGCCATCAAGGCGGCCGGATCCGTTCCAGGCATTCAGATTGCCCACGCAGGCCGCAAGGCGAGCGCCAATCGTCCGTGGGAAGGCGACGACCACATTGCCGATTCCGACGCTCGTGGCTGGGAAACCATCGCGCCGTCCGCCATCGCTTTCGGTGCCAACCTGCCCAAGGTGCCGCGTGAAATGACCTTGGACGACATCGCGCGCGTTCAACAGGACTTCGTCAACGCTGCACGCCGCGCTCTTGAAGCCGGCTTTGAATGGATTGAGCTGCATTTTGCCCACGGCTATCTGGGGCAAAGCTTTTTCTCCGAGCACTCCAACCAGCGCACCGATGCCTATGGCGGCAGCTTCGACAACCGTAGCCGTTTCCTGCTGGAAACCCTGGCGGCCGTACGTGAGGTCTGGCCAGAGCATCTGCCACTGACCGCCCGTTTCGGCGTCATTGAATACGATGGTCGCGACGAGCAGACCCTCAGCGAGTCCATCGAGCTGGCGCGTCGTTTCAAGGCTGGCGGGCTTGACCTGCTGAGCGTCAGCGTCGGCTTCACCATTCCCGACACCAACATCCCGTGGGGGCCAGCTTTCATGGGGCCGGTTGCCGAACGTGTGCGCCGCGAAGCGGGCATTCCGGTGACATCGGCATGGGGCTTCGGCACGCCGCAACTGGCGGAAGAGGCGGTCAAATCGGGTCAGCTCGATCTGGTTTCCATCGGCCGCGCGCACCTTGCGGATCCGCATTGGGCCTATTTTGCTGCGAAGGAACTCGGTGCGCAGAACGCGTCGTGGACCTTGCCGGCACCTTATGCGCACTGGCTTGAGCGGTATCGTTGAGAGGCGGTCTTACGCGAATAACGGAATAGCTTGATTACGCCATAAGCAAAGAAAGGGCACCTAAGGTGCCCTTTCTTTGCCTGTGAGAAACGCTGTAACTTCACTCTGCAGTACAGGCTGGAGCCGTCACTTCCAACCAAACGAGCCGCAGGTCAGTCAAAAAGTTCGGGCCGGAAGCCGCTCGAGCAGACACTGCTCGAATGGTCATCCAGCCCGAGTGCAGCGGTCAGAAGCGGACCGTCACGCCTGCGTTCACCGAATGGAAGCGTGTGTCGGTACCGAACTGGCCCTGATAGGACAGTCCAAGATCGGTCTGCTTGTTCAGTCGCACCTTCGCGCCGACTTCGGTCAGGGCCGTGTCGCGGGTTTGAGAAACACCTTGCACTTCGAAGTTCGGACCGCCGGCAAAAGACTGGACGTTGCGCGGATCCAGGTCACCGTAAGCGCGTCTCCAGCCCAGAGAGCCGTAAAGCTCGGTGTTGAGGTTCGCTACGTTTGCATGTGTCGACGCACGCAGGCCCACGGTCGAGAAGACAGTGTTCTGCTTGTCGCTGGACACATCCAGAGCGGCCGCTCCGCCTTTTTCACGCAGGTCGTCCGCGTTGTAGCGCACGTAGGAAAGGCCGGCGAAAGGTTCCAGAGACACGCTGCCAACCGGTATGCGGTAAGCCGCTTCGCCACTGGCCTGCAGCGACTGGGCGTTGCGTTTGCCGGTCAGACGGTCACTGAACCCGGCGAACGCCACGTTCCGTTCGCTTTCCAGCTTATGCCAGGTATAGCCGACGTCTGCACTCAGGCGCAGTGCATCGATCTGGGCACCGGTGTAGAGGCCGAGGTGATAGTTGTCACTGTGGCCTTCGGCGTCGCGATCGTCTGCATCGAACTTTGAGCGGCTGTAGCCTGCATAGATACCGCCACGCCAATCCGGATTGAAGCTGCCGTCGGCTCCGAACAGCACACCGCCGGTGCTTTGTTTCAAGCCGCTGCCACCGTCACGGCCGTCCAGTTGAGTCCAGTTGCCGAAGGGCTGCACCCAGGCGCCGTTTTCGGCGGCTGGCGTGGTCGGCATCAGATTGAGTGCCATGGCTGGCATGCGCACGGTACCGGAGTCCAAGAGGCCGCGCAGGCGTGTTCCCAGTACGCCGGACACCACCTGGCTGTTGGCGATCAGGGCGGTCGAGGTGCTGCTGAGAGAGTCGCCGGACAACTGATCGGCCGCATCGCGCGCGCTGTCTGCATCCAGAATCAGCAGGTTGTTGTACAGACGCAGGGACTCGCCGCTCTGTTGCAATGCGCTGAGCGCGCCAGCGGTGTTGAACTGATTCGCGGTCACCATGACCGTCTGGAAGATGCCCGGCGCAGGAGCGGGCGTAGGCTCTGGCTCTGGTGTCGGCGTTGGCGTTGGCGTTGGCTCTGGAGTCGGTGTTGGTGTTGGTGTTGGTGTTGGTTCAGGCGTAGGTGTTGGAGTCGGCGTCGGCGTAGGTGTTGGTTCCGGCGTTGGCGTTGGCGTCGGCTCTGGAGTCGGGGTAGGCGTTGTATTTTTCTGCTCGATGGTCAGGTTCAGATCGTTGGCAGTGCGTTGCAAGCCGACATTCAGAAACGCCGAATTGGTCGCCGCCTGTGCGTAGGCTGTTCCTGGCGTCGCGCCGTCGACCAGCCCACCCTGGGCTGAAAGCAGGGTGTATGTTCTGCCGCTCTGATAGCTCTGCGCCGGATCCAGCGCGGTGACGTTGACCTGAGTACCGCGCAGGGTGGCGGTGCCACTCACGTTGACCCGGTCTGACGCGCCGCTGCCAGCAATGTCTGCGGCATAACGCGAGCCCGCCGCCATGTCCAGATCGCCTTGTATGGCCAACGCACCGATAGCGTTCTCACCGGGAGACAGCGTGCCGCCTGACGCGACCTGAGTGCTGCCGACCTGGCCGACACCGGCCAGAACGCCGCCGTCCAGCACCTCGGCGCTGTTGGTGTAGACCCCAAACTCATTGCGCCCCGCGGTGCCGTTGACCACAAGCGTACCGTTGCCGACGTTAAACCGTGAAAGGCTCTGGGTAGTGGCCGTATTGCCGCGCTGGTTGACCTGGTCCACGTTCCCCGACAAGACGAGACGTCCGCCGCGAACGACGACGCTACCGGCCAATCCGGAAGTATCGCCGCTCAAGGTGGTGTCTCCGTTGAACGCATACACCCGGCCTGTTCCGCTCAAGGTGTTGGCGAACTGGAGGCCGGCGTCCGTATGGTTGAACGCCAGGTATCCGTTGCCGGTACCAAAACGAATGGCGGTTGCCGGATCGACCCGACCTGCGGTCTGCGCCGCTCCAGCCGTCATGGAATCGATATCGGTACGGTTGGGGTCCACTGCGACCGATCCGCCGATGGCAAGCGTGCCACGTGTCGCCAAGTTGCTACTGCCTATGGTGCTGATGAGAATGCCATTGGTGGCACTCAGTTCGGCACCGTCGGACAGCGTCAGATAAGTACGCGTGGTGGTGGTGCCGAGCGTCATATCTTGCGCTGTGAGGCGCGTGCCCTGGCCGGAAATGCTCACTTGGTTGCTGGTGCTGCTGATCGCAGACCCCAGCGCCATCGAGTTGGTCGCCAGCACTGCACCGTTCTCCAGCGTCAGATCGCCTCTGTTGCTGAAGGCCCCGCTATTGTCCCAGCGCGTGCCTGCGCCAGACAATCTGACGGTGGAGTTAACGTCCACTGCCTCGCTGTTGATTTTGCCGCCATCATTGGCCGTGATGCTCGATTTATAGACAAAGACGCCATTGGCAGTAATGTTGGCTGCATCGACCAGCGAGTTCTGTCCGCTTACCAGCAGATCCGCTTGCGAGAATCTGTTGGAATTGGCCCCGAAAACATCACCCAGGTCCAGATCCCGCACCGACACCTGGCCCCCGTTGCGGACGGTCAGGTCGCCCTGACCGGCACCACCGACACGGATCGTGTTACCGAGCACGAATGAGGTACGGGGTACGATCCAGCGCGACCCCGCCCCTTCGACGATAACGCTGGCCTTGGCCATGTTGACGCCCGTCGTGCTGCCCTGACCAATCATGTCGCCGCCTTCACTGGTCACTGTCGCGCCATTGTTGATCGTGAGGCTGGCCGTATTGCCATCCGTTGACCGGACTCTGATTTCGCCATCGATCACGCGGTCGCTGCTGAATGTTTCCTGGGCATCGTTAAGAACAAAGTCCGCTGCCTGAGTCTCTGGGAGCAGTGCAAGGGTAATCGCAAAAGCAAGGGGGGATATTCTGAATAAGGGGTTCATAACGACTCCAGATACTCCATAAAAGCCACGACCGTGGCTGCCAGCCTTGAAGGCATTAGCGGTTCCGTTAGGCAGATTGCCAACGGCGGAAGTATCAGGAGGCGAAGTTTTAATGGATATAGCACACATGAACTAGTGGCTACGCGCCATGGTGCGCATAGTGCATCTGTACTATTGAAGTTTCAAAAAGTGCTGGTTAGGCTTTTTGCCGAAGTTATTGAGCCCCTTATTATTGAATGACGGATAACCGACCCCACAGAGGTTAGTTCGCCAGCGGAGTGTGTGGATGAAAAGTGTAGCGTTGTTTCCGTTGATTCTGGCCTTATCGGGATGCGCGGGTCTTGATCAGGCCATGTCCGTGACCAACGGAGTGTTCGACCAGACCGGTGATTTGCTGAGTGGCGATTTCAGAGGGTTGACCGAGGCCAAACAGGCAACGTTGACGGAGATCTGGGGCGATTGGGAAACAAACGAAGTCACAGCGAAGGAAAAGTGGGACGCCCAGACACTGATTATTCCAGGCGTTGTGCAGCGCATCACCAAGACTGGCAGCGCCATTGGCCAGAACCAGATTGCCGTTATCTTTACGGATCCGACCAATCCCAAATGCCAGGGCCAGGGTTTGACCCGCGATGATCTATTGGTGAACAAGAAAAAGATCAGCAGTTTCAAAAAGGGTGACAGAGTGTTGATGAAAGGCGTTCTGGGGACTACCGAATCGAAGTGGACTGATAATGAATCGTGCTGGCTGTCTTTCGACAAGGCCGAGTTCACGTTGCAGAAATAATGGCCGTTGTTGCGGCGGTGACGGGTTATACAGTTCAAAAGCCCAAAAAAATACTGATGGTCAGGACCGCCAGAGTTTTTTCAATAATAATGCACAATGGATGATCGCTGCGTTACGTACCGATATGCAGTGATTTTTTTTCGGAGTGATGAAGGGGCAAAGCAGAGCCGAATCAGCCAGCGTTTCCTGACGTTCGGTGAGTTTCAGAGGAAAGGTGATATGGAGCGGGTAGAGGGAATCGAACCCTCAACTAAAGCTTGGGAAGCTTTCGTTTTGCCACTAAACTATACCCGCTCGAAGCGGCTGACTTTGTACCAGATGCAGTCCTGCTTTTGAAGCGTTAATTCCTCAAAACCTGCATTTATACGGATCTTCACGCTGGAAGCCGTCCGCCGAGTGCCGCTGTCCGTGCGCTGGCGGAGGATTCCCTGGCTCTTTCGAGCGCTGCTCTCAGAAGGCGAGGGCATTGTGGCTCTGGACCAGCTGATACGCGTGACGGGACGACTCTGCCACGGCAGGTTCCGGTTGCAGGAAACTTAGCAGCGCCAGCTTCGAGTCGTGGCAGGCGGCTTTGTGTTCCATGTCCAGAAAGTGCCCGGCTGCTTCGATGACGCTGAAGCTGCAGTTCTTTACGTATTTCGCGAAATGCACGGCATCGTTCGCGGCGGTGTATTCGTCCCAGGCACCGTTCATGAACAACACGGGTACATTGATGTTTTTCGCGGCGGTCAGGTAATTGCCCGGATCGATCTCCAGTACCTGGCTGATGTGGTAATACATCTGGTCATATTCGTGCAGGTCCAGGCTGCTGACGTGACGGTAGTTGAAGCGCTTGAACAACGACGGCAGGTGTTTGCCGATGGTGTTGTTGATCAGGTGGCCGACTTCGTAACGATTGTGAGCGCCCAGGTGGATGATGCCGCGATTCAGGTAGTCACGCATGTGCTCGTTGAGGACGGGCGAAAATGAGCTGATGACCGCACTTTCGATGCGCTTGGGACGATGCGACAGCGCGACCAGCGCCGCTGCGCCGCCCCATGAAAACGACATGACGTGTTCGGCGTTGAAGTGGTCGATCAGTTCCAGCAGGACCTGGCCTTCCATTTCCCGGGTCATGGGCTTTTCATGCAGGTTATGCGGTTTGGATTTTCCGGCGTACGGCTGATCGTAGAGCACCACATTCATGGCCGGGTAGAGGTTGCGAACGGTCTGTGCAAATGACGCGGTGGTGGCCAGTGAGCCGTTGACCATGATGATGGTTTTTTCCGCGGCATCTGCGCGATAGAACTCCGTGTAAACCCGAAACTGTCCTTGTATATCAAGCACGGCTTTTTCTGGCGACATAGGTATAACTCCTGGCGTAACAGGTATGCGTACAACAACGTTGCACGAGTTTCGTGACAGGCAGGCAAAAGCCGATTAAAGGCCCATGTCGATCCGAACGATCTGTCCGACAGGTATTGTTATTGGCGGGCAATTTGTCGTGAGTCCAATGACTCGGTACGGCAAAAGGTTTCTTGGAATGATGTTCTGACTCATCAGTCACATGCGGACTGACGATTTGGATTCAAGCAGTGGATACCGGAACCCGCAAGTGCCACTCATAGGCTTCTTGCGCATTCCGCCGAACGGTTGTGACTTTTTCAGAATAGCGCGATTTCTGCGGCGTGCAGGGCACGGTAGCGGCCGGGCTCTAGCTCGGGGGCCAAGGCCAGGTCCCCCATTCGTTCGCGGTGCAGAATCAACACCTTGTTGTCGAAGTGACCGAACATCCGCTTCACCTGATGATAACGACCTTCAACAATACTCAGCCGCGCGCAACGGGGTCCAAGGATGGATAACTGGGCTGGCTGTGTGGTGATATTTTCGAACGGGAAATAAAAGCCTTCGGCAAACTTCGTTATGTACCGTTCGTCGATCAGTTTTTCCGTCTCGACGTAATACACTTTGGGCAACTTTGTTTGCGGCTGCGTCAGTCGTCGTGACCAGTGACCGTCATTGGTGATCAACATCAACCCCGTGGTATTGAAATCCAGACGTCCTGCAATATGCAGGTCATGTTTGTCAGGTTCATCCAGCAGGTCGAGTACGGTCGGATGTTGCGGATCGACTGTGGCGCTGACGCAGCCCTGTGGTTTGTGCAACATGAAATATCGCGGCGCCTTGCCTGCCTGCAGGATCTCGTCGTCGAAGGCCACGCAACTGAATTCCCGCACGTCGTGGTGCGGGTTGCGCGTTATCTGGCCGTCTACCTTCACGCGGCCGCAGACCAACGCCAGACGGACGTCCCTGCGGTTGAAGCGGGGAAGGTTGCTGAGGAAACGGTCAAGACGCATGGCGATGGCGACAGAGAGGCGGTGAGGACGCACATGGTACGCGATCTAGCGTACCGGTTGGCCCAGCGCCATCTGTTCGACGCCGGCGCAACGCGGACACAGGCAAGCCTTGTTGCGGACCTCTTCGGGCAGCGCTTGCAGTCGTGCCGGATCAATGGTTACCGAGAAGCACCAGCACGGCTGGCTGGCTGTGCGCGGGTCGGCCAGGGTGCAACTGTTGCTGAAGCCGCACACCGGGCACAGGTTGGTAACAGCGTCGGCGGTTGTCATGGTGATCTCGGGACTGGGCAAAAAGTCATGGCATCTTAACAATCGTCGGCCTGACTGTCGGCGCCTTATAAACCGGGGCTCGCTTCAGCAACGACGACAGGGCCGCGCAGCGACAATGCACCAGCAGTATCCGGTCGTAGTGGATGCCTTGGGCCGACAGCGTGTCGAACAGATCTGACAGTGTGGGCGAGGGCAGACCGAACCGGTTGCGCACCGTCAGCACGTCCATCGGTGTTTGAGGCAGTTGGCCTGGCAGGGGGGAGGCGTTCGAGTTGCGGACGATGTGCGCGATATCGGTGTACGGCTCGTGATGAATGGTCTGGAATTTGGACAGCGTGTAGTTCTTGAACCTGCCAGGTAGCGCAGTGCCTGCCATGAGCTTGTCGGTCATGATCAGAGTGGCCTGCGGTGACGAGATCGCGCCGGGCGTGTTTCCGGCCTCGCTGGAGATCGCGAATGGCAGGACACGCTTGCTGACGACACGATGCAGCAACGGATCGACGAGTTCATACCCGTGGGGCGCATAGCTCCTGAGTTCGGTGCCGTTGGGAATTTTCACTGTGGAACTCCACGGCAGGTAGTGGCCATGGGTACTCAGCACCAATGTACGGGCCTGCCCACAGTCGGATGTCCACAGCAGGAACTTGCGGCCCAGCTTCCAGGCATGCACCGGAACGCTCCCAAAATGTGGCGTATTCAGCACTGTCCAGCGCTTGAGCAGGGCATCGGTGTGGAAGAACGTTTCCAGTCGTGTCGTGCGCTGGATGCTGGAGCGAGCAGGCTGGCGGGTCGGTCCACTAAGCGTAGCCGGTAGCCACAGCGGGGGGCGGGCTACCTGACGCGCAGGTTTCAAGAGCCGGCTCAGTGAACGCGCCAGTCCGGGTGTGCGAGGTCCCAATTGCAGTAATCCAAGGGACAAGGTTGCCATCAGGGCCTGATTCTTTTCCGGGTAACGGCTGCCCGGCAGGTTGGCCGACGCGATGTTAAGCGAGGTGATACCGATTTCGGTCGCCAGAGAGGCAATCAGGGCTGGCGTCAGCAGTACTGACATTGGTGCCAGCAGCATTTGCAGATGATAAAGCCAGTCTGTCCAGTCCTGCAGCGAAAGCTGCGCAGAGGTGACGATTCGATCCTCGGCATCCATCAGGGCATTCTGTTTCAGTCTCTGGCTAAGAAATGCGAAGGGCGAGCCTTCGATCTTTTGTTTGCAAAGCTCTTGTTGCATGGCCTTCGAGGTGTCCGGGTTGTAGATGCGGGACGTCCAGGGGCGCAGATTAGAGACTGGAGGGCTAGGGGCCTTCACCCGTCCCCATAGCATGAACAGATAGTCCAGGCGTGAGTGATGACGCTGAGGGACATGGCGCATGACTGCCTCGCGCCAGTGCCTCTCTGCAGTGGCCTTCAGCAGATGAAGGTTGAGGGCGTCATCATCGGCCAGCTCGACGAAGGCTTTTGGATGCCCTGTCTGATAAAGCACGTTGGGTTTTCCCGGCTGCTCCAGCAGCCACAATGCAGTGTGCTGAATGTGCAGGCCATCGACGACGGACCCCTGCACATAGAAACTCAGGTCATGCCAGTACAGGTGCTCATTTACCGAGAGCGATGACACGACCAGATCGAAACCCCTGCGTGTCAGGCGACCCTGCTTTAGCGCCAACAGCGCCTGGGCAATGAAAGTCGAGATGAAAGCCTGCTCAATAGCGACTTCATTTTCTTCCCAGAAGAGGTTGATGCGCTGGGTCATTAATTGAAGGAAGTCGAGGGTTTTTAAATGTGCCTCCAGTGCATACGGATCCAGCGTCAGTTGGTGTTCCTCGCGCCACTGGCCCTGACCGGTTTGATCCAAAAAGACCACCGTTCGGGCACCCTGGTCGACATAGCCAACCGGTGTCTGGACTCGATACTGACTGACCAGTGCATCGCTCAGGCTTACAGGTTGTTCGTCGGGTGTGCGGATCTGGATGGCAGGCGTGCTTGCACTCCCTAGCGGTGTTGTCGAATTGCCGCGTCGGTAGGCGATGAAAACGTGGTCTGGATCATGTTCATGGCCTTGTTCCTTCAGATAACGCCTCATGAGTTCCGAGGCCAGTCTCGAAGGCGCTGGCAACTCCGCCAGCAGGGACGGCTGCGATTGCCAGAGGTCCATGCCGCTGGCCAGTGTCAGGCCGCGCGCAATGGGTTTGAGCAGGTCGAAGCGGCCCTGGCTCTCACTTTCGATCAGAGCATGAGCGAGCACCTCCTGTGCCCGCGTCAGCTCGGTGAACACATCGCCTTCGACTTGGAACAGATCGACCGCTGCTGCCTTTTGTGTCTGGTCGAGCAGGTGCAAAGCCTGTTCCTGAAGCCCTGAATCGTTCAGCGCCGCCAGCAGCCTGTTGCGCATCTGCTGTGGGTCTTTGCCGATATATTCAATGACCGTTCCACCCTTGCCAAGGACATGAATGAAGCAGTGCGACGTATTTTTCGACCTGACCTGAAAGATCCCTGGCACAAGCTCTCCGTCGAAGCACAGCATATGAACGTCTGTGCTTGTGCCACGCTCGGTCTGATCGAGGGCAGTGGACTGTGTCGGAAAGTCTTTCAGGCCCAAGGCGTCCAGGGTCAGGAAGTACCCGGAGCGGCTGATCTGGCCGCGTGCGTATTGCCGGGCGACGGTATCGAGCAAACCCAGTCTGGCGAGCGCCCGGAAGGTCTGCCGATGCTGCCCCCAGAATGCTTTCATAACCTGGCTGTAGTCATGCGCCAGAGTGCTTTCAAGGATCATGTTGAACGCCTCCGAAGCCTTCAGCGAAAAGTCGCTCCCGGACAATGGTTCGTCCTCTATGGTGCTGTGGTACAGCGCCATGAAGTGCCTCGCGTCAAAGCTGATAACCGCCAGTTGTGTCAACGACAGGCGCCGGGTGTAGTGCTCATGGCCATCGTCGTCCACCGCAGGATGGGTCTGGGTCTGGAACGTGATATGCAACTGATCCGGATCCAGCGTCTGACCGGTCTTCTGTTTCAACAGAAGTGCCAGGTGTTTGCGCACATAGGCGTGCCGTTGAGGAGGCATGTCCATGTCCAGTTGGCAGGCTTTGAGCAGCAGTGCTGAATTGGCGATCAGTCGAAACCCCGGGCTTTCGCGCACTGCTCCAAGCCTGCGCTCAATGGCGGGGTCGGGTTCTGTCACTGCAGACGGTTCATCGATAGGCAGGGTGTGCGAGGGCTGGCCCAGCCAGTCATCGAAAGGGGGCAGGGAAAAGGTCGGCGTGGACATCGCCAGCTTGCCGGTCAGCTCCAGCAAGGCGGCAGACGGATAAAACAGGGTGTCCTGGCGTAGCGGACTGCGAGTGTCGTTCATGGTGTTCGATCAGGGTGAATGACCGGCCACTATGTCGCAACAGGGCGTGAGCCCTGACACAACTATCTATCGACTTCATTTATCGCGTGTCGCGCGCAGGGCCGTAAAAGCTGCATGCCGCCCTGCCAGTCATGACTGACGGAGATACGCGCGCCAACCACCCAGTTCGCTGATGTTGCGCGCACCTTCGAGGCCATATGGCTCGCAGATAAAACCGGTCTCCCAGCGACCATCGGCGAGCTGTACCTTGCCCAGACCCAGCGGTGCTGGAATGCCGGTCAGGAACGAACCCAGTTCGGCACTCGGCAATTCCCAGACTTCCACCTCGATCGCGACGCCGCCTTCGGCCACGCGCACCATGCCCGGACGAAAAGGCGGGCCGCCTGCCAGTGCGTAGAGCTGATAGTCGGGTGAGCTTTGCGTGGCTTCCAGCAATCGGGCGCCGCGTTGCTTCAATTGTCCGTTGAGCGCCAGGCCGTCCAGATGCGCACCGCAGACCACCAGTCGAACCCTGTCATTGCGCGCGACGGTGGTCGGTGCGCACGGCGTGTTACCCGAGATCAATGGCAGGGCCGTGTGGCGCTGGAAGGCATCGGCCAGGCTGAGCAGATACTGGTCGGTGAAGGCGCGCCCGAACAGCGTCACGCCCCACGGCATACCGTTATCCATGAAGGTGCTGGGCACGGCGACAGCGGCGTAATCCAGCAGATTGACGAAGTTGGTGTAGTAGCCCAGTTCGGAATTGCGCAGCACCGGTTCGGCGAGCAGCTCGGCCGAGGTCATCGGCCGACCGATGCTCGGCGTCACCACGCAGTCCACGCCCTCCAGCGCCTTGTCGCAAATGGCCTTCAGTGCCTGCAGACGGTACTGCGCGCGAAAGGTCTCGACGCCCGTGACGGCTGGCGCCTTGGCCAATACTGCACGGATCACCGGCAGCACGGCGGCGGGGTTTTCCTCCATCAGTTGCCCGGCGACGCTGTAGCGCTCGGCGACCCACGGGCCGTCGTACAGCAGGCTGGCGGCTTCGAGAAACGGTGACAGGTCAAGGGTGACCGCTTCGCCGCCCAGCGCGGTCAGGTGATCGATGGCGTCACTGAACAACAGTGGCCCCTGGATACAGCCGAAGAATTCCAGATCTTGCGCACGCGGAACGCCGAAGCGAAACGGGCGCGGCGCTCCGAACGCAGTGGCGTCGTTCCACGCCGGGTTGCGACGGCTGTATTCATCGCGCGGGTCGAGTTTTGCGACCAGCCCCAGCAGCTCGCTGGCTTCTCTGGCCGTGGCGGTGAACAGTGATACGCAATCCTGAGTGCGACAGGCAGGTACGACGCCAGCGGTCGATATCAGGCCTTTGCTGGCTTTGGTGCCGACCAGATTGTTCAGCGCTGCTGGCACACGACCTGAGCCAGCGGTATCCGTGCCCAGGGAAAAGCTGCTGACTCCCAGCGCGACGGCCAGTGATGAACCTGAGCTGGAGCCGCCGGAGGGATACTCCTTCAACACGCTGTTGGGGCAAGGGCCGTAAGGTGAGCGGCTGCCATTGAGGCCGGTGGCAAACTGGTCGAGGTTGGTCTTGCCCATGGGCACGGCACCCAGTGCAATCAATTGCTCGACGATGGTCGCCGAGCGTTCAGGCGTGTAGGCGTAGTCGGGGCAGGCAGCGGTGGTGGGAATGCCCGCAAGATCAATGTTGTCCTTGATCGCGAATGGCACGCCATACAGTGGCAGGTCCTTGAGTTCACGGCTTTCCAGTGCGGCCAGATAGGGTTCCAGTTCATCCGGGCTCAACAGATGGATGAACAGGTGATACCCGGGGTTCAGCTCGGCAGCTTTTTCCTGAAGTGCCAGGATCAACTGACGTGGCGACACGGCGCCGGACTGGTAGGCGGCGCGAACGGAATCCAGACGCAGATCAGTCAACAATGGGTTATTGGTCATGGTGATGTTCCCTCAAATGGCGTGATTCGGTTCAGTCTGCGTCGAGCACAACGACGCGCTGGCCTGCGCGCACCGCCGAGCCGGGTTGCACCCGCACGTCGCGCACGATGCCGCCCACCGGCGCGAGTACCGGGATTTCCATCTTCATGGACTCCAGCACTACCAGCACATCGCCAGCCTTGACCCGTTCGCCGGGCTTGACCTGTACCTGCCAGAGATTGCCAGCGATGTGGCTGTCGATACCTTGCTGGCCAGGCTCGAGAACCGTCTCGTCAGTCGTCGGGGCAATGCTTTCCTCGCTCTCGAAGTTGGCTTGTCCGTTGGCAATCCAGCGCTCGCGTTCGGCGTTGAATGCCGCCTGTTGCCGGGTCCGGAATGCGGCGATGCCTTCGGATTCTTGAAGCAGAAAGGTCTGGTAATCGGTCAGGTTCAGGGTGCTGTGTTCGATGTTCAGATCGAAACGGCCCAACGGGAAATCCCGGCGGATGCGCAGCAGTTCCTCGGCGCTGACCGGATAGAAACGAATCTGGTCGAAGAACCGCAGCAGCCACGGTTTTCCCTCGAATGCGGCAACATCGCGGTAGCGATTCCACATCTGCAACGTGCGCCCGACGAACTGATAGCCACCAGGGCCTTCCATGCCGTACACGCACATGTAGGCGCCACCGATGCCAACCGAGTTTTCCGCCGTCCAGGTGCGGGCCGGGTTGTACTTGGTGGTGACCAGTCGATGGCGTGGGTCCAGGGGCGTTGCAACCGGCGCACCGAGGTAGACATCGCCAAGGCCCATCACCAGATAGCTGGCGTCGAACACAGTGCGCTGCACTTCGTCCAGGTTGGGCAGGTCGTTGATACGCCGGATGAATTCCAGATTGCTCGGGCACCACGGCGCGTCCTTGCGCACGGTGGTCATGTATTTCTCGATCGCCAACTGGCAGGCCGGATCGTCCCAGGACAGCGGCAGGTGCACGATTCGCGAGGCGACTTGCAGGTCCTTCGCGGCGCACACGGCGTCCCACTCGCCGGCCACGATTTCGAGCAACTGCCTGAGTGGCAGTTGGGCAGGGTGGTAGTGCACTTGCAGCGAACGGATACCCGGCGTCAGGTCGATCACGCCCGGCAGGGCCTTGGCTTCCAGCGCCAGCATCAGGGCATGGCCGCGAAGACGCAGCACCAGATCCAGCTCCGGTGCGCCGATTTCCAGCAGCAGATGTGTATCGCCGGACAACCGCGCAACGAGGCGTTTGTCGTCCTGGCCGATGTCCATGATGATCGGGCTTTGCAGTCGGGCTATGACTGAGGTGTGGCCTGAAGCGCTTTCGCGGACAAGTCCGCTCTCACCTGGGAGCGCGTTTTCCGGTGGGAGCGCACCGGACGGCGCTCCGCTTGTCCGCGAAAAGGCCTGATCGAGCGCCGCTGATGCCATGGTATGACAAGCCTCGATACTCACCGGATGAAACCGGACCTTGTCACCCGCCTTGAGCTGACCCAGTTGCCACAGGTCCGCCTCGATGATGGTGACCGGGCACACGAAGCCACCCAGGCTCGGCCCGTCCGGCCCGAGGATGACCGGCATGTCACCGGTGAAATCCACGGCGCCGATTGCATAAGGGTTGTCATGAATGTTGGACGGGTGCAGCCCGGCCTCGCCGCCGTCGGCGCGGACCCACTCGGGCTTGGGTCCGATCAGGCGCACGCCGGTGCGGCTGGAGTTGAAATGCACTTCCCAGTCAGTCGCAAAAAACCTCTCCATGTACGCTTCGGTGAAGTACTCGGGCGCAGCGTGTGGCCCGTAGATCACACGCATGTCACGAACCTCACCGAGCACCTCGAGCGCATCATCGGCGATGGACTGGCCAGCGCTGCGATCAGTCAGTTGCGCAAGATGCAGCACATCACCGGCCCGCAACGCACGACCGCCATGACCACCAAACTGGCCGAGCGTGAAGGTGCTTTTGCTGCCCAGATAATCCGGCACATCCAGCCCGCCTCGCACACATAGGTAGCTGCGTGCACCGGCACCGGCGATGGTGCCCAATGCCAGTGTCGAGCCGGCCTTCACCAGCAGCGTTGTGTTCATGGGGCACGATTCACCGTCCAGCGTCAGCGGAATCGGTGCGCCAGTTACCGCCACCACTGCGTCCGTATTGAAGCGCAACAGCGGCCCGCTCATGGTGATTTCCAGTGCTGCGCAACCCTCGGCATTGCCCAGCAACAGGTTGCCCTGACGCAAGGCGCGGCTGTCCATCGGCCCGGACGGCGGAACACCGACGGCCCAGTAACCCAGACGCCCCGGATAATCCTGAACGCTGGTCTGTGTGCCGCCGTTGAGCACTTCGACGGTGTCGGCGTGATACACCAGATCTTCCAGACAACGGGTCCAGGGCTGACCGCTGGCGAACGGTGCATCGGCAATGATCTGCCGCAAATAGTCGCGGTTGGTTTCCACGCCATACAGATGACTTTCGGCCAGCGCCTCGGACAGTGCAGCGCTGGCTTCATCGCGGCTCGGTGCCCAACTGATGAGCTTGGCAATCATCGGGTCGAAGAACGGCGGGATCTCGCAGCCAGCTTCCACCCAGGTGTCGATGCGCAGCGCCCGACCATCTGCAGGCGGAAAATTTACGGCGGTCAACAGGCCCGGGCAGGGCTGGAAGTCGCGACCCGGATCTTCAGCGTACAGACGCGCCTGAATCGCGTGCCCGCTCGGTTTCAGGGTCGCTTGCAGCTCGGCCAGCGGCGGCAGATCACCGGCCGCCAGTTGCACCATCCAGCCGACCAGATCCACACCCCACACCTGTTCGGTCACGCCGTGCTCGACCTGCAGACGGGTGTTCACTTCCAGAAAATAGAAACGCTGGTCGCAGTTGTCGAAAACGAATTCCACGGTCCCGGCGCTGCGATAATTGATGGCCTTGGCCAGCTTGATCGCCGCAGCACAGAGTTCATCCGCCATGCCTTCCGGCAGGTTGGGCGCCGGGGTTTCTTCCAGCACTTTCTGGTTGCGCCTCTGCACCGAGCAATCCCGCACACCGAGTGCCAGGACTTCTCCCTTGCCGTCCCCGAACACCTGGACTTCCAGATGGCGGGCGCGCTGGATGTATTTTTCTATGAACACACCGGCGTCGCTGAAGTTGTTCTGGCCCAGCCGCTTTACCGCCTCGAACGAGTCTGCCAGCTCATCGGCGCTGCGGCACACGCGCATGCCGATACCGCCGCCGCCCGCCGTGCTCTTGAGCATGACCGGATAGCCGATGACTTCGGCTGCCGTGAGTGCCGCGTCGATGCTGTCCAGCAGCTCGGTGCCTTCCAGCATCGGCACGCCATGTTGTCTGGCCAGCGCGCGAGCGGTGTGCTTGAGACCGAACACGCGCAGTTGCTCGGGTGTCGGACCCACGAAGGCAATGCCCGCGTCTTCACAGGCCTGGGCGAAAGCGGCGTTTTCGGAGAGAAATCCGTAACCCGGATGAATCGCCCCCGCGCCGCTGGCTTTGGCGATGGCGAGGATCTTGTCCGCCGCCAGGTAGGTGCCAGCAGCGCCGCCTTCACCCAGGCTGTGAGCCTCGTCGGCCTGCATCAGGTGCAGGCTGGCAACGTCGGCTTCGGAATACACCGCCACGCCCGTGACGTGCAAGGTGCGCAGGGTTCGCAGAATGCGGCAGGCAATGGCGCCACGGTTGGCGATCAGCAGTTTGTCGAACATGGCATGACCCCGGAAACCGGACTGAATCGGTTTCGTGATGGGAAGCGGGCCGTCCCGCTAATAAACGTTTCAACGCAACGGTCGTCCGTTGCTGCCCGGATTCGGGGCTTGAGGATCAACTAATCGCGAACGATCAACTGCGCAGGTGTCGGGTTGTAGCCGTTGCAGGGGTTGTTCAGTTGAGGGCAGTTGGAGATCAACACGATCACGTCCATTTCGGCGCGCAGTTCGACGTATTTGCCGGGAGCGGAAATGCCGTCTTCAAAGGTCAGGCCGCCATCCGCTGTCACGGGCACGTTCATGAAGAAATTGATGTTCGGGCCAATGTCGTTCTTGGTCAGGCGACCGTCATGCAGGCAGGCGCGCAGGTAGTTGTCGCGGCAGCTGTGCATGTGACGTTTCTCCAGGGCATAGCGCACCGTGTTGCTTTCCTGCGCACAGGCTCCGCCCAGCGTGTCGTGCCGACCGCAGGTGTCATCGACGATGGTCAGCATCGGCTGGCCGAGGTTGGAAAACAGCACGCTGCCGGTGGTCAGATACACGCTGTTCTGGCGGCGCAGGGTGCGTTGCACGTCGTAGCGTTCACGCGGGTTGGCAAGGCTGAAGAACAGCGTATCGACGGCCTGATTGCCTTCCAGGTCGAGGATGCGCACGGTTTGTCCGGCTTTCACTTCGGCCAGAAACGGTTCGCCAGCCGGGATGGTTGCGTCGCAGTGATGATGGTCGTGGGCATGCTGATTCATGGCGGAGTCTCCTCAGGCGAACAGGCGGTCGGTGTTGATGAAGCCGCGCTCGTTTTCCGGGCGTGATGTGCGGCAGTGCTCGGCAATGCTTGCGTCGGCTTTCATCCAGCTCAGCTTGAGCGGCTGCGGTGCATAGGCCGGATTGGGGTCCATCGGGTGTTGCAGCGCGGTCAGCACCACCAGCGTGTCCATCGGTGCATACAGCTCGATGTAATCGCCTGCTTTCGAGTTGTCCGGCACAAAGTGCAGACCGCCGGTTTCGTCCACGTTGACCCGGCTGAACAGGTTGAGGGTCATCAGCAGGTCCGACAGACCCAGCCCCCATTTGCCCAGTTCCACCAGCAGGTTGTCGACGCCATTGCGGAAGAAGCTGTTGCGCAGTTCCTGATAGCGGCCCTGGCCGTACTTTTCGGCGACCTCCTGCGCATTGAGCACACCGCCGATGCTGTCGCTCCAGCCGCAGGTGTCGGTGACGATGGCCGCCAGCACGCGGCCCATGTCCGAATACAGGCAGTGACCGGCACTCAGCCGTGCGGTGTGCTGGCATTTGAGGCTGTCAGGCAGGTTCAGGCGTTCGGTTTTTTCATGGGCGTTGAGCAGCGTCAGGCTGACGTTGGCATTGCCGTTCAGGTCGGTCAGACGCAACAGTTCGCCGCGCTTGAGAATGAACGAACGGTGGCCGCCACCGGGCAGCAGTTCTTCGGCAAATGCGGGGTAGAGCGTGGTCGAGTCAGTCATGGCGTGGGCTCCTCCAAAGCCGGTTTCAGCAGTTCGAGTGCGGCGCGCTCGGCGCGACGCTCGCTGTTGAGGGGAATGTCGTAAGTGATGCGTGCGCCATAGGCTCCTGGCGAGTGCGGGTCGTGGCGGACCTTGTCGAACACCAGCAGGCGCGTACCCAGATTGAAGCCTTCGGACAGGTCGTGGGTGACCATGAACACCGTCAATTGCGTTTCGCGCCACAGTTCCAGCAGCAGGTGATGCATGTCCTTGCGAATGCCAGGGTCGAGCGCGCCGAACGGCTCGTCGAGCAGCAGCACGCGAGGTTTCATGATCAACGCTTGAGCGATGGCCAGGCGTTGCTGCATGCCGCCGGACAATTGCGAGGGGTACTTGTCCAGCGCATGGCCCAGCCCGACTTTGTTCAGCAATAACGCGGCCTGCTCCCGCGCTTCGCGCTTGGCCTGACCGAACAGTCGGCCGATCCAGCGCGCACGGGGCAGCTCAAGGCCCAGTGCGACGTTGTCCAGCACGCTCAGGTGCGAAAACACCGAGTAGCGCTGGAAAACCACCCCGCGACTGGCGTCGGGCTCGCTGGACAGAGGCTGACCATCGAGGGTGATGGAGCCACGGCTTGAGGTTTCCTGGCCCAGCAGCAGACGAAGGAAGGTCGATTTGCCGCAACCCGACGCGCCGACCAGGGTGCAGAACTCGCCCTCGGCGACGTCCAGATTCAAGCGTTCCAGCACCACTTGTTCGTCGTATTGCTGCCAGACGTTGCGTACGCAGATAAAACTCATGCCCGCGCTCCTTCGTACCAGGGAAACGCACGACGGGTCAGGGCTTTCAGGCCCCAGTCCATTAGCCAGGCGAGCAGGGTGATCCACACCACGTAAGGCAGAATCACGTCCATCGCCAGATAGCGGCGGACAAGGAAAATCCGGTAGCCCAGACCATCGGTGGAGGCGATGGCTTCGGCGGCGATCAAAAACAGCCAGGCCGAACCGAGCACCAACCGCAGAGCGATCAGCAGGCGCGGCAGCAGTTGCGGCAGGATCACCCGCAGGATCAGTGTCCAGGTCGAGGCTCCCAGGGTCTGTGCCTTGATCAGCAACTCCACCGGAATTTCACGCGCCCGCTGTTCCAGATCCCGCGCCAGAATGGGCGTGATGCCGATGACGATCAGCATCACTTTCGACAGCTCGCCCAGGCCGAACACGATGAAGAGAATCGGCAGGATCGCCAGCGGCGGCACCATCGACAGCACCGTCAGCAAGGGCGACAGCGGCGCGCCGAACATCGGCAGAATGCCCGCCGCAATGCCCAGGCACAGCCCGAGCAAGGCACTGATTCCCAGACCGATGGCCAGCCGTTGCAGGCTGGACGCGGTGTCTTGCCACAACAGGTATTCACCGGTGCGGACATCGGCCTTGAACGCCATGCGATTGACCGCATCGGCCATCTGCACCGCGCTGGGCAGCAGTTTGTCGTTGGGGTTTTCCGCAAGCCTGTCGGCCGAACCCAGAAAATAGGCAAACAGCAGCAGGGCGAACGGCAGGATCACCAGAATCAGGCGACCTGCGCGATCCGGATGACGGTTTATCAAGCGCATGGCAAAGACCTTTGTGCGGAACGTGAATTACAGCTTGCCGTCGGCGGCCATCTGCACGTAGCTGGGGTCGAAATGCAGCTTGAGATTACCCTTGTCGCCGGTGGTCACGCCGTTGGCGAAGGTCATGCCGACGGCCTTGTCATCCTTGGCACCTTCACCCAGCAGACCGTGCGCGAACGAAAAGCTGGCGACCTTGCCCATGGTCTCAGGCAGTTGCTTGCTGGTGGCAAACTCAAGCGCTTCCTTGGGCGTGGCGAACAGTTTGGTGGTGTCCAGTTGCGACTGGAATCCGGCCAGGTCGGTGCCCGAGGCCTTGGCCATGTGTTCAAGCGCAGCCTTGCTCTGGGCATTCCTGGCGTTCATCAGCGCGACCACTTCGAACCACGCGCCGGTCAGTGCCTTGCCCAGCGCCGGGTTGTCTTTCAGGGTCTGGGTGTTGACCACCATCATGTCCATGATCTCGCCTGGAATCTGGCTGGAATTGAACACTTCGGTGACGCCCGGTTTGGCCTTGATTTCCGAAAGCATCGGGTTCCAGGTGGTGACGGCTTGAACATCATCGGTATTGAAAGCCGCGGCAATGTCGGCGTCCGAGGTATTGACCACTTTCAGGTCTTTCTCACTGAGTTTGACGCTGTCCAGCGCACGGGCCAGCAAGTAGTGGGAAACCGACAGTTCGACCAGATTGACGTCCATGCCCTTGAGGTCGGCGATCTTCTTGCCTTCGCCCTTGAGCACCACGCCGTCATTGCCGTTGGAGAAGTCGCTGACAATCAGTGCGGTGCTTTCCACACCACCGGCGGCCGGAATGGTCAGGGCGTCCATGTTGGTCATGGTGCAGCCATCGAACTGGCCGGCGGTGTATTGGTTGATCGACTCGACGTAGTCATTGAGCTGGGTGACATCGATCTTGATGCCGTACTTCTTGGCCCATTTGTCGACGATGCCCTGCGTGCCCGCGTATTCCCACGGCATCCAGCCTGCGTAGATGGTCCAGCAGACGTTGAAGTGATCCTTGGGAGCGGCGTTCGCCGAGAAGCTCAATGCAGCGAGAAGACCGGCGCAGAGCAGGCCTGAGAGACGTGACGTTGACTTGAGCATCGAGAAATCTCCAGTAGTGAAAAGGGCGGCCAGGAGCAACGTGACACCACTGGTGTCCTGTCTCCCGGGCTTTTGTCCCGCCGTGTAACCTCTACTGGAGGTCGCCAACTCTCGGACCAGCCACTTGCCTATGGCAAGCCGGAACCCTAGTCAGCTATTGCAAATTGTGGTGCCGCGAACCGTGTGTTGACTCCTGCACGGGATGGACTAAGCGAGAGTTGTGCCAACTCGCCGGAAGGCCCGTATGGCAAGGGTTGCCATAGTTTCAGGCGCAGTGGGGTGTAGGAATCTGCCTTGTGCTGGTGCATGGCTGCACCTTGATGAGGCGCTTGCTGAAACGTTTTGTAGCATCTTTGCAAGAAATCGTTACAGGTCTGAAAGCCTTGATTTCAGGGCTTTACAGGCGTTTTTGGAAGCGTTCAAGCGGACGGGCGGGATGCCCGGTTGCGCACTGGATCGTCTTTTCAGTGTCTTAACCTTCGTCCGCCAACCGCTTTGGCGGACGCCGACCAGCGTCGCTGGTTTGTGCCCTATCGCGGTCCAGGAGGCCGCCATGTATCGAAGACCCTCGCTTATCGTTTTGCTGACCCTCTTCCTTGCCGGTTGTTATGGAGGCCCTGGTTACTACGAATCCGATGTGTACACGCAACCGACGACGGTGGTTGCTGGCGGGTACGGTTTTGACAATGGCTACCGCTCCACTTATTACCAGGAGCGGCGCATCTACGTGGCGCCTCAACCGCGCTATTACCAACCACAACCCCGGTATTACACCCAGCCCCGTTATTACGGACCGCCACCGGGACCGCGCTACTACCAGCCGGGTCGCCCACCCGGCTATGGCTGGCGCAACGACCGCTTCCGTGACAACGGTGGCTATCGCGGTGACTACCGCAGCAACCGCGGTTGGGAACATGGCGGCGGTCGTGATCATGGAGGAAGAGGTGACGGGCGTGGCCGTGGAGAAGGGCGCGGCGGGCATCGCTGATGCTCACGCGTCGGCGATGATCGTTACCACGCTTGTGCGTGGTAACGCAGACCGGGATGCTCCGCGTCCGCTCTCGAATGGGGCGTGAAGCTTTTGCATGCCCACGCGGAGCGATGGGCATGATCAGTGTTGAGGCGGACGTGTGTAGAACGATGGGTGCAGAGCGTAGGGCATGACCGGCAAGGACTGCACGGGTTCACGCAGGCTCAATACTCCGACAAGTCCGCCAGCGGATGCCGTCCTTCCCAGACTTTCTCGAAGTGCGCCGCGATCACCGCAGGCGGTACTTTGCTGACATCCGGCCAGTGCCAGTGCGGTGTGTGGTCCTTGTCGATCAGTCTGGCCCGCACGCCCTCACTGAACTCCGGATGACGACAGCAGTTCAGGCTCATGGCGTATTCCATCTGAAACACCTGCGCCAGTGACAGGTGACGTGCGCGGCTGATCTGCTCCCACACCAGATGCGCAGTAACCGGACAGCCCTCAATGAGGTTCTTCGCGCCCTTGGCCAGCAATGCATCGTCCTGCTGTTGCAAGTGACTGATGGCCTGCCAGGCACAGACTAGATTACCCACGTCCAGCAACGCATCGATCTGCGCCCGGCGCGGCAACCACTGCGCTTCTGGCAGTTGGCTGTCGGCTTCATGTTGCAACGCCTTGAGCAGGCTGTTCAGTTGCACATCGGTCTGTTCCTGCCAGTTGAGTTGCAGCAAGCCTTCGATCAGGTCCGGCTGCTGCTCGTCGAGCAGGCAACGGTCCGCCAGATCAAGATCCAGCGCGTCACGTCCATTGATGTGCGAACCGGTGAGGCCCAGAAACAGCCCCAGTTTTCCAGGCAGGCGTGACAGAAACCAGCTCGCGCCAACATCCGGATAAAGCCCGATGCTGATCTCTGGCATAGCCAGCCGACTGCTCCGGGTAACGATCCGGATATTGGCGCCTTGCAATAACCCCATGCCACCGCCCAGCACGTAACCGTGCGCCCAGCAGATCAGTGGCTTCGGGTAAGTGTGCAGGCTGTAGTCCAGACGGTATTCAGCGCCGAAAAAGTGCGCCGCCAGCGATGGCACCGTGCCGGGATCCTTGAGGCAAGTCTCTACCAGCGTGCGCACATCGCCCCCGGCGCAGAAGGCTTTCGCGCCATTGCCGCGCAGCAGCACGCAGACTATCTGTGGATTGCCCGCCCAAGCGTCGAGTTGGTCCTGAAGCGCCAGAATCATTGGCAGCGACAATGCGTTCAGCGATTTCTCGGCGTCCAGCGTAGCGACTCCGATACGTGCGCCACCCTGGGCGTGAAGCTCTTCGAATTGCAGGTTCATCGTGACCCTCTCTGGAAAGACGCCGACCTCATTGTTGGTCTTTGTGCGGCGTCATTAAGTTGCAGGGGGAAATCTGCAGTGTAGGAAATCGACGGAATCGATGGGGGACATTTGACATTGGCAGTCAGCTTTCCTAGTGTCCGCGCAATGTTTTTACCGGATGTGACCATGACTAGCGACGACCGCATCAAGCTTGAACCCAGTTGGAAAGAGGCGCTGCGCGAAGAGTTCGAAAAGCCCTACATGCAACAGTTGCGCGAGTTTCTGCGTCAGGAGCACGCCGCTGGCAAGGAAATCTATCCGCCGGGCCCGCTGATTTTCAACGCGCTGAATTCCACGCCGCTGGATAACGTGAAAGTCGTGATCCTTGGCCAGGATCCGTACCACGGTCCCAATCAGGCCCACGGTTTGTGCTTTTCGGTGCAGCCTGGCGTGCCGACGCCGCCTTCGCTGGTCAATATTTACAAAGAGCTGAAGCGCGACCTGAACATTGATATTCCCAACCATGGCTGCCTGCAGAGCTGGGCGGATCAGGGTGTACTGCTGCTTAATACCACCCTTACCGTGGAGCGGGCCAATGCGGCGTCTCACGCAGGCAAGGGCTGGCAGCATTTCACTGACAGGATCATTCAGGTGGTCAGCCAGCATCAGCCGCATCTGGTGTTTCTGCTGTGGGGCGCTCATGCGCAGAGTAAGCAGAAGCTGGTCGACGCGACCAGGCATCTGGTCCTGACCTCGGTCCACCCCTCGCCACTGTCGGCCTATAAAGGCTTTCTTGGAAACGGACATTTTGGACGGGCCAACAAGTATCTGGAGCAGAACGGCATCATGCCGATTGACTGGCGCTTGCCGAACATCTGAGGCGTCAGTCTGCGAGTCGTCTGTTCCAGCGCCGGAACAGCGGCTCGGCCAGAAACAGCACGAACAGCAGACGCATCACCTGCATCGCCGTGACCAGCGGCACCGACAATTGCAGCACCTCGGCCGTCAGGCTCATTTCGGCAATGCCGCCCGGCATCATGCCCAGCGTCAGCGAACGCAGATCCAAATGAGTCAATGCACTGAGGCCGAAGGCGGCGAGGGCGGCGATCACCATGGTCAGTGCCGTTCCCAACAGCGTGCGTCCCAGAAACGACGGTGCACGACGAAAGAATTCCCGATTGAAGTGACAACCCAGCCCGCTGCCAATCAGCAACTGGCCCAGTTGGCTGGCTCCGTGGGGCAAACCGATTTTCAGATCCCAGGCCACACTGACCACGGCGCTCAGCAACAGCGGCCCGAACAGCCACGGATTCGGCTGTTTGAGGCGTTGCCAGAGCCAGGCCAGCAGCGCGCCGCACGGCAGCAGAAACGCCAGCCAGCGCCAGTCGACACTGGTGGCGTGCAGCACGGGTGCACCATTGCCCAGCAAGTACTTGAAGATTGCCGGAACGCACAGCACCACCGCCAGTACGCGCAGGCTCTGTGCGGCGGCGACGCTGCTCAGGGTCGCGCCATTGCGTGCGCCGAGATTGACCATTTCGCCGGAACCGCCCGGCATGCTGGAGAAGAAGGCCGTAGGCCGGTCCTCGCCGGTGCGCAGCATCAGCCACACGCCCACCAGGCACGACAGACTGGTGATCAGCGCACCGAAGAAAATCAGCCCGAAGTGCGCCAGCACCTGCTCGATCACCACGGGGGTGAAGTGCAGGCCGATACCGATGCCGATAACCAGTTGGCCGCACTTGCGGCCGCCTGGAATCTGGGTGATCTGCCAGCGCGTCAGGCAGCGCACCAGGATGATTGCCAGCAACGAGCCGACCATCCAGGGCAGCGGCCAGCCGACCTGGCTGGCGAGGTAACCGCCCAGCAGGCCGACCAGCGGGGTCGGCCACCAGTTACGCAGTGACGAATCAGACATTGGTCAGGGCGGAGCGCTGTCTGGCGCGTTTACGCCAGATACGGATCAGCGGGAACAGCAGCATGAACACAGCCAGCACCCAGACGCCGAGTGTTATCGGGCTGGCCCAGAGAATCCCCAGTTCGCCGTTGGAGATCGACAGTGCACGACGCAGATTCTGCTCCATCAGGCCGCCAAGAATGAACCCGAGCAGGATTGGCGACAGCGGGAAATCCAGCTTGCGCAGGATGTAGCCGAAGATACCGATGCCGACCATCAGAAACAGGTCGAACGTGGTGGCGTGTACGGCATAGACGCCGATCCCGGTGATGATCGCGATGACCGGCACCAGCGCCCAGTTCGGCACGGACAGGATGCGGGTGAAGATGCGAATCATCGGGATGTTCAGGATCACCAGCATGATGTTGGCGATGAACAGCGACGCGATCAGGCCCCAGACCAGGTCTGGCTGCTGTTGAAACAGCATTGGCCCAGGGGTGATGTTGTACAGCGACAGGGCGCCGATCATCACCGCAGTGGTGCCGGAGCCCGGAACACCCAGGGTCAGCATCGGCACCAGCGCGCCGCAGGCGGTTGCGCCAATGGCGGTTTCCGGGGCTGCCAGACCGCGCATGTCACCTTGACCGAATTTACCGGTCGGCCCTGCAATGCGCTTCTCGGTCATATAGGCCACGGCGCTGGCAAGTGTGGCGCCCGCACCTGGCAATACGCCCAGAATGAAGCCCATGAAGCCGCAACGAATGTTCACCGTGAACACCGCCGCCGCTTCCTTGAGGTTGAACATCATGCGCCCGGTGGCCTTGACCGCTTCCTGACCTCGGTGGGTTTTTTCCAGCAGCAACAGGATCTCGCTGATGGAAAACAGGCCCAGCACCAGCACGACGAACTGGATACCGTCGGCCAGGTGAATATTGTCGCCGGTGAAACGGTACACGCCGCTGTTGGCATCAATCCCGATGGCGGACAGGAACAGCCCGATCAGCGCTGCGATGAACGTCTTGAGCGGCTTGTCGCCAGCCATTCCGCCCAGGCACACGATGGCGAATACCATCAACACGAAGTACTCCGCAGGGCCGAAGGCAATCGCCCATCGGGCCAGCAATGGCGCGAACAGCACCATGCCGCAGGTGGCGATAAAAGCGCCGATGAACGAACTCCATGCCGAGAGCGACAGCGCGACGCCCGCCAGCCCGTTGCGGGCCATCGGGTAGCCGTCCAGAGTGGTCATTACGGTGGACGCTTCGCCCGGAATATTCAGCAGAATCGAACTGATGCGGCCGCCGTATTCGCAGCCCAGATAAACCGCAGCCAGCAGGATCAACGCGGACTCGGGCGGCAGGCCCAGCGCGAACGCGATGGGAATCAACAGTGCCACGCCATTGATCGGGCCCAGCCCCGGCAACAGGCCGACGACGGTGCCGATCAATGTGCCCGACAGCGCGGTAACGAGGTTGTAAGGCGTCAGGGCAACGCCGAAGCCCTGGCCCAGATAACTGATGGTATCCATGTTTAATTCTCCAGAACGCTGAGCAGGCCCAAAGGCAGTGGAACGTCCATGGCTTTATCGAACAGCAGGTAAAGGCCGACGCTCATCAGAATCACCACCACCACACTGGGCACCCAGCGACCGCCATACAGGCGCGCCATCGGTATGCCGACCAGGATGCTGCTGAGAATGAAGCCCAGCGGTTCGAACAGGCCGGCGAAGACCAGCAGCAGGGCGATGCAGATACCGATCTTGACCAGTGTTTCGCGGTCCAGCGGCGGTTCGTCTTCGCTGTGCACGATGGGCGTCGGACGAATCAGCATGTACAGCAGGGCAAGGCCCATCAGGCCGAGCATCAGCAGCGGAAAGGCTCTGGGACCTACAGGCTCGTAAGAGAAGGGCGCCTGATACGGCCAGGCCATCAGGGCCAGGCCGATGCAGACCATCAGCAGGACACCCGCGAAAATGCGTTGTATGACCATGAAAAGCTCCTGAGTCGCGCCCGTCAGGCAGGCGCAACCGAAAGTCAGTCAATTGGGTTCAATTACTGAATCAGGCCGAATTCCTTGGCCATCAGTTTGTAGTCGGCCACCTGTTTCTTGACGTAGGTGTCCAGCTCCTGGCCGGTCATGGCAAACGGGAACAGCTCGCGCTGATCACGCAGTTTGGCAAAGTCTTCCGAGGCCAATACCTCGTCGAACGAGGCTTTCCACCAGTTGTAGTCTTCGTCGCTCACCTTTGGCCCGAGGTAGAAGCCACGCACCACCGGCCAGACAATGTCGTAACCCTGTTCCTTGGCCGTCGGAATGTCTTTCATTTCCGGCTCGTCGATACGCTTCTCGGCAAAGACCGCCAGCAGACGCATGTTGCCGCTGAGAATGTGCGGCATGGAGTCGGAGATATCGGTACTGCCAACCTGAATGTGACCGCCGAGCAGGGCCGTAGCGATTTCGCCGCCACCTTCGAGCGCCACGTAGCGCAGTTCGCGCGGATTGATACCGGCCGCCTTGGCGATCAGTGCGGTCTGCATCCAGTCCTGGCTGCCCACGGTGCCGCCGGAACCAATGACGACTTTGCTCGGATCGGCCTTGAGTGCCTTCACCAGATCATCGAGGTTTTTGTAAGGCGAATCGCTTTTCACCGCGATGGCGCCGTAGCTGGTGCCGACGGCCGCCAGCCAGCGCACGGCGTTTTCGTCGAAGCGCCCGAACTTGCCCTGCGCCAGGTTGAGCAGCGACCCGCTGGACCAGGCGACCAGCGTACCGGCATCGGCCGGACGTTGTGCGACCACCGCGTTGTAGGCCACTGCTCCGACGCCGCCGGGCATGTAGGTCACCCGCATCGGAGTGCTGAGGATTTTTTCATTGATGAGCGCGCTCTGGATCAGCTTGCAGGTCAGGTCGAAGCCACCGCCCGGCGAGGCCGGTGCGATGCATTCCGGGCGCTTGGGCTCGGCAAGCAGTTGGGTGGCAACCAACATGCAACCGGCGGTCATGGCTAGCTGACGCAAGGAAAATTTCATGTTCAGTCTCCTGAGATGTTTTTATTTTTGGATGTGGAAAGCTGTTCAGCGTGTTCGATTGTCAGGTACTTCCCGTAACGTCATGGTTCGACGGGCAGGTGCAGGCCTGCAGATGACTGCATCGAAGTGCTGAAAATATCGGAAGGAGCGCCGGGGGCGGCGTCGTGCCATGGCGGGGCGAGCATGAAGCGGATCGACCGGGACCGGCCGGAAATTGAATGCAATGCACGAACTGTCGAGCCGGGAAGGCATTGACATGATGTGACTCCATTTACCGTTTTATTGTTTTTATTTTCAGACGCATCCGGGCGCCCTGTTCACGTACCCTTTGGCGGGTCGTGCCGCGATGCTAAATGACAAACCTTTCAGTTACCTTTCAATGTGCCGCCGAACGCCTTCGAGTTGTTTCTGTACTTCACAGGGTGCAAAGCGCCTGTAAACTCCGCAACGACCATTCCCGATAACAACACCCATAACAGGAGACGGCGATGCGTGTTCTTCTCGTTGAAGATCATCTGCAACTGGCTGAGAGTGTCGCGCAGGCGCTCAAGAGCGCGGGTTTGACCGTCGATGTCCTGCACGATGGCGTGGCTGCCGACCTGGCTCTGACCAGCGAGGAATACGCTGTCGCGATTCTCGACGTGGGTCTGCCGCGTATGGATGGTTTCGAAGTGCTGGCCCGTTTGCGGGCGCGCAGCAAGAATCTGCCGGTACTGATGCTGACGGCACGCAGTGACGTCAAGGATCGGGTGCATGGTCTCAATCTGGGGGCGGACGATTACCTGGCCAAGCCTTTCGAACTGTCCGAGCTGGAAGCCAGGGTCAAGGCGCTGCTGAGACGCAGCGTGCTGGGCGGCGAACGTCAGCAGCGTTGCGGCGTGCTGGCCTACGATCTGGACACGCGTCGTTTCACCCTGGGCGACGAACTGCTGACCCTGACCTCTCGCGAGCAGGCGGTGCTTGAGGCGCTGATCGCAAGGCCAGGTCGGGTGATGAGCAAGGAGCAGCTTGCGGCTCAGGTATTCGGGCTCGACGAGGAAGCCAGCCCCGACGCCATCGAAATCTACGTGCACCGTCTGCGCAAGAAGCTCGACGGGCACTCGGTGGCCATTGTGACGTTCCGTGGCCTGGGTTACCTGCTGGAAAGCCGCGATGATTAACGACAGTCTGCGTTGGCGACTGCTGTGGAATCTGGCATTGCTGCTGGTCGTGCTGATGCTGGCCAGCGGCATGAGTGCCTACTGGAACGGGCGCGAAGTGGCTGACACGGCCTATGACCGCACACTGCTGGCGTCGGCGCGCACCATCGCTGCCGGTCTGACTCAGCGCGACGGAACGCTGAGTGCAGACATTCCCTATGTGGCGCTGGATACGTTCGCCTACGACAGCGAAGGTCGGATCTATTACCAGGTCAACGACATCAACCAGAAACTGATTTCCGGCTACGAAAACCTGCCGTCGCCGCCGCCGGGGACGTTGCGAACCGACGATTACCCGGCACTGGCCAAGTTCTATAACGGGAGGTATCAGGGCCAGGACGTACGCGTCGTCAGTCTGCTCAAACCGGTAACCGATCCGGGCATGAACGGCACGGCGGAAATCCGCGTGGCTGAAACCCAGGAAGCACGCAAGGGCATGGCCCGCAGTCTGATGGCCGATACCTTGCTGCGGCTGGGCATGCTGGGCGGCGGTGCGTTGTTGCTGGTCTGGTTTACGGTCAGTGCTGCGCTACGCCCGCTGGAGCGTTTGCGCACGGCAGTCGAGGAACGCCAGCCTGACGACTTGCGTTCACTGCCGATGGTCGAGGTGCAGCATGAACTTCGACCGCTGGTCGGTGCGTTGAACCACTTCACCGAGCGTTTGCGCCTGCAGTTCGAGCGCCAGGCGCAATTCATTGCCGATGCCGCCCACGAATTGCGCACGCCATTGGCTGCGCTCAAGGCGCGTGTGGAACTGGGCTTGCGTGACCGCGACCCGCAGCAATGGCGCACGACACTGGAGTCCGCCGCGCTGGGAACCGATCGCCTGACTCATCTGGCCAACCAGTTGCTGTCACTGGCGCGCATCGAAAACGGCGCCCGAGCGATTGCCGAAGGCGGCGCGCAGCAACTGGACCTCAGTCAACTGGCACGTGAGCTGGGCATGGCGATGGCGCCACTGGCGCACTCGCACGGTGTAGCACTGGCGCTGGAAGCCGAAGAGCCGGTCTGGCTGCGCGGCGAGCCGACCCTGCTCAACGAATTGGTGAGCAACCTGATCGACAATGCATTGGCCCACACACCGTCGGGCGGCAACGTTGTTCTGAGGGTCTACGCGCCGGGCATTCTTGAAGTCGAAGATGACGGGCCCGGAATTCCGCAGGCGGAGCGCGAGCGGGTGTTTGAACGTTTCTATCGTCGCAGCCAGCAGGGCAGCGGTGCCGGTCTGGGGCTGGCCATCGTCGGGGAGATATGTCGCGCTCATCTCGCCCGTATTTCCTTACACGACGGGGCCGAGCGCGGTCTGAAAGTCAGGGTCAGCTTCAGTGCGACTCAGGTTCAGTAGAGCATGTCCTTGGCGTCGTCCATTTCCGCACCGAGCATGCCAGCGGCCCTGCTCAGGCGCAGTTGGCTGTAGGCGGGCAGGTCTGCGATTTCGATCAGGCTGAAGGGATGGTCGGTGTTCTTGTGAATGTGCACCGTCGCGACCTGTACCAGGTCGATGTAGTCCGGGCTTTTCGAGACGCGGGAAAAGTCCTGGAATTTGCCCGGCACCGAGGCCAGCGGCTCCGGAAAATCCCAGGAGCGCAGCAGGCGTTCGCCGATGACGGGGTGAATGTTGTCGATCACATGATTGAGGCTGACCGGATCGGCGAGCAGATCGAAGTGGTCTTCGGCATACGTCAGGATCGGCAGGATCCCGATCAGATGGATCAGCCCGGCCAGCGTGGCCTGATCCGGCTTCAGGCTGGTGTACTGCTGACACAGGTAATAGCTGATCCCGGCCACCTGCAGGCTCTGCTTCCAGATTTCGCGCATCTTCTGCTCGATGACCTCCGACTTGGCGTGGAACATTTGCTCCACCACCAGGCCGATGGCCAGGTTACAGGTGTAATTGACGCCCAGACGACGGATCGCCGTGTTCACGTCGCTGACCTCGAAATTGGGTCGCAGCAACGGGCTGTTCGCCACCTTGATCAGGCGAGCGGACAGGGCAGTGTCGCTGCCGATGACCTTGCTCAGCGCTGCGATACTGATTTCGGTGTCTTCGGCGGCAAGGCGAATCTTCAGTGCTACTTCCGGCAGGGTAGGGAGAAACAAGGCATCTCTGTCGATGGCCTTGATCAAGTTTCTCTGCACCTCGTCAGCCATCTTGCTCATGTTGCGTCTCGCAGCCTTTAGGGGTGTCCAGAGTGTTCCGGGCGCTCTGTGGGCGCCGGAATGCCGGGTGCTGTACTGACCATGGAAAAACGGGAGCGTTCGCTCGCGTTATCGTTGCGTTTCCAGCTTGCTGTCCAGCGTGTAGGGCAGCTCGCGCAATTGCAGGGAAGGACCGTCTGCAGCGCCGAGGTGCACGTCGCCACTTTCTGCGGCATCGGCCTGAAGCACTGCCAGCAACTCGATCCCCTGCTCTGACCGCGCCGCGAGTACAACGTTGCCCGACGAACTGGCGTGCACTGGGGAAAACAGCGCGACACCGGGAGCCGGAATCTCGTCGCCCTGCATCGACAGCCGATAAAGCCTGCGCTTGAGCTTGCCCAGGTACTGCATGCGCGCCACGATTTCCTGCCCGGTGTAGCAGCCTTTCTTGAAGCTGACACCGCCCACCGCCTGCAGATTGATCATCTGCGGGATGAACTCTTCGCGGGTCTCGATGAATACCTGACCGACACCGGCCTGGATCTGGCCGAGCAGCCAGTCGTTGAGTGAGCCCTCGTCAAGCTGCGAAGCAAGTCGCGACTGAACGCTCTCGGCCTGTTCGGCACGCACCCAGAGCTCGGCTCGCGCAGGCGAGACACGAATTGCGATGAGGTCGTCGGCACGCGATACCGAATCGGTTTCCTGCGCCAGATCGAGCCCCAGACTGACCAGTGCACCGTCGCCGTCCTGCAGGCCGAAGCGAACCCAGGTGGCGCTTTCATCAGTCAGCTTTGACTTGGAGAACACTGCATATTTACGCAGGTCCAGCAGTTGCGGTTCGATCAGTTCCCGGGCCATCGCCAGCAGGCAGCCGTCACCTTCGAACACGACGCGGAAACTGGACTGCATCCGGCCTTTCTGGGTGCAGCGCGCACCGAGGCTCGAGCGGTCTTCGCTCAGGTAATTGAAGTTGCAGGTCAATTGTCCCTGCAGAAACTTGCTGGCATCCACGCCGCGAACGGCAAGAACGCCCTCATGGGATAGCGTGCAGAAGAAAGCTGAGTGGGCCATGGTCATCGCAAATGGGAAAAGTCTGGGGCACATCATAGTGCCCAGTCGTGAATCTGAATACGGGTACATGAAAACTGCTGCGACCATTGCGCGATTCGCGCTGCCGGCTCACGGCTGTATACTCGCCGCCTACTTTGAGGAGCGCTCCATGGTCGAAGACGTTGAACTCAACCGCCTTTACTGGCACAGCCGCCGCGGCATGCTCGAACTGGACGTGCTGCTGGTGCCGTTTGTCCGTGAGGTCTATCCGCATTTGAATGACGTGGACCGCGATCTGTATCGCCGCCTGCTGACCTGTGAGGATCAGGACATGTTCGGCTGGTTCATGCAGCGTGCCGAGTCCGAAGATCCTGAGTTGCAGCGCATGGTTCGCATGATTCTGGACCGTGTTCAGCCCAAATGATCGCTTCGAGTGTCGCTGGCAGGCGTCGCGTCTGCTGCTGACGGCGTACGCTCTGGTTCAGGTGCTTTCGCTGTCTGCGCTGTGGTGGCTCGATGTTCCGGTTCTGATCGCAGCGATGGGCGCTGCGTTGTGCGTCGCTCACGCGGCCTGGGTGCTGCCGGGGTCGATACTGCTGAAGCGCCCCGGCTCGTTCGCCGGATTACAGCGTGATTCGCAGGGCTGGCGTGTCTGGAGCGAGCGAGGCGGCTGGCAGCCCGTGCAGTTATGCAAGGACAGTCTGGCGCTCCCGCTGGTCGTGATTCTGCGCTTTCGTCTGGTCAGGGGCGGGCGGCCCGGCCGGCAGGTCCACAGTTGCTGTATCCCCTTTGATGCGCAAGCGCCGGATATTCACCGACGCCTGCGGGTACGTCTGAAGTTCAGCCGACGTAGGTGGGTGGTGTCAGAATAGTGTCCAGCGCTTCGGGCAGCAGGTCTGGATAATCCAGCGTGTAGTGCAGTCCGCGGCTTTCCTTGCGTTCCATGGCCGAGCGGATCATCAGTTCGGCTACCTGCGCCAGATTGCGCAATTCGATCAGGTCACGGCTGACTTTGTAGTTACTGTAAAACTCGTCGATCTCATCCAGTAACAGTCGCACACGGTGTTGGGCGCGTTGCAGGCGCTTATTGGTGCGCACAATGCCGACGTAGTCCCACATGAATCTGCGCAGCTCATCCCAGTTGTGGGCAATGATCACGTCTTCGTCCGAGTCAGTGACCTGGCTGGCGTCCCAGGCCGGAAGGTCGACTGGCATCTGGATGTCGCCCAACTGTTTCTCGATGTCCTGCGCCGCCGAGCGCGCATAGACAAAACATTCCAGCAGTGAATTGCTGGCCATTCGGTTGGCGCCGTGCAGACCAGTGAAACTGGTTTCGCCGATTGCGTACAGACCCGGCACGTCGGTATGTCCCTGGCTGTCGACCATCACGCCGCCGCAGGTGTAGTGCGCGGCAGGGACGACCGGAATCGGCTGGCGGGTAATGTCGATTGAAAACTCGAGGCAGCGCTCATAAACCGTCGGAAAGTGCGTTTTGATGAACGCCTCGGGTTTATGGCTGATATCCAGATAGACGCAGTCGATGCCCAGGCGCTTCATCTCGTGATCGATGGCGCGTGCCACGATGTCGCGGGGTGCCAGCTCTGCCCGTTCGTCGAAGCGAGGCATGAAGCGTTCGCCGTTCGGCAGTTTCAGGTAAGCGCCTTCGCCGCGCAGCGCTTCAGTGATCAGAAAGCTTTTGGCCTGCGGGTGATACAGGCAGGTCGGGTGGAATTGGTTGAATTCCAGATTCGCCACTCGACAGCCAGCACGCCAGGCCATTGCGATGCCATCACCGCAGGCGCCGTCAGGGTTGCTGGTGTAGAGATAGACCTTCGCCGCGCCGCCGGACGCGAGGATCGTGAAGCGTGCTCCATAGGTATCGACCTCACCGCTTTTACGGTTCAGCACATAGGCGCCCAGGCAACGCTGGCCTTCCAGACCCAGTCGGCGTTCTGTGATCAGATCGATGGCGGCGCGTTGTTCGAGCAGTTCGATGTTGGGGCGTTTGCTGGCCTGCTCGAACAGTGTTCTGAAAATCGCAGCGCCAGTGGCATCTGCAGCATGAATGATCCGACGATGGCTGTGACCACCCTCACGGGTCAGGTGGAACTGGAAGCCGCTTTCCTCGGTGTCAGCATGGTCGCCACGGGTGAACGGCACGCCCTGATCGATCAGCCACTGGATGGCTTCGCGGCTGTGTTCGACCGTGAAGCGTACGGCCTCTTCGTCGCAAAGGCCGCCACCGGCGTTGAGTGTGTCTTCGACGTGCGATTGCACCGTATCAGTGTCATCGAGCACAGCAGCGACACCGCCTTGAGCCCAGAAAGTGGAGCCGTTGGACAGGTCGCCCTTGCTCAGAACCGCGATACGCAGATGGGATGGAAGGGTCAGCGCAAGGCTCAAGCCTGCCGCTCCGCTGCCGATGATCAGTACGTCGTGCTGAAAATGTTGGCTCATCTGTGAATTCTGCTCTCGGCGGCCACTAGTATAAGTATAGGGGGATCGGCACAATAGCCGCGCCTCATGGCAATGTGAAACCACGGCGGGTGACGATTGTGCTCCAGTCTCCGCTTTGATGCATACCGTTTTGCTCTGCTTCAATCCTTGAAATACATTCATCGATTCGCAGGGAGGATGCAGTTTGCGTTCACGCCCGTGTTTGTGCTGATGGAACTTTTCACCGGGATCCAGGCTCAATAGCAGGTTGCCTATAAAGGAACAGCGTCGGCATGCTCAGGTTTAGATAAGTGATCATCGACTGTGCATCTGACGACAAGACTATTCACGCAGCCGATCCGGTCGAGCTGCGTTTTTCTTGCAGGCTTTATGACTGTCTGTAGGAAACTTGCTTGAAGGGGGAGAACTTTTGCGAAAAGCCCGAGTCTATGTTTGCGAGCCTGAACAATATCAGTTGCAACGCTCCTTTAAGCTCAATGAGGAGTGTTCATGCTAACCCAGGAAGAGGATCAGCAGCTTGTCGAGCGCGTACAGCGCGGGGACACGCGGGCATTTGATCTGTTGGTGCTGAAGTATCAGCACAAGATTCTAGGGTTGATCGTGCGGTTCGTGCACGACACCCATGAGGCTCAGGATGTTGCGCAGGAGGCTTTTATCAAGGCCTATCGCGCACTCGGAAATTTCCGCGGTGACAGTGCGTTTTACACGTGGCTGTATCGCATCGCCATCAACACGGCGAAAAACTATCTGGTGTCGCGAGGTCGGCGACCGCCTGATAGCGATGTAAGGTCTGAGGACGCGGAGTTCTACGATGGCGATCATGGCCTCAAGGACATCGAGTCGCCGGAGCGTGCATTGTTGAGGGATGAGATCGAGGGCACAGTCCATCGGACCATCCAGCTTCTCCCGGAGGATTTGCGTACGGCACTAACTTTACGTGAATTCGATGGTCTGAGTTACGAAGACATTGCGAGCGTCATGCAATGTCCTGTTGGTACCGTGCGCTCTCGCATTTTTCGCGCTCGGGAAGCCATCGATAAAGCCCTGCAGCCGTTGTTGCAGGAATCCTGAGACAGCGGCGATAGCCCAAGAGAGGAACCCGCCATGAGTCGTGAAGCCCTGCAGGAATCGCTGTCCGCAGTGATGGATAATGAAGCGGACGAATTGGAATTGCGTCGGGTATTGAATGCCATTGACGATGCAGATACACGTGCCACATGGTCGCGTTATCAGATTGCCCGTGCAGCGATGCACAAGGAACTGCTGATGCCTCATCTGGACATTTCGGCGGCCGTGTCCGCTGCAATTGCCGATGAAGTCAGTCCCCTTAAAGCAGCCCGCGGTCCGTGGCGCTCGCTGGGTCGTCTGGCCGTTGCCGCTTCAGTGACCGTTGCTGTTCTGGCTGGTGTGCGTCTGTACAACCAGGATGAAATCACTGGTACGCAGCTTGCGCAGCAGACCCAACAGCCTGCCAACCTCACTGTTCCACAGGTCAAGGGTCCGGCTGTGTTGGCTGGCTACACCGAGAGCGCTGAGCAGGCACCGGGTCCTATGGCCAATGGTGTATTGCAAGGTCAGGCCGGTGAAGGTGACAAGCGTCTGCCAGGTTACCTGCGTCAGCATGCACAGGAAGCAGCTTTGAAGGGTACTGAAAGCGCGCTGCCATATGCTCGTGCCGCCAGCCTGGAAAACCGTTAAGGAGGAACATGCGAGTCGTCCCTCTACTGCCGTTGTTGCTTGGTGGATGGCTTGCCCTCCCAGTGCATGCCGATGATGCCCAAGACATGCTCAAGCGTCTTGGGCAGGTTGATCAACAGCAAAGCTATCAAGGTACTTTTGTTTACGAGCGCAACGGTAGTTTCTCTACCCATCGGATCTGGCACCGCGTAGCGGAAGGCAAGGTCACTGAGCGCATGTTGCAGCTTGATGGTTCTGCTCTTGAGGTGTCACGCATCGACGGGCTTACTCAGTGCGTCAGTGGCACTCTCGAAGCAGGCGTCACCAGTGGCAGCAGCGCCTCGCGAAATTTCGACGTCAAAAAACTCTCAGACTGGTACGACATGAAGGTCGTGGGCAAGTCGCGCGTGGCTGGGCGAGCAACTACGATTGTGGCCGTCACGCCCAAGGATCAGCATCGTTACGGTATGGAATTGCATATCGACAACGAGACCGGCCTTGCGCTGAAATCCCTCTTATTGAGTGACAAAGGGCAATTGCTGGAGCGTTTCCAGTTCACCGACCTTGATACCGCCACCATTCCGACCGATCAATTGCTTCAGGTCAGTGCCGACTGCAAGCCTGTAGTGGCTGCGAAGGCCAAGGCCAAGGCGCAGGTCACCCCGGTCGCCTGGCGTTCCGACTGGCTACCGCCCGGCTTTGAGCTCAGCAGCAGTGGTGTTCGCAAGGAGCAAGACTCGCATTCTCCGGTGACCAGCCTGATGTATGGTGACGGTCTGGCGCGCTTTTCGGTGTTCATAGAACCAGTAAGCGGTAATGCTTCGTCCGATATCCGCACTCAGTTGGGCCCTACCGTCGCGGTCTCTCGGCGTCTGACCACGCCCCAGGGCGATACCATGGTGACCGTTGTCGGCGAAATACCGTTGGGCACTGCAGAGCGCATCGCGTTGTCCATTCGTGGTACCGAAACCCAGGCGAAAAAGTAGTTCGAAATTGTGAAAAGCGCCCAAGATGTAAAAAATTTCATCTTGGGTTCGACGAACTGCCAGACTGCAATCAACCTGGCCTTGTGCTGAGATGCTGAAATGTTTGGTCAGGTTTTCAGGTTGCAAAATATCTCGTTTTTTTCTATAGGTCACAGCCTTGCAGCTCTGGCCTTTGTCGTTTGTGGGCCGTAAAAAGCGTCAGAGAAGAGCACCGCCCGGTGCCGAGTCTCTGAGTCAGCTGACCTTGTACTGCTTAACTTTGCTCGTTGTGAATGGGAGCCGTATGTCGATACCACGCATGAAATCTTATCTATCCCTCATTGCCGCCGTGCTGATGCTCGGACAGGTCGCTGCCGTACAGGCCGAGAATCTGCCGGACTTCACCGGGCTGGTGGAGCAGGCATCGCCGGCGGTGGTGAATATCAGTACCCGGCAGAAGCTGCCTGACCGGGCCATTGCCAATCAGCAGGTGCCGGACCTTGAGGGCCTGCCGCCGATGCTGCGTGAGTTTCTCGAGCGCAGCATGCCGCCGGGAACGCGTCCGCCGGGCAAAGGTGATCGTCAGCGCGAGGCCCAGTCGCTGGGTTCGGGCTTCATCATCTCGTCTGATGGCTATGTTCTGACCAATAATCATGTGATTGATGGTGCTGACGAAATTCTCGTGCGTCTCTCCGACCGCAGCGAATTGAAGGCCAAACTGGTCGGCACCGATCCACGTACTGACGTGGCTGTTTTGAAAATCGAAGGCAAGGATCTGCCAACCGCCAAGCTGGGTAACTCCAACAAGCTGAAGGTCGGTGAGTGGGTACTGGCGATCGGCTCGCCCTTCGGCTTCGACCATTCGGTGACCAAAGGTATCGTCAGCGCCAAGGGGCGCAGCCTGCCGAATGATACCTACGTGCCGTTCATTCAGACCGACGTGGCGATCAATCCCGGCAACTCCGGTGGTCCGTTGTTCAATATGGCCGGTGAAGTCGTGGGTATCAACTCGCAGATTTTCACCCGCTCGGGTGGCTTCATGGGCCTGTCCTTCGCGATTCCCATCGATGTCGCCATGGACGTCGCCAATCAGCTCAAGGCCAGCGGCAAGGTCAGTCGCGGCTGGCTGGGCGTAGTGATTCAGGAAGTGAACAAGGACCTGGCTGAGTCCTTTGGTCTGGACAAGCCTGCCGGTGCGCTGGTTGCGCAGGTGCTTGAAGACGGTCCGGCTGCCAAGGGTGGTCTGCAGGTGGGTGACGTGATTCTGAGCGCCAATGGTCAGCCCATCATCATGTCCGCCGACCTGCCTCACCTGATTGGCAACCTCAAGGACGGCAGCAAGGCCGAACTTGAAGTGATTCGCGACGGCAAGCGTCAGAACGTCACGGTCACCGTCGGCGCACTGCCGGATGAAGGTCAGGAAATGGGCGGCGTACCGGGTGCCGGTGCCGAACGCAGCAGCAACCGTCTGGGTGTCTCGGTGATCGAGCTGACCGCCGAGCAGAAGAAAACCCTGGACCTGAAAGGCGGTGTGGCGATCAAGGAAGTCACCGGTGGTCCGGCTTCGCTGATCGGTCTGCAGGCCGGCGATGTGATCACTCACCTGAACAATCAGGCGATCACGTCGGCCAAGCAGTTCACCGATGTGGCGAAAAGCCTGCCCAAGGATCGTTCCGTGTCCATGCGCGTCCTGCGTCAGGGCCGTGCGACGTTCATTACGTTCAAGCTGGCTGAATAACAGCCAGGTCTGATGGGGAAGGGCGGCCACGGTCGCCCTTTTTCATGCCTGTGATTCAACCTGAAGCTGATCGGTCTACCTGCAAGCGTGACGCCTCGGGCATCCTTCAGGTACAATTCCCGGCTATTTTTCGGCGGGCAATCTGCCTGCAACCTTTTTGAGTGTTGATCCGTGAGTGATTTGAGTCATATCCGCAATTTCTCCATCATCGCCCACATTGACCATGGCAAGTCGACGCTGGCCGACCGCTTCATTCAAATGTGCGGCGGCCTGTCCGAGCGCGAAATGGAAGCGCAGGTGCTTGACTCCATGGATCTTGAGCGCGAGCGCGGGATCACCATCAAGGCCCACAGCGTAACCCTGTACTACAAGGCCAAAGACGGTATTACCTACCAGCTCAACTTCATCGACACCCCGGGCCACGTGGACTTCACCTATGAGGTCAGCCGCTCGCTGGCGGCCTGTGAAGGCGCGTTGCTGGTCGTCGATGCGGGTCAGGGTGTGGAGGCACAGTCGGTTGCCAACTGCTACACCGCTATCGAGCAGGGCCTTGAGGTCATGCCGGTACTGAACAAGATGGACTTGCCGCAGGCCGATCCGGATCGCGTCAAGGAAGAGATCGAGAAGATCATCGGTATCGATGCCACCGACGCTGTCGCCTGCAGTGCCAAGAGCGGCATGGGTGTCGACGAGGTGCTCGAGCGTCTGGTCACGACCATTCCGGCACCGACCGGCAATATCGAAGACCCGCTGCAAGCACTGATCATCGACTCCTGGTTCGACAACTACCTGGGCGTTGTGTCTCTGGTGCGCGTGCGCCATGGCCGTGTGAAAAAAGGCGACAAGATTCTCGTCAAATCCACCGGCAAGATGCACCTGGTCGACAGCGTCGGCGTTTTCAATCCCAAGCACACTGCAACGGTCGATCTGAAAGCGGGCGAAGTGGGCTTCATCATCGCCGGCATCAAAGACATTCATGGTGCGCCGGTCGGCGACACCCTGACGTTGAGCACTACGCCCGATGTAGACGTATTGCCGGGCTTCAAACGCATTCAGCCCCAGGTGTATGCCGGTCTGTTCCCGGTCAGCTCCGATGATTTCGAAGACTTCCGCGAAGCGTTGCAGAAACTGACGCTCAACGACTCTTCGCTGCAATACCTGCCGGAAAGCTCCGACGCGCTGGGTTTCGGCTTCCGCTGCGGCTTCCTGGGCATGCTCCACATGGAGATCATTCAGGAGCGCCTGGAACGCGAATACAACCTGGACCTGATCACCACGGCGCCCACCGTGATCTTCGAGCTGCTGCTGAAGACCGGTGAAACGATTTACGTCGACAACCCGTCCAAACTGCCTGACCTGTCGGCCATCGAAGACATGCGCGAACCTATCGTTCGGGCAAATATTCTTGTGCCTCAGGAGCACCTGGGCAACGTCATCACGCTGTGTATCGAAAAACGTGGCGTGCAGCACGACATGCTGTTCCTCGGGACGCAGGTTCAAGTCAGCTACGATCTGCCGATGAACGAAGTGGTTCTGGACTTCTTCGATCGTCTGAAGTCTGTCAGCCGCGGTTATGCTTCGCTGGATTATCATTTCGACCGTTATCAGTCGGCCAATCTGGTCAAGCTCGATGTACTGATCAACAGCGAGAAGGTCGACGCTCTGGCGCTGATCGTCCACCGTGACAATGCGCACTACAAAGGGCGCGCGTTGACCGAGAAAATGAAAGAACTGATCCCGCGGCAGATGTTCGACGTGGCAATTCAGGCCGCCATTGGCGGTCAGATCGTGGCCCGGACAACCGTCAAGGCACTCAGAAAGAACGTACTGGCCAAGTGTTATGGCGGCGACGTGAGCCGTAAACGCAAATTGCTCGAGAAGCAGAAGGCCGGTAAGAAACGCATGAAGCAGGTCGGCAACGTGGAGATTCCACAGGAAGCTTTCCTTGCAGTGCTCAGGTTGGAATAGTCAGGTCCTATGTCACTAAATTTCCCGCTGTTGTTGGTCATCGCTGTCTTCGTCTGTGGCGTGCTTGCACTGATTGACCTGGTTTTCCTGGCGCCTCGTCGCCGGGCGGCCATCGCCAACTACCAGGGCAGCGTCGCAGAGCCTGACATTGCTGTCGTCGAGCGACTGGACAAGGAACCCCTGCTGGTTGAATACGGCAAATCGTTCTTTCCGGTATTGTTCATCGTCCTGGTGCTGCGCTCGTTTCTGGTCGAACCCTTCCAGATTCCTTCGGGTTCCATGAAACCGACACTGGACGTGGGTGATTTCATTCTGGTCAACAAGTTCTCCTACGGCATTCGTTTGCCTGTATTGGACCAGAAGGTGATTCAGATCGGTGATCCGCAGCGCGGTGACGTCATGGTGTTTCGTTACCCGAGCGACCCGAGTGTCAATTACATCAAGCGTGTGATCGGCTTGCCGGGCGACCGCATTCGTTACACCAGTGACAAGCGCCTGTTCGTGAACGGCGAACTGGTCGCCAAGAAGCTGATCGGCACCGAGCCCGGCACATTGGGCAGCGCCGAACTGTATGAAGAGCAACTGGGCAGTGTCGAGCACCAGATCCGCCAGGAAATGAGCCGCTACCGTGCACCACCTGACACCGAATGGACTGTGCCTGCCGCGCATTACTTCATGATGGGCGACAACCGCGACAATTCCAACGACAGCCGTTACTGGGATGACCCCAATATTCCCAAGGATGAGCTGGGTATGGTTCCGGACAAGAACATCGTCGGCAAGGCGTTCGCTGTCTGGATGAGCTGGCCTGAGCCTAAACTGAGCCACTTCCCCAATTTTTCACGGGTAGGTCTGATCAAATAATCCGTACGGCGCTGCCTGATCAGCGCCGTATGTCATTTGGGAACGTTCTGGCCTGCCGCTGGCAGAGCACCCAGGAGGGTCAACAGTGAACATGACGTTCCCTGCTTCTCAAAAAGGTTTGTCTTGGGTTGGATGGCTGCTGACGCTGGCGCTGGTCGCATTTGCGGTGAGCACGGCGCTGAAGATCGTTCCCCATTACCTCGACTACATGGCGATGACGAAAATCATCAAAGCGGTCGAAACCAACAAGGGCCTGGATATCACCACGGTCAACGAATTTTACAGTTATGTCGAAAAGAGCATGCAGCTCAACAGCATCCGGGATATAGATTTGAACAAGGCTTTAAAAGTAACGGTGGAGAACAACGCGTTCAACGCCCATTTGAACTATGAACAGCGCGAGCCATTGATCCAGAACATCGACGTGGTCATCAGGTTCGACAAGCAACTGAGCGTGGGCAGACCGTGAGCGTATCCTTGAGCCGCCTTGAGCGTCAGCTCGGCTACACCTTCAAGGATCAGGAACTGATGGTCCTTGCCCTGACTCACCGCAGTTTTGCCGGTCGCAACAACGAGCGCCTGGAATTCCTCGGTGATGCCATTCTCAACTTCGTGGCCGGTGAGGCGCTGTTCGAGCGCTTCCCTCAGGCCCGTGAAGGCCAGCTGTCGCGCTTGCGTGCGCGGTTGGTGAAAGGCGAGACGCTGGCATTGCTGGCGCGGGGCTTTGATCTGGGCGAGTACCTGAGGCTGGGTTCCGGCGAGTTGAAGAGTGGCGGATTTCGCCGTGAATCGATCCTGGCCGATGCCCTTGAGGCGTTGATCGGTGCGATCTACCTCGACGCAGGGATGGAAGCTGCGCGCGAGCGCGTGCTGGCGTGGTTGACGACCGAGTTTGACAGCCTGACGCTGGTAGACACCAACAAGGACCCGAAAACCCGTCTGCAGGAGTTTCTGCAGTCCCGGGCCTGTGATCTGCCGCGTTACGAAGTGGTGGACATCCAGGGTGAGCCGCATTGCCGGACGTTCTTCGTCGAATGTGAAATCACCTTATTGAATGAAAAGAGTCGAGGTCAGGGTGTCAGCCGCCGGATTGCCGAACAGGTAGCCGCGGCCGCAGCACTCATTGCCCTGGGCGTGGAGAACGGTCATGACTGATACAACTGCAACACGCTGTGGCTACGTTGCCATCGTCGGCCGCCCTAACGTAGGCAAGTCCACGCTGCTCAATCACATCCTCGGTCAGAAACTGGCGATCACCTCGCGCAAGCCGCAAACCACCCGTCACAACATGCTGGGCATCAAGACCGAGGGCGCCGTGCAGGCGATCTACGTCGATACGCCGGGCATGCACAAGAACGGCGAGAAGGCACTGAACCGTTACATGAACAAGACTGCATCGGCCGCGTTGAAAGACGTCGATGTGGTGATTTTCGTTGTGGACCGCACGCGCTGGACCGACGAAGACCAGATGGTACTGGAGCGTGTTCAATACGTTCAGGGGCCGGTCATTCTGGCCATCAACAAGACTGACCGCATTGAAGACAAGAGCGATCTGATGCCGCATCTGGAGTGGCTGCAAGGCCAGTTGCCGAATGCGTCCATCGTGCCGATCTCTGCCCAGCACGGTCACAACCTCGAAGCGCTGGAAAGTCTGATCGCCTCCCACCTGCCGGAAAACGATCACTTCTTCCCGGAAGACCAGATCACTGACCGCAGCAGTCGCTTCCTGGCCGCTGAACTGGTTCGCGAAAAGATCATGCGCCAGCTGGGTGCAGAGCTTCCGTACCAGATCACCGTTGAAATCGAAGAGTTCAAGCAGCAGGGTCGCACCCTGCACATCCATGCACTGATCCTGGTCGAACGCGACGGCCAGAAAAAGATCATCATTGGCGACAAGGGCGAGCGTATCAAGCGCATCGGCAGCGATGCTCGTCGCGACATGGAGCTGCTGTTCGACTCCAAGGTGATGCTCAACCTCTGGGTCAAGGTCAAGGGTGGCTGGTCCGACGACGAGCGCGCCCTGCGCTCGCTGGGCTACGGCGACCTCTAGGTTGTCTTTTCACCCGGCCACCGGCCGGGTGAACATTTCCCTTTTCGAGCCCGCCCTATGAGCCCGCCGACCGGCCAACCTGCCTTTGTGCTGCACAGCCGTGCGTACCGTGAAAACAGCGCGTTGGTCGATTTCCTCACGCCTCAGGGCCGCTTGCGTGCCGTATTGCGCAGCGCCAAGGGCAAGGCTGGCTCGCTGGCACGACCCTTCGTGCCTCTTGAAGTCGAGTTTCGCGGTCGCGGCGAACTGAAGAACGTCGGCCGTATGGAAAGCGCGGGTGTCGCGACCTGGATGACCGGCGAGGCGCTGTTCAGTGGCATGTACCTCAACGAGCTGCTGATTCGCCTGCTGCCGGCCGAAGACCCGCATCCCGCCGTATTCGAACACTACGCCGCCACGCTGGTCGCCCTTGCAGAGGGACGTGCGCTCGAACCCCTGCTGCGCTCATTCGAATGGCGTCTGCTGGATGACCTGGGCTACGGCTTTGCGCTGGATACCGACATCAACGGTGAGCCTTTGGCCGCAGATGGCATGTACCGCCTGCAGGTCGACTCCGGGCTGGAGCGGGTCTGGCTGTTGCAGCCCGGTCTGTTTCAGGGCGTCGAGCTGCTGGCCATGGCCGAAGCCGACTGGAGCGCGCCAGGTGCACTGTCTGCCGCCAAGCGCCTGATGCGTCAGGCACTGGCCGTGCATCTGGGCGGTCGTCCATTAGTCAGTCGTGAACTGTTTCGCAAGCCGTAAACAGGCTTTATGCTCTGCGGCCTGCTTCGATCAACCTTCAGGAGACCTCCCGTGACTCAAAGCACCCGCATCCTTCTTGGCGTGAACATCGATCACGTGGCGACTTTGCGCCAGGCACGCGGCACGCGTTATCCGGATCCGGTCAAGGCCGCGCTGGACGCGGAAGAGGCGGGTGCCGATGGCATCACGGTTCATCTGCGCGAAGACCGTCGCCACATTCAGGAGCGCGATGTGCTGCTGCTCAAGGATGTGCTGCAGACCCGTATGAACTTTGAAATGGGCGTTACCGAAGAGATGCTCGCGTTTGCCGAGCGGATTCGTCCGGCGCATGTGTGTCTGGTGCCGGAAACGCGTCAGGAGTTGACCACTGAAGGTGGTCTGGACGTGGCGGGTCAGGAAGCCCGGATCAAGGCAGCGGTCGAGCGGCTGTCGAAGATCGGCTGCGAAGTGTCGCTGTTCATCGATGCCGATGAGCGTCAGATTGCGGCTTCTGCGCGTGTCGGTGCGCCTGCCATCGAGCTGCACACTGGCCGCTACGCCGACGCTCAAACCCCGACCGAAGTGGCTGAAGAGCTGCAGCGGGTTGCCGATGGCGTGACCTTGGGTCTGGCTCAGGGGCTGATTGTCAACGCCGGTCACGGTCTGCACTATCACAACGTCGAGGCGATTGCCGCGATCAAGGGCATCAACGAACTGAACATCGGTCATGCACTGGTAGCGCACGCGCTGTTTGTAGGCTTCAAGGCAGCGGTGGCCGAGATGAAGGCGCTGATCGTCGCGGCAGCACGCTAAGGTCTTTGTTACGGATGTTTGATCCGGCGCTGAACGCCTAAGGCTTGCGCCCCACGATCACTGCCCGCATCGGCGCGGGCAGGCCTTCGACGGTTCTGGCTGGATCGCTCGGGTCGAGGAAGTCCCCCAGCGACTGAAAACGCATCCACTCAGTGCTGCGTTGTTCGTCGACCGTTGTATGGCTGACGTCCACACAGCGCACATCGGTAAAGCCGGCACGGCGCATCCACCGTTCCAGCGCAGGCACGGACGGCAGGAACCAGACGTTGCGCATCTGCGCGTAACGATCCTCGGGTACCAACACCTGATGCACATCCCCCGGTATCACCAGCGTCTCCATGACCAGTTCACCACCTTTCACCAGGCAGTCTTTCAACGCCAGCAAGTGATCAATGGGCGATTTACGGTGATACAGCACGCCCATGGAAAACACCGTGTCGAACCCTTCCAGATTGGCAGGCAGGTCCTCCAGAGCGAAGGGCAGGTGCCAGGCAGGCAGGTCGGGCAGGTAGCGTTGCATGGCCTGGAACTGACAGAAAAACAGCCAGTTCGGATCGACGCCAATCACACAGTCAGCCCCGGCACCGAGCATGCGCCACTGGTAATAACCGTTGCCGCAGCCCACATCCAGCACGCGCTTGCCTTTCAGATCCAGATGCGGCGATACGCGCGACCACTTCCAGTCGGAGCGCCATTCGGTATCGATGTGTACGCCAAACACGTTGAACGGTCCTTTGCGCCACGGCGAAAGTCCCATCAAGGCCTTGCGCAGCACGGTGCGGGTTTCGCCATCGCACTCGGTTTCCAGCGTGAAGCTGTCGGCCAGTTCCACACGGCTTGGTATCAGCGCAGGCAGCGCGTCCAGCGCACTCTGCCAACGCTGCAAGTCGCCGTGCCCTTTGGTCATTTTGGTGTCGAGCTGGGCCTGCAGGCCGTTGGACCATTCTGCCAGCGGAGTGCGTGCCAGACGGCGGACAAGTGGAGCGAGATCAATCATGGCAGGGCAATCAACGAGGCAAAGTTAAGGCATTGGAACCAGGGCACCACCTTGGAAAAACCGGCGGCGAGCAGACGTTGGCGATGTTCTTCGAGGCTGTCGGGTTTCATGACGTTCTCGATCGCGCTGCGCTTCTGGGCAATCTCCAGATCGCTGTAGCCGTTGGCGCGCTTGAAGGCAATGTGCAGGTCGGTCAGCAGTGCGTGTTCCTGCTCGTCATCGAAGCGCAGTTTTTCCGAGAGGATCAACGCGCCGCCCGGCACCAGTGCCTGGCGGATGCGACCCAGCAGCTCCAGACGCTGCTCGGGCGCAATGAATTGCAGGGTGAAGTTCAGAGCAACCACCGAGGCCGGTTCGAACGTCAGGCCCAGTATGTCGCCCTCGATGACCTCAACCGGCAACAGCTCCTGAAACATCGAATTCTGGGCGTTCAGGTATTCGCGGCAGCGTTCGACCATGGCGGCCGAGTTGTCGATGGCGATGACCCTGCACCCGTCGATGCGCACGTGGCGGCGCAGGGCCTGAGTGACGGCACCCAGCGAACTGCCCAGGTCGTAGAGAACGGTGTCGGGTTGCGCGAACTGCGCCGCAAGCACACCGAGGTTCTCGACAATGGTCGGGTAACCGGGCACCGAGCGCTTGATCATGTCCGGGAACACCCGCACCACGTCTTCATTGAAGGCGAAGTCAGGCACCTGAGCCAGAGGCTGGGCGAATAGGCGGTCGGGTTCTTTGATCACGGCAATTCCGGCGAATGCTTTTGAAAGGCGGGCATTCTAGCCAAGTTGTCGGCGTGATGCATGGTCTGGCGCAGCTTCCCGGATGAGTCCCCGCGCGGAGTGTCGAAAAGGCCTCAGTTCACCTTGATCGAGCAGTCGAAGGTTTGCTCCGGCGCGACTTCCGGTGCCCAGGGTTGCCGGTAGACCATCAGCAGATGTCCGCTGCCAGCCTGCGTGGCTTTGAAACGCCAGACAGATTCGCCGCCGCTGCCGATCATTTCCTTGCTGCCGCCATTGGCATACACCTCAGGCCCCAGGCTTCGCAGGATGTCCTGTGCCGGATTCTGGGTCAGCCAGCGAAAGCCGGTGGTCGGATTGCTGGGCAGGGTCAGAATCAGCGTCTGTCCGGCTTCCAGGCTCAATGGACAGTCACTCTGGCTATCGATGGAAACGATGTTTTTCGGGGTTTGTGCGCAGGCGCTCAACAGGGCGAGGCTCAAGGGCACAGCGAGACGGGCAGGGGTCATGGCAAGGTCCGGTTTTGCAAGACGATGCTGGAGAATAACCGATCAGGGTTTGGGAGGGGAGCCAGAGGTGTCGATGCACTCAGGAGTCATGCGCGCGATCATGCTCAATCCGCTTGTTCCCACGCGCTGTCATACACACGTCTGCCTCGACACTGATCGTGCCCATCGCTCCGCGTCCGCTTGAAAGCGTGACGCGGAGCGATATGGCTGCAGGTCTCAGAACAACACTTTCGCCACGTCTGCAAAGCGTTTGGCGAAGTGCACGGTCAGGCCTTCCTTCAGGTAGTCAGGCAGTTCCTCGAAGTTGCCACGGTTGGGCTCCGGCAGGATCAGCTCGTTGATCTTCTGACGGCGCGCCGCGATGACCTTCTCCCGCACGCCGCCAATCGGCAGCACGTGCCCGGTCAGGGTCAGTTCGCCTGTCATGGCCACGCCTTTTTTCGGCGGCTGGTTGCGGGCCAGGGACAGCAGGGCGCTGGCCATGGTCACACCCGCGCTCGGCCCGTCTTTGGGCGTGGCGCCTTCCGGCACGTGCAAGTGCACGAATGCTTCATCGAAGAACTTCGCGTCGCCGCCAAACTTCGACAGATTGGAACTGACGTAGCTGTAGGCAATTTCTGCAGACTCTTTCATCACGTCACCCAACTGACCGGTCAGCTTGAAGCCGCGGTTCAGCGTGTGGATGCGGGTGGCTTCGATCGGCAGGGTCGCGCCACCCATGCTGGTCCAGGCCAGGCCTGTGATGACACCAGTGCCTGACAACACTTGCTCGCTGCGGAACACCGGCATGCCCAAGGATGCCTCCAGATCCTTCGGCCCGATCTTGATGACCGAGTCCGGCGTATCCAACAGTTTTACGACCGCCTTGCGCACCAGTTTGCCGAGTTGCTTCTCCAGATGCCGCACACCCGCTTCACGCGCATACCCTTCGATCACGGCGCGCAGTGCACTGTCGCTGATGGTCAGCTTGTTCTTGGCGACGCCTGCCTTGGCCAACTGCTTGGGCCACAGATGGCGCTTGGCGATGGCCAGCTTTTCTTCGGTGATGTAGCCGGACAGGCGAATCACTTCCATCCGGTCCAGCAACGGGCCGGGAATCGAGTCCAGCGTGTTGGCGGTACAGACGAACAGCACTTTGGAGAGGTCCAGGCGCAGGTCCAGGTAATGGTCAAGGAATTCGACGTTCTGTTCCGGGTCCAGGGTTTCCAGCAGGGCAGATGCCGGATCGCCCTGATAGCTCTGCCCCATCTTGTCGATTTCATCGAGCATGATGACCGGGTTCATCACCTCGACATCCTTGAGCGCCTGCACCAGCTTGCCGGGCTGGGCACCGATGTAGGTGCGACGATGACCCTTGATTTCCGCTTCATCGCGCATGCCACCGACGCTCAGACGATAGAACGGTCGCCCCAGAGATTCGGCAATCGAGCGTCCGACACTGGTCTTGCCCACGCCGGGCGGACCGACCAGCAGCACGATCGAACCGCTGATTTCGCCTTTATAAGCACCGACGGCGAGGAATTCGAGAATCCGCGCCTTGATGTCATCCAGCCCGGCGTGATGCTGATCAAGCACCTTGCGTGCATGCTTGAGGTCCAGCTTGTCCGCACCATACACGCCCCACGGCAGGGAACTGGCCCAGTCCAGGTAGTTGCGGGTCACGGCGTATTCCGGCGAGCCGGTTTCCAGCACCTTGAGCTTGCCGATTTCCTCGTCGATTTTCTTGCGCGCCTGTGGCGTCAGGGTCTTGCCTTCCAGACGCTGCTCGAACTGTTCGATATCAGCGCTGCGGTCGTCCTTGCTCAGGCCCAGTTCCTGCTGGATGACCTTGAGCTGTTCCTTGAGAAAGAACTGGCGCTGGTGTTCGCCGATCTTGCGATTGACCTCGGCAGAGATCTCTTTCTGCAACCGCGCAACTTCAACTTCCTTGCGCAGCATCGGCAGGACTTTTTCCATGCGCTTGAGCATGGGCACACAATCGAGCACCTGCTGCAGTTCCACGCCTGTTGCCGACGTCAGCGCCGCAGCAAAGTCCGTAAGCGGCGAAGGGTCGTTCGGACTGAAGCGGTTCAGATAGTTTTTCAGCTCTTCGCTGTACAGCGGGTTGAGCGGCAGCAGTTCCTTGATCGCATTGATCAGGGCCATGCCGTAGGCCTTGACCTCATCGGTCGGCTCGTTCGGCTGCTGCGGGTACTCGACTTCCACCAGATACGGCGGGCGATGGTGCTTGAGCCAGGTGCGGATACGCACGCGGCTCAGGCCCTGCGCCACGAACTGCAATCGTCCATTTTCACGGCTGGCGTGGTGAACCTTTACCAAAGTGCCATACTCTGGCAGCGCACGGGTATCGAAGTGGCGCGGATCCTCTTGCGGCGTGTCCATGAAAAACAGCGCAAGGGAATGATGTTCGGACTTGCTGACCAGCTCCAGTGTCTCGGCCCATGGCTCTTCGTTGACGATAACCGGCAGGACCTGGGCAGGGAAGAACGGGCGGTTATGGATCGGGATGATGTAGACCTTGTCCGGCAGATTCTGGCCGGGCAGGGCAAGCGAGGTGCTGTCGGAGCTCAGCGACACGTCGTGCTCGGCTGAATCATTCGGCAAATCTGGCGAGTCTGTCTGCTGGTCGCTCATGGGGCACCTGAGAAGTTGAACATGGCTCTTAGATGGGGCGGGTGTCCTCAGGTTTCAATGGCTTCGGTCGATAGTCTGAACAGTGGCGATAAAACCTGTGGTTTCGAGCGTCGCCGGGATCTTTCAGTTGTCGCCAGGGCTGGCTTATTTTTTGCGGCGCTGCCGTTGTGGGTTGATTCGGTTATGACCAACGTATTTATTTCTGCATTGCTGGCCGGCCTGTGGATGATGTCTGCTGTCAGTGCCTCGGCCGCGACGTTCACGGCGCAACTGGTCGACAGGCAGGGCAAGCCGCTGGCCGATGCCGTCGTAACGCTCAAAGGCCCGCCGGATGCCACGCCTGCAGCGCTCAAAGCGTCCATGGATCAGCGCGACCAGGAATTTGCGCCTCACGTTCTGGCCGTTCACACCAGCACGCAGGTGAAATTTCCCAACAGCGACAACATCCGGCATCAGGTGTACTCCTTTTCTCCGGCCAAGCGCTTCGAGCTGCGTCTTTATGAAGGCACACCGTCGGAACCACTGCTGTTCGACAAGCCGGGAGTCGTGGTGCTCGGCTGTAATATTCACGACTGGATGGTCGGCTACATCTACGTCACGGATGAGCCTTGGTTCGGGGTGACCGACAGCAATGGCCAGCTCAAACTGGATCAGATGCCTGCAGGACACTACCAGGCAACGCTCTGGCACCCGCAGATTGAAGACATGCAGCCAGTGTCAGGTGGCGAGTTCGACATTCCTGCCGCAGGCCTTACCCAGCGCTTTACCCTGTCAATCGTGCCAGTCTCTGTCGACGACAAGCCAGCCAAACCGGCGACGAGTGGCTTTGGCGATGCTTTTCACAAGGCAGCCCATGAATGAACCTTAAAGTCAGCTTTCAGGCGCGCATCGCGGGGGTCTTGATTGCCTTGCTGCTGATCGTGGTCTTTGCGGTGTACTTCGCGGTCAAGGTGGCGACCGGCGACGCAGTGCGCACTCAGGCTCAGGCTCAACTGGAAGTGGGTAGCCGGGTGTTCGAGCGGCTGATCGATTTGCGCGGCAAACGCCTGCGCGATGCGGTGCAGCTGCTGTCTGCCGACTTCGGTTTTCGCGATGCCGTTGCCAGTTCCGACTCTTCGACCATCCGTTCGGTGCTGCTCAACCACGGCAAGCGCATCAACGCGAGCGACATGTTTCTGCTGGGTATGGACGGTGTGGTGATCGCCAGTACCGTGCCCGAGGTGCCCGAGGGCTCCCGGTTCGTTTATGACCAGGCGCTGCGTACCGCCAAACGCGCTGGCCAGTCGGTGCTGATCGTGCCGGGAGGTGGTACGCCGCATCTGCTGGTCGAGAGCACGGTACTTGCTCCTTTGCCAATTGGTCGGGTGGTGATGGGATTTTCCATCGACAGCGACATCGCTGAAGAGCTGCGCTCGCTCAGCGGTCTGGAGGTGTCGTTTCTGACCATTGAGAACGGCAAGGCCGGCAGCCTGATCAGTACTCAGCCCGAAGCCTTGCATGCCGGTCTGATTGACCTGATGCGCAGTTCCTCTGGCGGACAGATGCGCATCACCGAACAGTCCAATCTGAATTTTCTCAGCCAGACCCTGATGCTTGCCAACACGGGCAATGGCGGCGACGGACAGGTCCTGGCCCTGCTGCAAAGCCCGCTGGACATAGCCCTGCAGGCCTTCGCGCCGCTGGACGAGAAGATTTTCTGGATTTCCATGGCGGCGCTGCTGGCTTCGCTGATCGGCACCCTGGTACTGGCGCGTAGTGTTTCACTCCCGGTGCGTGAGCTGGCGATCGCAGCCAAGCGGATCGGTGACGGCGATTACAAGACACCGGTCAACATGGCCCGCACGGATGAACTCGGCATGCTGGCCGACGCCATCAACACCATGCAGCACGGTATTGCGGTGCGTGAAGGGCAACTGGCGCATAACGCGCTGCACGACAACCTGACCGGCCTGCCCAACCGGGCGCTGGTGATGGAGCGGCTGGGCAGCGCCATTGCCGCCGAGCGTGCGGTGGCGCTCTTGTACCTGAGCATTGAAAACCTCGGTGCGATCAACGAAAGCTCCGGTGCCGAAGGCGTCGAGCAGTTGTTGCTTCAAGTGGGCCAGCGTCTGCAAAGCACACTGCGCGCCGGTGATACCGTTGCCCGGCTGTCCGCCAACGAGTTTCTGTTGTTGCTCGACCAGACCACCAGCGACGGCGCGGTAGCGATGGGCGATGCACTGCAACGGCTGCTCAGCGAGCCGCAGCGAATCGACAACCACGACATTGCGCTCGAGTGCTGCATCGGCATCACGGTTTACCCGGAAAACGGCAACTCGGCCCAGGAGCTGGTCAATCGCGCGGCCATCGCTCGCAAGGACGCCGCGTTCCTGCCGGGACGACTGCAAATCTATCAGGACGGTCGCGATCTGGCGCACCAGCGTCAGATCAGCCTGATTCGTGATCTGCGCAAGGCACCGCACAACGGCGAACTGATGCTGCATTACCAACCCAAGCTGGATATTCGTCAGGGAACGGTGCGCCAGGCCGAAGCCTTGTTGCGCTGGAGTCATCCGCAGTTCGGCAACGTCTCGCCGGCTGAATTCATCGTGCTGGCCGAGCGGACCGGCAGTATCCATCTGCTGACCAACTGGGTCATTGAAGAGGCCATGCGCCAACTGGCCGAGTGGCGCAAGCGGGGCCTGGTGTTGCAGGTGTCAGTGAACATTTCTGCCGATGACCTGTTGGGCGAGGATCTGGCCGGATTTGTCGTCGGTCTGCTCAAACAGTACGGCGTGCCGGCCGAGCAACTGCTGTTCGAAATAACTGAAAGCGCAATCATGAGCCAGCCGGAAAAAGCGCTGGTGGTGCTGCACAAGCTGCGTGACTGTGGCATCAGCCTGTCGATCGATGATTTCGGCACCGGCTATTCATCGTTGGCGCACCTCAAACGTCTGCCAGTGCAAGAGCTGAAAATCGACCAATCGTTCGTGCGCGATCTGGATGAGACCAGTGAAGACGCGGTGATCGTGCGTTCGACCATTGAAATGAGCCACAACCTGGGGCTCAAAGTGGTGGCAGAGGGCGTGGAATATCAGCACAGCCTGGACCTGCTTCGTCGCTGGCACTGCGACACCGCGCAGGGTTACCTGATCAGCAGGCCGCTGACCGCCACTGCGTTCGAGACATGGATCGTCAAAACCGATGAATTACCCGGTCTGATGGTGAATTGAGCCATGTCCTACAAAATATCGCTGATGTTGGGTTGTCTGTTGGGCGCTGCGGCACTTCCTGCCCTGGCCGACAACGGTCGTCTGATTGCCACGGGCGGTGCCAGTAACATCGAAGGCAGCGCGGGCGGCGGTATCACGCCCTGGGCGGTGATCACCGGCTACAGCGAGCAGGGCGAGTGGGGCGCGACAGCATTTGCCACGCACATCAATCTTCCGGATTACAACCTGGATGTGGCGGGTCTTGCCTTCGCTTACGGCAACCGCGTTGAACTGTCCTACGCGCATCAGCGCTTTGATATCAGCCCGTTGCAGCACAAGCTGAGCCTGCCGGATGACAACCTCAGCCAGGACGTATTTGGCGTCAAGTTGCGGCTGTTCGGTGATCTGATTTACGACAGCCTCCCGCAGGTGTCGCTGGGCGTGCAGTACAAGCACCAGAACGATTTCCTGATTCCGAGTCTGGTCGGCGCGCAGCGTGACGCTGACGTCGAAGGCTATCTAACGGCCAGCCGCCTGTTCATGGGCGCAGCGTTCGGCTACAACGTGGTGGTCAACGGCGGCGTGCGTTACAGCCGCGCCAACGAAACCGGTCTGTTGGGGTTCGGTGGTGACCGGCGTGATACGCGCAGCCTGCTCAAAGAGGGGTCGGTGGCGGTGCTGTTCAACCCGCGCTGGGCCATGGGCGTGGAGTACCGCGAGAAACCCGACAATCTGTCGTTTGCGGGCGAAAGCGACTGGGCGGATGTGTTCCTCGGTTATTTCCCCAATAAGCACCTGTCAGTGGTGCTGGCCTACGCCCGCTTGGGTGAAATCGCCACGCTGGACAACCAGAACGGCACCTATCTGTCCGTTCAGGGGAGTTTCTGATGATGCGTTTGGTGATGTGTCTGATGCTGGCCCTGATGGTCGGGTGTGCTCAACAGCAGGTCAAGGATGACAGCCTTTATCAGGATCTGGGGCAGCGCGCGGGCATCCAGCGTATCGTCGAAGGCATGCTGCTCAACGCTGCCAGGGATGACCGGATTGTCGAGCGCTTCAAAAGGGTCAATATCGTGCTGCTGCGCGACCGGCTGGTCGAGAAGTTCTGTGTGATAGCCGACGGTCCCTGCACCTACACCGGCGACAGTCTGGCCGAATCCCACAAGGGTCAGAACCTCAGCCCGAGCGATTTCAACGCGCTGGTCGAAAACCTGATCGCCGCCATGGACACCGAAAAAGTCCCGGTGCCGGTGCAAAATCGCTTCATCGTCCGACTTGCTGCGCTGCGTGGAGAGGTGATCCGCAAGTAGCTTCATAGTCGAGAGCGGACGCGGGGCGTCCTGTGCGGCAATACCACGCAGGCGTGGAACGATCCTGCCTCGTGCCCATATCGCTCCGCGTGGGCATGCAGCCGTGACGCTCTGCGTCACACATGGCACAGACCGAGGATTCAGTGAGCCAGGTGCAGGGTTCACGTTACCTTCCGAAATGAGTGCTGATCAACTCAACCGCGTCAGATACCCCGGTACTTCCTGCTCGGGCAGCACCGACAACACTTTCAAACGCTGAAGCATGCGTTGTCTGGCGCGATGCAGGTGTTCCTTGAGATTCAGTGCGGCGGCGTCGAAGGCACCGTGCAGCAGCAGTTCGAGAATCATTCGGTGTTCGGCGAGCATGGCTTCATCGGCACCGATATCCAGCAGCCGATAGAAGATCCGGTTGATAATCATGGGGCTCTGCGCCTGGCTGATCAGGGTGGCGATCTTGCGATTCTGCAGGCCCGCCAGACACTGTTGATGCAGGTCCTCTTCCAGCTGCTCGATCTGTTCCAGACTGCAGCTTTCAGCGTTCTGCGCCGCGATGGTTCTGGCCAGCATGCTTTCCAGAAGCTCGCGACTCAGATGCGGCCCGGTCTGGCGCAAGGCTTCGGGTTCCAGACAGGCGCGCAGCTCATAATCGTCGGTCACTTCACGCGCCGTCAGCGGCCCGGCCAACCATTGGGAATAGGGTTCTTTTTCCACCAGTCCGCGATCACGCAGACGCATCAGCGCTTCACGAACAATGGCGCGGCTGACCCCGAAATGCTCGGCTGCGCTCTGTTCATCCAGACGGTAATGACCAAAAGCGATACACGCCGACAGCGCCGCGCCGATCTCGTCATGGATGCGCTCACCCAGCGGGCGGGTGTCTACCAGCTCTTCGCTGCTGTCCAGCCCGAACTGTTTGTGGCTCAGGCTCAGGCGCAAGGGTTCGACCGAGCCGCCGTCCGGGTTGACCAGATAACCGCGCCCGTCGAACCGGGTGATCAGTCCTTCGTCGTGCAGCAGGTTGAGCGCCTTGCGCACTGGAACGCGGCTGGTGCCAAACAGTTCTGCCAACGGCGCTTCGAGCAATACCAGTCCATTGGCGACCGCACCCGTGAGGATGGCGTTGCGTAACACTTCACGGATCGTGGCGTAACGCGAGGCGGTACGCGGGTCCTCATCTGACATCGTTTTCTTACACTTTTGACGGCTGACGAACAATTCTCGCACAGATGCGCCACTGTCACCTTGAGGTACATCTGCATGCTCACTCATGGGGCCACCGTTACCTATCTGCACTAAAATGTACCTTTTATAAAAGATACATTATTTCATTGTGACAGCCGACCAAATGCTCTGCATACCACCGACTCAACGTGTGTGCCGACAATGAAAGGTTTCTAATCCAATGTTCTTGGCGCATTCAAGCGCGTGAGGCGGCCTTTTCAGCGGGCCATGAGTCCCAGATTGGCATGGATTCTGCCTTTGTTAAATGTACATTTTATTAATAAGTACATTTTTAAGGTCTGCCATGTCGATGATGGACACCACCGCTCCCGGAACCACGCTCGATGCCTGCGCACTGGCCGAAGACTTCGCCAAGGGACGAAACAATCCCGTGCAAGCCCTGGAGCAGACCCTGCATCGTGCCGGTCAGGTTGATCACGCCTTCATTTCGATGAGTGAAGAACGTGCCCGTCGCGAGGCCGAAGCGTCGGCCGCCCGCTGGAAGCAGGGTCAGCCGCTCGGCCCGTTCGATGGCGTTCCGCTGGCGTGGAAAGACCTGTTCGATGTGGCGGGTTCCGTGACCACGGCCGGTTCTGCTACCCGCCGACAGGTCAGCGCCGCTTGCCTGGACGCGCCAAGCGTCGGGCTGCTGGCCCGCTCCGGCATGGTCAGTGTGGGCAAGACCAACCTCAGTGAGTTTGCGTATTCCGGGCTCGGTCTCAATCCGCATTTCGGCACGCCGGTCAATCCGCTCGGCGATGATTCGCCACGGATTCCCGGTGGCTCGTCATCAGGCTCAGGGGTTGCTGTCGCAGCGGGCATCGTGCCGATTGCGATGGGCACTGACACCGCAGGCTCGATTCGCATTCCCGCGGCGTTCAACGGTCTGGTGGGTTTTCGCAGTACCAGTCGCCGTTACAGCCGCGATGGCGTGTTCCCGCTGGCAATCACGCTGGACAGTGTCGGGCCGCTGACCCGAAGTGTTCGAGATGTGCTGGTGATCGACGACCTGCTGTGCGCACGCAGCAAGCCGACTTCGCACGTGCCGCGCAGTCTGGCCGGTCAGCAATTCATCGTCGATCAGACGGTGCTGGACGACACACGTGTCGAACCGGCAGTGCGCGACAACCTGCTGCGCGCTGTCGAGGCGCTACGCGTTGCCGGTGCGCTGGTGGAAATGCGCCCTTGCGAAGCCTTTCAAGCCACCTTGCACCTGATCCAGTACAGCGGCTGGCTGGGCGCGGCGGAAGCGTTTGCCCTGCATCAGCCATTGCTCGACAGCGACGCGGCCGTCGACCTCGATCCGCGCGTTCGCATGCGCCTTGAGGCTGCCCGGCACATGCCTGCCAGTCTGCTGATCAATTTGTACGCCGCCCGCGAGCGCTTGCAGGAGCGGCTGACCCTCGAACTGGACGGCGCGCTGCTCATCACCCCGAGCGTGGCTCATGTCGCGCCGCCGTTGGCGCCTTTGCTGGCTGACAACGAGCTCTTCATAAAGACCAACCTCGCAACGCTGCGCCTGACCATGCCCGGCAGCCTGCTCAACATGCCCGGCGTTTCGCTGCCCAGCGGCTTCGACGCGTGCGGTCTGCCCACCGGGCTGCTGCTCAGCGCGCCAGCAGGAGAGGACGCCCGGCTGTTGCGCGCGGCGCTGGCGGTAGAAGCGCTGCTGAAACCCTTATGAACATCGCTTGAACACCCTATCAACGACTGACCGGTGACCTTGCTCCATTCGGTGGACCGGTCCGATCAACCAGCAGGAGAAACAACAATGGCTAAAGAAATTCTGTGTGCGTTTGGTGTGGACGTGGATGCCGTCGCGGGCTGGCTGGGCTCTTATGGCGGTGAAGATTCGCCGGACGATATCTCGCGCGGTCTGTTCGCGGGCGAAGTCGGTGCGCCACGCCTGCTCAAGTTGTTCGAGCGTTACGGGCTGCGTACCACCTGGTTCATTCCAGGCCACTCCATGGAAACCTTCCCCGAGCAGATGAAGGCGGTGGCCGATGCGGGTCATGAAATCGGTGTACACGGCTACAGCCATGAAAACCCGATTGCGATGACACCGGAGCAGGAAGAAATCGTCCTCGACAAGTCGATCGACCTGATCATGCAGGTTACCGGCAAACGTCCGACCGGCTATGTCGCGCCATGGTGGGAGTTCAGCAACGTCACCAACGAGCTGTTGCTCAAGAAGGGCATCAAGTACGACCACAGCCTGATGCACAACGACTTCCACCCGTACTACGTTCGCGTGGGCGACAAATGGACCAAGATCGATTACAGCCAGCACCCCGACACCTGGATGAAACCGCTGGTACGTGGTGAAGAAACCGACCTGGTGGAGATTCCGGCCAACTGGTACCTCGATGACCTGCCGCCGATGATGTTCATCAAGAAAGCCCCCAACAGCCATGGCTTCGTCAACCCGCGTCACCTGGAAGAAATGTGGCGCGATCAGTTCGACTGGGTGTACCGCGAGCACGAGCACGCGGTGTTCACCATGACCATCCACCCCGATGTGTCCGGACGCCCACAGGTGCTGCTGATGCTTGAGCGCCTTATCGAGCATATCCAGAGCCATGCGGGCGTCAAATTCGTCACCTTCGACGAGATAGCCGACGACTTCGTGCGTCGCAACCCACGTAACCGTTGATTCACAGCCCTGTCCGAGGCATCACTCATGTCCATATACAACAAGCTTGACCTGACCGGCTGGAAGCCAGAGCAGTTGACGCCGGAGCAAGTTCGCTTCGCCACATGGATAGCCTTTTTTGCGTGGGTGTTTGCGGTATACGACTTCATTCTGTTCGGGACCCTGCTGCCCGAGATCGGGCGGCACTTTTCCTGGAGTGAAGTGGAGCAGGCCGAGATCGCGACCTGGGTCGCGGTCGGTACGGCCGTGGTGGCGCTGGCCATCGGCCCGTTGGTGGATCGCCTGGGACGGCGTGTGGGCATCATGTTTACCGTAAGCGGATCGGCGATCTGTTCGGCGCTTACGGCCATTGGTGGATCGTGGGGCAAGTCGCCGCTGATCCTGATCCGTTCGCTGGGCGGCCTGGGTTACGCGGAAGAGACGGTCAACGCGACCTACCTGAGTGAAATCTATGCGGCGTCCGATGACCCGCGTCTTGCCAAGCGCCGCGGCTTTATCTACAGCCTCGTGCAAGGCGGCTGGCCGGTCGGCGCGTTGATCGCGGCGGGCCTGACGGCGGTGCTGTTGCCGATCATTGGCTGGCAGGGTTGCTTCGTGTTTGCGGCCATTCCGGCCATCATCATTGCGATCATGGCGCGCAAGCTCAAGGAGAGCCCGCAGTTCCAGATCCATCAGCGCATCACGCAACTGCGAAAAAAGGGTGAGGTCAGCCAGGCGCAGGCCGTAGCGCATACCTATGGCGTCGATTACGACGAACACAGCAAGGCAGGCCTTGGGGCGGCGTTTCGGGGCACCTCGCTGCGCGCAACGCTGGTTATCGGCGCAGCGATTCTGCTCAACTGGGCGGCGATTCAGGTGTTCAGCGTGTTGGGCACAACAGTGATCGTCAGCGTGCACCACATCTCGTTCGAAAACTCGCTGATCATTCTGGTGCTGTCCAACCTGGTCGGTTACTGCGGCTACCTGAGCCACGGCTGGATGGGCGACAAGATCGGCCGTCGCAACGTGATCGGTCTGGGCTGGATGCTCGGCGGTCTGGCGTTTGCGGGCATGCTCTATGGGCCGAGCAACATGCCAATGGTCGTCGGGCTGTACAGCCTGGGTCTGTTCTTCCTGATCGGGCCGTACTCGGCAGCGCTGTTTTTCATCAGTGAAAGTTTTCCCACCAGCATCCGCGCCACCGGCGGCGCAATCATTCATGCCATGGGGCCTATCGGTGCTGTGGTCGCGGGTTTCGGTGCCACGTCGGTGCTGAGCGCAGGCGGCGACTGGCAGACTTCGGCGCTGTACTTCGGCGCGCTGCCTTGCTTCCTGTCCGGCGCGTTGATGTTCGCGGCCCGTCACGTGCGCCCTGAAACCGTCAAATGAGGAAAATGCACATGACTCGTAAAGTTGCACTGGTAACCGGTGCCGCCAGCGGCATCGGTCAGGCCCTGGCGGTGGCGTTTGCCCGGCAGGGTGTTGCGGTGGCGGGCGGGTTTTACCCGGCCGACCCGCACGACCCGGATGAAACCCGTCGGTTGGTGGAAGAGGCGGGCGGCGAATGCCTCATGCTGCCACTGGACGTCGTCAGTACCGAATCGGTGGACAATCTGGCCAGTCAGGCTTTGGCGGCTTTTGGCCGGGTTGATTACGCAGTCGCCAATGCAGGCTTGTTGCGTCGTGCGCCGCTGTTGGAAATGACCGACGAGCGCTGGAATGAAATGCTCGACGTGGACCTGACCGGTGTTATGCGCACCTTCCGCGCGGCAGTCAGGCACATGGGTGAGGGCGGCGCACTGGTGGCGATCTCGTCGATTGCCGGTGGCGTGTACGGCTGGCAGGACCACTCGCATTACGCCGCAGCCAAAGCGGGTGTGCCAGGGCTGTGCCGTTCGCTGGCAGTTGAACTGGCACCCAAGGGCATCCGCTGCAACGCGGTGATTCCCGGCTTGATCGAAACACCGCAGTCGCTGGACAGCCAGAATTCACTCGGTCCGGAAGGGCTGAAGCAGGCTGCCAAGGCGATTCCGCTGGGGCGTGTCGGACGGGCGGATGAGGTCGCTTCGCTGGTGCGGTTTCTGTGCAGTGATGAAGCCAGCTACCTGACCGGGCAGAGCATCGTGATCGACGGCGGCCTGACCGTGCGCTGGCCGGAGTGAGTTTGATTTTTTGATTGTTACCGCTCTGCGTGGTCACGCCGCTCTTGAGGCTCCGCGTCCGCACGGCTGCATGCCCACGCCGAGCATGGGCACGATCAGTGTACGTAGACAGAGATGGGCACGATCACGCGCTCGATGACACGCAACAAGGAATCCACCATGCAACAACTCAAAGACAGACGCGCCGTGATCACCGGCGCAGGCAGCGGTATCGGCGCTGCCATCGCGCGAGCCTATGCCGCCGAAGGCGCGCGGCTGGTGTTGGGCGATCGTGATCCGAATAACCTGACTACAATCGCCGAAGAGTGCCGCCAGCTTGGCGCGCAGGTGTACGCCTGCGTGGCTGACGTCGGTACGGTCGACGGCGCGCAGGCCGGTGTCGATGCGTGCGTCGAGCAGTTCGGCGGCATCGACATTCTGGTCAATAACGCAGGCATGCTGACCCAGGCGCGCTGCGTCGACCTGAGCATCGAGATGTGGAACGACATGCTGCGCGTCGACCTCACCAGTGTGTTCGTCGCCAGCCAGCGCGCCTTGCCGTACATGCTGGCGCAACGCTGGGGACGAATCATCAACGTCGCCTCGCAGTTGGGCATCAAGGGCGGGGCCGAGCTGACGCATTATTCCGCTGCCAAGGCCGGGGTGATCGGCTTTACCAAATCCCTGGCGCTGGAAGTGGCCAAGGACAACGTGCTGGTCAACGCCATCGCGCCCGGCCCCATCGAAACGCCTTTGGTTGCAGGTATCAGCAGCGCCTGGAAAGCCGCCAAGGCGGCCGAGCTGCCCTTGGGCCGTTTCGGTCTTGCGCAAGAAGTCGCGCCGGTCGCGGTACTGCTCGCCAGTGAGCCGGGCGGCAATCTGTTCGTGGGTCAGACACTGGGGCCTAACTCCGGCGACGTGATGCCGTGATGCACCTGAGCGAGGAATGACCTATGTGTGGACTGTGCGGGCTGTTGGGCGAAGACGTGCACTGGAGCGATCCGCTGAGTGGCGAGCTGCCAAGGCGGCGTGAACGCTTGCGGCGCATTGCAGCCATCAACAAAGTGGTCGCGCCGTTTCGCTTGAAGGTCGAGGACTTTCAGGGCGTTTCCTATTTGCTGCAGGGCGCGACCGGCAAACAGGAGCTGGCGAGCGGTCTGGATCAGTTGTGGCAGAAGGCCGAACTGCTGATCGGCCGGCCGCTGGATCCGCTCGATTCACGTCTGCTTGAACATTTGCAGAGGTCCTCATGAGCATTGCGCTTAACGTGATTACCGGTTTTCTGGGCAGCGGCAAGACCACTTTGCTCAAGCGCCTGCTGGCGGATGAAGACATGGGCGACACGGCGCTGCTGATCAACGAGTTCGGTGATGTGGGAATCGATCACCTGCTGGTCGAAGAAGTGGCACCCGATACCGTGCTGCTGCCCAGCGGCTGTGTCTGTTGCTCGATTCGTGGCGAGTTGAAAGACGCGTTGCTCGGTCTGCTGGAGCGACGCAGTCGCGGTGAAATCCCGGCGTTTCGTCGTGTGATTCTGGAAACCACCGGTCTTGCAGACCCGGCACCGATCCTTGCCACGCTGAGTCATGACCCGCAACTGCGCGGGCGTTTTCATATGGGGCTGATAATTACCCTGGTCGATGCCTGCCATGCCGCGCTGCAGGAGCGCCTGCACCCTGAATGGCTGGCGCAGGTTGCCGCCGCTGACAGGCTGCTGCTGAGCAAGACCGATCTGGTCGATGCGCCTGCTCTCGATGCACTGCGTCTGCATCTTCAGGCGCTCAATTTTTCCGCACCGTTGCTGGACACCGCACAGGTTTACAGTGGCGATCAGTTGTTGCTTGGGCAGGGTGTACGCAGTGCAGAGCCCGCGCAGGAAGTGACCCGCTGGCAACTGCATCGCCCGCAATCCACATTGCCCCGGCATGGCGATGCACAGGTCTGTTGCCTGACCTTCGAGCGGCCGCTGGACTGGGTCGGATTCGGGGTGTGGTTGTCGATGCTGTTAAGATGCCACGGCGAACGAATCCTGCGTGTCAAAGGACTGCTCAATGTGAATGCCAATCAGGCCCCTGTCGTGATCCATGGTGTGCAGCATTGCCTGCATGCCCCCGTCCATCTTGCAGCCTGGCCGGGTGATGATCGCACCTCGCGTCTGGTATTCATCCTGCGCGGCCTCGACCCTGAATTGCTGCGCCACTCGTTCGACGTCTTCGCCAGCAGCTTCGCGCCGCCTCTGACCTCGGCCCCAAGCGAGACCGCTGCATGACCATCACCTTGCGTGTGCTGGGCACCTCGGTCACGTTGCTTGAGTCTCTGCGCGAGCGCGCCGAACAGGACTTGGGCATCAAGCTGGTCTATCAGATTCACGATGTGCAGACCGCGCAGCGGATTGCGGTCATGCAGCCGGACAGTTACGACCTCTACGATCAGTGGTTTCACAACGTCGATTTCGTCTGGCCGGCACGGGCGATTCAGCCTATCGATACGCGTCGGATCGCGCTGTGGCACGAGATCAACGACCTGCCCAAGCGCGGGCGCTTGAGGCCTACCGATCAACCCGGCAGCGGCAGTGTGCCCAGCGAGCGCCTTTTCGTGCAGCACGACGGGAGCCTGGGCAGTGCCGTCACCGAGCGCATCAGCATGCTGCCGCTGACCCACAACGCCGACAGTTTTGCCTATCGCCCGGAGCGTTTGCCCGAAAGTCTGAGCCCGTCCGATGAAAGCTGGGGCTGGCTGCTCGACCCGGTCTGGAGTGGACGCATCGCGTTGCAGAGCGATGCTGCCATCGGCGCACTGGACGCGGCGCTGGCGGTGCAGGGGGCGGGACTGGCGCAGTTCAAGGACATCGGCAACATGTGCATCGAGGAAATCGACCTGCTCGCCGACGTGTTGGTGCGTAAACAGCAACAAGGGCATTTCGGTGCGTTCTGGTCGGACGACGAGGAGGCGGCGGAATTGATGCTTAGCCCGACCATCGATATTCAGAGCCTGTGGTCGCCGACGCTGGTGCGACTGCATCGCGCGGGTGTGAAATACCGCGTTGCGGTGCCGAAGGAAGGCTATCGCGGCTGGTTTGGCGGGTTGTCTCTTTCACGCCATGCCAAGGGGCCTGTGCTCGACGCGGCCTATGCCTATCTGAACTGGTGGCTGTCCGGCTGGCCGGGCGCGGTGATGGCGCGTCAGGGTTACTACATAGGCAACCCGGCCCGCAGCCGCGATCACCTGAGCGCTGCCGAGTGGGACTACTGGTACGCCGGTCTGCCTGCACGCGAGCAATTGCTGGGCAGCGACGGCTTGCCGCTGATCGATGCCGGAGAAGTGCGCGACGGTGGTTCATATGAGGAGCGCATGGGTCACATCGCTGTGTGGAACTCGGTCATGAATGAGCACAACTACCTCGTTCGACGCTGGAGCGACATCCTGCGGGCGGGTGGCAAACCGGGCGGGAAAGCGCGTTAGCTATTGATCGTGTCCCTGGTTCCGCGCTCATCTTTATACACATGTTTTCGTGCAGCCATAAACCGCCTCCCATGGGGAATGCATTCAGTCATCCGAGCGCACAAAAAAAGGCGGCCATCTTTCGATGGCCGCCTTTCCTTTACCTCAGCGCAACATCACTTCGGCAGTTTGAACGCCATCACGTAGTCACCTTGCTTGGTGCCCAGCGAGCCGTGACCGCCGGCCACGACCAGCACGTATTGCTGACCGTCCTTGCCGGTGTAGGTCATTGGTGTGGTCTGAGCGCCTGCTGGCAGGCGGCCTTCCCACAGCTGCTTGCCGTTACGAACATCGTAGGCGCGCAGGTACTGGTCAAGCGTACCGCTCAGGAATGCCAGGCCGCTGGCGGTGGTGAACGTACCGCCCAGGCTTGGAACGCCCATGGTCAGGGGGATCGGAATCGGCGAGCTGTCACGCACGGTGCCGTTCTTGTGCATCCAGATGGTCTTGTGGGTGGTCAGATCGACCGCAGCCACGTAACCCCATGCGGGTGCCTGGCAAGGCAGGCCCATTGGCGACAGCAGTGCTTCAAGGATCACGCCATACGGTGCGCCCTTGTTCGGTTGTACGCCTTCGGTTTCGCTCTTGCGGCCCGGACCGCCTTCGACTTCAGCCGATGGCACCAGCTTGGAGCGGAACGCCATGTAGCTCGGATTCACGAACGCGATCTGGCGGACCGGATCAATGGAGATACCGCCCCAGTCGAACACGCCGAAGTTGCCTGGATAAACGATCGAACCCTGCAGCGATGGCGGAGTGAACGGACCATCGTAACGCAGCGACTTGAAGTCGATCCGGCACAGCATCTGGTCGAACGGGGTCACACCCCACATGTCGCGCTCTTTCAGCGGAGGCGGCATGAAGTTCAGGTCAGACTTGGGCTGGGTCGGCGAGGTGTGATCGCCTTCGACCGCGCCTTGTGGCACCGGCACTTCGTTGATCGGCACAATAGGCTGACCATTGCTGCGGTCCAGCACATAGATGCTGCCCTGCTTGGTCGAGGCCAGAACGGCTGGTTTCATGCCGTCAGCGGTTTTCATGTCCATGAGGGTCGGCTGACCGCCCACGTCCATGTCCCACAGGTCGTGGTGAGTGAACTGGTAATCCCAACGCACCTTGCCGGTGGCGATGTCCAGTGCAACCAGGCCCGCGCTGTATTTCTCGGATTCTGGCGTACGGTCGCCGCCCCACTGGTCAGGCGTCTGGTTGCCCATCGGCAGGTAGATCATGCCAAGCTTTTCATCGACGCTGAACATGGACCACATATTCGGCGAGTTGCGGGTGTAGACCTGACCCTCAGCGATAGGCGCTGTGGCTTCAGGGTTGCCGCTGTCCCAGTTCCAGACCAGACGACCGGTGTGTACGTCGTACGCACGGATCACGCCGGACGGTTCGTCCATCGAGACGTTATCGGTGACGTGGCCACCAATGATCACCAGATCCTTGGTCACGGCCGGAGGCGAGGTGGAGTAGTAGCCACCCGGTGCGAACGTGCCCATGTTGGCCGTCAGATCGACCGAGCCCTTGTTGCCGAAGTCTTCGCACATTTTGCCGGTGTCGGCGTTCAGGGCGATCAGACGGGTGTCGGCAGTCGGCAGGAAGATTCTGCGCGGGCAGGAAGCGCTTGCAGTCGAAGCGTCCGTCGTAGCCGGGGCAGCCGGACTCTGAGCCGGAGCACCAGCGGCGGCATAGGCTGCGTCATCGTGGTACGAGACACCACGGCACGTCATGTGCGCCCAGCCTTTGAAATTCTCGGCGTTCTGGGTGCTGATCTTCGGATCGAAGCGCCAGATTTCCTTGCCCGTGTCCGGGTCAAGTGCGATCACCTGGCTGTGCGGCGTGCAGACATACAGCATGCCGTTGACCTTGAGCGGGGTGTTCTCGGCGGTCGTTTCGCCCGGGTCGTTCGGGCCTGGAATGTCGCCGGTGCGATACGTCCATGCTGGCTCCAGCTTGCTGACGTTCTCTGGCGTGATCTGTGCCAACGGAGAGTAGCGATCACCAAACGCGGTACGGCCGTAGGACTGCCAGTCACCGTCGGGCATGGCCGGCGCGGTATTGGTCGTGCCTGCGGTCTCGCGATCCAGTTGACCTTCGATGCGGCCAGGGTTGGTGAACTGGCTGGCCAGCGCGGTCAGACCGGCAAGCACCACGGCGATGCTCAGCGCACCGGTGCCCATGCGGGCCGGGCCGTTATGCAGCAGCGGACGGCGGAACCATGGCAGCAGCAGTACCAGCCCCAGCGCGAACCACAGCGCCAGGCGCGGCACCAGTTGCCACCAGTCCAGACCGACTTCCCACAGAGACCAGACCGTACTGGCGAACAGCAGCAACGCATAGAGACCCAGCGCAGCACTGCGCCCGGTCATCAACAGCACGCCGGTCACCGCAAAGCCGATACCGGCCAGCAGGTAATACAGCGAGCCGTCCAGTTGCAGCAACCTGATGCCGCCGACCAGCAAGGCCAGCCCCATCAACAGAATCACCAGCCCGAGCAGTGTCGGTAACAGACGATTTCTACCCGAAGCACCATCAGTGCTCATAATGCGAATCTCCGCGAGAATTGAATGATTGACCCCGGCGCTGCAACCTCTGCAGCGTCCTGAGCCACTCTTGAAACCAGACTAACTGTTGAGACGATTTACCAGCGGTTGAATTCAACCGCTGGTCAGAGCGAGAGTTGCACTTTCAATCCGGCCACCAGCGCATCGTCGACCTCGTCCAGCCCGCCCGGATGACGCACGTATTGCAGGTTGGGGCGCACGGTCAACCAGTCGGCCACATGCACGCCGTAATACAGCTCGGCGTTGTATTCCGTATCTTGCAAAGGCATGAAGGATGGATCGTTGTAGTCGTAGACCGCCGCTGCCTGATTTCGTGCATCAGCGTTTTTCCGGTACGCCGGATTGACGTGAATACGCGACAGACCAAGACCTATATCGTCCTGAGTGCGGGCATCGAACGGGCCTTTGTAGACCATGCCGACCGAAACATAGTGATCCACCATGTTGGTTTTCTTGTCGTGCAGCGTGCCATTGGCGAACAGACTCAGGCCGCGGCTGGCATCGCCATCGTGCCGGGTGACCTGCTGGCGCAGATTCAGCCACACGCCATGTTTGCTCGAAGCACCACGATACGCCGTCCCGGTGAGGGCCGCGGGCTGGCCGTCGGTATTCTTGTAGACGTCTTCGCTATCGGCGGTGCTGTAGTAATAACCGGCGCGGTATTCACCCGGCAGGCCGTCGACGCTGGGCGACCAGACCAGCTCCACCGGCAAGACCGCACCTTCGGTGCCACTGCCGCTGAGTTTGAAGGCGTTGTCGTTTTCCAGGTTGGACGGGTTTTGCTCGAAGGCGCCGACCTGCACGAAGACGTCAGGCGTGAGCTGATACTTGATGCGCATCGCCCACTGGCTGATCGGCCAGTTGTACCAAGTGTTGACGTAGTTGCCGACCTGCGAGCCGCACAGCGACAGGTTCTGAAAGTCGCAGGGTATGCTGTTGAAGTCCTCACCTTCGTTGAAACGGCCGAGCTTGACGCTCAAGGCCTGGTCAAAGAACTTCTGCTGATACCACATCTGAGTCAGCCGGGTGACACTGCCGCGTCCCCAGACTTCCTGCGATGAAGATATGGTTCCAGTGCGTGGATCGCCGATCCGGTCGTTGCTGATGTTATCGCCGTTACGGTTGTTCAGGGTCAGCTGAAACTCGGCGTCATGCCACCCGAGGATTTTCTGCAGGTTCAGATGGGCGCCGACGGCGATCTGGTCGCTGTAGCGGGTGGCTTTTTCGTGGTTGTAGCCGCCGTGCAGATTGGCACCGGTCTCGCTGGTGTAATCGAGTTTGAAATCGATACCTTGCGTGGAAAGGTCGGTGCGCTTGCCGCTCCAGTCACCCAGCATCCAGGATGAATCGGGTGACAGAGCGGGCGCGGCATTGGCTGTGCCCGCCAGGCCGAGCAGTGTCAGGCCGCACAGACTGACAGCTCGGTGAACCGTAGCGAAGCGGTAACGCTTTGATGATTTGGGCATGAAAAAGGGCATTCTTTTTGATTTTTTCAGGAACGACGAGGCTCCCCGTGACCGTCTTGGCGGCCATCGGTGAAACTCCGGATGCAGAGAATCGGCTCAGCTATGAAGGCGATAATGATAGGACGCTAACTAGTTTACGAAAAGGGCTTTCCTTGACATGGATCATTGCAGATTTGGTAACAGTGCTTTAAAGGTCTATTTTTAACCTGTGATGCAGGCACTGATGCACACCTGACCCTTTCCGATGTCCGATGGCTCGGCTAAGGTGCGCACCTTCCTGTATTACACCCACTCACGGGTTTCAAGGTTCGACATGACAACACCCAATACCGACCCGCTGCACGGCGTCACGCTGGAGCAGATTCTCACCGCTCTGGTCGAGCACTACGAGTGGTCAGGCCTGGCCGAACGCATCGACATTCGCTGCTTCAAGAGCGACCCGAGCATCAAGTCCAGCCTGACGTTTCTGCGCAAGACGCCGTGGGCTCGGGAGAAAGTGGAAGGTCTGTACAAGAAGCTGCACCGCAGCAAAGGCTGGTAATCAACGCATGGCAGGGAGGCTGATATCCAAGGAAGCACACCGATGCACAGTCACCACCTGCCTCGTTCCCAACGGCAGCGTTACATCCTCTTGCTGGCTGCCTGTCTGGGTTGGGCGGGGCTTGCGATTCAGCTGTATCTGATTCTGATTGGCCGCTGGATGGATCAGGCCAGCCTGTTGGGAGGACTGGTCCGGTTCTTCAGTTTCTTTACCGTGCTCACCAATACGCTGGTGGCGGTCGCGCTGAGTTGCGCGCTCAGTGGGCGGCAGTCGGCAGGGCATCGGTTCTTTCGCGATCCGGTGGTGTGCAGCGGCATCGCGGTGAGCATCGCCGTGGTCGGTATTGCCTACAACGTCCTGTTGCGCCATCTATGGCACCCGCAAGGCTGGCAATTTGTCGCCGACGAATTACTGCATGACGTGATGCCGCTGACGTTTCTGGCTTACTGGTGGCGGTGTGTGCCCAAGGGGCTGTTGCGCTTTAAGCATGTGTTTTTGTGGGCGCTGTACCCGATCGTGTACTTCGCCTACATCCTGCTGCGCGGCGACGTGGTCGGCGACTACATGTACCCGTTCATCGATATCGGCACGATTGGCTTCACCCAAGCCTTCATCAACGCGCTGGGTGTGTTGCTGGGGTTCGTGGTGATCGCACTGATGCTGGTGGGGGTGGATCGCTGGGCGTCGCGTCGCCAGAAGTGAGGATGCACGCCGCCGCGGCGTGGTCTGGCGCAGCCGAGCGCGCCAGACCCTCGAGATTCAAGCCTCTTCGCCGTCCAGCTTCCAGTAGCCGGCGGCCTTGACGAACGCTTCGTCGAGCCCGAATTCTTCCAGCAATACCCGGCGCAGTTTGCGAGACAGGCCGGACTCTGTCGCCACCCAGGCGTAGAGCTTGCCCTCGGGCATTTCCAGACGACGGGTGACATCGATCAGGCTCTGCTCGCCTCGTACGATCCAAATCACATCGACCTGTGCCGCGCTCTGAAATACCTGCTGTTCCTGCTCGTTGGCCACCTCGACCACCACCAGCGCAGCACGGTTGGCAGGCAGGGATTCCAGACGACGGGCGATGGCCGGAATGGCGGTTTCATCGCCAATCAGCAAGTAACTGTCGAACATGTCCGGTACCACCATCGAACCTTTTGGACCGGCAATGTGCAAGCACTGGCCCGGTTCAGCCTGGGCTGCCCAGGTAGCGGCCGGGCCTTCGCCATGCAGCACGAAATCGATATCCAGCTCGCCGGTGGCTTCGTCGTAGCGACGCGGTGTGTAGTCGCGCATGGGTGGACGTGGTGCGTCCTTGTCGCTGGCAGGCGTCAGGGTTTCCAGGGCCTCTTGTTCCTGAGGCGTGCGCGGGAAGAACAGTTTGACGTGGTCGTCGGTGCCCAGGCTGATGAAGCCGCTCAGCTCGGGGCCATGCAGGGTAATGCGCCGCATCAGCGGCGTCAGTTGGGTCACGCGCAGCACGGTGAGCTTGCGACGTTTGATTTCATGCATGACGCGGTGGATCGATTGTTCCTGAGTCGTTTGTTCGGAAATCATTGAGACGGCTCCGAGGCTGATTGCGGCCCATCGACGATGGCCTTGGCGGTGTTGTTCAACAGGTCGCGGACCCGAATGATTTCCTCCGGGCTCCAGCGACCATCGTGCATGTGCATCGCGTGGCGCAGGTTATGAACTGCTTCGTGGATTTCCGGCGGTCGGTCATGCCCGCGCAGCGAACGCTTACTGACCTCGATACGGGTGCGTACACCGTCCAGTGCAACGGCCTGTTCCAGCAGGGACGCGCGGCCGGGATCGGTCACGGTATAAAGCTTCTTGCCGGCCTGGGCGTCGCCGAGGATCAACTCGCTTTCTTCCAGAAACGTCAGGGTCGGGTAGATCACGCCAGGGCTCGGACAGTAGGCGCCATCGAACAGGCTTTCAATCTTGCGGATCAGGTCATAGCCGTGGGAAGGCTGCTCGGCGATCAGCGCCAGCAGCAGTAATTTCAGATCGCCCGGAGCAAATACACGCGGGCCACGTCCACCGCGTTCACGGCCGGGACGTTTCTCAAAACCGTCGCGGTCTTCACGCACATGGTGGGGACGGGGGTGGGGGTGATGAGCGTCATCACGCATAGTCTTCATCTCTCTCTGTATTCGTTAGATATACCTTAAGATATATCTAAATCGCACTGCAAGAGATGATGACGAACGGTAATGAGGTCACGTCCTGGTGTTTTGGGCGGTAGACGGCGAGTTGCACATCGCCTTGCCGTGGTCTTCCAGGTAGGGAGTCAATATTGGCGCCATGCCCTTGAGCACCTGCACCGGCAGTGCCGAGGTGAAGCGAAAGCCTTCGGCGGCACGGCCTGGAACGAAAGCCGTCAGCGTGCCGAAATGGTTGTCGCCGATGTAAAACACGAATGTCGCCGTACGGTTGACGGCCCGCGAACTGAGGATGCGTCCGCCTGCGCCGATGCTCTCGATACGGTTATCGCCGGTGCCGGTCTTGCCGCCCATCGCCAGCACGCTGCCATCCTGCATTTTGAAAGTGCCCTGCACGCGTTTTGCCGTACCGCCGTCCACCACTTGCGACAACGCCTCGCGCATGGCTGCGGCCACTTCGGACGGCAGCACTCGCTCACCCAGTTCAGGATTGACGGTCAGTTCGGTTTCGTAGGGCGTGTCGGCAGCAAAATGCAGGCCGTCGATGCGTACTGCGGGCAGACGGATGCCATCGTTCTGGATGATGCCGATCAACTCTGCCAGCGCGGCCGGACGATCCCCGGAGCTGCCGATGGCGGTTGCCAGCGAAGGCACCAGATGATCGAACGGATAACCCACGCGCTGCCAGCGCTGCTCGATGTCCAGAAACGCTTCGACCTCCATCATCGTGCGGATGCGGCTGTCGCGCGCACCTTTGTGCCGACTTTTGAACAACCAGCCATAGACTTCCTGGCGCTCGAAACGGCTGGCGGCCACGGCGTCCTTGAACTGCGCGTCGGGATGCTTGAGCAGATAGCCCACCAGCCACAGGTCCAGCGGATGCACCCGCGCGATGTAGCCTTGATCGGGCAGGTCATACGCGCCGGGGGCGTAACTGTCATACAGATCTGCCAGACGCTTTTCAGTCAGTTTCGACGTCGCTCTCGGGTCTTCCAGGTGCGCACGAACGAAGGCATTGAAGGTCGTGCGGTCGGCACCCGGCAACAGGTAACGATGCACGGCAGCCAGGCGAATGGCAGTGGGGTGGATGCCATCCAGAAAAGTGTCCAGGCGTTCCTGAGTGGTCTTGTCCTTGTAGCGTTTCCAGAAACGCAGCAGGAACACGGTGCCTTCGCGGTCGGCGAACTGGCTCAGGTATTCCTGACGACGCGGGTTGTCGTCGTCCTTGAGCAACGCCGCGCTGTTGCTGGGTGCCTGATAGGTGCTGTAGCGCACCACATCGCGCATCAGACGAATGAACGGCAGGTTGATCGACTCGCGCAGCGATTCGCGCAAGGTCGGGATGCGTCCGTCGTCTTCGTGTCTGAAGTTGTTGAAACGATGCATGCCGCCGCCAGTGAAGAACGCTTCTCCAGGACTGGCCGAGTAGGTACGATCCAGCGCCGCCGCGAGCATCTTCGACAAACCGTGATCCTTGTTCTGCAGCAGATAATCCACCGACCAGCGGGTCAGGCGGTCCGGTTCTTCAATCGGTACTTTTCGCAATTGCGCAACGCTCATGTCGGCGTAACGCCCGTGCAGTTCGGCGATGATTTCCAGGTAGGTCGTCAGCACGCGCATCTTGGCGGTCGAGCCCAGTTCCAGCTTGCTGCCCTCGTTGATGTCGAAGGGCTGGTCGGTGCTGTCGGTCTGCACCCTGACCCTTGAGCCATCCGCGCCGCGTTCGAAAAGCGTAAAGCTATAACGCACCTGCGCAGTGCTGGCCGGGGACAACAGCCGTTCGCCCATCAGCCCCATGCTGCGGGCGAACTCCGGGTCGGCCAGATCACGCAGGTACTGGCTGACCTGAGTCTGCAACTGCCCGTGCAGGGTGCTGGTGGCCGACAGGTCTAGACGGTCCAGATCATAGAGCGGTCGATTCAGCAGGTTCGACAGACGGGTACGCGCAACGCTGATGCCCTTATTGGTTTCGATAGGCTGAATCGTCGGCTGCTGCACCCAGTCGCGGTAGGTGACCGTCGTCGCCAGTGCGGCATCGGCGAGGGGCTGATCGATGACATTGGCCTGCGCCAGCAAGCGGATATGGCTGTCGGTAAGCTCTGCCAGTTCCAGCCTTCCCTTGGCCAGGTAATGGGAAGGTCGACGCTGGGCAATCACCAGCGACAGCACCTCACGCAGGGCCAGCGCTTTCTCGTTCAGGCCTTTCCTGTCGGCAGGACTGGACGCGAGTATTTCGTTGGTTCTGGCAAAGTCCGCACCGAACCAGACCCGCAGCCCCTCCGCCAGGCCGTGTACCTCGCCATGACCGGGTACGGCTGACAACGGCACGCTATTGAGGTAATCCCGGACTACATGCTGGCGCGCTTCCAGTGTTTGCGCGCCTGGCTGATAGGCCCGGACGCTGGCGGAGATCATCTGCCGAATCTTCTCCGAGCCCGACTGCGTCAGCCCGTCCGGCGAGTGACGGTACTTTTCCAACTGCGTGGCCAGCGTACTGCCGCCTGCCGACTGGCCGGGCAGCGACAGCATTCTCGCGATCTGCGACCACGCCGCCTTGGCGAAGCGTGGCCAGTCTACTGCCGGGTTGGCCAGCGGCTGCTGCGGGTCGAGCAGGTCGCGGTTCTCGATGAACAGCAGGCTGTGAACGACGACCGGCGGAATGTCGGCAAAGGCTGGATAAAACTGCTGTGGATAGCGGAACTCATACAGCGGCGCGCCCCGGCAGTCGGTGATCGACAGCCCCGCCTGAATCTTTTCCTGATAGGGCACGAAGAAACCGCGCTGGCTGTAACGCATCAGCTCGGGGGAAAAGCGCGCCTGTCGGGTGATCACGTAATCGCGCTTCAGCAGACGCGGCAGAAATTCATCCAGCGAGGAATACCCCAGACGTTTGTCGAAAGGCCCGTCACCCGGGTACACGACATCCGTGCTCGGTCCAGGCTGCACCGAGTAACTGAGGCTGGCGGCAAAACGGCTGAACTCCCGGGCCTGAAGCCTGGAACTGCGGCTTTCGACCGCCACCGCTGCGCCGAGCGCTACACCTCCCAATGCCACGACCACCCAGAACACCCGCCATCCGTAACGTTTACGAGGGGGATCCTTCGGCGCGCGTGGGTCATCCTGACGGTCAGCGGAAATCACATCTTGCCTGCTATCGGAATGCCTTAATACGCCCATAGTCGATGGCCCGTCACCCTGTTAACGCACCTGAGACAAGCTTAGACGCTGGGCGGGATTGCAGGAAAAATTGTCGGGAGGAATTTAGAAAGCTTCGCAGGCGTTGAGAGGCGGTCAGCCAAATCCCGGTCGATGTAAACCAGAGCTGGTTGATGTGCGTTATATAGTTAAAATTTGCTAGTTATTAATGTGTAGGACGTTTCCGTAAAGTTGTTTTAGGTGTTGATCTTCGGCGACTCAACTGATTACGTCCAGGCCGTCAGTGGCAATGATGCCCGGCATGAATTAATGGATTTAAGTTGAGGTTGATGATGAATAACAATAAAAACGCTGCGAAGGTGGATGGCTCGCAGACAGTATCTATGAAAATGTCGACAAGACAAGGCTCACGTGGAGTACGCGTTACGAGAGGGGACACTATAAGGTTGACAATATTTTGACAGGGCAGTTGGAAGACAGAGCCCACGAATTTAAGCTAGGGCATTTGTGCAAGCGCTGGCTAACCAATTTGCATACAAGGCCTTAACTTCTAGGATAGGGCGCCTGCGCTTGCCTGCGGAGCGCCCTTTTTTGAGATACCTAAGCGTAGGTGTTGATCAGGGAGTTTCCATTCTTCTCGTCATGTTCCTTTACTTGCTTCATCCACCCTTCAATCATGCTGTGCGGGTCTGTGAGTGCTTTGCCAAGATCAATAATGTGCTGAAAGTTCAAAAGGCTCAGGTTGGTTTTTCCTGAAAAGTTTTTGGGGTCGTGGTCAACTAGGCTCATTATAAGCTTCGCACCTTGTCTTACCGAATTTTTGAAGTCGACGTCGGAATTGATGGCGCTGGTCAACCAGTTAAAGTCGTCATCGCTCAGGCTTTTTCCAGAATCCAGTATTTTGATCTCCGCGTCGTCGTCAAGGGTAAAGCTGAAGTTCTTCTCTGCCAAGTCAGGTCGCATTTCCAGAATCTGCTTTTTAAAGTAATAAAGAAAACTTTCCTGATCGCTGAGCGCAATGTTGGTTTTATGTTCGGTAAAAATCAGATAATCCTCTTTCGTCATCTCGCGTATTTCGTTCTTTACAGTGTTATCGCTATACCTGAAAAACTTTCCCTTCCAAGGCTCTTCCTCCCTCGTGTAAAACTCTTTCGCAAAAGCTTCTTTCTTTTCCTGATCCGTTAAGGCATCGGAGGGGAGGTTGGTCGGCAGAGGCGCAAGCGTCTGTCGCGGTGTTTGAGACGGTATGTAATATGGAATAGCACTGTTGATATTCATGTCTCGCTCCTTGCTGAATGGATGACGCTTCCTGTGATAACGGCCGTCAGGGTAAAAGCTTGGCCTGATAACCCCGTAGGGCATTTCCGAAACGATGTTTTGTTGTGAAGTCTTTCTCGAATCAAACGTGAACATCCACCCGTGCGCCCTCCACGACCTCGCGTTTCGGGACATTGCGTTCGATCTGGTAAATGATGGTGTCCATAAAGTTACCGATGGTGTTGCGGCTGAGTACCTGGCCGTAATCGATGACCTTGCTGAAGCTCTCCAGATTGAGTGTGTGCTCTGTACCGAATTTTTCCGGGTAATGGTCCAGCAGCGTCATGATGCTTTTGGCATTGGTAACCAGCGCATCCTTGAGTGGCTGGCGCTTGTTGAGCTCCTCGGTGAGGTAGGTGTGCTCGGCGGGCGTCAATACACCGTCCGGGTCGGTCACCTTGATGTGCTCATCGAAGCCAAGCGTGAAACCATAGTGTTTTTTGGCAAGCTCCGGGTTCAAATAGGAAAGCTGCTGCTTGAAGTCATGAAAGTCGTCGAACATTCTGCAGACGGATGTTTGAAACTTATCGATTTCTTCTTTCAGAAATTCTTGTCGATCCTGTTCGAAAAATTGATCGGAAATAGGCGTCAGGTAATTTTCCATAGTGCCTTGGGCTTTTTTAGTCAGCCAAGGCGTTTTTTCGTAATGGTAAAACTCTTCATTCGGGTCACGTGCAGCCTTGGGCGGCAGCATCAGATGTTTTGGGGAAACAGAGAGGGGGACGATATCCCCACTGATATCGTCGACCGTTCTGTTCTGTAACGGTCTTTCAGACGTTAGCGTACTTACATGGTTTGTCACGGTGTTGATGTTCAAGGCATTACCCTCCCGTTGAGTTCATACCGGATAACGGCCATGTCCAGAAAAACTTGGCCTGATAAAGCAGTAGGAAACTTCCGAGAGGGTTGTCGAGTGTGATGCTGTTCTCAGGTGGGTAACAGGCGGGGCGCTTTGTCGAAGCGTTTGTTCAGCTCGAGTCCGTTAGCCATGAGCATCATTAACCCCAATCCGATCATTGCGGTGACCACTTGCATCGGCCAGGTGTCACCCGCCAGTGCGTTGGCCATGTCGGCCAGTGGTGCCAACAGTACGCCCAGACAAAAGACTTCCAGTGAGTAGCGGCCCATGCGGCAGGTCTGGCGGGCGGGCCAGTTTTCAAGCCAGGTACTGGTGGCGGGCAGCACGCGGGCAACCACATAGACCAGCGCCAGGAAGTGCAGCAGGCGAACCGGTGCCAGGTCAGTCTTGCTGATGGGGTAGACGGTTTCCAGTTGCAGCGTCGACACCAGTGCTGTGTGCAGGCCCGGCCATTTTTCGCTGAACGTCAGTGCGCCTGCGATCAGCACATAAACGGCAGATACGATGAATAGCGGTTGCCGATGCAGCGGGCGACGTTCCTTGGCGACGTGCGTTTCAGCCCGCAGCGCACAGGCGCCACCGAGCACGAACAGCAACTGCCAGGCGACCGGGTTGAAGTACCAGACGCCACCGCCTTCGTAGGCGCGCAGGTTCCAGCCAAACAGCGGCACCATCATGTACAGCGCAATGGACAGCCCTACTGCCAGTTCCAGCTTGCGCAGCATCAAAGGCAGGATCAGTGGCAAGGCAAGCAGCAGTACGATGTAGAGCGGCAACGGATCGGTCAGGTTGGGTTTGAAGCGCAGCAGGAGTTCATCGGCCAATGCCTGTTGTGGATTGCCGACAAAATATTCGAGGCCCATCTGCTGCACCATGTCGCGGGTTTCGACGTGGTTGTTGGCGACGAAAACGATGCCCATCAGCAGGGTCAGCAGAAAGATGTGCACGACGTAAAGCACCCAGGTGCGCCGCAGGATTCGCACGCCTGCAACCAGCAGGCCTTCGCGTCGGGCAATGCGCCCGTAGGCCAGGATGGCCGCGTAGCCCGCCAGAAACACAAAGATTTCGGCCGCGTCGCTGAAGCCGAAGTTGCGCACGGTCAGTTGGGCCAGAGGGTTGTCCGGCACGTGATCCCAGAAGATGAAGATCAGCGCCAGGCCTCGAAAAAAGTCGATTCGATGATCGCGTCCGTTAGTCATAACGGTGGACTCTTGAAAGTTGCTAATAAGATGGGCCATACAGGGCTGAGGTTCCGCGCCGCCAGTCTGTCTGTCTCGGCGGCGCGGCAGGGTGGCGTTAAATCATGACAATTGCAAAATCAGGCTATTACAGAATGTCTCCAGACCGAGCCTCACGCCACTTCATCGGCTGGCTCGAAGCTGTCGGCGCGGGCCATGCGCCACATCCGTGAATAGAAGCTGTCGTCTTGCACGCCGTTGAGCAATTGCCCGGGTTGCAGGAAGACGTGGGTTTGCGAAAACAGTTTGATTTCCGTGGCTGACATGCGTCGTACCAGGTGTTTGGCTTCCAGTTGCGAGGGGTGGTCCAGGCCTGCTGCCGCAAGCATTTCGGCCAGACCCTTGAGGGTGTTGCGATGGAAGTTGTACACCCGCTCGGCCTTGTCCGGCACCACCAACGCGCGCTGACGCAGCGCGTCCTGAGTCGCAACTCCGGTCGGGCATTTGTTGGTGTGGCAACTTTGTGACTGGATGCAACCGATGGCGAACATGAAGCCGCGTGCGGAGTTCGCCCAGTCAGCGCCAATCGCCAGCACACTGGCAATATCGAAAGCACTGACGATCTTGCCGCTGGCACCCAGGCGAATCTGCTCGCGCAGATTCAGGCCAACCAGCGTGTTATGCACGAACAACAGTGCTTCACGCATCGGTGTGCCCATGTGATCGGTGAATTCGACCGGCGCGGCACCGGTTCCGCCCTCGGTACCGTCGACGACGATGAAGTCCGGGTAGATTCCGGTGTCGAGCATGGCCTTGGCGATGCCCATGAATTCCCACGGATGGCCCAGACAGAACTTGAAACCAACCGGTTTGCCGCCCGACAACTCACGCAACTGTGCGATGAACTGCATCAGCTCGAAAGGCGTGGAGAACGCGCTGTGCCGGGACGGCGAAATGCAATCCTCGCCCATCGGGATACCACGGGTATCGGCGATCTCCTGAGTCACCTTGTGCTTGGGCAGGATGCCGCCATGACCGGGTTTTGCTCCCTGGCTCATCTTGATCTCGATCATGCGCACCTGCGGATTGGTGGCCTGCGCCGCGAACTTCTCTGGATCGAAGCGGCCATCCGCTGTGCGACAACCGAAATAGCCGCTGCCCAGCTCCCAGGTCAGGTCGCCGCCATGTTCGCGGTGATAAGGGCTGATGCTGCCTTCACCGGTGTCGTGGGCGAAGTTGCCCTGTTTGGCGCCTTTGTTGAGTGCTCGGATGGCGTTGGCGCTGAGCGAGCCGAAGCTCATGGCCGAGATGTTGAAGATCGATGCCGAATAGGGCTGCGAACACTGCGGGCCGCCGATCAATACACGAAAGCTGTTGGGGTCGCTCAACGGGGCTGGGCGCATGGAATGGCCGATGAATTCGAAACCGGTTTGATAGACATCGATCAGCGTGCCGAAAGGCTTGTCGGCCGATTCGTTTTTGGCACGCGAATACACCAGCGAGCGCTGGGCCCGCGAGAAGGGCAGGGCGTCGCTGTCGGACTCGAGCAGGTACTGGCGGATTTCGGGGCGTATCGCTTCGACGGCGTAGCGAATGTTGCCCAGGATCGGGTAGTTGCGACGAACCGAGTGCGGCGACTGCAGCAGGTCGATGATGCCCACGACGCTCAGCATTGCGGTCAGCAGCGTGAATGGCCACAGCCACTCGTGGTGCCAGAACGGCAGGCTGAACAGCGTGAAAAGTACGCATCCGACGAAAACGGCATAACGACTGAGTAGCGAGAGGCTCATACGACATCCTTGGACTAATGACGATTTTCTGCGCTGGGCGCCCCGTCTTTGCCTGCGGTTACGGCTTGCAGGACTGCGGGGCTGCCGGAGAGTTTACGTCCCGGCTTGCTCGCAGAACGAGTCGGCAGGGAGCACCACTGAAATGTAGCGGGTTGCCGCTATGGGTGTGAGCAGTAAATGAAGCGCGGGTGATTGCTTTTGCCTGTGTCGCAGCGTTCGTTCAGCTTTCCAGCAGCCGGGGTTTGAGATGTCGCAGGCGTTCGGTGGCTGCATACACTTCTTCACGACCTTCCAGGCTGGTCCAGCGTAGATGCTGGATGAGGGCCTGCTCTTTGGGGTTGAGCGCGACGAAACCGGGTTCGTCTGCCTTGTGCATGAAGCTGTCGCGAGGTGCTGTGGGGGTGCTGGCCTTGATCACGTCCTGCAAGGCGTTCTGCAGCATCGAGACATAACCCAGCAGCATCGAAGGGTTGCACATGACATCAGTCTTGTTGACATAGCCATCGAGCAATCGCAGTGAATCACGGGCCTCGATCAAGCGTTCATAAGCATGTGAGGGCAGGTCGTAGTGGGGGGTGTCAGGCATGAAAATCCTACTGGCTTTTTTATTGTCCCATCGGCGCTTGAGGGGCCATCCGATGCCACCGATGTTGCAGATGCGCGCAGAACCTTAGCGTCAAGCGCCAGCCCGATCAAGCCCGCCGATGGAGCGAATCGACAGGAATCATTATCATCCGGAAATTCCGTTATGTTACTGTATAACGCTTAAATCACATGCTTGACCGGAGGCATCCATGAAACCCGATATCCATCCCGCATACCGCACTGTGCTGTTCCATGACACCGCAGCCGACGTCTACTTTCTGATCGGTTCGACAGTGGATACAGAGCGCACCCACCAGCACACCGACGGCAATACTTACCCCTACGTGGCGCTCGACGTGTCCAGCGCATCGCACCCGATGTACACCGGCCAGCAACGCAAGACCACCAGCGAAGGCCGGATCGCAGGTTTCAACAAGCGTTTCGCCACCTTTGGTTCCGGCACCAGAAAAGACGCTTCTACAGGTCAATGATCCATCACCCGTCCCGGTCAGGGGCCATCCGTACAGGATTGCCCATGACCGGGATTTTTTTGCCGGGATTGAGGGTTGCGACCACTCCTCCTCTGGACTATTGGCGGGAATTGCTTTTATCTTCGCGGCCTGAAAAACAGGAGTACCCGCTTTGAAAAAGTCAGTGGCCATCATTTTCGGTGGGCAATCCAGCGAACACGAAGTTTCGTTGCAGTCCGCGCGCAATGTGATCAATGCGATTGATCGTGGAAGCTATGAGCTGACCCTGATCGGCATCGACAAACTGGGCAACTGGTTGTGGTTCGACGAAGGCGATTACCTGCTCAATCCGGACGACCCGGCGAGAATCAGCCTGAGCACTGCGGGCAAGCGTCTGGCATTGTTGCCGGGCAGCGCTGACGGTCAGTTCGTCGAGGTTGAATCCGGTAAGCAACTGGCGCGTATCGAGGTGGTGTTTCCGCTGATTCATGGTGCCTTTGGCGAAGACGGCTCGCTGCAAGGCCTGCTGCGCCTGCTGGCGATTCCGTTTGTAGGCCCTGACGTGCTCGGCTCGGCCGCCTGCATGGACAAGGACGTGACCAAGCGTCTGTTGCGTGATGCCGGGATCACTGTCGCGCCGTTCGTCGTGCTGACCCGCGGCCAGACCGTCCACTTTACCGAAGTGGCCAGTCAGCTGGGTTTGCCGATGTTCGTCAAACCGGCCAGCCAGGGTTCTTCGGTGGGCGTCAGCAAGGTCATGGACGAAGCCGGTTTCGAGGCTGCTTTGGCGCTGGGTTTCCAGTTCGACCACAAACTGTTGATCGAGCAGGGCATTGTGGGTCGTGAAGTGGAATGCGCTGTGCTGGGTAACCGCGATCCGCAGGTCAGCGTGTGCGGTGAGGTGGTCGCCAATGATGAGTTCTACGCCTACGACACCAAATACCTCAACGGCGATCAGGCACGCATTGCGATTCCGGCAGAGCTGGCTACGGATCTTAGCGATGAGGTGCGCAATGTCGCGCTGACCGCCTACAAGGTGCTTGGCTGTGCAGGGCTGTCTCGGGTCGATTTCTTCGTCACGGAGGCGCGCGACATCATCATCAACGAGGTCAACACCATTCCCGGTTTCACCTCCATCAGCATGTACCCCAAGTTGTGGCAGGCCAGCGGTCTTTCCTACGCCGGGCTGATCGATCGGCTGATCACGCTGGCGCTGGAACGCGCCGACGAGTCGCGACTGCTGAAGACGGATATCTTTGCATGAAGCTCATCACTATTGCGGCAGCCTTGCTGATCGCTGCGGATGGCAAGACCCTGCTGGTGCGCAAACGCGGCACCCAGGCGTTCATGCAGCCGGGCGGCAAGATAGAACCAGGTGAAGCCGCAGCCGTGGCATTGGCCAGGGAACTGAAAGAAGAGCTGGGGTTGGTCATTGACCCGCAACAGGCCGCTTTCCTCGGTGAGTTCACCGCACCTGCGGCCAATGAACCCGGCTTTGAGGTTCATTGCCATTTGTTTGAGGTGATGACCGACGCGCAGGCAGTGCCCGCTGCCGAGATTGAGGAAGTGATCTGGGTCGGCACGCAGACTGACGTGGAGCTGCACCTGGCTCCGCTGACCCGCGACCTCATTCTGCCGCTCTACAGGCAGCGGCAGGCCCAGGTCGTCTGAGTTGCAGACAGGGTGTCAGCGAACCGCGCTGACACCGTCCAGCGTCGAGAATGAAGTGTCCTTGGCGGTCAGCAGAAAATCGCGCATGTAAGGGGCGTCCAGCATGTCGGCGCGGATACCGGCGTAAAGCGTTGCGAACAATCCCTTCTCGCCAAGCCGCTTGCCCTTGACATAGCCGCGCGAGCTGTACTCGTGCAGCGCCCAGTGGGGCATGCCGCACACGCCACGTCCGCTGGCGACCAGTTGCATCATCATCACGGTCAGTTCCGACGTCCTCACTTGCGCAGGCTCGATGTCGGCTGGTTCGAGAAAGCGCGTGAAGATATCCAGCCGGTCGCGTTCAACCGGATACGTGATCAGCGTTTCAGTCAACAGGTCTTCAGGAACCACGTAGGGTCTGCTCGCCAGCGCATGCTGATTGGCCACCGCGAGCATTGCTTCGTAGGTGAACAGCGGCACGTAGGTGATGCCGGGCAGCTCCAGCGGGTCCGAAGTCACGACCAGATCCAGATCGCCACGGGCCAGCGCAGGCAGCGGAGCGAACGAGAAGCCTGAGGACAGATCCAGCTCCACCTCTGGCCAGGCATCACGGAACTGGTCGATGGTTGGCATCAGCCACTGAAAACAGCTGTGGCATTCGATGGCCATGTGCAGGCGGCCCGCGGTGCCGCCCGCAAGCCGTGCGATGTCCCGTTCGGCACCGCGAAGCTGGGGCAGCAGCGAATCTGCCAGTTGCAGCAGGCGCAGACCGGCACTGGTGAATCGAACCGGTTTGGTCTTGCGCACGAACAGCGGCATGCCCATGCGCTCTTCCAGTTCCTTGAACTGGTGTGAGAGTGCTGACTGAGTCAGGTGCAGGCGTTCGGCCGCTTCTACAAGGCTGTCGGCTTCACGCAGGGCGTGGAGCGTTTTGAGGTGGCGTATCTCAAGCACGGTCAGTGCTCCATGAATAGTATTTGTGATCAACACGAAAAAAATGAGTTTGTCTCATGATGCTTCGGCTGTCGACAATAGCGACATCTTTTATGGAGGACGCCTCATGGCTCTGGCACACACCCCTGACTCGCTGCGCATCGGCGCTGATCGTGAATTGCAACATGCTCTGCAGGCGTGCTGGCAGCGCGATGAGTCCTCTTTGAACACGCCAGACCAGTGGCTGGCCGATCAGTTTTCGTCGCTGATTCCTCATCTGGTTCAGGACCAGCGTTTCCAGCCGGATTGGGAACTGCTGCTCAAGGATGCTCAGGAAGCCGAAGCGCAGGGTCACAAAACTTCTGTTATCGGTCCGCTGACGTACCTCTGGTTCGCTCGGGCAGAAGAGGGCCTGGACAAGCTCGACCTGCTGGAACGACTGTTGCCTGCCTACGGCGAGATTTTCGGTCGACTGGCTGCCAGAGGTGTCGAGTGGGTGCAGATCGATGAGCCGATCCTGACCCTGGACCTGCCGCTGGAATGGCGCAATGCGTTCGAGCGCGCGTACCACATCCTTCAATACTCGCCACTGAAGAAACTGGTCGCGACCTACCGTGGCGACCTCAAGGACAACCTTGGCGTAGCCGCCTTGTTGCCGGTTACCGGCCTGCACATCGACAGCGTCAGCGTACCTGAGCAACTGGCGCCGGTGTTTGATCGCCTGCCGGTCTACAAAGTCCTTTCCCTCGGCAGTGCCAGCGATCAGGTCGAGCTGGTTCAGGAAGCGCGTGCCCGGTTTGGCGATAACCTGCTGCTGGCCTGTGCCTGATCGGGTTTGCTCAGGCCCGTAAACGACCGTTGAGCACCCTTCATCAAATTGTCACGTAACTGTGGCAGCGCGCTTTGTAAAACATCATCAGACTCGCGGCCTACTGGGGATCTGTTTTTTGGTGTTTTTTCATGCGGGTTTTACTTTTTCTGGCCGCACTTTTGTGCGGCTTGCCGTCTTTTGCGGCCGATCGATGCAGTGTCGATGTTCCTGTGCAAATGGCCGACCTCAAGGACGTCCGGATTGCCTACCAGAGTATCGGCAGTGAGTCCGACCCTGCCTTGCTGCTGGTCATGGGGCTGGGCGGGCAATTGATTCACTGGCCTGATGAAGTCGTGGTTGCGCTCTGTCAGCAGGGCTATCGCGTGATTCGTTATGACAACCGTGATGTCGGTCTGTCGACCTGGGTGCAACAGCCTGCCGATGCCAACCTTACCTATGAAGTGCTGCGCTACAAGCTGGGCCTGCCGGTGTCCGCGCCTTATTCGCTGACCGACATGGCCGACGATGCGCTGGGCCTGATGGATGCGTTGCAGATTCGGCAGTTCCACGTGCTCGGTGCCAGCATGGGCGGGATGATTGCTCAGCATCTGGCTGATCTTGCGCCTTCGCGGGTAGAAAGCATGACGCTGATCATGACCAGTTCCGGCGCGCAGGGTCTGCCGATGCCCAGCGCTGCGTTGATGCAGTTGCTGGCCCGCCGTGGTGCGCCGAACCGCGAGATGGCCATCGAACAACAGGCCGACCTGCTGGCGGCACTGGGCAGTCCGGAGGTCAATGATGATCGGGCGCAACTGCTGCATCAGGCTGCCGTGTCCTATGACCGGGCGTTCAACCCTGAGGGCGTCAAGCGTCAGATCATGGCGATTCTGGCAGAGCCTAGTCGTGTCGAACTGCTCAACCGCCTGCGCTTGCCGGTGCTTGTGGTGCACGGCACGGCTGACCCGCTGCTGCCGGTAATGCATGGCGTGCATGTCGCGGCGCATATTCAGGGCAGTCAGTTGCGATTGATCCCGGGGCTTGCGCACCGTTTTCAAGAGGCGTTCAAGGCGCCTCTGCTCGGCGCCGTGCTGCCTTACCTGAAGGCGCAGCACGAAGACGGTCGCAGCCTGGCGCAGTTGTAAAACCCGGCACGGTTGAAAGGGATGGGCAGAAGTGTATCGTGTGGTTTTTGCCGATTGAGCGAGGGCCTGCATGAGCACTGCACTGAAAATCGATTTCGTTTCCGACGTTTCCTGCCCCTGGTGTGTCATCGGCCTGCGGGCGCTGGACAAGGCGCTGGCTGAACTGGGCGATGAAGTACAGGCACAGATCCATTTCCAGCCGTTCGAGCTGAACCCGAACATGCCGGCCGAAGGGCAGGACATCAAGGAACACATCGCCGAAAAGTATGGTTCGACACCCGAACAGATCGAAGGCATCCACGACACCATCCGCGAGCGCGGTGCGGAGCAGGGCTTTATCTTCGCCCAGGGCGAGCGGCGTATTTACAACACGTTCGACGCCCATCGTCTGCTGCACTGGGCCGAGCTTGAAGGCAAGCAGCATGCTTTGAAAGACGCACTGTTCGAAGCGTATTTCAGCGATCTTAAAGATCCGTCCAATCACCAGACACTGGCAGATGTGGCGCAGAAAGTGGGTCTGGACCGCGTGCGCGCTCAAGCCGTTCTGGATAATAACGAATACGCGAGCGAAGTACGCGAGGCCGAACAGCTCTGGACCTCACGCGGCGTCAGCTCGGTGCCGACCATCGTGTTCAACGACCAGTACGCCGTTTCGGGCGGTCAGCCGGTGGATGTGTTCGTCAGCGCGATTCGGCAGATTGTCAGCGAAGCGAAATAAGAAATCACTGACGCCGTTATCCGTGAATCCTGACCCACACCGTCACCAGCAGCGTCGCAGCGATCAGCCAGGCGACGGCTGCCAGTGCCAGTGAGGCTTCCAGGCGCAGGCGGTCGACCAGCAGGTAAAGCGCCGCGAGGTAAACGAAGTAGGGGATGATCGACCACATGCCGAACAGGATCGTGGTTTTCAGATCGTCCAGCGAGCGGCCCTTGCCGACGATGTAATGGGCGATCAGCGCGAAGGTCGGAAACAGCGGCACCAGGCCTGCGATGTAGTAATTGCGGGTCTTGGCCAGTGCCGCAAGTATCACCACCACCGCGCCGCCCAACAGGGCCTTGAGTACCAGATCCAATGGATTCTCCTGCTTGAAAGGCGTCATCGCGCCGTGACTTGACGGCTCAGAGCCCGTATTTCTTGACCTTGTCGAACAGCGTGGTCTTGGCCATGCCCAGTTCCTGACTGGCCTGGCTGAGATTGCCACCACTGCGTTGCAAGGCCTCGCTGAGCAGGTTGCGCTCAAAGGCCTCAACCGCTTCGGCAAAACCCAGGCTCTGATTCTCGATCACCGTGCCGGTCTGTTTGAAGGCGGGTAAACCCAGCGAAAAGCGTTCGGCAACGTTGCGCAACTCCCGCACATTACCCGGCCAGTCATGGCTCATCAGGTTCGACACAGTCTGGCGGTCCAGTTCAGGCGGCTCGCGGTCGAAGCGCAGCGAGGACAACTGCAGGAAGTGCTCGAACAATTGCAGAATGTCTTCACGACGCTCGCGCAGTGGCGGAAGCTCAAGCGTCACGACGTTCAGCCGGTAATACAGATCGCTGCGAAACTGGTTGGTCCGGCCCAGTGCGTTCAGATCGGACTTGGTGGCGGCAATGACCCGGCAATCCACCGCCACGCTCTGGTTTGAACCGAGACGCTCCAGCGTGCGCTCCTGCAGTACTCGCAATAGTTTGATCTGCAGGTTGACCGGCATGCTTTCCACTTCATCGAGAAACAGCGTGCCGTTGTCAGCGTGTTCGATCTTGCCAATCCGGCGCTTGCCCGCACCGGTAAACGCGTTGGCCTCATGGCCGAAGATTTCCGACTCGAACAGGCTTTCCGCCAGACCTCCGCAATTGAGGGCCACGAACTGGCTGCCCTTGCGCCGGCTGAAATCGTGCAGGCAACGGGCGACCAGTTCCTTGCCGGTACCGGTTTCACCTTCGATCAGCACGTTGGCCGAGGTGTCAGCGACATTGGCAATAAGGGCGCGCAGGTTCTGCATGGCCGGTGAGCGGCCGATGATCTTGCCCTCCAGCGAGTCGCGCTCGGCCAGTTGCCTGCGCAGCGACCAGACTTCCCGCGCCAGTCCGCGCTGCTCCAGCGCGCGACGCGTGACGTCCACCAGACGCTCGGGCGAGAAGGGCTTCTCCATGAAGTCATAAGCACCGTCGCGCATGGCGTTGACGGCCATCGAAATATCGCCATGCCCGGTAATCAGCACCACGGGCAAGCTGCTGTCACGGGCCTTGAGGCGGGTCAGCAACTCCAGCCCGTCGATGCCTGGCAAACGGATATCGCTGATGACGATGCCTGCAAAGTTGTCGCCAATGCGCAGCAAGGCTTCTTCGGCGCTCGAAACACCTTCGCTGACAATATCTTCCAGCGCCAGTGCCTGCTGACAACCCAGCAGCACGTGCGGATCGTCTTCAACGATCAGGACGGTCAGGTCGTTGTTGATGTTCATGGGTGTTGCCTCATGTCGGCTCGCCCTGGCGAGGTTCGGTTGGAGCGTTTTCGATGAATGGCAGGCAGAGGATAAAGCTGGTGCCGCCATCTCCCGGATGCTCGGCACTCAGGCTGCCGCCCGCCGCAGCCGCCAGGCTTGCTGACAGGGTCAGGCCGAGCCCGAGGCCTTGTTCGCCGGGTTTGGTTGTAAAGAAAGGTTCAAAGAGATGTTTGCGCGCTTCCATGTCGATTCCGTGACCGTTGTCGCGCACCAGCAGACGGTAACGACCGTCGGCAATCGCTCCTTCGATCCACAGCTCGGGTCTGGGCTGTGCGTGCATGGCGTCGAGCGCGTTGCCGATCAGGTTGACGAGGATCTGTTCCAGACGCGTCTGGTCGATGGCCAGCGTGGCATCGGCAAAATCCTGGTGCACCTTCAGCTCGGACTGTTCGATCCGTACGGCAAGCAACTGCAGCGCCGCGTCCAGAGCCTTGCACAACTGAGCCTGGCCCTTGTCGTCGCCGCGTCGGGCGAAGGCGCGCAGGCTGGCCGTGATGCGACCCATGCGGTCCACCAGATCATTGATGGTGCGCAGGTTGGTACTGGCGGTTTCCAGAGCGCCGCGCTCCAGGAAACGCACCGTATTGCCGGACAGTGTACGCAAGGCCGCCAGCGGCTGGTTCAACTCGTGGGCGATGCTGGTGGACATCTGGCCGATGGCGGCGAGTTTGCCGGCCTGCACCAGTTCATCCTGGGCTTTGCGCAACGTGTCCTCGGCCTGTCGACGTTCACGAATCTGCGCCTTCAAGCGTTCGTTACTGGCGCGCAGGTGCTCGGTGCGCTCGGCAATCTTGCGCTCCAGCTCATTGTTGGCGGCTTCCAGCGCCTCGCGCGCGGCAAGCCGGGTGGCGATTACCTTGCGACGTTCGTTCCAGGCAATCAGCAAAAACGTCACCAGCGCACAGGCCACGGCCACCAGCATGCCTTGGCTGGCGGCTTCCCGGCGCAAGTCTTCCAGCGGGGTGAGCAGGGTCAGGTGCCAGGGGCTGTCGCTCAAGGGGCGTGTCTGCGCCAGATAGCTGACCTGGGTGTGCTCGCGGTCAACAGTAGCGTTGGCGGGGAAGGTGAGTTTTTCGACGCTTTCGGACAGCGACTCGCGTTCCAGCGGTACCAGTTCGTTCAGCGGCCACCAGTAATATTGCAGGCTGCGCGCCAGTCGCTCCTTGATGTCCGGCGTCAGCGGACGCACCGATTTCAGTCGTCGGGCCGGGTCGCTGGACAGGATGATGATGCCGTTCTCGTCACTGACAAAGGCTTCCAGACGTGCCCGCTGCCAGCGTTCTTCAAGGGCTTCGAGTCGAACCTTGATCACCGCAACACCGATGATTCGGCCTTTCTCTTCCAGGCCGTGGGCCAGGTAATAGCCGGATTCGCCGGTGGTGGTACCGATTCCGTAGAAGCGCCCGGGCAGGCCGCGCACGGCATCCTGGAAATAGGCACGGAAAGACAGGTCTTCGCCCTGATAGCTGTCGCTGTCACGCCAGTTACTGGTGGCCAGAACGCGGCCGGTGGTGTCGAGCACATAGATAGCGCGGCTGCGACTGCGGCGATTCAGACCTTCAAGGTAGCGATTGACCTCCTGCTGCAGTTCGGGAGTCGGCTCGTTGAGCAACTGCGAAACGCTGGATTCCAGCTCCAGAACGCTGGGCAGGTAGGTGTATTTGCTGATCTCGCTTTCGACCGTGCGAGCATGCAGTTCCAACTGACGTTCGCCGCTTTCGCTCAGGCTCTTGATGCCGTTGTTTTCGCTGACCAGATACGCAGCGTAGCCGAGCCCGATCATCAGCACGAAGATCAGGGGCGGGAGGAACAGTTGGCGAATCAGGCGGGGTTTCACGGCAAGTGATGGCGGCGCGGCGCGATAAAGAGTGGGGTCGCATTTCATCACAGTCGTCCTGAGCCGAACAGCTACCCGTGTGTAACGGGCAGCTGTCAGCGTAATGCCTAGTGCTGGAGGATCTTGGCGAGGAATTGCTGGGCGCGTTCGGAACGTGCAGACACGTCACCGAAGAACTCTTCCTTGGCGCAGTCTTCGACGATCTGTCCCTTGTCCATGAAGATCACACGGTTGGCGACCTTGCGAGCGAAGCCCATTTCGTGGGTCACGCACATCATGGTCATGCCTTCGTGAGCCAGTTGCACCATCACGTCGAGCACTTCGTTGACCATTTCCGGGTCGAGCGCCGAGGTCGGTTCGTCGAACAGCATGACCACCGGGTCCATCGCCAGCGCACGGGCAATCGCCACGCGCTGCTGCTGACCGCCGGAAAGCTGACCGGGATGCTTGTGGGCATGCTCGGACAGGCCGACACGGTCCAGCAGTTTCAAACCTTTTTCGGTGGCTTCGGCCTTGCTGCGACCCAACACCTTGATCTGGGCGATGGTCAGGTTTTCGACGATGGTCAGGTGCGGGAACAGCTCGAAGTGCTGGAACACCATGCCGACGCGCGAACGCAGTTTCGGCAGGTTGGTCTTGGAGTCGGAGATCGACGTGCCGTCGACCACGATGTCGCCTTTCTGGAACGGCTCAAGGGCGTTCACGCACTTGATCAGGGTCGACTTACCGGAACCGGAAGGACCGCAGACCACGACCACTTCGCCCTTGCTGACCTCGGTGCTGCAATCGGTCAGTACCTGGAAGTCCCCATACCACTTGTTGACGTTTTTGATGGAAATCATACGGCGAACCTTTTTTGCAAACGCTTCACCAGCAACGAGGCGGCAAAGCTGATCGTGAAATACACCAGACCGGCAATGATCAGGAACTCGTTGGCGCGACCGATGATGTCGCCGCTGGCCCGCGAGGCGTTGAGGAAGTCCACAAGGCCGACGGTGTAAACCAGAGAGGTGTCCTGAAACAGAATGATGCTCTGTTGCAGCAGCAGGGGCGTCATCTTGCGAAACGCCTGAGGCAGGATGATCAGGCGCATCATCTGGCCATAGTTCATGCCCAGCGCCTGGGCCGCGCCCATCTGCCCCTTGGAAATCGACTGCACACCGGCACGTACGATTTCGCAGAAGTAGGCCGCTTCGAACATCATGAAGGCCACGACGCAGGAGGTGAACGCACCGATTGGTGTGTCTTCACCGGTGATCCAGCGCAGCACGAACGGCACGGCCAGATAGAACCAGGTGATCACCAGCAGCAGCGGGATGGAGCGAAAGTAGTTCACGTAAGCGCCAGCGACGTTGGCCAGCAGCTTGTTCGAAGACAGTCGCATCAACGCCAGCACGGTGCCGAGCAACAGACCGCCGACCACACCCATCGCCATCAGCTTAAGGGTCATGACCATGCCATTCCACAGGCCGGGGAGGGCGGGAACGATTCCAGTGAAGTCCATTATTTACCTCCCACGGAAATCAGGCCGGGCACGGCGACTTTCTTCTCGATCACACGCATCAGCAGCATCAGGCTCATGTTCAGTGTGAAGTAGATGAGGGTGGCCAGCGTGAAGGCTTCGAACAGGTTCGCGGAAAACTCGGCGGTCTGCTTGGTCTGCGCGAGCAGTTCCATCAGGCCGATCAGCGAGGCCACCGAAGAGTTCTTGAACACGTTCAGAAATTCGGAGGTAAGCGGCGGAATGATGATGCGGTAGGCTTGAGGCAGCAGCACGTTCCAGTAGATCTGTGGCAGCTTGAAGCCCATGGCGCGAGCGGCCGATTCCTGGCCTTTGGGCAGCGCCTGAATACCGGTGCGGACCTGTTCGCAGACTCGTGCTGCGGTGAACAGACCTAGGCACACGACGACGCTCAGAAACGCCGAAGTCGTCGGGTTGAGGTCTTGCTTGTACCACTCCTGCAGGTTTGCAGGCAGCAGATCAGGTACCAGGAAGTACCAGATGAACAGTTGCACCAGCAGTGGCACATTGCGGAAGATTTCCACGTAAGTCGTGGCAATGCCTGACACCAGACGGCTCGGTACGGTGCGCATGACACCCAGTATCGAACCCAGTATCAAGGCGATGATCCAGGCGACGACTGCGATGGCGATAGTCCAGCCCAGACCGGATATGAACCAGTCCAGATAGGTCTCGCTGCCGACGCCGGTGGACTTGAAGAACACGCCCCAGTCCCAGTTGTAATTCATCAGGGTCTCCCCCTCTTGTTCTATTGCTATCGAGATGCACGCAGTGTCGGTTCCCGAGCGGGAGATTCAGCCCGCTCGGGGTGCAGTCAGTTCAGCGAGGCTGAACCGATTGCTCAGGCTTTCTTTTCTTCGAGGGTTTTGGCGGGTTCGGCCGCCTGGTCGGTCGGATTCTTGATCAGCTCTTTGATTTTTTCGCTCATCGGGAACTCAAGGTTCAGACCTTTTGGCGGGACCGGGGACTGGAACCATTTGTTGTAGATCGTGTTGATCTCGCCCGACTTGTAGGTTGCAACGATGGCGTCGTCCACGGCTTTCTTGAACGGTGCATCGCCTTTACGAACCATGCAGCCGTAGATTTCGTAGGACTGTGCGGTACCGGTGACGGCCCAGTCATCCGGCTTCTTGGCCTTGGCCATTTCGCCTGCCAGCAGGGCATCGTCCATCATGAACGCGACGGCGCGGCCCGATTCCAGCATCTGGAAGGACTCGCCGTGGTCCTTGGCGGAGATAACGTTCATGCCCATCTGCTTGTCGGCGTTCATGGCCTTCAGAATGCGCTCGGACGTTGTCCCGGCGGTGGTCACGACGTTCTTGCCTTTCAGATCGTCGAAGTCCTTGTAGCTGGAATCTTTCTTGGACAGCAGACGGGTACCGACTTCGAAGATGCCGACCGAGAAATCAACCTGCTGCTGACGCTCGACGTTGTTGGTGGTCGAGCCACATTCCACGTCAACGGTGCCGTTCTGGACCAGTGGAATGCGGGTCTGGGAGGTCACCAGGTTGTACTTGACCTTCAGGTCAGGCATGTCCAGTTCTTTCTTGATGCCTTCAACGATTTTCAGCTGAATGTCGTGGGAGTAACCCATCGGCACGCCCGAAGCGTCAGCAATGTAGGAGAACGGGATGGATGCGTCACGGTGGCCGAGCGTGATGGTGCCGGACTCTTTGATTTTCTTCAGAGTGCCTGTCAATTCGGCGGCGAAAACCGGAGTGCTGATGAGAGCGGCAGCGATTGCTGCGCCCAGCAGATGGGGAACGATGCGCATCGATGAATCCTCGATTTCATTTTTTATTGATAGGACGCCTTGAGGGACATCCACTTCTTTGACGATGGCTTCAACGGCGTCCTGGGTAGACACACGCTAATGTCGAAGCAGTCGATGCAAGGTATAGAGCATGAGTCATGCCAAACCTTTATGGATTTTCAAATCACTGAAACTAAAAGGTTTTTATCTGAGTGCGGCGTATTGAACGGCAGGCGCTCGTCCGGGAAGCCGAATCCGGCAGCGGCGGCTGTTCGGAAAACCGAATGAGTGGAGGGGAGAGGGGCAAGGTGTGTGTGAGGGTTGAAAAGGCGTTACGTACAATCGCAGGCGCACTGCTGGCATCGGATATGCGGTATGCAGCTGCTGATACCTTTCACAGAAAATCAGGTCTTCAGTGGGTTACAGGTTGTTTGCCTGGAGGCGGCTAATCTGAAGCCATAGCCGCCTTACACAGGGTTCTCCGGTTGACCGGGTATCGCGCGAACCGGACGTCGCGACTGATCAGGCCGCTTCAATCGCCGCCTTGTTGCGTGCAACCGTTTCCAGATAGCTGCTCACGGCTGTCTGTTCTTCAGGTGTGGTGAACAGACCCAGCTTGGTACGACGCCACAGGATGTCATCAATGCTGGTGGCCCATTCCTGATCGCACAGGTAATCAACCTCACGCGCATACAAGCCGCCACCCAGATGCTGACCCATGTCTTCAAGATTCTGCACACCTTCCAGCAAGCGCCAGCTGCGGCTGCCGTAGGTGATTGCCCAACGCTTGGCGATCGGAGTCGGCAACCAGGTGTGACGACGAGTCAGTTCGCTGGCCAGCGCTTCCGGAGTCGTCATGTCTTCGCCACCCGGCAGCGCAGACGTGGCTGTCCAGCTCGGCTTCATCTGCTTGAAGAACGGTGCCAGTTGCGCCATGGCCGATTCGGCGAGCTTGCGGTAAGTGGTCAGCTTGCCGCCGAACACCGACAGGATAGGTGCCTCGTCGGCACCTCCGGAGAGCGACAGGGTGTAGTCACGGGTAATTGCAGACGGGTTGTCGGATTCGTCGTTGCACAGCGGGCGCACACCGGAGTAGGTGTGCAGCACATCGGCGCGGGTCAGTTGCTTCTTGAAGTGATCATTGGCCACTTTCAATACGTAGTCCATCTCGCCGTCGGTGATTTCCACCTTGTTCGGATCGCCCTGATACTCACGGTCGGTCGTGCCGACAATGGTGAAGTGATCCATGTACGGGATGGTGAACACGATACGCTTGTCTTCGTTCTGCAGAATGAATGCGTGTTCGCCTTCGTACAGCTTCGGCACGATCAGATGGCTGCCTTGAATCAGGCGGATGCCGTAGGCCGACTCAAGCTTCAGGTCTTCACGAATGAACTTGGCCACCCATGGACCGGCGGCATTGACCAGTGCCTTTGCATGAATTGAAAACAGGCTGCCATCGCTGCGTTCCAGGTGCAGGTGCCACAGGCCCTTGACGCGACGGGCACTGACGCAACGTGTCTGGGTATGGATGTGCGCACCGTTTTCACGGGCTGACATGGCATTGAGTACGACCAGACGGGCGTCGTCGACCCAGCAATCGGAGTATTCGAAACCGCGGGTGATGCTGGAATTCAGCGGGCTGTCTGCGCCGAAACGAATCGTGCGCGAAGCAGGCAGCTTCTCACGCTTGCCCAAGTGATCGTAAAGGAACATGCCGGCACGAATCATCCACGCCGGACGCAGGTGCGGACGGTGCGGGAGCACGAAGCGCATGGGCTTGACAATATGCGGCGCCTTGGCCAGCAACACCTCACGCTCAGCCAGTGCCTCACGCACCAGACGGAATTCGTAGTGTTCCAGATAGCGCAGCCCACCGTGAATCAGCTTGCTGCTGGCAGAAGAGGTATGGCTGGCAAGGTCGTCTTTCTCGCACAGGAACACCGACAAGCCGCGCCCGGACGCGTCTGCCGCAATGCCGACACCATTGATGCCACCACCGATCACGGCGATGTCATAGACCTCTGAAAGAGGGGCGGCGGATGTCGCGTGGGTCTGGGGCATTGTTGGCCTCCTGAAGAGTGCTTGAGCGGTGCTCGAAAGGCGAATCTGAACATTAATGTTCATTTTCGAAAATCATAGCGCAATAAAAATCCCCTCGCCAGCGACTATTGATTGAAATTACTGATGATGAGCTTAGAAAAGAACAAAAATGAACATTGTAGGACGGGATGAGCGAGGGCGCGTGAATCCATGATCGTCGCTGCGAGCGGCAGGGTAGAGGGCTTGCGAATCAGCCGAGGAGAGGAAAGGCGATTCGAGCCATGTGCTCGGCTCACCGAATCCGAAGTCTGCGGCCTATGTGGCGCAGGGCATCGCGGGATGCATGCCCACGCAGGGTGGGCACAACCTGCGTCGAGGCAGACTTATGGATAACGACGAGCACAGGGCATCGGCACGTTCAGGTCAGGTTTGGTGATCAAACCACCTCAAGCCGGATCTTGTGCTGGTTCAGCAACTGCTGCAGCGCAGGCACAGGTGGCTCATCAGTGACCAGGCAATCGATCAGGGTGATCGGCCCCAGCCTGACCATCGCGTTGCGTCCGAACTTGCTGGAGTCAGCTGCCAGCAGCACTTTGCGCGCATTGGCGATGATCGCCTGCGACACCCGGACTTCCTGATAATCGAAATCCAGCAGGCTGCCGTCCTCGTCGATGCCGCTGATGCCGACGAGCGCAAAGTCGACCTTGAACTGCGAGATGAAGTCGACACTGGCCTGGCCTACCACGCCGCCGTCACGACGCACATTACCGCCCGCCAGCAGCACCTCGAAGTCATCCTTGGCGCTCAGGATTGACGCAACATGCAGGTTGTTGGTGATGATTTTCAGGTTGCTGTGATTGAGCAAGGCGCGAGCGATGGATTCGGTGGTGGTACCGATATTGATGAACAGCGAGGCGTTGTCGGGGATTTGCGCTGCGATGGCTTCAGCGATCCGCTGCTTTTCATCGCGCATCTGATCCGCTCGCATGGCGTAGGCGGTATTTTCGATGCTGGAGTCATAGGCCGCGCCGCCGTGGTAGCGACGCAGCAGGTTCATTTCCGCAAGCTGGTTGATGTCTCGACGGATGGTTTGCGGAGTCACGACGAACAGCGTCGCCATTTCATCGATGCTGACGTAGCCGCGATCACGGACCAGTTCGAGGATCTGTTGTTGGCGGGGAGGCAGGTTCATTGTTTTTCCTTGGGCACCCACTGCAAATGGCGCCCATCATGCCGCAGGGACATGGGCTCTGTCAGCCGGAAATCCTGCTCCTCGCCAGACCGGCAGGCTTACTCCTCGTTTTCGTGCGGTTCCCAGTCACGGGTGCGGGCCACGGCTTTTTGCCAGCCTGCATACAGTTTCTCTTTATGCGCTTCCTCACACAGCGGCTCGAAAACGCGCTCGATCACAGCCTTGTTGCGCAACTCGTCCAGGCTGCTCCAGAAACCGATGGCCAGACCGGCCAGAAACGCCGCGCCCAGTGCCGTGGTTTCGCGCATCTGCGGACGTTCTACATGCGTGCCAAGGATGTCTGCCTGGAACTGCATGAGGAAGTTGTTGGCCACTGCTCCGCCATCCACGCGCAGGGATTTCAAGCGTTCGCCGGAATCCTGCTGCATGGCGTCCAGTACGTCACGGGTCTGATAGGCGATGGACTCCAGCGCCGCCCGGATGATGTGATCGACTTTCACGCCGCGGGTCAGGCCGAACAGCGCGCCACGGGCGTATGGGTCCCAGTAGGGGGCGCCCAGACCGGTAAAGGCCGGGACCAGATACACGCCGTTGCTGTCCTTGACCTTGCTGGCGAAGTATTCGGTGTCCAGCGCGTCGTTGATGATCTTCAGTTCGTCACGCAGCCACTGTACGGTCGAGCCGCCGTTGAACACGGCACCTTCCAGGGCATAAGCGACTTCGCCACGCGGGCCGCAGCCGATGGTGGTGAGCATGCCGTGAGCCGATTTCACCGCTTTCTTGCCGGTGTTCATCAGCAGGAAGCAACCGGTGCCGTAGGTGTTTTTCGCCTGACCCGGCTCGACGCACATCTGACCGAACAGTGCCGCTTGCTGGTCGCCCGCGATACCCGCAATCGGGATGCCGCTCTTGCTGTGACCGTAGACCTCGGACGAGGCTTTGACCTCCGGCAGGATCTCGCGCGGGATGTTCAGCACGTCGAGCATGCGCTGATCCCATTCCAGGGTATGGATATTGAACAGCATGGTGCGCGAGGCGTTGGTGTAGTCGGTGACGTGAACCTTGCCGCCGGTGAATTTCCAGATCAGCCAGGTATCGATGGTGCCGAACATCAGCTCACCCTTGCGGGCGCGTTCGCGGCTGCCTTCAACGTTGTCCAGAATCCACTTGACCTTGGAGCCGGAGAAGTACGGGTCGATGACCAGACCGGTGGTGTCCTTGATGTATTCTTCGAGGCCGTCTCGCTTGAGCTGCTGGCAGATTTCAGTGCTGCGGCGGCATTGCCAGACAATTGCATTATAGATTGGGCGGCCGGTGTCACGCTCCCAGATCACGGTGGTTTCGCGCTGGTTGGTGATGCCGATGGCAGCAATCTGGTTGTGGTGCAGGTCGGCCTGGGCAAGCGCCTTGGTCATGCACGCGGTCTGGGTGGCGAAGATTTCCATGGGGTCATGCTCGACCCAGCCAGCCTGCGGATAATGCTGGACGAATTCGCTTTGGGCAGTGCTCACTACATTGGCATCGCGATCGAAGATGATGGCCCGCGAGCTGGTGGTGCCCTGATCAAGGGCAATGATGTAGTTCTTGTTCTGTGTGTCAGTCATGTCGATTGCCTTGCGTTATTGGGGTGGAATTCAAGATGACGCTTGAGCCTTGCCGCGAACCGCGCTGGTGTCTTTCTTTTCTTCTTCGTCTACAACGGGATCGGCGCCGGGCAGATGGCGCCCAATCAGCATGCGGTAGCCGGCGGCGCCGAGGCAGGCACCCAGAATGGGCGCAAAAATCGGAACCAGGAAATAAGGTATGTCACGACCGCCGGTGAATGCTATCTCACCCCAGCCGGCAATGAACGTCATCATTTTCGGGCCGAAGTCACGTGCAGGATTCATGGCAAAGCCGGTCAACGGACCCATGGCGCTGCCGATCACCGCGACCAGCAGACCGATCAGCAGAGGAGCCAGCGCGCCGCGCGGCAAGCCGTTGTTGTCGTCGCCCAGCGCCATGATCACGCCCATCAGAATGGTGGTGATCACCATCTCGACCAGAAAGGCCTGGCCAACCGAAATGGCAGGGTTCGGATAGGTGGAGAACACCGATGCCAGTTCAAGGCTCTGTTCGGTGCCACGAATGATGTGGTGCGCATGTTCGAAGTCGAAAAAGAGGCTCACGTACAGAAGGTACACAAGCCCCGCGCCGCAGAACGCACCGGCGATCTGGGAAGCGATATAAAAAGGCAGTTTTCGTTTTTCGAAGCCGGCAAACATGCTCAGCGCGATGCTGACAGCCGGGTTGAGGTGTGCGCCGGAAATACCTGCACTCAGGTAGATGCCCATGCTGACGGCCATGCCCCAGATGATGCAGATTTCCCAAAGTCCGAAAGAAGCACCCGCGACCTTGAGCGCTGCAACGCATCCGGTCCCGAAAAAAATCATCAGGGCTGTGCCCAGGAATTCAGCAGTACATTGTGCGGAAAGCGTTGGTTGTCGGGTTGCAATGGTCATGAATACCTCTTTTTTGTTTTTGTCGCGGCACCGTATACAGACACGGATGCTCGTTATTGCGGCGTGTCAGGATTCTTCGGAATACGGTCACTGGTGCGAGTTATACCGAAAAACAGCGTTCGTTAATATTCGCAAACGAAAAAATATAGACAAGAAAGAACCCTGTCAAAGGTCGGAACTGAACGGTCACTGAAAAATATCACGGTCAGGTCTTAGTTTGTTTCTGCATGTTTTGTAGGAAAAGTCTTGATGGTTTTAAATAGCCATCAAGGCCGCAGCCTTTATGGATCAAGGCGCTTCCCGATTATTTGGCTTAAAGTAGCGCTCACCCTGATCTGTCTGGAGTGATGAATGACCCCCGCCTTGGATTTATTGAAAAAAGTTCGTGCCGAACACCGCATCCACAGTTATGAACACGATCCCAAGGCGGCATCGTATGGTCTGGAGGCGGCAGAAAAGCTCGGTCTGGAACCTGCGCGTGTGTTCAAGACGCTGCTGGCCAGTACTGAAAAGGGCGAATTGCTGGTCGCCGTCGTGCCGGTCGTCGGAACACTGGATCTGAAAGCTCTGGCTCAGGCTGCCGGCGTCAAGAAGACCGAAATGGCCGACCCGGCCGCGGCGCAGCGCTCGACCGGTTATCTGTTGGGAGGCATCAGTCCCTTGGGTCAGAAAAAGCGCTTGCGTACGTTCATCGACGAAACGGCCGTGCCCTTCGAGACCATTTTTGTCAGCGCCGGAAGGAGAGGGCTGGAAGTGGAGTTGTCAGCGCAGGTGCTGGCGGCTCACACCAGCGCGACCTTCGCCGCTATCGGCCGTGAATGAGTCGCCAATCAGCCGCTGACCGCGTGTGCAGCGACGCTGCCTGGGGCAGCAAACAGAACCAGATGATCGGCGGCGACCTGAATGCCGACCTGCTCGCCGGTCATGTGATCGGCGTGGCTGGGAAAGATCGCCTCGAGCTGGCTGCCGGTCGGCAACTGCAGGCGATACAGGGTTGAAGCGCCCTGAAAGATTCGACCGATGACCCGTGCTTTCAGCGCGCTTTGCGGTGCATGAACAATGTCGTCGGGGCGCAACAGCACGTCTACCGCGCTGCCTCTGACGCCCGGATAGGCCCGATTGCCGCGCAGCACACCCAGTTCGGTCTGTACCGATTCATGGTCGATCATCTGACCGCGAATGAAATACCCCTGGCCGATGAAGCTGGCGACAAATGGCGTCTGCGGCTCGTGGTACAGGTTGTAGGGAGTGTCCCACTGCTCCAGCCGGCCTTCCTTGAAAACGCCGACCTGATCGCTGACCGCGAACGCTTCCTCCTGATCGTGAGTCACCAGAATTGCACTGGTGCCGCGCGCCTTCAGGATGTCGCGCACCTCGTGACTCAAGCGCCTGCGCAACTCGCCATCCAGATTGGAAAACGGCTCATCGAGCAGCAACAACTGCGGCTCCGGTGCCAGTGCCCGGGCGAGCGCAACCCGCTGCTGTTGTCCGCCTGACAACGCGTGCGGATAGCGTTTGCCCAGCCCGGCGAGGTTGACCCGCTCCAGCAGCTCAGCCGTTACCTGCTCACGGCGCGGATGCTTGCGGATGCCGAACGCGATATTGTCAGCGACGCTCAGGTGCGGAAACAGGGCATAGTCCTGAAACACCATGCCGATCCGGCGCTTTTCCGGTGCCAGCGTCCAGCCTGGACGCGAGATCACTTCGCCCGCCAGCGTGATCTCGCCGGCATGGATCGGTTCGAAACCGGCAATTGCACGCAGTGTCGTCGTCTTGCCGCAGCCTGAGGAGCCCAGCAGGCAGCCGATGTCGCCTGCGTTGAGGTGCAGATTCAGGTCCTGCACCACACGCTGGTTGTCATAGCCGCACGCCAGATTGCGCAGGTTCAGCAGCAGGGCCTGACTCATGCCGGCTGACAGGACGGCGCGACGAGGAATTCCAGCAGCGCTTTCTGTGCGTGCAAACGGTTTTCCGCCTGATCCCACGCGACCGAGCGTGGATCGTCCAGCAGATCGACGCTGATTTCTTCACCCCGGTGTGCGGGCAGGCAGTGCATGAACAGCACGTCCTTATCCGCAAGGTCGAGCAGCGCGCGCGTCACCTGGAATGGTGCGAACAGGGCAATGCGCTTGGCCGTTTCCTCTTCCTGACCCATGGAGGTCCAGACATCGGTACTCACCAGGTGCGCGCCTTCGACTGCTGCCTTTGGGTCACGAACTATCGTCACGCGATCCCCGGCCAGCGCCATGAACTCGGGATTCGGCTCGTAACCCAGCGGGCAGGCGATGCGCAAATTGAAGTCGAACCGGATCGCCGCTTCTATATAACTGTTGCACATGTTGTTGCCGTCACCGATCCACGCCACGGTCTTGCCCTTGATCGAGCCACGATGCTCGAGGAAGGTCTGCATGTCGGCCAGCAACTGGCACGGATGCAGGTCATCGGACAAACCATTGATTACCGGCACACGGGAATTGGCAGCGAATTCGATCAGATTGCTATGGGCATAGGTACGGATCATGACCGCGTCGAGCATGCGCGACATGACCTTGGCGCTGTCGGCAATCGGCTCACCACGCCCCAGTTGCGTGTCGCGATGGGACAAAAAGATGGCCTGGCCGCCCAGCTGAATCATGCCGGCTTCGAAAGAAAGACGGGTACGAGTCGAGGATTTTTCAAAAATCATCCCCAGCACCCTGTTCTTCAGGGGTTCAAAAAGCACGCCGCGATTTCGCAGGTCTTTGAGCTCTACGCCACGACGGATCAAGCCCAGCAGTTCGTCTGGGGTGTAATCCATCATCGAGAGAAAGTGCCTGGCGTTCATGATTAACTACCTTTTTTGCAACAGACCGCAGTGTTTCAAAGCCGGGTTTTATCGAGAAAACGGGCGAACATTGCGGAGAAAGCCGCACGAGGCGACGAATAAGGGAGGCGCGATAGTATAAAAAAATGTCGCGTCTTACCAATAGCTTGCTTGATTTCGAATGGCGGTCTGAATCCGGTGACCGGTCTTCAGGCCGTATAGTAATTCTCGCATCGCGCTAAAAAGTGACTACTCTGAAGCAGGCCTTTAGCCATTACTGTGCTATTCAAAGGCAGCATTTGTACACTGCCCAAAGCGGGCTTGGCAATTAGTACCAATCCTGCAACAGTCCGGTCGCGAATGCGACGTGCTTCACGCGCTTGAAACAATGACCGTTTCCTAAACAACGGCCTTAGGTTATAAAGCCTCGTTGATATCATCATTGATCGGGAGATCGGGAATGGACTCTAAAGAGCGTCAACTAACGGAATTGCTCGGGCTGACCGCCCGCACCTTGACCCACCTCACCGCATCCATGACCTCCATGTCCTTTGAACTGCTGCGCAGCGAAGACGAAGTCACGCGCACTGCCGGACGACGCATGATTGATCGCATGGCCACCATCAGCTCGGGGCTCGATGAGCACTGGCGTCTGATCGGCGACCTGACCGGCGTGCACATGGCTCAGGAGCAGATCGAAACCGTGACCGAAATCCAGTTGCAGCGCAAGGTGGTCACACCCATCGGCAGCTGACTGACAGCGTACATCCGTCGGCCTGATGGGCCTTGATTCATGATGCGAAGCCGGGTGGCGAAGGTCTTCGTCACGCACCATAGTGATTGTTCCGCAATCGATCGGATTGCCACGACACCACTATGAGGCTGCGATGACTCGGACTGAACACCACCGTGCCTGTCATCTGTGTGAGGCCATTTGCGGCCTGACCATCGAAACCACGCTTGAACCTGACGCGACGCGCAGAATCACTTCGATAAAGGGGGATCCGCTCGACAATTTCAGCCGCGGCCACATTTGCCCCAAAGCCGTGGCGCTGCAAGATATCCAGACCGACCCTGATCGTCTGCGCCAGCCCATGCTGCGTTCAGGTGATCAATGGCAGCCGATTGCCTGGCAGGACGCGTTCGACCTGGTGGCCGAGCGATTGGCGGCCCTCCAGCAGCGCGAGGGTCAGAACGCCGAGGCGGTCTATCAGGGCAACCCCAGCGTTCACAATTATGGGTTGATGACCCACAGCAATTACTTTCTCGGCCTTCTCAAGACGCGCAATCGCTTTTCCGCAACGTCTGTGGACCAGTTGCCTCATCACCTGACCAGCTTTCTGATGTACGGCCACGGCATGTTGCTGCCGATTCCGGACATCGATCACACCGATTTCATGCTGATTCTGGGCGGCAACCCGTTGGCTTCAAACGGCAGCATCATGACTGTCCCCGACGTTGAAAAACGTCTGAAGGCCATACAGAAGCGTGGCGGAAAGGTCGTGGTTGTCGACCCGCGACGCAGCGAGACCGCCGCCATTGCCGATCAGCATCTGTTCGTACGCCCCGGTGGAGACGCCGCTCTGCTGTTCGGGCTGCTTCATACGCTGTTTGACGAAGGGCTGGCCCGCGGCAGCCATTTGCCTGTCGATGGACTCGATCAGGTGCGTGCGGGCATTGCCGATTTCAGCGCTGAAGCCATGAGTCCGCGTTGTGGCATCACCGCGCAGGAAATCCGCCAGTTGGCCAGGGATTTCGCGGCAGCCGACAAGGCTGTCTGTTATGGCCGCATGGGAATTTCCACCCAGGCATTTGGTACGTTGTGTCACTGGCTGGTGCAGCTTATCAACCTGGTAACCGGCAACCTTGATCGTGTCGGCGGCGTGCTCTGCACCCAGCCGGCGGTGGATATCGTAGGCTCTACGTCTGGTGGTCATTTCAATCGCTGGCAGAGTCGCGTGTCGGGCTTGCCCGAATACTCCGGTGAATTGCCGGTTTCGGCGCTTGCTGAAGAAATGCTTCATGAAGGGGAAGGGCGCGTGCGTGCGCTGGTGACGGTTGCAGGTAACCCTGTGCTGTCGACGCCGAATGGACGTCAGCTTGAAAAAGCCCTTGAAGGGCTGGAGTTCATGGTCAGCATCGACCTGTACATCAATGAAACCACGCGCTATGCCAACCTGATCCTGCCGTCCACGTCGGCGCTGGAAAACGATCACTACGACACCACGTTCAATACCCTGGCAGTGCGTAACGTCACCCGCTTCAATCGAGCGATCTTCGACAAACCCGAAGGCGCGCTGCATGACTGGGAAATCTTCGTCGGCCTGGCCAAGGCATTTGCCGCCAAAACGCAGAAAGACCTGAAACCGACCCTGTCACCCGCACAGATGATCGATCATGGCCTGCGCAACGGGCGTTACGGCGATGCGTCCGCGCACAAGCTCTCGCTGGCGACCCTGGACAATCATCCGCACGGCCTTGACCTGGGGGCGCTGCAACCGAGCCTCAGCGAGCGCCTGAAGACGGTCAACGGCCATGTTCAGGCAGCGCCCGACGTCATCATGGCCGACCTGGCCCGCTTCAGAGCCGCCCTCGAGCCGCAGTCGGACCAATTGCTGCTTATCGGGCGTCGCCACGTACGCAGCAACAACTCCTGGATGCACAATTACCATCGGCTGGTGAAGGGCAAGCCGCGTCATCAGTTATTGATGCATCCCGATGATCTGAGCAGTCGTGGTCTGAGCGACGGGCAGCAGGTGCGTGTCAGTTCACGGGTTGGCATGATCGAGGTTGAGGTCGTGGGCAGCCTGGACATGATGCGCGGTGTGGTCAGCCTGCCTCACGGCTGGGGTCATGCACGTGCCGGCGTGCGCATGGAGATTGCGCAGAGCCAGCCCGGTGTCAGCGCCAATGACCTGACTGACGAACGTCAGCTCGATGCGCTTTCCGGTAACGCGGCGCTGAACGGCGTGCCGGTACAGGTCGCTGCGTGTTGAGGTTCAAGACAGAGCGTCTCAGTCGGGATTCCGTTACAATGCGCCACCGTGCCGACAACTGAGTCGGAAAATTCAGCCGAGGTGCTTCATGGATATCATCGAAACGATCAAAGAGCAGATTGCCAACAATACCATTCTGCTTTACATGAAAGGCGCTCCAAACGCGCCACAGTGCGGCTTTTCGGCCAAGGCTTCCCAGGCATTGATGGCGTGCGGCGAAAAGTTTGCCTACGTCGACATCCTGCAGAACCCCGAAATACGCGCCAACCTGCCCAAGTACGCCAACTGGCCGACCTTTCCACAGCTGTGGGTTGCCGGTGAACTGGTTGGCGGCAGCGACATCATCACCGAGATGATGGCTGACGGCTCGCTTCAAGAGCTGGTCAAGACTGCATCGGCCGCCAAGGCCGAGTAAGACGGTGATGTGATGGATCGGTAGCAGGACGCCGGTTCATCAAGCCGTTCTGCAGACAGGAAAAAGCCCGCTCTCCAATGGAGGCGGGCTTTTTTCGTATCAGCGGATCGACGTGTCAGTCGCCCATCTGCGACTGCAGGTAATTTTCGATACCCACCTTGTCGATCAGACCCAGCTGCGTTTCCAGCCAGTCGATGTGTTCTTCCTCGGACTCGAGGATATCTTCCAGCAGCTCACGGCTGCCGAAGTCACCGACGGTCTCGAAATGGGCGATGGCCGCTTTCAGGTCAGCCAGACCTTTCTGCTCAATCTTCAGGTCGCACTCGAGCATTTCCTTGGTGTGTTCACCGATCAGGATCTTGCCAAGGTCCTGCAGGTTAGGCAGGCCTTCGAGAAACAGGATGCGCTTGATGATCTTGTCCGCATGCTTCATCTCGTCGATGGACTCATGGTACTCGTGCGCGCCGAGCTTTTTCAGACCCCAGTCTTCGTACATGCGTGCATGCAGAAAATACTGGTTGATGGCGACCAGCTCGTTTCCGAGGATCTTGTTGAGATGCTGGATGACTGTAATGTCGCCTTTCATGTTCGTGGTCCTGCCTGTGGCTTGTATATATAAGCCGCGAGTGTGAGCTGCACGCGAATGTCTGTCAAACCTAAGTTATTGAATAATAAGTGAATTTAAATAGGAATAAGAATGTTTGAGTTCCGCATCTTGACGCTAAGCGCTTGAATTACAGGCATAAAAAAACCGGACATCAAGTCCGGTTCTTCGAAATGGGGTAATTCAGGCCGCAGTAAATTCTGTCGTATAGGCCAGTGCAGCATGGCTGCTTTGAAGCTCGGTCAGGGTGTCACGCACCACTTCCTTTGCCAGGCAGGCACATTTTCCACATTTACTTGCAACACCCAGCGTCTCGCGAACTTCGCGATAACTGCAGCAGCCCTCCAGAATTGCTTCCCGGATTTGACCGTCAGTAACACCTTGGCAGAGACAAACATACATAAGCTATGGACCATCGCTGGTTTATGGCTGGGTGATCCGGAGCTTAATGGTAATGAGAATGCTTGTCAAAACTGTTTTGGGTTCGATTCAGGTGGGGCGATGAGTGGTAAAACCTCAATGAAAATCCCGTGTTTTCCGCATGGCGGTCATGAAAAAACCGGCACTGGGCCGGTCTGTTCATGAGCAGGGTGGACTCAGTCGTCGAAGTCTTCCCAGCCGCCCATTTCCTTCCAGCGGTTGACGATGCCGCAGAACAGTTCAGCCGTCTTTTCCGTGTCGTAGCGGGCCGAGTGGGCCTCGCGGCCATCGAAGTCGATACCGGCAGCCTGGCAGGCTTTTGCCAGCACGGTCTGACCGTAGGCAAGGCCTGCAAGTGTTGCTGTGTCGAAGCTTGAGAACGGGTGAAACGGGTTGCGTTTCATGTCCAGGCGAGCGACGGCTGCGTTGAGGAAACCCAGGTCGAAGCTGGCGTTATGGCCGACCAGCACCGCGCGCTTGCAGCCGTTGGCCTTGAGGGCCTTGCGCACGCCACGAAAGATATCGTTCAGCGCGGTTTCTTCGCTGACCGCCATGCGTAGCGGGTGATCGAGCTTGATGCCGGTGAACTCCAGCGCAGCCGCTTCGATGTTCGCGCCCTCGAAGGGCTCGACACGGAAGAAATGGGTGTGCTCCGGGAACACGAAGCCTCTCTCATCCATGCCAATGGTGACTGCCGCAATTTCCAGCAGCGCATCGGTAGCCGAATTGAAGCCACCGGTTTCTACGTCGATGACGACCGGCAGGTAGCCGCGAAAGCGCGCCGCCATCGGATGGCGCGATCCAACACCGCCGCCACCGTGGCCTTCCGGTTCGTCGTCGAAATGATCTTCACTCACGCGTTTTCCTCCAGGCGCCAGTGCAGTTTTTCACCTGCACGCAGCGGAATTACGGACAACTCGCCAAACGGCAGGCTGGCAGGGGCGGTCCACTCCTCACGCACCAGCGTGATGGTGTCCTGGTTGGCTGGCAGGCCGTAGAACGCCGGACCGTGAAGGCTGGCGAAGCCCTCCAGTTTGTCCAGCGCATTACGTTGCTCGAAGGCTTCTGCGTACATCTCGATAGCTGCGTAAGCCGTGTAGCAACCGGCGCAGCCGCATGCGGCTTCCTTGGCGTGTTGCGTATGCGGCGCGGAATCGGTGCCCAGGAAGAACTTGCCGTTGCCACTGGTGGCGGCATCCAGCAGGGATGTCTGGTGGGTGTTGCGCTTGAGGATCGGCAGGCAATAGAAGTGCGGGCGAATACCGCCGACCAGCATGTGATTGCGGTTATAAAGCAGGTGATGCGCAGTGATGGTCGCCGCGACGTTGGCCGATGCTTCATTAACGAACTGCACGGCGTCGCCGGTGGTGATGTGTTCGAAGACCACTTTCAGTGTCGGGAAACGCTCGACGACGCGACGCAGGTGCTCGTCGATGAAGACTTTTTCGCGATCAAACACGTCGATCTCGCCACGCGTGACCTCACCGTGCACCAGCAGCAGCATGCCGACTTCGGCCATGGCTTCAAGGGCAGGCAAGATCCTGTCGATGCTGGTCACACCCGAATCGGAGTTTGTCGTGGCGCCAGCCGGATACAGCTTGGCGGCATGGACAAAACCGCTGGCCTTGGCCGTACGAATGTCCTCGGGCGTTGTCTGGTCGGTGAGATAAAGCACCATCAACGGCTCGAAGCGGCTGCCGGCCGGGCGTGCAGCGAGAATGCGCTGGCGATAGGCATCGGCCTGCTGCGCATTGCGAACAGGCGGCACGAGGTTGGGCATGATGATTGCGCGGCCAAAGGTGCGCGCTACGTCAGCGACGGTATGGGGCAAAACAGCTCCGTCACGGAGATGGATGTGCCAGTCGTCGGGACGCAGAAGGGTCAGGCGGTCAGACATTGGGGATTCCAGGCGGGTCAAACTCGCAGGGAATGCTACCGGAAAAGACTCTCTCAGGCACTCGCTATCAAGTTTTGTAGGAAGTTACCGATAGCCCGACATAGAAACCGTGTTTCGTTTCGCGATCATTTCAAGTGGAGCCTCCCGTGCGCCAGCGATATCTAGCCCTGCTCAGTGTGTTCGCCAGTCTTCCAGCGATGGCGATCAATTTCCAGACACGTCTGGAAAGCATCGAATGGAAAGTCGAGGGCGATCAGTTCGAGTGCCGTCTGACTCAGCCCATTACCGATTTCGGCGTGGGTGAGTTCGTGCGTCGCGCGGGTGAGCAGGCGACGTTCCGGCTCAAGGCTTCCTACAACATGCTCGGTAACGGTTCCGCCACGCTGCTGGCTGCTGCAGCACCCTGGCAGCCGGGCCGTGGCGATATCAATCTGGGCTCTGTGCGAGTCAGCAATGGCGAAATACCGTTCAACACCTCTCACGCTCAGGCCGGACGTCTGATCAACGGCCTGATGGAAGGGCGCACGCCGCTGATCCGTCATTATTCCCGTGACGGCGGGCAGATGGAGGTGCGTCTGCTGCCGGTCAAGTTCAGCAAGGCATTCACTGAATATCAGGCCTGTACTGCCAAGCTGTTGCCCATGAATTTCGATCAGGTCAAACAGGCCGAAGTCGGCTTTCCTGGCGGCGGCATTGAACTGGATGCTGCCGCGAAAGCGAGGCTGGACAACATGGTCGCCTATTTGAAGGCAGACCCGACGGTCAATCACGTCGAGTTGGATGGTCATTCGGACAACAGCGGCAATCGTCTGACCAACCGTGACCTGTCACGTCGACGCGCACTGGCAGTCATGGACTACCTGAAAGCCCAGGGTATTCCGGAGCAACAGATAACCCTGCGTTTTCACGGCGAGCGTTATCCGCTTGCACCTAACACCAATAATGCCAACCGCGCCCGCAACCGTCGTGTGAACGTGCACCTTGAGCGTGTTGCACCTGAAGAGCGGCCGGTTCCCGTGGCCTCGGCAAGCGCTGCACACACGTCCTGATACACCGCTGCTGACTGTCGCGAGGCTGACAAAACCTGTCGCCTCGTCGTCACAAGCTGTCGCGCCCCTGTAAATTTCCTGCTTTGAACGGTAGAATCGTCGGTTTTCCGTACAACGCGGTGGAGTGATGGCATGGCGGACGTAAACAAGGTAGTTCTCGCGTATTCCGGTGGTCTGGATACTTCGGTAATCCTCAAGTGGCTGCAGGACACGTACAACTGCGAAGTGGTGACTTTCACGGCTGATCTGGGTCAGGGCGAGGAAGTCGAGCCGGCACGCGCCAAGGCACAGGCCATGGGCGTCAAGGAAATCTACATCGACGACCTGCGCGAAGAGTTCGTTCGCGATTTCGTATTCCCGATGTTCCGTGCCAACACCGTTTATGAAGGTGAGTACCTGCTGGGTACTTCCATCGCCCGTCCGCTGATCGCCAAGCGTCTGATCGAAATTGCCAACGAAACCGGCGCCGACGCCATTTCCCACGGCGCAACCGGTAAAGGCAACGATCAGGTGCGTTTCGAGCTGGGTGCCTACGCACTGAAGCCAGGCGTGAAAGTGATCGCCCCATGGCGCGAATGGGACCTGCTGTCGCGCGAGAAGCTGATGGACTACGCCGAGAAGCATGGCATTCCGATCGAACGTCACGGCAAGAAAAAGTCCCCGTACTCCATGGACGCCAACCTGCTGCACATCTCCTATGAGGGTGGTGTGCTGGAAGACACCTGGACCGAGCACGAAGAAGACATGTGGCGTTGGACCAAGTCCCCGGAGGACGCGCCAAACGTCGCGACCTATCTGGAACTGACCTACCGCAACGGCGACATCGTCGCGCTGGACGGCGTTGAGATGACGCCGGCAACCGTACTCGCGACGCTGAACCGCATTGGTGGCGAAAACGGTATCGGTCGTCTGGATATCGTGGAAAACCGTTACGTGGGCATGAAGTCCCGTGGCTGCTACGAAACCCCTGGCGGCACCATCATGCTGCGCGCTCACCGCGCGATTGAATCGATCACGCTGGACCGCGAAGTCGCTCACCTCAAGGATGAGCTGATGGCCAAGTACGCAAGCCTGATCTACACCGGTTACTGGTGGAGCCCGGAGCGTCTGATGCTGCAACAGATGATCGACGCGTCTCAGGCTCATGTGAATGGCGTCGTGCGCCTGAAGCTTTACAAGGGCAACGTGATTGTCACCGGCCGCAAGTCCGATGACTCGCTGTTCGACGCGAACATCGCGACGTTTGAAGATGACGCTGGCGCGTATGATCAGGCTGACGCTGCAGGCTTCATCAAGCTCAACGCTCTGCGGATGCGCATCGCTGCAAACAAGGGCCGTAAACTGTTCTGATTCGGTTCCTCGCTTGAAAATGCAGCCCTGCCAAGGGCTGCATTCACATATTTTTTCAAATGATCAGGCCGTGCAGGCACTCAGTGCCTTGTCTCTTGCGTTTGTCGTGCATTCCCTTTGCTGGTTTCACAGGATGTTTTTTGTCTGACCTTGTGGCTTTCTGAAAGCACATGAGGCGAATTCAAAAAATTGATCAGCTCCCTTTTCTTTAGGCTGTAACGATTAAGCAGTGTGGAAAGCTTACGTTCCAACTCTAATTCGTCTCTCAGTCGATGGTCATTTCTGAGCAGTTCAAATTTTTGCAGTTGCTCGTTGAGTTTCTTTTCGATTGCTCGGTACTCTTTTAATGTCGACATGGTCTATTCCATTTCAGTTGAGTGTGAATCCGTTCGAGTGCCTGCAGGTGGTACATGTCTGTTTCGCATCTCCCTGTGCAGGCCGTCAAATAACCGTAGTCCTGTTTTCAGACGCACGCGACGTCGCCCATTCGTAAACAATCGCGCCCACTGAATGAGGCGTGTTTGAAGCAATGTGTCTGTTCGGCGTCAAGGGGTTATGCGGTCTGTCATACGTCATCATCAGTGGGCTTGTAGTGCGGTGTGCTGGCAGGTTTATCACAGCGCGTACAGAACATGCATTCATCTGGGCGCTTGTTAGTATTAGCGGAACGGAACGGAGGATAAAGCGCCTCGCGGTTAAAGTTAAGGGTCAAAAAGAACAGGGCAACCAGTGATGAAGGAAAGATAATCAAAAACCAGACATACCGCTGCCGATCCTCATTATCCAGATAAGGCAGTACAGCGGTAGCCGAGGCTTCCGAGAGTCCGGCAAATAATGCAATGATGCCGATAGGGTTCATGAGTCGGACCAAAAGGGGCATGAGTAATTTTCCTTTAACAGGCGTGCATGCAGATGGGTAATGGCTGGATGACCGTCATTTTCTTTTCAGGGGCGAGCCTGGGTCTTTGCCATTCGAATTAATGCACTTCACATTTCGTGTGTTCAAAACGTCTCGCCGTGTGCGTGAGAGGTGTATGCCATTGTTCAGTCTGCCATTACCCTTGTCAGCGCACTGACGGGTGTATTTCTACAACGACACATCTTCAAGGCCGCGCGGGCAGGGCCTGTGCCGTGGCTGGGGCCATCTAGGGTATGTCCGTGTTGCGTACCTGCCTTAATTCGAGTCGATAGGCTTTACCGATGTTCCAGACCTGACGCAGACTCAAATCAAGAACCTGCGCAATCTCGGACGCGGTATAGCCCAGGCTTGAATAGTGCATGACATGACCGGCGACCCTGTCATCGATATCGATTGCTCCATGTCGCCTTTCACGTTCCATGTGTTCGACGGGACGGCTGCAATGTATTCTCACGCCATGATCAATGGCCAACTTGCGTATGTCTTTCCTGTTCATCCTGAGGGAATACTGGAGCGCAGAAAATCCAGCGCCTTTGGCGACCAGACTTTTCAACAGTTCCACTTTGGAAATGACCTCTGCTTCAGTCTCCCTGAGGGTATCAATGTTAGCGTTCACGACGCCTGCAGCGTCTGCTGTTTCATCGTCAGGTATCACCGCAATCACGCCGCCGTTGGCGACAAATGCTTCCACTGCCGAAATCAAATCAATATAGGTAGGGTCTTTGGACGTGGAGCGTGAAAAATTTTTGTTCATGGTAGATCCTTTTTTGAACAGGGCTATCCACAGGGCGGCCCCAGCGAGTTGTCAGGCTCATGGTGATGTCGTCAAACAGCCGATGGGGTGGAAGGGCCCTGTCCATGTTGCCCAATTGTTTTCAGCTTTTAATAAACAGAATTCATATATTTAGTCTGGTCTCATTAATGGGGTGTTCGAAGTGCGCATGAGTAGTGCAGTCGCTCGGCAGTCCTGTTAATGAGTTTGCTCTTAAAAAAGTAACGACTGGTAATAGGATTTGCAAGTGAAAAAGCGGTGACTTACATGAAACAACTTAGGTGTCTGGTCGGTGTCTTACATGTATTTCGATGCCGTCTGTTAGTTTTGTAGTATTTTTCCTCTTCGACGATTTTGCTATGGCTTTGTGCGCAGATATAGTATTAGCTTTCTGTCGGATGAGCTGTTTTTTGGTGTGGCAGGCGAAAAAGGCACTAAAGTTTTTGTAAGAAATAGCGATAGTGTCTGGTTATGTGATTTACTGTCATGCGTCAGGAAAATACGTGAGTTTCAGGATCAGAACGAATGTGGAAGAGGGTATACAAATTTGTAGGAAATTTCTGATTTTTTTGGAGGTTTGCTCTTTAAACAAATATATATACAAAAGGATTATTTTTTTTGTGTAATTTTTAATTGAAGCCAGACGTTGGTTTGACGGTAAGGGAAAGCGTCGCGGATCAGAACTCAAAGACTGAATATTCTTGTTACATCCGGCCTCCTTGCTTCCATTCGCAGGTCACTTTGGTTCGGGTATCGGAAACAGCTGCTATCGTCATGCATGATATCCGCGGCCGTTAAAGGCTCTGCACGTTGCAAGCGTTACCTTTTTAGAAGGCAAAAATCTAAGGAGAAGTACGTCTGCCACCATCGGTGATGGCACTGCGCTCGCTCAAGGGCGTTCACTCTACAGCGATCCGCATGGATGGATTGGTTTTAATTGAAGTGGCTGTCAGGTCAGTGATGAATCGATTAATGATCGGGTTCGCTACAAATTCTGTCCGGTATGCAGTTGCTCTAATCCACTGCCCCGGGTAGTCATACTGTTATCGAATTCCGATAAGGAAGGCTCTGTGAAAAAGACAAGAAAGAGCTCGTTCGTCTCGAGTTTTGTAGGAATATTCCTCAGTAAATGTATGAACGGTCTTTGGGTGTTGGTCCTCGGGGGGGAGCGTCATGCAAAGCACTAAACGACTAAGCTATTGTGCTGACTCTGAAAATTCGAATAGCGAAAATTGGACTGCCCATGAATAAAGTGCTGATCGTGGATGATCATCCTGTCATTCGCCTTGCTGTACGCATGCTGATGGAGCGTCATGGCTATGAGGTCATTGCGGAGACAGACAATGGAGTGGACGCACTGCAACTGGCCCGTGAGCATTTGCCTGATATTGTCATCCTCGACATAGGCATCCCCAAGCTCGATGGCCTTGAAGTCATCGCTCGTCTGTCGGCCATGACCCTGCCGTTCAAAGTCCTGATCCTGACGTCACAGGCTCCCGGCCACTTTTCCATGCGTTGCATGCAGGCAGGTGCCGCTGGCTATGTGTGCAAGCAGCAGGACCTTACCGAGTTGTTGAGTGCCATCAAGGCAGTGTTATCGGGCTACAGCTATTTCCCCAACCAGGCACTGCACACGGTTCGATCCAGCATGGGCAACGCCAGTGAGTCGGAAATGGTTGATCGCCTCTCCGGGCGTGAAATGATGGTGTTGCAGCAGTTGGCGAGAGGCAAGACCAACAAGGAAATTGTCGATGGCATGTTTCTGAGCAACAAGACCGTGAGTACCTACAAGACCCGGCTGCTGCTCAAGCTCAATGCGCATTCACTTGTCGATCTGATCGAACTGGCGCAACGGAATGGACTGGTATGAGCGGGAGCAGAATGGAAATCTGGAGGATAGTGCCAGCAGAAACAGAGCGTTGACTGCGATCGGGAATTCGCGGAATAAAGCCTCTCCTGGCGAGGGGCTTTCGCGCCATTGGGTTGAGTCCGGCAGGTTCTTCTGCCTGATACGGGCGCTACAGATCGAAATCGTAATCCGCCAGCTGTTTTTGCAAGCGACGTTCTTCCAGAAGATTATCGATAGTGCGCCGCTTGCTCAAATTGGTCTTCGCCGGTTCAGCGGCAACCTGCTCGACCTCATCCGGGTCGACCGCGACAAAATCATCATCGACATCTAATTGCTCTTTGCCAGAACTCATGAAGTGGCTCCAGGATTCGACTGCACTGGCGCACCTTATATCGACAAAGCTGTGGCGGGTAAAAAAGATTTTTTCAATCGATCAACCTGCCTGAGTCTATTTGAGTCAATCGTCAGAGGTTTTGAATTTGTAGTCGCAAAGGTCTTCAATGCGGCAGCTCCCGCAGCGGGGCTTGCGCGCCTGACACACGTAGCGGCCATGCAGTATCAACCAATGATGCGCATCCAGCAGGTAATGCCTGGGCACAAACTTCATCAGTTGCTTTTCGACCTCGACAACGTTCTTGCCGGGCGCGATGCCGGTTCGGTTGCTGACCCGAAAAATATGCGTATCGACGGCCATGGCCATTTGGCGGAATGCGGTGTTGAGTACAACGTTGGCGGTCTTGCGCCCTACACCGGGTAACGCTTCAAGCGCTTCGCGGGTTTCGGGGACTTCACCGTTGTGCCGTTCCATGAGCAGACGGCAGGTTTCAATGACGTTTTTGGCCTTGCTGTTATACAGGCCAATCGTCTTGATGTATTCGGACAGCCCTTCGACGCCCAGCGCGTGAATCGCCTGCGGTGTGTTTGCCACTGGGTACAGCCGTGCAGTCGCCTTGTTGACGCTCACGTCGGTTGCCTGTGCAGAAAGAATCACCGATATCAGCAATTCGAATGGCGTGGTGTAGGCCAGCTCGGTTTTGGGGTCCGGGTTGTCCTCGTGGAGCCTGCGGAAAATTTCCAGGCGTTTTGCGGCATTCATGGGCGAAGCGTTTCCTTGGGGCAGGTCATAAGGTCAGCACGGATGTCGGGACGGTAATGTGCCACTGTAGTGCTCCAGTTGCCAAACAAGCACATACCTTCTGTTTCAGGCCGATGAATCCTGAGCGTTGGCGAGCGCCTGCTCTGCGGCCTCGAGGGTTTGAGCGGCAAGCGTGACCGCTTCTTCCAGGCTTGCCAGTTGCTCTGGCTGAGCGTTGGCTGCCTGCGCTTTCTTGAGGTTGGCATGGGCCATCGCCTGCTGGATTTTGGCACGTTTGACCGCGCCTGCATCGGGCTTCGCTATCGGCCGGGCGGGTGTGACGTTCGATGTCGACAAAAGCTTTTGCAGCGCCCGCTCTGCGGCTTCGTATTCCTGCTGCAGCACCACGAGGCGTGCTGCTTGTTCGGCGACAGGCGGATGACCGAAAGCCTTGAGGGATTTGTTCAATTGCGCACGACTCATGGCAACGGCGGCTCGTGCCTTTTTGAGTGCTTCATCGCCTGTGCCTGTTTTGTTGGTCTGCACCCTTTGCAATGCAGCGACGGATGCCGCTGATCCTGACGAAGACTTCTGTGACCTCGCCAGCCGCTCTGCATGCCTTCGCTCCTGCTCGCGCTGCAACCGGGCATTGCGCGACTCGAATCGCTGGCGAGCGTGATCACGCTTGAGCAGACGAGCCTGTTGCTGCCGCGCATCAAGCTCCACGTCGCCCACGATCGGAATGACAGCCAACGGTTTTACCTGCGCTACAGGCAATGGATGCATTTCAATGCAGTCCACAGGGCAGGGCGCCACACACAAATCGCACCCGGTGCATTCGTCGATGATCACGGTGTGCATCAGTTTGGCGGCACCGACGATGGCGTCGACCGGGCAGGCCTGAATACATTTGGTGCAGCCAATGCACTCGGCTTCGCGAATGAAGGCGACCTGAGCGGGTGCCGATCCACGCTCGGTGTCCAGCGGCAAGACGGGCACTGCCAGCAGATTGGCCAATTGAGCGATGGTCTCGTCGCCACCGGGTGGGCATTTGTTGATGGCCTCACCATTGGCGATGCCTTGCGCATAAGGCTTGCAACCGGGGTGCCCGCACTTGCCGCACTGCGTCTGTGGAAGGAGGGAGTCAATGTGCTGGATCAGGTTCATGCGCTTGCCAATAGGAACAGGCTGTGGCCGGTAGGCGTCAGGGGGATCATTCTTGCGGATATGCAAAAGCCCGGCATCCGTAAACGATCAACGGATACCGGGCTTCCTCGTGCGTTACTTGATGCGCTGGCCGGGCTTGGCGCCGCTGTCCGGGCTGAGCAGGTAGATTTCTTCGCCGCCAGGGCCTGCCGCCATCACCATGCCTTCCGAAATGCCGAAACGCATTTTGCGGGGCTTGAGGTTGGCGATCATCATGGTCAGGCGACCTTCCAGCTCGCTCGGGTTCGGGTAAGCGCTCTTGATGCCGGAGAACACGTTGCGCTGCTCGTCACCGATATCGAGAGTCAGGCGCAGCAGTTTGTCTGCGCCCTCCACGTGTTCGGCCTTGAGGATCAACGCAACGCGAAGGTCCACTGCCGCGAATGTATCAAAGTCGATTTCCGCCGAAAGAGGATCCTTTACCAGTTCACCGTTGCCCTGCGGTGCTGTGTCAGTAGTGCTGGCAGCCAGGTCTTCTTTCGATGCAGCTGTCATGGCGTCAACCTTGACCGGATCGATGCGCGTCATCAGGGCCGAGAACGGGTTGAGCTGATGGTTGACCAGTAGCGTCTTGTGATCATCCCAGGTCAACGGTTCGACGTTGAGGAACGCCTCGGCGTCGGCAGCCAGCTTCGGCAGGACGGGTTTGAGGAAGATGACCAACTGGCGGAACAGGTTGATGCCCAATGCACATACAGCCTGAACTTCGTCCTGCTTACCTTCCTGCTTGGCCAGGGCCCAGGGGGCCTTTTCGGCGATGTAGGCATTGGCGCGATCGGCCAGGGCCATCGTTTCGCGCATGGCACGGGCGAAATCGCGGGCTTCATAAGCGTCGGCGATGCTCGGCGCGGCAGCCAGGAAGGCGTCGGTCAGTTCGGGCGCGGCATTGGCAGACACCATGACGCCGGCATTGCCCTTGTGAATGAAGCCGGCGCAACGGCTGGCGATGTTCACGACTTTGCCGATCAGGTCCGAATTGACCTTCTGGATGAAGTCTTCCAGGTTGAGGTCCAGATCATCCACGCCACGGCCCAGTTTCGAGGCGTAGTAGTAGCGCAGGTATTCAGGTGACAGGTGATCAAGGTAGGTGCGTGCCTTGATGAAAGTGCCACGGGATTTGGACATCTTCTGACCATTGACGGTCAGGTAGCCATGGACATTGATGGCGGTCGGCTTGCGCAGACCTGCGCCTTCCAGCATGGCCGGCCAGAACAGCGCGTGGAAATTGACAATGTCCTTGCCGATGAAATGATACAGCTCGGTGGTTGCATCCTTCGCCCAGTAGGCATCGAAGTCCAGTTCCGGACGGCGCGCACACAGGTTCTTGAAACTGGCCATGTAGCCGATCGGCGCATCCAGCCAGACATAGAAGTATTTGCCCGGCTCGTCAGGAATCTCGAAACCGAAGTACGGCGCGTCCCGGGAGATGTCCCACTGTTGCAGACCGCTGTCCAGCCATTCGGCGATCTTGTTGGCGACGGCGTCCTGCAGCGTTCCGCTGCGGGTCCAGCTCTTGAGCATGGCGTCGAAGGCGGGCAGGTCGAAGAAGAAGTGTTTGGAATCCTTGAGTACGGGAGTCGCGCCGGAAATCGCCGATTTCGGATCTTTCAGGTCGGTGGGTGCATAGGTGGCACCGCACTTTTCGCAATTGTCGCCGTATTGATCTTCCGTGCCACATTTCGGACAGGTGCCCTTGATGAAGCGGTCGGCCAGGAACATCTTCTTTTCAGGGTCGAAGTACTGGGTGATGGAGCGCGTCGCAATATGCCCGGCATCACGCAGACGGGTGTAGATCATGCTCGACAGCTCGCGATTTTCATCCGAGTGCGTCGAGTGGAAGTTGTCGAAATTCACCAGAAAATCGGCGAAGTCGCCGCTGTGCTCGGCCTTGACGTCGGCAATCAGCTGTTCCGGCGTGATGCCTTCCTTTTCGGCACGCAGCATGATTGCCGAGCCGTGGGCGTCGTCTGCGCAGACATAGATGCACTGATTGCCGCGGTGCTTCTGGAACCGCACCCACATGTCGGTCTGGATGTACTCGAGCATGTGGCCAAGATGGATGGAACCATTGGCATAGGGCAGGGCGCTGGTAACGAGTATCTTGCGTGGCTCGGACATGGGGCTCGGCTACTTGAACTGGAACGGAGGTCGGCCACTATAAAGGTCTGAGCAATTTTTTTCACCTCGTGCCGTTGTGGGAATGCGCCTGCTTGTGCAGTGAAACCATGTCGGCACACGACAGAACAGGTAGGATAGCCGCCTGTTTTAGTCAGTCTTTTTTCGGAGCGAGCCCATGAGCGCTGTCAATCGCGCGGCGGTGGAGACGATTCTTCGCCAGTACACCGACCCTTATCTGAATCAGGACCCGCTCAGCGCCGGTTGCGTGCGGGCCATCGACATCGACGGATCGCAAGTCACTCTGCGGCTTGAACTGGGCTACGCCGCCGACCTGTTCAAGAACGGTTGGGCGCACGTGCTGAAGACGGCTATCGAAAATGTCGACGGCGTGTCCTTGGCCAAGGTGGAGATCAGTACCGTGATCAGCGCTCACAAGGCGCAGAGCCAGATTCCGGGTCTGGCCAATGTGAAAAATATTGTGGCTGTTGCCTCAGGCAAGGGCGGCGTCGGTAAATCCACCACGGCAGCCAACCTGGCACTGGCGCTGTCTCGCGAAGGCGCACGCGTGGGCATTCTCGACGCAGATATCTATGGGCCGAGTCAGGGCGTGATGTTTGGCATCCCCGAAGGTACGCGGCCGAAGATCAAGGATCAGAAATGGTTCGTGCCAATCGAGGCGCACGGTATCGAAGTGATGTCGATGGCGTTTCTGACAGATGACAATACGCCGATGGTCTGGCGCGGTCCGATGGTTTCGGGTGCCTTGCTGCAACTGGTCACCCAGACTGCCTGGAATGACCTGGATTATCTGATTATCGATATGCCGCCAGGTACGGGTGACATCCAGCTCACGCTGGCGCAGAAAGTGCCGGTGGCCGGTGCTGTCATCGTCACCACACCGCAGGATCTCGCCTTGCTGGATGCGCGCAAGGGCGTCGAAATGTTCCGCAAAGTGAATATTCCGGTGCTGGGTGTCGTGGAAAATATGGCAGTGCACATCTGTTCGAATTGCGGACACGCCGAGCATCTGTTCGGTGAAGGGGGAGGGGAGAAGCTGGCGTCGCAGTATGACGTCGAGTTGCTGGCCTCATTGCCGCTGTCGATGCTGATTCGCGAGCAGGCCGATGGTGGCAAGCCGACGGCGATTGCCGAGCCGGAAACTCAGATTGCAATGGTGTATCAGGAATTGGCTCGCCATGTCGGCGCGCGGATTGTTCTGCAGGAGGCGGCCAGTCCGGCCATGCCGTCGATCTCTGTCAGTGATGACTGACCGATAAGAAAGCTATCGAGTGTGGGTCGGCCTGTTCGGCCCCGTTCGAGTCGATATCGAAGCCTGAGCCTGAATCGCAGACAATAAAAAACCCCGCTTTTGAGGGCGGGGTTTTTAAGCGAATCAGTACAAGTTAGATAACTTGAACTTCTTCAGCTTGCATGCCTTTCTGACCGCGGGTAGCGATGAAAGAAACCTGTTGGCCTTCTTTCAGGCTTTTGAAGCCGTCGGATTGGATAGCTTTGAAGTGCACGAACAGGTCGTCACCGGATTGTGGAGTGATGAAGCCGAAGCCTTTTTCATCGTTGAACCACTTAACGGTACCAGTTTGGCGATTGGACATAGTATATCTCCTTGGACAAAGTTAACTGCGGCGTAGGAAGAGCCCTGGCCGAGACTGAGTGCAAAGAGCTGGAAAATTCATGGAGATGGTTGGATCGAAATTCAACATCGTGTAGAGATTCTCAGTGACACAAGCAACACAGTGACGCCACCTTAACCCTTTTTGTCGGACGTGCCAATGGTCTATCGAGGATTATTTCCATTCGCTTCAAAACTGCGGCTCAGGTCTCGCCAGCTGTACATATGTTGCCTTTGAACACGTGGCGCAGGCCCGGTAAGATGCCCAACATCTTTTTCACCTCGCAAATCAGGACATCGCCATGAGCATCAAATCGGACAAGTGGATTCGCCGCATGGCGCAGGAACACGGCATGATCGAGCCCTTCGTCGAGCGTCAGATGCGTGGCGAAGGTGCCGACCGGCTGATCTCCTTTGGTGTGTCCAGCTACGGCTACGATGTGCGTTGCGCCGACGAATTCAAGGTCTTCACCAACATCAATTCGGCCACTGTCGATCCGAAAAACTTCGATGAAAAAAGTTTTGTCGACATCAAGAGCGACGTCTGCATCATCCCGCCGAACTCCTTCGCGCTGGCCCGCACCGTCGAATATTTCCGGATTCCCCGTAATGTCCTGACCATCTGTCTGGGAAAAAGCACCTACGCGCGCTGCGGAATTATCGTCAACGTGACGCCCCTGGAACCGGAGTGGGAAGGCCACGTGACGCTGGAATTTTCTAACACCACGACCTTGCCGGCGAAGATCTACGCCAATGAAGGCGTGGCACAGATGTTGTTTCTGGAATCAGACGAAGAGTGCGAGGTGTCCTACAAGGATCGAGGTGGCAAGTATCAAGGGCAGCGTGGCGTCACACTGCCACGCACCTGATTTTGCCGTTGTTTCCTGTTCTTGAATGGAATTAATGTTCGTTTTCGCACTCTATTGCCTCACATGCATTCGTTTACAGTTGTAGGCGAAGGCCTTTGACCAGGAGTGACCTATGAAGACAACGTTCAAAACCTCTGAACAGGAAACATCTCCTCCACTCAACGAGATCGGAATGCTGGCCTGGTCTCTGATGGCCCATACCGAATTGAACATGGTGGGGGGCGGTGTTCCGGGTCAGCCGGGTCCTGACACCCCATTTCAGCAGCCTACGGAGCCCGGTGAACCTACGCTCCCGGATGAGCCGCCTCCTGCGCCGGTAGCCTGATTCCAGAATGCCCGCTGCCTCTGACAAGGCAGCGGGCATTTTCGTTTTGAAGGCCCTCGACGGATTACGCCACCCGCCAGATCGCCCCGTCTCCAGTGACGTAGATCGTTGTTCCGGCAGCTGGCTGAATATTGAAGCCCCCCGTGAATTCCCCGAACGCTGGTAACAGACTGATGCGCTCGCCCAGGTAAAAACAGGCCAGTCGCAGACGCTGGCGACCACGTCCGAACAGCCTGTAGACCGGGTGAACATGTCCGGCAAGAACGTGGTGAGTCGCGTGTGGGTCTGGTTCATGCTGCAAGGCGAACGGGCCGAGCAGCAGCGGTTCCGGTACGACCTCGATGTTCAGACTGGATGGCGGATCCCCCGCGCGTTTATCGTGGTTGCCCCGGATCAATGTGATCTTCAGTCCTGACCTGCGTTCTCTCCACTCGTGCAGCGCATCGAGTGTGCCCTTCGCGTGGGATTCGGGAGCGTGCAGAAAGTCGCCGAGAAAGATCAGATGCTCACAGCCATAGTCATCCAGTAATTGATCCAGACGTCGCAGGTTCTCCTGAGTCGTGCCATGCGGCACCGGTTGACCCAGCTTGCGATAGGCTGCCGCCTTTCCAAAGTGAGCGTCGGCGATCAGCAGGGCGTGTTCGGCCGGGTAGTAAATGGCCTTGTCTGCCAGCAACCACAACGCTTCGTCTGCCAGTGTGATGGCCATGCAGGGTTTCATCGTTCAGTCTCCGGCCCGGCGGCTTTTTCCAGATCGCGCACCATGCGAGCGATGCGGTCGGCCAGTTTTTCAGAACTCAGGCTCTCGCGAAAGCGTTCTACCAAAAGAGGAAACGCAAGTGGGGTGGCGCGCTTGATCGTGTGCAGGTCAAGCCTGCGGCTGTTGATCTGGCGCAGGGTCTGCTCCAGCCGGACCAGATCCAGCTCCTGGCGCAGCACTTCCTGCTCCGCCTGAGTCAACAGCATGTTGTCGGCGTCGTACTGCTTGAACACCTCGAAAAACAACCCGCTGGATGCCTGCAATTGACGGTTGCTCTTCGCCGCGCCGGGATAGCCTGAAAACACCAGCCCGGAGATGCGAGCGATTTCGCGAAAGCGCCTCAGCGCCAGCTCACCTGCGTTGAGGCTGGCGATGATGTCAGCCATCAGATCAGACGCTGAAAACAGATCATTATCGAGCAGGTGTGCCCAGTCGAGTTCGCTGGCGCTCAGCAACTCCAGACCGTAATCATTGACGGCTATCGAAAACGTCAGCGGTTGGTGTCGGCTCAGGCGCCAGGCCAGCAGACTCGCCAGCCCCAGGTGAACATGCCGACCGGCGAACGGATAGAGAAACAGATGCCAGCCCTCGCGGGATTTGAGAGTCTCGGCCAGCAGAGTGTCACGTTGCGGCAACCCGGACCACTGGCGCTGTACTTCCAGCAAGGGTTTGACCGCCCGCATCTCGGGACTTTCGAAGTGGCCGTGCGCGGCAGCGTCGAATTTCTCCACCACGGCGTCCGCCAGTTCGCTGGAAAGCGGCATGCGCCCGCCGTTCCAGCGCGGCACGGCGGCTTTCTTGCCGGTGGCGCGTTTGACGTAGGCGGTCATGTTCTCGACTCTGACCAGTTCCAGCAACCGCCCGGCGAACAGAAAGCCGTCGCCAGGCTTGAGGCGGGCGATAAAGCCTTCCTCGACGCTGCCAAGCGATCCGCCGCCGCCTCCCTTTTTCCAGTATTTAAGGTTGATCGTGGCGTCGCTGACGATGGTGCCAACGCTCATCCTGTGCCGACGCGCCAGTCGCGCATCGGGCACGCGCCAGATACCGTGTTCGTCCGGCTCGGCGCGGCGGTAATCGGGGTAGGCCGTGAGCGAGTGACCGCCGTTGCGCACAAAGGCCAGTGCCCATTGCCACTGTTCGTCGCTCAGGTCCCGGTATGCCCAGGCGGTGCGCACTTCCGCCAACAGCTCATCGGGCAAAAATCCCCCGCCCAGCGCGACGCTGACCAAATGCTGCACCAGTACATCCAATGGCTGGTGAGGTGATTCTCTGGGTTCGATCATCCGGGCAGCCACGGCGTCATGGGCGGCGGCGGCCTCTACCAGCTCAAGGCTGTGGGTCGGCACCAGCGTGACGCGTGACGGGCGGCCGGGTGCGTGGCCAGAACGGCCGGCACGTTGCATCAGGCGTGCGACGCCTTTGGGTGAGCCTATCTGCAGCACGCGCTCCACGGGCAGGAAATCCACGCCCAAGTCCAGGCTGGAGGTGCAGACCACCGCCTTGAGCGAGCCCTCTTTCAATGCCCGCTCTACCCAGTCGCGTACTTCGCGGGCCAGTGAACCGTGATGCAGGGCGATCAGTCCTGCCCAGTCCGGACGGGCTTCCAGCAGCGCCTGATACCAGATTTCCGACTGCGCGCGGGTATTGGTGAAAAGCAGGCAACTGGCGCTTTTCTCTACCTCTGCAACCACCTGCGGCAGCATGCGCAGGCCCATGTGTCCGGCCCACGGAAAACGCTCGATGGAGGGGGGCAGGAGTGTATCGACCTGCAACTCTTTGGCGACCTTGCCTTGAACCGTGACGCCGCCTTCGCCCAACAGCACTTCCTGCGCGTGCTGCTGATTACCCAGCGTGGCCGAAATGCCCCACACAATCAGTTGCGGATTCCATTGGCGCAAGCGGGCCAATGCCAGTTGCAATTGAACGCCGCGCTTGTTGCCGATGAGTTCGTGCCACTCGTCCACGACGACCATGCGCAACGTGGAAAGCGTCGGCTGTGCGTCGGCCCGGGTCAGTAGCAGCGTCAGGCTTTCCGGCGTAGTGATCAGTGCGGAAGGCAGACGACGTCCTTGCCGGGCACGCTCGCTGCTGCTGGTGTCGCCGGTACGCAAGCCTACAGACCAGTTGATGTCCAGTTCGGCCAGCGGCGCCTCGAGTGCCCGTGCAGTGTCTGCAGCAAGGGCGCGCATGGGCGTGATCCACATGACGCTCAATGGCGCGGCGGGCGGTTTTTTCTTGCGGGGTTTGTCTTCGGGCGGGGCTTTGGTGGTGGCGAAGCGATTGAGCGCTGCAAACCACACCGCGTAGGTTTTGCCCGAACCGGTGCTGGCGTGAAGCAGGCCGGACTCGCCCTGTTTCACGGCTGCCCAGACTTCTTTTTGAAACGCGAACGCCTTCCAGCCTCGGGCCCGAAACCATCGCTGAGCGAAATCGTTGGGTCTGCTCATGCGGTTGAAAATGCTCTGAAGGGCGATAGTTCAGAGACAGCGGGAAAAGGGTAATAGTTTTAAACGGTTATCGAGGGACACCCTCATGTTTGATACGTGGGAAGCGGCTTGCCAGCGATGCAGGCGGCGCGATGCGTCAAACAGACCGCGTCTTGTCGTTTATCGCCGTCAAGCCGCTTGCCACAGGGGGCTGGATCGTGCCCACGCGCTACGTCATCTCCAGCGGTTACTTCAGGTTCCCGCTCAGGAACTGCTGTAGCCGCTCGCTCTTCGGGTTGTTCAGCACGTCGTCCGGGTGACCGGACTCTTCGATCTGGCCCTGATGCAGAAACACCACCTGGCTTGCGACCTTGCGGGCGAAGCCCATTTCGTGGGTCACAAGGATCATGGTGCGGCCTTCATCGGCCAGACCCTGAATCACCTTCAGCACTTCACCGACCAGTTCCGGGTCCAGCGCTGATGTCGGCTCATCGAACAGCATGATCTCCGGCTCCATTGCCAGTGCTCGGGCAATCGCGACGCGCTGCTGCTGGCCGCCGGACAGGAACGCCGGGTATTGATCGGCCACGCGCTCGGGCAGGCCGACCTTGTCCAGATATTTGCGCGCGCGGGCCTCGGCTTCGGCCTTGGGAACGCCCAGTACGCGGCGTGGCGCCATGGTGATGTTTTCCAGCACGGTCATGTGTGCCCACAGGTTGAAGTGCTGAAACACCATCGCCAGTCGGGTGCGGATCCGTTGCAGTTCGTCCGGATCGGCAACGCGCATGCCATCCTTGTCGCTGACCATGCGCACTTGCTGGCCGTCCAGGCTCATGGCGCCGTCGTTGGGTTGCTCCAGAAAGTTGATGCAGCGCAGAAACGTGCTCTTGCCCGAGCCGCTGGCGCCAATCAGGCAGATCACATCACCGCTGCTGGCCTTGAGCGATACGCCTTTGAGCACCTCGTTGTCGCCATAGCGCTTGTGCAGGCCATCGATGGTCAGTTTGTACATGAGAGGTCCTCAAGGAGAAAGTAGGTAGCCGCTGCGGTAGGCCTGCTTGCCCGCGACATGGGCGATGACCATGCCAGCGGTGGCCATGCGGCGCAACGAGCGCGCATACAGCAGGCCGGCATTGAGCGTATGAACACTGGTCACGGCGTCGCTGATCGGGTCGATGATTTCGGCAATCAGTTGCCCCGCATCGACGTGCTCGCCCGGCATGGCACAGAACACCAGCAGACCGCCGACCGGCGTCGCGACCGGCTCGACGGCGGCCAGAGGCGTGGCGGGGTACAGCAGTTCGGGCGGCATTTGCCGTTCGCCGTCGATCAGGCCGAAGTCGATCAGGTAATTGATGATTGCCTGACAGTCGCGACTCGCCAGTGAATGGTTGACGTCCCCTTGCCCGCGCAGCTCAAGGGTCACCGAGAAGCTCCCCATCGGGATCGGAAAACGTTCACCGAAACGCTGCTGCAATTGCCACCAGACCAGCGTGAAGCATTCGTCGAACGACTGGCCACCAGAGTCGGTGGCCAGCAGACTCGCCTGTGCGCCGAGGTAGCGCGACAGAGGCTCTACCTTCGGCCAGGCTTCGGGTGTGGTGTAGAGGTGCTCGACCGACTCGAAGTCACAATGCAGGTCCAGCACCATGTCGGCATCGCAGGCCAGCCGTTGAAGTGTCAGGCGCAACGAGTGCAACTGGGTCGTCGCTGTCTGAGCGTTGAGGGCCGAGAGCAGGCTGTCGCGCACCAGCGCACGGTTCCGGCTCGCGTCCTGAGTCAGCTGCGCTTCGATCTCGTCGCCCACATGCTGCCCGAGGTCGACGAAACCGCGATTGAAGTTCTGTCCACTTTCCAGCTCATAGCGGCCCAGCGGCGTATCCATCAACACCTGTTCCAGGCCGATGGGGTTGGCCACTGGCACCACGACGACTTCACCCAGCAGGCGACCGGCGTTGTCGAGTTCGGCCAGACGCTGTTTCAGATGCCAGGCCACCAGCATCCCGGGCAGTTCGTCAGCATGCAGCGAGGCCTGAATGTAGACCTTTCCCGCGCCGTTCTGCGGCCCATAGTGAAAACTGTGAACGCAGCGCGCTGTGCCCGGCACTGGCGACAGCAATTGGTGGGTGTGATGTTGCATCGGTTCTGTCCTGATTAATGAGCGGGGCCGAGGAAGGCCAGCCAGCGACGTTCGGCAAGACGGAACAACCCGACCAGGATGAAGGTGACGGTCAGGTACATGACGGCAGCGATTCCAAAGGACTGGAAGGTCATGAAGGTCGCCGAGTTGGCGTCCCGCGCGACTTTCAGAATGTCCGGCACAGTGGCCGTAAAGGCCACCGTGGTCGAGTGCAGCATCAGAATCACTTCGTTGCTGTAATAAGGCAGCGAGCGGCGCAGCACCGACGGCATGATCACGTACGCGTAAAGCTTCCAGCCGCTCAGGCCGTACGCCTTGGCCGCTTCGACCTCGCCGTGGGCCATGCTGCGGATCGCACCGGCAAAAATCTCGGTGGTATAGGCGCAGGTGTTCAGGGTGAACGCCAGGATGGTGCAGTTCATCGCGTCGCGAAAGAACGCATCCAGCAGGGGCTGCTCACGCACCGCCGCAATGCTGTAGATGCCGGTGTAGCAGATGAGCAGCTGTATATAGAGCGGGGTGCCGCGAAACAGGTAGGTATAGAACTGCACCGGCCAGCGTACCCAGCGGTTCTTCGACACGCGGGCGATGGACAGCGGAATCGACAGGCAGAAGCCGATGGCAATGGAAGCGCTGAGCAGCCACATGGTCATGGCCAGACCAGTCACGTTCACGCCGTCTGTATAAAGGAAGGGCTTCCAGTATTCCTGAAGCAACTCGATCATCGTTGCGCCTCCCGGCTGCCTGCGGCGTAATGCCGTTCAGCCCAACGCAAGGCGAAATTCGATGCGCTGGTGATCGCCAGATAGATCAGCGCCGCCAACACCAGAAAGTAGAACAGTTGATAGGTGCTCTTGCCCGCGTCCTGCGAGGCCTTGACCAGATCGGCCAGGCCGATGATCGACACCAGCGCGGTCGCCTTGAGCAGCACTTGCCAGTTGTTGCCGATACCCGGCAGGGCATAACGCATCATTTGCGGAAACACCACGTAGCGAAACCGCTGGCCGCGTTTGAGGCCGTAGGCGGTGGCTGCTTCGATCTGACCCCGGGGTACGGACAGAATCGCGCCGCGAAACGTCTCGGTGAAGTACGCCCCATAAATGAAACCCAGCGTGATGACGCCGGCCGCGAACGGATCGATTTCGATGTATTCCCACTCCATGGCATCGGTCAGCACCGTGAGCCAGGTTTGCAGGCTGTAGAAAATCAGCAGCATCAGCACCAGATCGGGTACGCCGCGAATCAAGGTGGTATAGACCTGCGCCGGCACGCGCAGCAGCGCTGAGCTCGACAGTTTGGCGCTGGCCCCGATCAAACCGAGCACGATGCTCAGAAACAGGGACAGTACCGAAAGTTTGACGGTCATCCAGGTGCCTTGCAGCAACAGTGGGCCGAAGCCCTTCAGGCTGAAAGCCGAAAGTCCGAGGGTGTGCATCAGTGAGTCGAGCATGGATAAAGCCTTGAGCGGTCACGAACAGAAACGCCCATCGAAGAGGGCGGCGAATCATCGCCGAAATCGATGGGCGTCGGGGTGTTATTTTCCGCTGTACAGATTCAGGTCGCCGAAGTGCTTCTTCTGGATTTCGGCGTAGGTGCCGTCATCGTGCAAGGCTTTGATGCCTTTATCGAGTAGCGCTTTCAGCTCTTTGTTGCCCTTGGCGATGCCGATGGCTGTCTTGGCTGGCAGCAGCTCGCTGTCGATTGGCTTGCTGACTTCGTAGTCGGCACCGGCTGGCGATTTCAGGAAGCCCAGTTCGGCCTGCAGCATGTCCTGGATGGAGGCGTCCAGACGGCCGGAGGTCAGGTCCGCGTAAACCTGGTCCTGGTTGGCGTAGGCCTGGGTTTTCACGCCGGCCTTATCAAGTACGGCCTTGGCGTAGGCTTCCTGGATGGTGCCTTGCTCATAGCCCACGGTCTTGCCTTTGAGGCTGGCCGGATCGGCGGTGAGGCCTGCACCTTTCTTGAACACCAGCGAGGTCGGGCCGGAGAACAGTTCGTTGGAGAAGTCGATGACTTTCTCGCGAGCCGGGGTCACGGTCATGGACGAGATCACGCCGTCGAACTTGCGGGCTTTCAGACCAGGAATCATGCCGTCGAAATCACTTTCGACCCACTTGCACTTTACTTTCAGCTCTTTGCAGATGGCGTTGCCCAGATCGATATCGAAGCCCACCAGGCTGCCGTCGGCGGCTTTGGATTCGAACGGTGCGTAAGAAGGATCGACGCCAAAGCGCAGTTCCTTGTACTCCTTGGCCATTGTGTTACCAGCGGCCAGGCACAAAGCCAGTGCGGAAAGGGTCAGCCATGCTTTTTTCATTATTCAGTCCTTAAAACCTGATAGGGGTGTTGGGAACACGCGAGGCTTGTTGCTACCGGCGTAGGCCAGATGTTCTAAAAGTAGCAATTTCCGAACCAGAGAGACGAACGTGCGTTTGAAGTGTAAGCGGTTGTCGCTATTTCATATAAATGCATGGCGTTCTGCCTGCTCATCGCCGTTGAGGTCTACGGGCACGGCGTTTTTCTGCAAGGCGGATCACTGGATAGCGGACAGGTGAAGCAGATTCGTAACGGCCCGGGCGTGCGAGCGGCGACGCAGTGAGTAGAAATGATCCTGTTTGGTGCGCTGCATTTCGAGCGCACCCTTCAGGTGCGTCAGCTCAGCAGGTCTTGGAGCGTGGCCAGACTGTCAGCTTCGGCCACCGGTTTGTCCTGTCGCCAGCGCAGCATGCGTGGGAACCGCACGGCAATGCCGCTTTTGTGGCGCTTGGACAGGGCGATACCTTCGAAGCCCAGTTCGAACACGAGCGTGGGCGTCACGCTGCTGACCGGGCCAAACTTCTCGACCGTGGTCTTGCGCACGATGGCGTCAACCTTGCGCATTTCTTCATCAGTCAGCCCGGAGTAGGCTTTGGCGAACGGCACGAGGGTGCGTTCGCTTGATTCGGGCGGACCATCCCACACCGCGAAGGTGTAATCGCTGTACAGACTGGCCCGCCGTCCATGGCCACGTTGTGCATAGATCAGCACCGCGTCCACGCTGAAAGGGTCGACCTTCCATTTCCACCACACGCCCATGTCCTTGGTGCGGCCGACGCCGTACAGCGAATCACGCGCCTTGAGCATCATGCCTTCGACGCCCAGGCTGCGGGACGCTTCGCGCTGGTTGGCCAGGTCCAGCCAATCCTTGCCGGTCAGTACCGGGGAGGGCAGCAGCACGTCGCTGCGTGCTTCGTCGATCAAGACTTCAAGCTGCGTACGACGCTCGTGTTGCGGTCGGCTGCGCCAGTCGTGGCCTTCCCATTCGAGCAGGTCGTAAGCCAGGATCACGACCGGCACATCCGCGAGGATCTTCTTGCCCAGCGTCTTGCGCCCGATACGCTGCTGCAGCAAGGCGAAGGGTTGAACCGACGGACTGGCCTGCGGTGCCTCGCTGTCCAGCGCAAACTCCGCTTTGCTGTCGGGTGTGGCGTCCGGCGCTTTCCAGACCACGATTTCGCCGTCGATCACGGTGCCGTCGGGCAGATACTGGACCAGACTGTGCAGTTCGGGAAAGCGGTCGGTCACCAGTTCTTCGCCACGCGACCAGATCCACAATCGCCCGTCGCGTTTTACAAGTTGCGCACGAATGCCATCCCACTTCCATTCCACCTGCCAGTTCTCGGCAGCGCCCAGCAGTTCTTCGAACTGGTCGGCAGGCTGCTGCAGCGAGTGGGCGAGAAAGAACGGGTAGGGCTGGCCGCCACGCTGTGCATGTTCATCTTCCGACTCGGCGGCGATCAGTTTGAGATAACCCTCTGCGCTTGGCCGGTGCGAGAGGTCGGTGTAGCCCACCAGACGTTGGGCGACCCGTTTGCTGTCGATGTCTGCCAGCGCGGCGAGGGCGCGAGTGACCAGCAGTTTCGAGACGCCCACCCGGAAGCTGCCGGTGATCAGCTTTATGCACACCATCAGGCTGCTTCGATCCAGTTGCGACCAGAACGCAGGTAAGCGCTCCGCCAGTTCTTCAGGCGGCAGGCCGCGCAATGGCAGCAGCTTTTCTTCCATCCACAGCGCCAGGCCTTGCTCGTTGCTGTGCTCGGCCTGTGGCAGCAGCAGGGAGAGAGTTTCCGCCAGATCACCAACCGCCTGATAGCTTTCCTCGAACAGCCATTCCGGCAGATTACCGAGCGTCATGGCCTGTTCGCGCAGGATGCGGGTCGGCACCAGTTGCCGAGGGCGTCCGCCGGACAAAAAATACACCGCCCAGGCGGCGTCCTGCGGGTCTGCCTGTTCAAAATACTCGCGCATGGCTGCGAGCTTGGCGTTGCTCGAAGTGGTGGCGTCCAACCGGGTGTAAAGCTCGGCGAAGGCTTTCATGACTGTGCCTCGCCTGTGCTCTCCGGCTCTGCCTGCGCTGGGGTGTTTGAGTCGTCTTCATCGCCGTATTCGGTGGTAAAGCCTTGCGCGTCCAGCCCCAGCTCGCGCAGGTAGCGCACCAGCACGCCGACCGAACCGTGGGTGACCATCACCCGTTCCGCGCCGGTCTGTTCGATGGCCCACAACAGGCCCGGCCAGTCGGCGTGGTCGGACAGCACAAAGCCCCGATCCACACCGCGCCGACGTCGTGTACCGCGCAGCATCATCCAGCCACTGGCGAACGCATCGCTGTACTCGCCGAAGCGCTTCATCCAACTGCTGCCGCCTGCCGATGGCGGGGCGAGAATGAGTGCCTGACGCAAAGCCGGGTCGGTTTTTTTGAAGTCACCTGCGTAGTGGGTTTCGGGGATTCGAATGCCGCCTTCACGGTACACGCGATTCAACGGCTCGACTGCGCCGTGCACCAATATCGGGCCGATGCTGGAGTCGATGCCGTGCAGGATGCGTTGCGCCTTGCCGAAGGAGTAGGCGAACAGCACGCTCGCCTTGCCCTGTTCGGCATTGGCGCGCCACCAGTCATTGATGCCCTCGAATATCTGCGACTGCGGGGCCCATCGGTAGATGGGCAGGCCGAAGGTCGATTCAGTGATGAAGGTGTGGCAACGCACCGGTTCGAAGGTTGCGCATGTGCCGTCGGGTTCGACTTTGTAATCGCCCGAGGCAACCCAGACTTCGCCCTCGTATTCCAGCCGCACCTGCGCCGAGCCCAGCACATGACCGGCCGGATGCAGGCTGAGCTTGACGCCGTGATGGGTGATTTGCTCGCCGTACTCGAGGGTTTGCAGATTGATGTCCTGACCCAGGCGCGAACGCAGAATCCCCTCGCCGCTGGCGGCCGACAGGTAACGTTCATTCCCGGTGCGAGCGTGGTCGCCGTGCGCATGAGTAATCACCGCCCGCTCGACCGGACGCCAAGGGTCGATGTAGAAATCACCGGGTGGACAATACAAACCTTCGGGGCGCGCTACGACAAGATCCATGGGACAACCGTATGGATGGGCTTGTTAGCTATGAGCCGGTGCCGGGCGGGAAGTTCGTGGAGTTTTGGGACATGCGGGCCCTGATCGTTCCTCACGCAGCGCAGAATACCTGCGTGACCCGCTCCAATGGGAAGCAGAGCAGTGCCGGGCTGCATGCCCACGCAGAGTGACGGGAACGATCATCATCGTGCTCCTGCAAGAGGACTTGTATGGAACGATGAGCGCTGCGCGTGGGAGTGAATGCCGGGACGCTTCGCATCCCGGCCTGTGGTGGGTACTGAGTGCGTTACTTGCCTGGCGTCAGTGTCAGACGCTGTTTGCCGTAGCCCTTTTCGTAGTTCGACTGCTGCAATGGCATCGACATGTATTGCGCCTTGAGCCAGGGCTCGATGCTGTTGGCGTAGTACGGGCTGGCCGGGTTGCCGGACTGGCCGGTGCTGATCAGGCCAGTCATGGGTTCCACCAGACTGAAGTCCACGATCATGCGCAGGCCCGGAGCCATGCGCGCATCGAAGCCTTTGCCCCATTCATAGCCGGACGCGTTGATGGTCGTGTGGTCGCCGCCCGCCGCAACGGCGCTGCGGTTGTATTCGACGCCGCCCATCTGCTTGACCAGCGGACTGCTCGCGGTCCAGTTGTCGCGATGCAGTTTGCCCCATTGCCAAGCCTTGTGATCGCTGCCCAGCAGGCTGTCGCCGCTGGTAACGGCTGCGGCCAGACTTCGCGCCAGAATCGCAGGCTTGTCTTCTTTCTGCGGGGTTTTGACGTCGTCCCAATAAGGACTGTCGTCACGGCCCAGCAGGTGATCGGCCTGCGGCGAGTAAGAAGAGCCGGCATTGGCGACCAGTGCCTGCCACGCCGGACTGGTTTCAGGACCCAGCTCATCAAGGAAAATCTGTCTGGCGCTTTCCTGCAGGAACAACTCATACAACGCAGCGTCAGCCGAGGTGGCGCTCAGCTTGCCGTCGAACGCCATCAGGCGGGTATAGGCCTCGCGTGCCTTGTTACGCTCGGCCTCGGGCAGCGTGTCGATGGCCTGTTTCAATGGTTTGCTCATGCCCGGCGCTTCGAACATGGTCTTGAGTTTGGCGGCGAAAGTTGTGGTCTGGTCGTACTGCATGGCGACGGTGCTACGCAGATCCTGCTTGCCACTGTTGGCCAGTTCGGCAATCCGCTCGGCGCGCTCCGGGTTACCCCACGAGTTGGAGAGCTGCATGCCATAGCCTTTCGGAATCGTGCGCTGGTTGGCTGTCGCGATCCAGCCCTGACGAGGGTCCTGGTCGTACGGGTGCAGCATCGAATCGGCAAAACCGTCCCAGTCGTACTTGCCTTCCCAGCCCGGCGAAGGCAGCAGGCCCTGGCCTTCACGACGGTTCGGGAAGCGGCCCGTGACCTGCCAGCCGATGTTGGAGGCGTCGGCAAAGACCATGTTCAGGGTGATCGCCCGAATCTCGCGGCTGGTGTCGAACGCTTTTTCCACGTTGGGCGCACGTGACAGATCGAAGAAGGCGTCCAGCGTCTTGTCGTCCTTGAAACTCGGCGTTTGCAGCGCCAGGCTCAGGCCGTTGCCGGGGGGTGTGGCGCTGGCGTTGAGCAACGCGCCGTGACGGGTCGCGTAAACCGTTTCGCGAACCGCGCGGTTGCCTTTGACCAGAAAGGTCTCATCGTGGGCGATGGCGGGTACCCATTTGCCGTCGGCCATGTAGGACACACGATTGCCTTCGCGCTTGATCTTCTCCAGGAACAGGTCCTGGTTGTCGCCTTTGACATTGCTCATGCTCCAGGCCAGCTTGCCGTTGAAGCCACTGAGCACCAGCGGCAGGCCGGCGATGGAGACGCCGGACACCTGATATTTCGGCGCACGGATCTGCACGAAACTCCAGGCCGAGTTCAGACCGCCAGGAAACTGCATGTCGCTGGCCAACAGGCTTTTGCCACTGCGGCTGCGCTGCGGCGCGATGGCCCAGTTGCTCGAGGCGGCGACGCCCAGCATGTTCAGGTCGGAGAGTTGCAGCGCGACCTTGTTCAGGTCGCTCAGGTCATTGACCTGATTATTGAGGTTCAGGCCTTTGAGCTTGTCAGCCTCGGCGAACGGCAATTCTTCATCGGGGTAGGTGGGCAGCAGCCAGGCCAGTTTGTCAGCCCCGACTTTCTGTGCGAGCACCAGCCCTGACAGTTCTTCCTGAAGATTGACCGACTGGCTGAAGTTGAGCAGGGCGAAAATCAGCGCCGAGTCTTCAGGTTTCCAGTACTCAGGCTTGTAGCCCGAGTTGGCGACATCGGCAGGCAGCTTGTCGCGATAGCGGAACAGGTAGGCGTTCACGCCGCGTGCATAGACGTCGAAGAAGCGTTTGAGGCGTGGCGACGAGGCATTGTAAAGGTCGCTCGCGTTCTGCTTCAGATTGACCGAACGCATCAGGCGATCCACCTCCAGCGCATCGGGCCCTGCCATTTCCGACAGACGGCCCTGCGCCAACAGACGCATGCCGAGCATCTGGCTGATGCGATCTGCGGCATGTACATAGCCCAGCGTAAACAGCGCGTCGTGATAGGTGCTGCTTTCAATCAGCGGCATGCCCATGCTGTTGCGTCGTACCGACACGTTCTGCGCCAGGCCTTTGAGCGCGAAAGTCCCGGAGGCCGGGAGCAGGGTGTCGTTATCACCGCCGCCCAGTTGGCAACCCGCCAGGCTCAGGAAACTCACCGCAGCGGCGGCAGCGCCAAATCGAGGCAGAAAATGTAGAAAGGCTGGCGAGGCCATGGGCAAGCTCCTGGAGGGGATATGTACAAAAGCCGCTACGTTAGTGAGCCGTCAGTCGGCACGCAAGCAGGCAGGGCGAGTTATTTCAGGATTTTACAAAGAACGGCGTGCCAGCCTCGCCGGTAGCACGCTTGCAAGGCGTCAGGCTTTGGAAGGGTTGATCCGCTCGGCCAGCGCGTAAGCCCGTTTTGTGGCGTCACGAGTGGCGATGCTTTCAAACCAGCGCTTGAGATGCGGGAAGTCGTTCAGATCCTGCTGCTGGTAGGTGTGTGGCACGATCCACGGGTAGATCGCCATGTCCGCGATGCTGTAGTCGCTGCCTGCCACAAAGTCGCGATCAGCCAGGCGTTTGTTCAACACGCCATAAAGGCGGGCGGTTTCGTTGACGTAGCGCTCGATCGCGTAGGGGATCTTCTCTTTGGCGAAACGATTGAAGTGATGATTCTGCCCAGCCATCGGTCCCAGTCCTCCCATCTGCCAGAACAGCCATTGCGAGACTTCCTGGCGACCGCGCAGATCGCTCGGTATGAAGCGTCCGGTCTTTTCGGCCAGATACAACAGAATGGCGCCTGATTCGAACAGGCTCAGCGGTGCGCCACCGTCAGCCGGGTCGTGATCGACAATGGCCGGGATACGGTTGTTGGGGGAGATACTCAAGAAGTCGGGCTCGAACTGCTCGTTCTTGCCGATGTTTACCGGAAACACTTTATACGCCAGGCCGGACTCTTCCAGAAACAGGCTGATTTTGTGACCGTTGGGCGTGGTCCAGTAGTGCAGGTCGATCATTGAGTGCTCCTTGTGGGTGATCGTGATCCTTCGTTTTACGCTTCCCTTGGCGTGTCGTACATATGAAAACGGCCTGCAATGCAGGCCGTTGGCAGAAAAGCCGGCAGGTTACGCGCCGTGGCATTTCTTGAATTTCTTGTCGCTGCCACATGGGCAAGGGTCGTTGCGACCTACGTCCTTCAACGTATTACGCACAGGCTCCTGATGGGCGTGACCGCAGTTCGGGCCATGAACGTGGCCGTGCTGGTGGTCGTGATGATCATGATCGTGGTTGCAATCAGGACCATGAACATGGGCTTGCTGGTTCATCGGGTTTACTCCGCAATTAAATCGACGCGCATTATCCCGCAAATGGCCGCTGACTGTATTGCGGTGTTTTTTTCTGGAAATAGTTGTCTTTTTTAAGCATGCTTACATTCGCGGCGCCAGACGTTCGCTTTAATTTTCTCAAGCGTTGTGAGGCACAGCTTATGAACAGACATGAACGTATCGCCCGCGCCATCGGCTTGAGTGGCAAGAAGAAGGGTGAAATTGCTGCCGCATGTGGCGTGGCCAATTCAGCCGTCACGCAATGGGTGAGTGGCGAGAGCAAAAGCCTGCGCCCTGAGAATCTATATGCACTGGCCAAGGCCACGGGCTTTCGCGCCGAATGGCTTGCGATCGGCGAAGGGCCGGAGCGCGATTCGCCTCATGACGCCAACGTCGCGTTGATCGATCAGCCGAAAATGTCGTTCCGTTATCCGGTGATCAGTTGGGTCTCGGCGGGCTCGTGGGAAGAAGCCGTCGAGCCTTACCCGGAGGGCTTTTCCGACCGCTATGAGATTTCCGACTACGACTCCAAGGGACCGGCATTCTGGCTGGAGGTCAAAGGCGATTCCATGACCGCGCCGACAGGCGTCAGCGTACCTGAAGGAATGATGATTCTGGTGGACACCGAGGCCGATGTGCAGCCAGGCAAACTGGTCATTGCCAAACTGCCGGCCAGCAACGAGGCAACGTTCAAGAAACTGGTCGAAGACGGCGGCGTTCGCTATCTCAAACCCCTTAACCCTGCGTATCGAATGATCGAGTGCGGTGCCGACTGTCGCATAATCGGCGTGGCGGTACGGATGACCGGCAGGCTCTGAGCCTTGTCTGGCAAGGCCTGCGAGTCTTTTCTCGCCGACGCCGAGTCGATACTTTTCCTACATGCACCTTGCTGACTTCCTACGGCTGGAATACTGTATATAAATACAGTTTTGCCAAGGAGGTTGTCATGGCTAGCGATCTGTATTCAGCAACAAACGCGTCCTTTTCCTACGAGCAGATCGGACGACGCATCCAGCGCATGGTGGCGTCGCCAGATGTGCAGAAGGTCCAGTTCATCACGGTTACCCGTCTTGATGGGGAGCCTTCCGAGATCTGGGACACCGTGCTTCAGGAAATCGAAGAAACCGAAGGTATTCAGGTTGATCGTCGGGAAGACGGTTCGGTGTGGATTGGCTGGAAGCGGTATATCGATGGCTGAAATGGCGGTTACTCGGTGCCTGGACAGGGGTGAGTTGTCGATCACTCACAGGCTCGCAGGGTAATGGCGCCCTGAACGCTCTGCGTCCTCACCATGGCTCGCAAGCATTTTCCACCTGCGTTCTGTATCCAACGCTTTACGTTCAGCAAGCTTGACGATTTATTTAAGCATGCTTAATTTTTATCTCAATCCTGAAACTCGACAGTGCGTAAACCTCATCATCTTTTGTACGGAGTCAGGCTCATGGAGCTTTTGAGTGGCTTGGTAGACAGATTCGAATGGCTGGTGGCAGGTCTGGTCGGTGCCATCATTTCCGGCTGGTGGCATAAGGCAAGTCTCATCGACGTGCGCGGCTGGTTGGTGTTTTTGATCACGGGTGTCGCCTGCGCAGTGTTTCTGACCGGCATCGCCAGCAATTATCTGGGTGTGAACGAGCCTCGCAACATTACCGGTATAGGCTTCCTGCTGGGCTCTTTCGGGGGATCGCTGATCGCGGCCATCAACCGCGCGCTGCGGGCGGCAGACATCTGGAAATTTCTGATGGAACTGGTCAAGGGCAGGTTGGGAGGCTAGCGCTGAGGTATCAGCGCCTGTGGATCAATTCTTCAGGCGCTACATCACCCGAGCGGCCTATTCGAATGGTATTCCTGAACAGCAGTCCCGTCTTGAGCTTGCCTTCAAGCCGGTAGTGAATGCTCTCGTCGGGCTTTTTCAACAATTGGGCAAGGTATTTTGCATGCCGCCAGAGGTTGGTGCGGATGGGTACCACAAAGGTCCTGCGGCTGTGAGCATCGACGAAAAACCAGTCGTTGGACCTGTCGTCGACCAGCACCACGTCATTGAGACTGATCCTGTACTGAAGTGCCCGGACCAGAACACGCGAGTCGTTGGGGTTATCAATCTCGAAGTGCAGCTTGAAATCCTGTTGCGTAAGCCTGGCCTTGACGACCTGGACCCTCAGCAAATGCACTTCCGGGTCCTGAAAACTGTCAAAACTCCAGACCGAGCATCCCGTGAGCCCAAGCATGAGCAGCGCAAGGCTTAGCGTTCTTGTAATGTGCGCCTGAGAAAACATGAGATTGCTCCGTAAGAGGCCCGAGTTTAGCAATTTGACGGGCAGGGGTAACCTGCTTGTTCCGAGGTTCGGGCCTGCGCCATACTTTGTTCACGTGCTGACGGGTGTACCGAATGAGTCGTTATGAGATCGTCTTCGACGGCAGTTTGGTCGAAGGTGCCCAGCCTGAGAGGGTCAAAGCCAATCTGGGAAAGCTGTTCCAGGCAGACGAGTCGCGTCTGGAGTTATTGTTTTCGGGGCGACGATTGGTCCTCAAGAACAACCTTGATGAGCAAACCGCCGAAAAGTATCGCGCCACGCTGGAGCGCGCGGGGGCTGTCGCCAGGGTTGTCATGATGAAACCCCCGGTGCCGCAACCCGAGCAAGCCGCGCAGCCGGTGGAAGCGCTGCCCGCCGCTGAGGTGCAGGAGATGGAGGAAGTCGAGCTGGCCCGCCCGCCCGATGAGCCCACCTGGCTGCGCAAGACGCCAGTGCGTCCCGGTCGCCTGCAGATCAAGCCGCGCGACGCCTACATGGCCGCCTTCTCCGATGTTGATGCGCCGGACTATTCCGTAGCCGAGGCGGGCAGCGATATGCAGGATCCCAAACCCGAGCCGGTCGTCCCGCAACTGGACCTGTCCAGGCTCAGCGTGGCGCCAGTGGGCAGCGACATGGGGCAGGCCCCACGCGCCAGTACCCGCGCCGCGCCGGACACCTCGCACCTGAAACTGGACTGACGCAGCCGCGCTACTTCAGTCTTTTGTCATCTGGCCGATGCCCTGAAACGGAATTGTTTTCAATCAGCCCTGTCACTTTCGGCGTTTCGCCCGGCTAACAGGCATTGAGAATATTCCAGCCAGGAGTTGCCCGATGTCCCGTTCGTTAGACACCCTTTTGCGCCCCAGCATGTTGGCGATGGCCATTGCCCTCTGTACACCGTTGGCCAGCCCCTTGCTGATGGCGGCGCAACAGGCTGCCGGCGTTCAATCCTACGACCTGCCGTCCGCGCCTCTGGCGACGGCCTTGAACCAGATTGCCAGCCAGAGCGGTCTGGCGCTGAGCCTCGATCCTGCGCTGGCTGCCGGAAAATCCAGTGCGCCGGTCAAAGGCCAGTTCGACGCCGCCGGTGCCTTGCGTGAAGCGTTGCGCGGCAGCGGCCTGCAACTGGTGCAGAGCAGCGCGGGGACTTACACGCTGATGGCAATGGAAGAGGGCACACTGAACCTGTCGGACGTGACCATTAATGCCCGTGCCTCGGCTGCCGAAGGGTCTGAAGCCGCCGGTTATCGCAGCGAGAACGTCAGCAGCGTCGGTGCGTTGGGTGGCATGAAGCTTCAGGATGCGCCGTATTCCATCAGCGTGACGCCGCAGGCGTTGCTGAAGAACATTCAGGCGACGTCGCTGGACGACGTCATCAAGCACAACCCGTTCACCCAGATGTACTCCCCGACCAGCGCCGGTTATGCCAGCGCAGTCAACATCCGAGGTTTCAGCAGCGCGGGCAGTCTGAACATTGCCAACGACGGTCTGCGCTTCACCAACGGTGCCGACGGCAGCAACTACCTGGAAGAAATGGAGCAACTGGAAGTCATTACCGGCCTGACCGGTTTCCTTTATGGTCCTGCGTCACCAGGCGGTCTGGTCAACTACGTGATCAAGCGCCCGACCTACGATCGCTACAACAGCGTGACCCTGGGCAATGCCGGTGGCGACAACTACTATTTGCATGGTGACTTCGGCGGCCCGATCGACAGCGAAGGCCAGTTCGCCTATCGCCTCAACGTGTTGACTCAGGATGGCGAAACCGCCGTCGACCTGAACAAGCGTCGCCGCGAAATGATCTCGCTGGCGCTGGACTGGAATGTCTCCGACGACCTGCTGGTGCAGTTCGACGCCTCGCATAAAAAGACTCAGATTCGCGGCCTGACCAGCTACTGGTTTTTCGGCGACCAATCCCTGCGCCCGAGCGCCGCTTCGCTGGATAACGACAGGCTGTACAGCCAGAAATGGTCGTTTTCGGATTATGAATCGGACAAGGCAGGCGTGCGGGCCAAGTGGCGTCTGAATGACACCTTTACCCTGCGCGCCGCTTTCGCTGCTCAGGAGTACACCAGCGAAAACACCTACACAGGCCCTACGGTCTACAGCGCCGGGCTTTACTCGCAGCCGCTCTACGCCTTCGCGCCTATCGACACCGAAGAAAAGACCGGCTCGCTGTTTCTCGACGCGGCGTTTGATACCGGTTTCCTCGAGCACAAGGTCACGATGGGCTATCAGGGCAACACGTCCCGCCAGAAACAGTATGAAGACCACATTCCTTACACACCTGCTCAGCCCGGCCCGCAGTACACCTCGCCGGTGGGAACCATCCCGTTCGACCAGACCCCGCAGGTCGGCAAGCCGGCTTATTCCATCGGGCATGGCAATCAGCGGCTGGCCAACAGCACCGAAAGTAATAACTTCCTGATCGGTGACGTCATCACGTTCAACGAACAGTGGTCGACGATCCTCGGCGTGACCCACACCCAGATCAAGACTTATGCCAACGAGTTCGTTTACGCCAGAGCCTTTGGCTCGGCGGAGACCGAAACGAAGTACAACGAAAGCAAGACCTCGCCCAACATCTCGCTGGTTTACAAGCCAGTGCCGTGGCTGACCACCTACGCAACGTACATCGAAGGGCTGCAGTCGGGCGGCATCGCGCCGAGCGGCACCGCCAACGCGGGTCAGGCGTTTGCGCCGGAAGTCAGTGAACAGTACGAAATCGGTGCCAAGGCGACACTGGGCGAAACGCTGTTCACCCTGGCCTTGTTCAACATCGAAAAGCCCAATGGCTACACCACAGGCTCGAACATCTACGTGGTGGACGGGCGACAGGAAAACAACGGCCTGGAGTTCAGCGTGACCGGCAAGGTCATCCCCGAACTGACGCTGGTGGGCGGCTTCACGCTTCTGGATCCGAAGATCAAGAAAACCGGTGTCGCGGCGGATGAAGGCAATGCGCCGACCAACGTCGCCAAGCAACTGGCCAAGGTCTACGCCGAGTACGACATCAATCAGGTGCCGGGCCTGGCGGTGACCGGTGGCGCGTTCTACACCGGCAAGCAGTACACCGACCAAAGCAACGAAAACGACCTGCCGTCGTTCACCACCTTCGACGCGGGCGCCCGCTACCGGATGCGCGTTTCGGAAAATGACCTGACCCTGCGGGTTAACGTCAGCAACCTGGCCAACAAGGAATACTGGCTGAACAGCAGCTACCTGGGCGATCCACGAACCGTGGCGTTCTCGGCGCAGCTGGAGTTTTGAGGGGGCTCGGGTGAGCCTGTGTCCTGAGAGGTCTGCGATCAGGACCATGTGTGCAAGCCCGTTTCCCCGCTTTGGGCTCATCGTTGTATGCAAGTCTGGACGATGCGAAAAACAGGGCCAAGACCAAAGTGTCTGACTGAATGCATACCCCGTGGGAGGAGGCTTGCCGGCGATGGCGTCAGTTCAGCCACTTATGTGTTGCTTCGGAAAAAGCATCGCCGGCAAGCCGCCCCCCACAAGATCGCACTTTCTTCAGTAAATATCGTTTTGGCCCCGTCTCGTGCTCCTGTCGGGCTCAACTAGCCGACATACGCCGAACAGCACTTCTTGAACTTCTGCTCGCTGCCGCAAGGACAGGCATCGTTGCGTCCGGCCTTGAGCGGTACGGTGGAGTCGATGAAATACCAGCGGCCCTGATTCTGCACGAACGATGAGCGTTCCTTGTGGCTGTGTTCGCCATTGCCGTCATGCCAGCGTGCGGTAAAGGTCACGAAGGCGTGTTCGGGTTTGCCGCCGAACACCTCGGCACTTTCCACTTCAAGACCCAGCCAGGTGCTTTGCGCACTCCATTGAGCAATCGCTTCGCGGTCCAGCCCGCTTTGCTGCGCAGGCAGTGTGGTCTGAACCAGATAATCGGTCAGCCCCAGCACATAGGCGCTGTAGCGCGAACGCATCAGCTTTTCCGCGCACGGCGCAGGCTGCCCCGCGTGGTAATGCCCGCAGCAGGCCAGCAACAGATCGCCGCTACCACAGGGGCAAATGGCACTACTCATGATTCACCACCAATACTTTCCAAAATTTTCAGGGTTGGCCCAGTACTTCGCGTTCAGCCAGTCCGGCACCTGCTTGTACTCGCGCAGGTCGTAGGTAAACAGGTTCAGGACCTGCTCATCGCGGGTGAAGCGTTCGCTGGCTTGCAGGGCCAGCGAGAAGAAGTCAGTTTCCTGCCAGCCACAGGCTTTCAGATCCGCCAGCACAGCGATGCGGCTGGCGTTAAGGTTGCGGATGCCGCCCAGCAATTCCAGCCCGCTGCGCTTGGGCATGTGCTCCAGGCAATCGACTACCAGCGCCAGATCAAATCGCTGCGCAGCCAGATGCGGGGGCAGAAGGCCGGGCTCGGCCAGCGACACTTCGGTCTGCGGGTGCGCGTCCTGAAAGGCCTGCAAGGCAGGAAATGCCTGCGCGCCGATCAACAGCAGACGCGCTGGCGCGTAGCGGTCGAGTAATGCGGCCAGCGCCTGCTGGGGCGTGCGGGTGGAAAAACCGACGGTCATCGAAAATCCTCTGATTGACTGACAAGACTAGCCTGCCCGGAGGGTGCTGGAAAGCGCCGTTCCTGCCCTATGAAGGGCCGCGTGTGCGACAAACGTGTGATGATTTGAAACAGGTTTCAGGCTATATGTGTCAGGACCGCATGTTTTTTCACGCGCCGCTGGCATATTCAGCGGGCAGGACGTCTACTGTGCGGCGACGAAAAGCGTGCGAAGAATTCGCTTTCGTCATCAGGATCATGATCAAGGGGCATGCGATGAAGTTGTTCTGGGGGTTGGGAAAGCTGTTGATGCTGGGCTTCTGGCTGGTGGTGCTGGCCAATGCGCTGGTCGAAGCGCCCAGCCCGTTCGGTGTGATGATCGATATGGCAGGCAGTCTGGTGCTGCTCACTCATTTGCTGGAGCTGATCCTGTTCAACGGCAGCCTGCGCGGTCGAAAGCACCCTTGGCGTGACAGGGGCAAAATCATTCTGTTCGGCATCTTTCATGTCCAATCCATCGGCCGTCCGGCTTCGGGGCACACCCATGCGTAATCTTGTTCTACTGGCTGCACTGTTCAGCCCGCTGGCCATGGCCCAGGCCATTATCGTTGCACCGCATTCCCTGATGCGTCTGCCCGGCAACAGCAGCGTGCTGCAGGTCGAGCGTCTGGAAGTGTCCGACTACGGCACTCTGCTGATCCCGGCTGGCATCGATGACGTCAGGATCGGCCAGTTGGTGCTCGGTCACGAAGCGCGCATCGCCATCGTTCCAGGCGTACAAACCTTCAAACTGGTGGTGGATCGGGGGGAGTTCGGCGACGGCAGCCAGATCACGGCGCGCGGTGCGCCGGGCACGTTCGAAAAACCTGCTCTGCCGGGTCGTAACCTGGCCTTGCGAGTGAACAGCATCAGTGCCGAGCAACTGTCGATCGATGCCCGCGGCGGTGCCGGTGGTCCGGGCTATTTCGGGCTCGACGGCGGTACGGGCGAAGAGCCGGGCTGCACGTGGGGCCAGGCCGGACGCGGTCATAACGGCGACAATGGCGGCAATGGCCACGACGGAGCAGCAGGCGCACAGGTTCGTCTCGAGTTGCCGTACAGCTTTGCGGCCGAGCGGATCAAGGTCAATGTCGAAGGCGGAGCACCGGGCAAAGGCGGTGAGGGCGGCAAGGCGGGCAAAGGTGGTGCGTCAAAAGGCTGCATCGTTTATCGCGCCGATGGCGGCAAGGCAGGCAGACCGGGCGAGCCCGGCCAGCCAGGTGCCGCGGGACCGGCCGGTGCGCTGATCCTGCAACGCTTGTAAGCCATTCTCTGCAGGCCACGGATCGGCTTCTGACAATCCGTGGCCTGCCATGAAGACCGCTTACTGCGGTACGCCGTTTTCCCAGCTTTTCCAGTCTTTGACGATCGCCTGAACCAACGGATTGCCGGTGCGATACAGGTTTTCCAGCGCCGGCACGAACGCGCCTTGATCCGCGTACTTCAAAAGATTGTCCACTTCGCTGTAGCCCGGATAAGGACGATCGAAGTCAGAGCCTGCGCGGACCACGGCAAGGCGATTGACGTCGACTTTGCCGGCCTTGCTCGCCCTGAGCAGCGCTTCGTAAGTGGAGTTGTCTTCCTGCTGGGCTGTGCAATACACGCCCTTGTTGTCGGTCAGCAGGCGCGTCCAGACCTCCGCACGCTCGCTCAAACGTGTCCCCGAAAACCACGTGTTGCCCGCCAGCGTGTCACATTGTGTGACCTGCGGCGGCTGGTTGGCAGGCGCGTAAGGATATTTCACCCGCCACGCAGCGGACTCCTTGCTTTCACTGAGCGCGACTTTCTGCGACAGCGCAAAGGCCTTGGCCTGCAGCTTGGGGTTGAGTTCGAATACTTCTGTCTTGTAATCCAGCGGCGGCTTTTCGTTCGGCCCTTTGGTGTTGATGCCCAGATAGCCGGTCGGCCAGTCCTTGGGTACATCACGTGAATCGATTTCCCACTGGGTGCCGAACTCCACCAGATAATGAGCCCACGCTGTGGTGCCGAGCGTGCCATGGTGCGGGTTGATGCCAGCAATGCCTGCGACGATGAAGTAGGTCTTGCGCAGGTCAAACTGGGGTGAAAGGGCAAGGGCAAGGGTGGAGGCGGCAGCATTGGTCTGACCCATGCCGGTAACCAGCAGGCAGGTGTCCTGATCGTTGCAGCGGATGGTCGGGTACTCGGCGGCAAGGCCAGGCACCTTGATCTCTTTGGTCAGGTGCAGGCGGTCGATCCAGTTTTGCGCCTCGGGGGCGAACATGGCGATCAGCATCACCTTGGGCGTGACCGGCGTGGTGGACGCCCAGATGCCCGGGCTGAGCAGGGCAAGCGAGGCGCAGAGGGCGTTACGAGTGATGCTTTTCATGAAAACTCCTGTAGTCAAAGTCATGGTCAGAACTGGTAACCAACGCCGGCGTAGTAACCCCAGCCGTCCGAGCGGGCGCGGAAGTTGCCTTCACCGAAATTCAGCTCGCTGCCGTCCTGCCAGTTGCCGCCGTTATGAAAGTAGCGACCGACGAGCGTGAAGCGCAGGTGAGTAAAGGCATACAGCAGGACGTTCGTGGCGACTGTCGAGTTGGCGGTCCGCGCCGGATCGTTCTTGAGGTCCGAGCCGAAGTCGAAATTGGTGAAGCCGATGTAGGTCAGCGATGCGCCGTTGTCGAATTTGGTGATCGGCACAATGTATTTGAGCTGCGCGCGGTAGCCGTCCCACGAGTATTCGTTGCTGGCGCCGTAGTTCTCCCACTGGTAGCGGCCATAGAAATTGGCCGACAGATTGACCCGCGACTTTGTATCGATGTCGGCGCCAATACCGCTGTAAAGGGTGTTGGCGCGGTTGGCCGAATTGCTGCCGTGGTCGTAGATCCAGTCGAAGGCGACGTACCACTCCTTGAACGGCCCCACGGCCAGGCTGCGTCCTGCCAGATAATCAATGGAGATGCGCGGCTCGTGCTCCATGAACACCGGCGAGCCATGGTCCCAGACGCCCTTGTCGTTGCGGTTGCCGATGTCGAGGATCTTCGGCACGTCGATATAGCCGTACAGCTCGAAGGGGCCTTTGCGGCCGAAGTACTCATATTCCAGATAAACGTCGTCGACCGGTTGCGGGCCGAAGCTGATGTCCTTGCTGCCGATCAGCGTAAGGTCCTGATTGAACCAGTCGGACAGATAGGCGCCTTTGCCTTCCTTGGGTGATGCCGGCGGGCTGAGGGTCTCGCCCTGCGCAGAGTCTTCGGCTGCGGCAGGTTGTGCCTGCGCCATCGCGCAAGGCAGTGCGAGCGAGGCTGTGAACAGAAGGGGGATCAGAAATCCGGGTGACGCGGCGGACTGCGTGGAGGACTGCATCGGTATTGAAACTCCTTTTAATGGCACGTATTACGATCCGCAAACGTTTGCACAGGACGTGCCAAAGGAATTCAACCGGTTGAAAGTCAAGGAAATTCAGGAAATAAAGTGACTGATCGGGCAGGATTCTGCCCGCCTGCTGTGCGCGGTGACAGTCAGAATGCCCCGTGATGTTTCGTTTCGCACGGTCAGGCGTTCGGACGATCAGAAACCTGGACGTGCTGCCGCAATCACCACGACCGCCAGCCCGATGAGCAGGTTGATGCCGACCAGTCGTCGGATTCTGCCCAGCGCTGCCACGCCTTCCGACCACTGCTCGGCTTCCACTGCACGTTGCAGTTGCGGCAACTGCAACGAATGGATACGAAGAAACAGCGCCACCATGACCACGTACAGCCCCATCATGATCTGCACATAACGGGGCGCGGTTTCGAAGCTGGTGAAGTTCAGCTGGATCATCCCGATACCCGTGATCGGCAGCACGATGACGGCCGCCCAGACCCAGACGAAGAACCTTGGAAACACCTGGACCCACACTTTCAAGCGAGACGGTCCTTCCAGTGCTGCAATGACGGCTGGGCGCAATATCATCCATGCGAAAAACATCCCGCCAACCCAGACCAGAGCAGCCAGCAGATGCAGCGTATAGACAGTGGAAGATGTGGTCATCGGGTACTCCGTTCTGCGCGGATGGATTTAGCGCGCTATGATAGCGCCCACTCAGAACCACTGAAAATTTATCCAGCCTTTTTTGCCGTGCCCCCGAACCGAAGCCAATGATCAGTACCGAACTCAAATCCCAGATCCAGGGCGCCTACTCGCGTTTCCTCGAAGCCAAGAGCCTCAAGCCACGTTATGGCCAGCGATTGATGATCGCCGAAGTCGCCAAGGTACTGGGGGACATCGATACCGATGAAGAAGGGCGGCGCTCGGGCGATCCAGCCGTGGTCGCCGTGGAAGCGGGCACCGGTACGGGCAAGACCGTGGCCTACGCCATCGCGTCGATCCCTACGGCCAAGGCCGCTGGTAAACGTCTGGTGATTGCCACGGCAACCGTCGCGTTGCAGGAGCAGATCGTCTACAAGGACCTGCCCGACCTGATGCGCAACAGCGGCCTGAATTTTACCTTCGCGCTGGCCAAGGGGCGTGGCCGTTACATGTGCCTGTCCAAGCTCGACATGCTGCTGCAGGAAAGCGATGCCACCAACGCGACCGCGCAACTGTTCGAGGAAGAAGGCTTCAAGATCGAAGTCGACGAAGCCAGCCAGAAGCTGTTCACCAGCATGCTGCAGAAGCTGGCGGGCAACAAATGGGACGGCGACCGCGACAGCTGGCCTCAGGAGCTGGATGACAAGGACTGGGCGCGCCTCACCACCGATCATAGTCAGTGCACCAACCGCCATTGCCCCAACTTTCAACAGTGCGCTTTCTATAAGGCGCGTGAGGGCATGGGCAAGGTCGATGTGATTGTCACCAACCACGATATGGTGCTGGCTGACCTCGCCCTGGGCGGCGGTGCCGTGTTGCCCGATCCGCGTGACACGCTGTACGTGTTCGACGAAGGCCACCATCTGCCGGACAAGGCTATCGGCCATTTCGCGCATTACACCCGCCTGCGCTCCACCGCCGACTGGCTGGAACAGACCGCCAAGAACCTGGCCAAGCTGCTGGCCCAGCATCCGTTGCCGGGCGACCTGGGCAAGCTGATCGAGCAGGTGCCGGAACTGGCCCGCGAGATCAAGGGCCACCAGCAGTTCATGTTCGGCGCCTGCGGGCAACTGGCCGATTTCCGCGCCGGTGAAGACATGCAGGGCCGCGAGCGTCCGCGTCATCGCTTCGTGGGTGGCGTCATTCCCGAGCACATCCGCGAGATGGGCATCGAGCTCAAGAAAGGCTTTGCCCGCCTGGACGACCTCTTTACCCGCCTGACCGATCTGCTCAAGGAAGGTATGGACGGTGAGGTCAACATCGGCATCGCCAGCCATCAGGCCGAAGAATGGTATCCGCTGTTCGGCAGCCTACTGGCCCGTGCCCACGGCAACTGGGAGTTGTGGACGGCGTTTACCGCCGAAGATCCGGAAGACAGCCCACCCATGGCCCGCTGGCTGACGCTGGCCGACAGCGGGGCGCTGTTTGACATCGAGGTCAACGCCAGTCCGATCCTGGCGGCCGAGATGTTGCGCCGCAACCTGTGGAACATCGCCTACGGTGCGCTCGTGACGTCGGCCACACTGACTGCGCTGGGCAAATTCGATCGTTACCGCATGCGTGCCGGCCTGCCGAAAGGTGCAGTCACGGCGGTTGTACCGAGCCCGTTCCACCATGCCGATGCCGGCGTGCTGCGGGTGCCGGACCTCAAGGCCGACCCGCGTGATGCGGTCGCCCATACCGCAGCCATCATCCGTGACTTGCCGGGTCTGGTCGAAGGCTCGCGCGGCACGCTGGTGCTGTTCTCTTCGCGCAAACAGATGCAGGACGTGTTCGATGGGCTGGATCGGGACTGGCGCAAGCAAGTGTTCATCCAGGGCAATCTGTCGAAGCAGGAAACCCTGAACAAGCACAAGGCGCGGGTCGACAGTGGCGAATCCAGCGTGCTGTTCGGGCTGGCCAGCTTTGCCGAGGGTGTGGATTTGCCCGGTGCGTATTGTGAGCACGTGGTGATCGCCAAGATCCCGTTCGCGGTGCCGGATGATCCCGTCGAAGCTGCGCTGGCCGAATGGATCGAGGCACGTGGCGGCAACCCGTTCATGGAGATTGCCGTGCCGGATGCGTCACTGCGTCTGGTCCAGGCCTGCGGACGTCTGCTGCGCACCGAAGAAGACCGCGGCACCATCACGCTGCTGGATCGCCGGGTGGTGACTCAGCGTTACGGCAAAGCAATCCTCAACGCACTGCCGCCGTTCCACCGGGAAATCTCCTGAATCAAGGCTGAACGGCGTCTGGCAGCAGTTCCCAAAACGGCCAATCGCTGGAACAATGTGCGCCCATTCGGTTGGCCGTATTCAGGGCCTTCACAGCGACATTCAGGAGTCAGCGGTTTTGCAGATCCAGGGTCATTTCGAACTTGAATTCGAAGCAGTGCGTGAAGCCTTTGCGACGCTTTTTGACGATCCTCAGGAGCGCGGCGCTGCGCTGTGCATTCAGGTTGGCGGTCAGACGGTCGTCGACCTTTGGGCGGGTACCGCTGACAAGGGCGGTGCCGAAGCCTGGCACACCGATACCATCGCCAATCTGTTCTCCTGCACCAAGACCTTTGCCAGCGTTGCCATTCTGCAACTGGTCGAAGAGGGCAAGCTGCAACTGGACGACCCCGTGGCCCGGATCTGGCCCGAGTTTGCCGCTGCAGGCAAGGCTTCGATTACCTTGCGTCAGTTACTGTGTCATCAAGCGGCACTGCCGGCCATCCGTGCGCAACTGCCCGTAGAAGCGCTTTACCAATGGGACACCATGACCGCTGCTCTGGCGGCCGAAGAGCCCTGGTGGGCTCCGGGCCAGGGCCATGGCTACGCCGCCATTACGTACGGCTGGCTGATTGGCGAGATGCTGCGTCGCGCCGATGGCCGTGGTCCGGGCGAGTCCATCGTTGCGCGGGTTGCACGTCCCCTGGGGCTGGATTTTCATGTGGGGTTGGCCGATGACCAGTTCCATCGCGTGGCGCACATCGCGCGAGGCAAAGGCAATGTCGGCGATGATGCGGCCCAGCGTGTCCTGCATGCGACAATGCGTGAGCCTGCCTCGATCACGGCAAAGGCTTTTACCAATCCGCCATCGATCCTGACCAGCACCAACAAGCCGGAATGGCGTCGCATGCAGCAACCTGCTGCCAATGGCCATGGCAATGCCCGCAGTCTGGCGGGCTTCTATAACGGTCTGCTGGACGGAAGCCTGCTGGAAGCCGAGTTGCTTAACGAGCTGACGCGTGAACACAGCCTCGGCCAGGACAAGACCCTGTTGACTCCGACCCGATTCGGTCTGGGTTGCATGCTGGACCAGCCGACCGTGGCCAACGCCACCTTCGCACTGGGCCCGAAAGCATTCGGTCATCCGGGCGCTGGCGGTTCGGTAGGCTTTGCAGACCCTGATTACGAGGTGGCGTTTGGCTTCGTTACCAACACGCTAGGCCCTTACATCCTCATGGATCCCCGTGCACAAAAACTGGTCAGGGCGTTACGTGAGTGTTTGCAGTAAGTTTCGTCTATAAGTGTTTGTTTCATACCGACTGTCAGTTAAACGGGGTATAACGGGGCCGTATGACGGTTTCTCTTTCCACCTGTAACTTCATGCGTGTTATACGGACGTAACAACGTTCCTTCTGTCTGATCAAAAACTGTTGTGGGTCATCCATGTCGTCTAATAAAAGCCTCGTTCTTGCTCTGTGCATTGCCGTCACCGGCTGTGCTCAAACTCCTCAATCCGATTCTGCTGCAACTGACGGCCATTGGTGGCAGTTCGGTTCGGGCGCAGCCGCAGACGATGTCTCCGCAAAAGCTCCGGCGCCGAGCCCTGCAGCGCCGGTCGCCAAGGCTGCTGAAAAGCCAGCCCCGGCTGCCGATGCGCAGAGTACCAGCCCTTGGTACTGGCCGTTCGGCTCGGACGACAAGGCGGCAAAGCCTGACGCAGTTGCCAGCAAGCCTGCGGATAAGCCTGCTGCCCCTGCTCTGGTTGCCAAGTCTGAAACCGACACCAAATGGTGGTGGCCTTTCCCAAGCGCCGACGCTAAAAAAGATGAGCCCAAAGCCGCTCCGATGCCTGATCCGAAAGTGACCAAGGCCTGGCTGGACGAGTACGAGCCTCGCGTCCGTGCGGCCATCAAGGACACTCCGTTCGAACTTGAGCGTCGCGAAGACCTGCTGGCAATCACTGCGCCGGTAGACAGCTCGTTCAACCCGGATCGTCCGGCCATGCTATTGCCGATCACACTGGGTCCTATCACCCGTCTGGCCAAGGCTGTTGAAGGCGACAAGAAAACAGCCGTGCTGATTCTGGGTCACGCTGACACGTCGGGTCCTACCGAAGCCAATCAGAAAATCAGTCAGGAGCGTGCACAGTCGGTCGCGGCGATCTTCCGCCTCAGCGGTCTCGAGCGTCAGCGCCTGAGCCAGCGAGGCATGGGTGCCGTGATGCCGCGTGCGGCCAACGACAGCGCACAAGGTCGTGCACTGAACCGTCGCGTCGAAATCCTGATGACGCCACAGGACACCATGGTGGCCCTCATGAGCCGCTATGCGCTGCCTCCGGTTGCTCCGACCATGGTCGCGACTCAGGACGTCAAGCCTGTCGTGCCTGCCCCAGCCCCGGCCAAGAAAGCAGCTGTGGCGAAGAAAGACACGGCCAAGAAAGCTGCACCGGCCAAAGCGAAAGCCAGCACAGCCAAAAAAGCCGCTCCGGCCAAGTCCACCGCAGCGGCCAAAAAGCCTGCCGCGAAGACTCCTGCCAAAGACGCAGCAGCCAAGAAGACCGACGCCCAGGCGAGCAACTGATCCCGGGTAACTCTCCTGACCGTTCCCACGTTCGCGTGGGAACGCTTCTACAGACGCCTCGCGTCTGATCTGACTCAGGGCATTCGCTCACTGTTCAGTCGTCAGATAATCCAGCCCCGACAACAGGAATCACACCATGACCCAGACTCTGGCTGACATGCGCCGTGACTACACCCGCGACGGTCTGACCGAAGCGCAGTCATCGGATGAGCCGTTTGCGTTGTTTCATCAATGGTTCGCCGAAGCGGTGAAAACCGAGCAGCCTCCGGTTGAAGCCAATGCCATGACCCTGGCGACGGTTGACGAGGAGGGGCGTCCGCATTGCCGCGTACTGCTGCTCAAGGGGCTGGACACTCAAGGCTTCACATTTTTCACCAACTACGACAGTGCCAAGGGCCAGCAACTCGCTGCGCGTCCTTTCGCTGCAATGACCTTTTTCTGGCCGACGCTGGAGCGTCAGGTGCGTATCGAAGGGCGTGTGGTAAAGGTCACCGTGCAGGAATCGGATGCCTATTATCAGGTCCGGCCGCTGGGCAGCCGTCTCGGCGCATGGGCCTCGCCGCAAAGCCGGGTGATCGCCGACCGTGAAGAGCTTGAAGGTCTGATCAAACAGACTGAACAGCGATTTCTCGACACCGCGCCTCATTGTCCCGAGCACTGGGGCGGCTATCGTCTTCTGCCGGAGCGGATCGAGTTCTGGCAGGGGCGTTCGAGTCGCCTTCACGACCGTTTGAACTATCGTTTGGAAGATGGGGAATGGACACGTGAGCGTCTGGCGCCCTGATTGAATTATTTGCCGCTCGGGTCGTCTGAGCGTTACATGGGATGTCGCTGTATGGCACCTGAATGAATATAAATTGCGGAACCTGGGTCGTGACAGCGTCGAAGTCGGATAGTCTAATGGCCACTGGTTCCTCTGGAGATACCTTTTATGCGCAAGTCTGCTCTTCTGGTTGCTTCGTTCACTGCCATGGCGCTGACGATGGGCGGCTGTACTTCGAACCTCACCGGTGACTCCTATTCCCGTGACGAGGCTCGTACCGTACAGAACGTTCGTCTGGGTACCGTTGAATCCTTGCGTCCAGTGAAAATCGAAGGCACCAAGACCCCCATCGGCGCAGGTGCCGGTGCGATCGTTGGTGGTGTAGGCGGCAGCGCAATCGGTGGCGGTCGCGGCAGCGTCGTCGCAGCAGTGATCGGTGCCGTGGCCGGAGGCCTGCTCGGCTCCGCTACCGAAGAAGGTCTGACGCGCACTCAGGGCGTCGAAATCACCGTTCGTGAAGACGATGGCAGCATGCGTGCCTATGTGCAGCAGGTCGAGGAAAACGAGATTTTCCGGGTCGGCGAGCGTGTTCGCATCATGACCGTCAACGGCACGAGCCGCGTGACACACTGATCCGCGACACGAATCAACCGAAACCCCGAGCCGAAATGCTCGGGGTTTTTCGTTTCAGGCGCACTCTCTTTTCAGCGCTTCGGCGTCGTCTTGCAGGCCATGACCATCACGCCGTATCCAATGATGGCCGACAGTATCGAACCGGTCAGAATGCCCATGCGATCCTCTCCCGCATACCCGCTGACGCCTGGCTCGAACGCCAGTGAGCCAACGAACAGGCTCATGGTGAAACCGATACCGCACAGGATCGAAACTCCCAGCACGTGGCCCCAGTTGGCGTCCTTTGGCAGCGACGCCAGGCGCGTCCTGACCGCCAGCCAGGTCAGCCCGAACACTCCCGCTGTTTTGCCCAGCAAAAGGCCTGTAGCGATGCCCAGCGGGACCGAATGGGTAAAGCTGTCCATGGTCACGCCGGCCAGCGAAACACCAGCATTGGCGAACGCAAACAGAGGGAGGATGCCGTAAGCGACCCATGGATGCAGGCCGTGTTCCAAGGTCAGCAAGGGAGAGGCCTTGGCGCTCGTGCGCAAGGGAATGCAGAACGCCAGCATCACGCCTGCGAGCGTTGCGTGAATACCGCTTTTCAGAACGCAGACCCACAGCACCAGACCGATAAGCAAATAAGGCGCAAGCCTGCTCACGCCGGACCGGTTCATTGCGATCAGCGCAATGATCGATACGCCCGCCAGTATCAGCGATACCTGTGAAAGCTCACCGGAGTAGACCAGCGCGATGACGATGATTGCGCCCAGGTCATCAATGATCGCCAGCGTCATCAGAAACAGCTTCAGCGAGACCGGCACGCGTTTGCCGAGCAACGCGAGTACGCCCAGAGCAAACGCGATATCGGTTGCCATGGGAATGGCCCAGCCGTGCAGGGCTTCGGCATTGCCTGTATTCAATGCGACATAGATCAGTGCCGGAACCACCATGCCGCCGATGGCCGCCGCACCAGGCAGCACGATCTGAGAAGGTTTGGACAGATGGCCTTCCAGCACTTCACGTTTGACCTCAAGGCCGATGACCAGAAAAAACAGCGCCATCAGCCCGTCGTTGATCCACAGTAAAAGAGGCTTGGCGATTTGCAGGGCGCCTATCCGGGCCTCGACCGGTGTCTCCAGAAAAGCGTTATACAGCCAGGAAAGAGGCGAGTTATTAATAACGAGGGCAAGGGCAGCAGCCGCAATCAACAGCAGGCCTCCCGCTGCTTCGAGCTGAAAAAAGCGCGTAATGGTATTTCGCATGGGCGCGACCATTCTCCGTCTACGGTAAAAAGGGTCGACACCCTAACCCGTTGATTGCAGAGTTAAAACAAAATTTATATTCGTTTTTGTTATAGATTCGACAGTTTCTTGCACAATAAAAATAGGGCTTAAATTGTGCTGCTAGTTAAGTCGTGAATGTGGAGTTAATTGCGTAGGAAGTTTCTGAGAATTGATATTTTAAATGTTAATTGTAACTTTATAAGTTATTGAGATTGGCAGTGCACGGACGCTTGCGTGGCAAGACGCCCGTGATCAGGCAGCGGCAGATCAGCTGTCGATTCCCAGCATGTCTCGTACCAGCGCTTCGGCTATGCGGATGCCGTCCACGCCAGCGGACAGAATGCCGCCGGCATAACCTGCGCCTTCGCCGGCCGGGTACAGCCCTTTTGTATTGAGGCTTTGCATGTTTGGGCCACGCGTGATGCGCAGCGGTGCCGATGTGCGGGTCTCGATGCCGGTCAGGACCGCATCGTGCAACGAAAAGCCTTTGATCTGTTTGTCGAAGGCGGGCAGGGCTTCACGAATGGCTTCAATGGCAAAGGCGGGCAGCGCGTCGGCGAGATCGACCAGCTTCACCCCCGGTTTGTACGAAGGTTCGACGCTGCCCAGCGCGGTGGACGCCTTGCCCGCGATGAAGTCGCCGACCAGCTGCGCAGGTGCTTCGTAGGTGCTGCCGCCCAGCAGATAAGCGTGAGACTCCAGACGCTCCTGCAATTCGATACCGGCCAGCGGGCTGCCCGGGAAGTCCTGTTCGGGCGTGATGCCGACCACGATGCCTGAGTTGGCATTGCGCTCGTTGCGCGAATACTGGCTCATGCCGTTGGTCACCACACGATTGGGCTCGGATGTCGCCGCGACCACTGTCCCGCCAGGGCACATGCAGAAGCTGTACACCGAGCGGCCGTTAGTGGCGTGATGCACCAGCTTGTAGTCGGCAGCCCCCAGTTTCGGGTGACCGGCGTATTTGCCCAACCGGGCACGGTCGATCAGCGATTGAGGATGCTCGATACGGAAACCCACCGAAAACGGCTTGGCCTCCATGAAAACGCCGCGGCCGTGCAGCATGCGGAACGTGTCGCGGGCGCTGTGGCCCAGCGCGAGAATCACGTGACGCGACGCGATCTGCTCACCGCCTTCAAGGACCACGCCATTCAACTGGCCATCGTCGATCATCAGATCAGTGACGCGCTGCTGGAAGCGTACTTCGCCGCCCAGTTCTTCGATCTGATGACGCATGTTTTCAACCACCCCGGTCAGGCGGAAGGTGCCGATGTGTGGCTTGCTGACGTAGAGAATTTCTTCCGGCGCGCCAGCCTTCACAAACTCGTGCAGCACCTTGCGGCCATGGAAGTACGGGTCCTTGATCTGGCTGTAGAGCTTGCCGTCGGAGAACGTGCCTGCGCCACCTTCGCCAAACTGGACATTGGACTCAGGGTTCAGAACGTTTTTGCGCCACAGGCCCCAGGTATCCTTGGTGCGCTGACGCACCTCCTTGCCGCGCTCGAGAATGATCGGCTTGAAGCCCATCTGCGCCAGCAACAGGCCTGCGAAAATCCCGCAAGGGCCGAAGCCGACTACTATCGGCCGTTCGCTCAGGCCTTCCGGCGCATGGCCGACCACCTTGTAACTGATGTCGGGCGCCGGGCCGACGTGGCGGTCGTTGGCCAGTTTGCGCAGCAGCCCGTCTTCGTCACTGACCTGAAAGTCTATGGTGTAGATGAAGCACAGTTCGGAGGACTTCTTGCGCGCATCGTAGCTGCGCTTGAAGAGGGTGAAGTCCAGCAGTTCGCTGCTGTCGATGCCCAGGCGCTGCAGCAGAGCAGGGCGCAGGTCTTCGTCCGGATGATCGATCGGCAGTTTGAGTTCGGTGATTCGTAACATTAAGGGGTCCAGTTTTCGGGCCGCAGGTTCAGCCCGACAGCACTACAAGAACCGGCGATTATAAGCGCTGAACCCCGTTGGCGGCGAGTCGAGGTGCGCAGTCCTGGCGACGACGGGTGCCATCGGTCGCCAAAACCTCGTCCCAGGGATGGATCAGTCGTCCCGCGAGCCGCCGTAGTAGCCGCAGCCGCGTTGGGCCTGACCGTTGAGGCGCAGCTCGGCGGTGAGGTGTTGCACCGAACCGTTGACGCTGTCCACGCAACGCTGTGGCGCGACCCAGAGTTCGATGCGCTGGTTGTTGGCTTCGCTGCTGACACTGAAGCTGCCATCCGGCAGTTGTTCTTCAAGGTAAGGCACGGCAAGCGGCGGCTGGCCCTCGCGCTCAAGGACCATGCCCTTGCCGCTGACGTTGACGTTCCACGCCGGCTTGTTGCCATTGACGTGCAAGGTCAGGCGCTTGAAGTTCAGGTCGTCGCAGGACTGGCCGGGCCGTTCCACACGATAGACCTGGTGCAGGTCCAGTTGACCGTCACTGTTGGCTGCCTTGCTGGCGGCGAACGAGCCGCGCAGGTCCGCAAAGACGCGTCCCTTGCTGTCGGCCAGACTCGCGGCCTCCTGCAGAAGGCCGGTGTTATTGCGGTCCTTGACCACGTAGCGACGCTGCTCGTTGCACGGCTTGAACATCAACTGCCCGTTCTCGCCAGTCAGGTCGCCCTGCATGCGGATCATGCCGGCCGTCGATACTTTTGGTGTGTCGGTACTGATGCCCAGCATCTGGCAACCGGCAAACAACGGCAGAAGGGCGAATACAAGGACGGAACGAGCAGCGAACATTGGGCGGGTCTCCAGACAAGTGCCGCCACGTTACGCAGACTGCTGCCGCATCACAAGACCTGATACGTCTGTCCGGTGTGCAGGCCTTCTACGCTTTTGGCATTGGCCATTGCGGCATCGGCGGCGGGAACAGGTTTGAAGCCTCTGAAGTAAGCGCCTTACTTGCCCATGGATTCGAGCAGCACTGAGTAACAGCGTGCGCGATTTGCGGCGCGACGGCTTCGATCTGGCGGTTCGCTTAAAGGTAGCCAGTGATGAACGGCTGGTGGCCAGGCCGTTATTGACCATTCAGGTTGCACTGGCTGCTCAAGGATTACCGGGCGGCAACGACGCCGATGTTTTCTGGTTCACCCTTCGAGAGCGAAGTGCCAGGGCGAGTGCGGGTGATTATCTGGTGGGCTGGTTCGAGCGCAGCGGCTCGCCGCTGGAGCGTTTGGCGTGAGGGTGAGAGAGGGAAAGCATGCCCACGCAGGTGCGTGGGCATGATCATGGCGCGCTTTGCTAGGCTCTGTACGAAAAGTGGCTGCGCTCGGTGATGCTGCGTTAAAAACAGGCTCGTGCGCGAGTCCGATCGGAATGCTCATTTACAACACGTAGACTCCGCTTCCTCGCCTGTTTTTGCCTTGCCTGACCTTCGCTCGCCGACTTTTCGTACAAAACCTAGCCGCCCAGATAGGCGTCCCGCACTTTCGGATCGACCAGCAGTTCTTCACCGGTGCCCTGCATCACCACTCGACCGTTTTCCAGCACATAGGCGCGGTCGGCGATTTTAAGGGCCTGGTTGGCGTTCTGCTCGACCAGAAAAACGGTCACGCCATCACGTCGCAGTTGTTCGACGATCTCGAAAATCTGCTGAATGATGATCGGTGCCAGACCCAGCGACGGTTCGTCCAGCAGCAACAGCTTGGGCTTGCTCATCAGCGCACGGCCGATGGCGAGCATTTGCTGTTCGCCGCCGGACATGGTGCCACCGCGCTGCGTGAAACGTTCCTTTAGGCGCGGGAACAGGTGCAAGACCTTGTCCATCTGTTCCTGATAATCGCCTTTCTCGGTAAAAAAACCGCCCATGGCCAGGTTTTCTTCGACGGTCAGGCGGGCGAACACGCGGCGGCCTTCAGGCACTACCGCGATGCTCTTGCGCATGATCACCGACGATTCCTGGCCGACCAGTTCCTCGCCCATGTAACGGATGCTGCCGCTGTGAGCGCGCGGTGAGCCGCACAAGGTCATCAGCAAGGTGGACTTGCCGGCACCGTTGGCGCCGATCAGGGTCACGATCTCGCCTTGGCGGACTTCAACGTTGACGCTGTGCAGCGCCTGGATCTTGCCGTAAAAGGTGGAAACGTTTTCGAACTGCAGCATTTACGCTTCCCCCAGGTAGGCTTTGATCACTTCAGGATTGTCACGAATCTGTTCCGGCGTTCCGTCGGCCAGTGGTGTGCCCTGATTGATCACTACGATGTGGTCGGAAATGCTCATCACCAGCTTCATGTCGTGCTCGATCAGCAGCACTGTGGCGTTGTGCTCGTTGCGCAACACGCCGATCAGCGCTTTCAGGTCTTCGGTTTCCCGCGGGTTCAGACCGGCTGCCGGCTCGTCCAGCATGAGAATTCGCGGCCGCGTCATCATGCAACGGGCGATTTCCAGGCGGCGTTGCTGACCGTAGGCCAGAGTCCCGGCCGGGCGATTGGCAAATTCCTTGAGGTTGACGGCTTCCAGCCAGTGTTCGGCGTAGTCCATGGCTTCGCGTTCGCTGCGGCGGAAGGCCGGCGTCTTGAACAGTCCGGACAGAAAGTTGGTGTTCAAATGACGATGCTGGGCGACCAACAGATTCTCGACAGCGGTCATTTCCTTGAACAGACGCACGTTCTGGAACGTCCGCACTACACCCTTGCGCGCAATCTGATGACCGGCCAGGCCCTGGATCGGTTCGCCATCCAGCAGGATGGTCCCGCCGCTGGGTTTGTAGAAACCGGTCAGGCAGTTGAAGACGGTGGTCTTGCCCGCGCCATTGGGGCCGATCATCGACACGACCTGCTTTTCATGAACGGTCAGGGCAACGCCATTGACCGCCAGCAGACCGCCGAAGCGCATGCTCAGGTTTGTGGCTTGCAGAAGAGGCTGTTTCATTTGGCCGCCTCCGCTTTCAACTTCATGACAGGTCGTTGCATCGGCAGGAAACCTTGAGGACGCCAGATCATCATCAGCACCATCAGGGCACCGAACATCAACATGCGGTAATCGCTGAACTCACGCATCAGTTCAGGCAGCAGGATCATCACAATGGCCGCGAGAATAACGCCCAGCTGGGAACCCATGCCGCCAAGCACCACAATGGCCAGAATGATTGCCGACTCGATGAAGGTGAAAGACTCCGGCGTCACCAGACCCTGACGAGCGGCGAAGAAGCTGCCTGCGAAACCGGCGAACGCTGCACCCAGGGTAAATGCCGAGAGCTTGATCACGGTCGGATTCAGACCCAGTGCACGGCAGGCGATTTCGTCTTCGCGCAAGGCTTCCCAGGCACGACCGATCGGCATGCGCAGCAGTCGGTTGATGACGAACAGCGCCGCCAGCGCCAGCAGCAGGGCGATCAGATAGAGGAAGATCACCTTACTGATCGGGTTGTAGTCCAGACCGAAATACTGGTGGAACGTCTGCGCACCCTCGGCTGCACGGCGTTCGAAGCTCAGGCCGAACAGGGTTGGTTTTTCGATGTTGCTGATGCCGTTCGGGCCGCCGGTGATCTCGGTCATGTTGCGCAGGAAAATACGGATGATTTCACCGAACCCGAGCGTCACGATGGCCAGGTAATCGCCCCGTAGCCGCAGGACCGGGAAACCCAGCAGGAAGCCGAACAGCGCTGCCAGCAGACCGGCCAGCGGCAGGCTTTCCCAGAAACTCAGGCCGAAGTAGTGCGACAGCAACGCGTAACCATAGGCGCCGACCGCGTAGAAACCGACGTAGCCCAGGTCCAGCAGGCCTGCGAGGCCGACCACGATGTTCAGGCCCAGGCCCAGCATCACGTAGATCAGGATCAGCGTTGCGATATCGACTGCACCGCGTGAGCCGAAGAACGGCCAGACGAACGCCAGCACGATCAGGGCGGCAAGGCCCCAACGCTGGGTTGTAGGCCGGGTCATGAAGTCGCTGGTTTTCTGTGAGATCAGTGGGGCGCGATCACGATTGCGCAAAGTGCTGATCTTCTCGGCGAACAGCACGCGCAGAAACAGCAGGACCGAACAGGCCGCAATGACGGTCAGGGTCATGGGGCTGGCGTTATGCACTTGCAGGGTCACGCCGGAAAAGGCCAGTTTCAGGCCGAACACCGGGTAGGCAACGGCCCACACCAGCGCAGCGCTGAACAGCGCCTGTTTGAAAGACTTGCTCATACTTTCTCAACCTCCGGACGACCCAGGATGCCGGTCGGGCGGAATAGCAGCACCAGGACCAGCAGGCCGAAGGCCACGACGTCCTTGTACTGATCACCAAAGATGTCGGCACCGAAGGCTTCGGCGACGCCCAGCACCAGACCGCCGAGCACGGCGCCCGGAATCGAGCCGATGCCGCCCAGTACCGCAGCAGTGAACGCCTTGAGACCTACCAGAAAGCCCGCGCTTGGGTTGATCACGCCGTATTGCATGCTGAGCAGCATGGCGGCAACGGCAGCCAGCGCGGCGCCGACCACGAAGGTGAGGGCAATGATGGTGTTGGTGTTGATACCCAGCAGGTTGGCCATCTTCATGTCCTCGGCACAGGCGCGGCAGGCGCGGCCCATTCGCGAGCGGGAAATGAAGAGGGTCAGGCCAGTCATGGCCACCAGCGTGACAGCGAATACCACGATCTGCATGTAGGAAATAAGCACTTCCTGTGCGCCACCGGGGCCGAATGACAGGCTGCCGGGCAGCAGGTTGGGGATGGCAAAGTTGCCGGAACCCTGGGAAAGCTGGACCGAGTTCTGCAGAAAGATCGACATGCCGATCGCAGAAATCAGAGGAATCAGACGGTTGCTGTTGCGCAGCGGACGGTAGGCGACCCGTTCGATGCTGTAACCGTAGGCGCTGGTCACGATGATGGAGGCGGCGAAACCTGCGATCATCAACAGCGGCAGGCTGTCGATACCCATCATTGCAAGGCCGGCAAGCGCCATGAAGGCAACGTAGGAACCGATCATGTATACCTCGCCGTGGGCGAAGTTGATCATTCCGATGATGCCGTAAACCATCGTGTAGCCGATGGCGATCAATGCATACGTGCTGCCAATGGTCAGGCCATTGACCAGCTGTTGCATGTAGTGGAATAACTCGGGCATTTACCGCGCTCCTAAAAACCTGATCTGCATTTCTCCGGCCTGCGTCGGGTACGCATTCTGTCGATGCGTTGCCTTTGACGCCGCCAGCGAACCGCTGGTAACGGTTTTAAGATTTTCAGGTGGCCTCTGCCGGATCTCGGCAGGCGGGCCATGATTCGTAAAACAAAGCCCACTGCGATGGCAGTGGGCTTCGGTTGTCAACGCAAGCTGCTTATTTGGCGGCTTCGGTCTTCGGCTTGCCGTAGTGCCATTCGTAGACCACGAACTGGAAGTTCTTCAGGTCGCCCTTGGCGTCGTAGCTCAGTTCGCCCATCGGGGTCTTGAACGTACCGGCGTGGATGGCGGCTGCCACCTTGTCGGTGTCTTCGGTCTTGGCGGCAGCGATGCCGTCGGCAATGACCTGAACGGCAGAGTAGGACGGGTACACGAACGGACCGCTCGGATCCTGTTTCTTGTCCTGGAATGCCTTGGTCAGCGCCTGGTTGGCTGGATCCTGATCAAAGGATTTCGGCAGGGTGACCAGCAGGCCTTCGGAAGCTTCGCCAGCGATTTGCGAGATGGAGTCGTTGCCCACACCTTCAGGACCCATGAACTTGGCGTTCAGGCCTTTTTCCTTGGACTGGCGCAGAATCTGGCCCAGCTCCGGGTGGTAGCCGCCGTAGTAGACGAAGTCGACATTGGCTTGCTTGAGCTTGGCGATCAGCGACGAGAAGTCCTTGTCACCGGCATTGATGCCTTCGAACAGGGCAACCTTGACGCCTTTGCTTTCCAGCGTGGTTTTTACTGCCGAAGCGATGCCTTCGCCGTATTGCTGCTTGTCGTGAATGACTGCAACGATTTTCGGCTTGGCGACGTCTGCGATGTAGTTACCGGCTGCAGGTCCCTGCGCGCTGTCCAGACCGATGGTACGGAATACCAGCTTGTAGCCACGGTTGGTGATATCAGGGCTGGTGGCTGCCGGGGTCACCATGATGATGCCTTCGTCTTCATAGACGTCGGATGCAGGTTGAGCGGAGCTGGAGCACAGGTGACCGATCACGTATTTCACGCCATCGTTGACGACCTTGTTGGCGACTGCCACGGCCTGTTTCGGGTCGCAGGCATCATCGTATTCGACAGCTTCGAGTTTCTTGCCATCGACACCGCCCTTGGCGTTGATCTGCTCGATGGCCATCTTGGCGCCGTTGAATTGCATGGTGCCGTACTCGGCGACCGGGCCAGTCTTGGGACCGGCGATGCCGATCTTGATGGTGTCGGCTGCGAACGAATGGCTGGCAACCCCGGCCATAACCAATGCGGCGAACAGCCTGGAAAACTTCTTGGTACCCTTAGTCATGATGCTCCACTCTTGCGTTGTAGTTTTTATAATCCTGCTGGCCAAGGCTACAGGACCGGCTTCGACACCGATCTTCCCCCACTCCGCCAACTGTACCGGAACAGTTTAGAGTGCCGGTGAATCGCTTGGAAAGCACGGGGCAATGGGGTAAACCGGTGTGTGTCGCTTAATCGAAAGAAAGTTACAGAATCCAACCGCCCCGATGTCGTGAAGTCGGGGCGGATCGTGTTGGATTTCGCGCCTTTCCTGCAATCAATCACTTGCTTCCGGGTTTTTCTACGAGAAAGGCGGCGGTATCATTGCGCCGATTTCCTTTCTGGTGAAACCCATGACGCAAGAACCTAGCACCCTCTATGCCAAACTGCTCGGGGAGACCGCCTCAATTCGCTGGAAAGAATTGCAACCATTCTTTGCCAAGGGTGCCCTGTTGTGGGTCGAGCCACCTCTGGATCTGATCGAAGTTGCCGAGGCGGTAGCCGAAAACGACGCGGCCAAAGTGTCCGCATGGGTGGACGCAGCAAAGGTCGGCAAGGTGTCTGAATCAAAGGCAATCGAGCTTGTGGAGAGTGACCCGCTGCTCTGGGCGGTGGTAGTGGCACCTTGGGTGTTGATCCAAAACAGGGCATCGGATTGATCTGTGCGCCATGCGGGTGCTCGTGACGGCACCTTTGTGGGTGCCACGGTAACTTTGTGATTGCCCGCGTAGCAAAAAGCTACACCGCCCGCTGAGGGAACGCCTTTCAGTCAGACCATCGTGACCGTTGTGTGCGAGAAGGGCTGCGGGTGGCCAGAGCATGTTCAGCGCCCGGCAGGTCGTCGAACAGATCCAGTGAACGCGGTATGTCCGCATCCCGATCCTTGACGTCCAGCATGAGCGATGCAGGCCACAGGCTGGCAGGTTCTCGTCCGTTCGTTTCCCTTATCAGCGGCAGAATCCGTTCCAGTGGCTGCGGCTTGCTGAACAGATAGCCCTGCACGTAATCGCTGCCGAACTGACTGAGAAATTCCAGTTGTGCAGGCGTCTCGACGCCTTCCGTCACCACCTTGAGGCGCAGGGTGTGGGCCATCACAATGATTGCCTGAACGATCTCCATGTCCTGAGGCGATTTCGGAATGTCGATGATGAACGATCTATCGATTTTCAGTGTGTCCAGCGGCAGCCGTTTCAGGTAGGCGAGTGACGAATAACCGGTCCCGAAGTCGTCGATCGAGAGCGAGACGCCCAGGCTGCGAATATGCTTGAGCATCAGGATCGTATTGCTGATGTTGCCCATCAGCGCGTTCTCGGTCACCTCCAGTTCCAGGCGGCCCGGGGCCACGTTGGCTTCGCTCAGCGCCTGTTCCACTTCTTCGGTCAATTCGTCCCGACTCAGGTTCAGCGCCGAACAGTTCACCGTGATGATCAGCTTGTCCAGACCGTCGAGGCGCAACGCGCCCAGGTCGCGGCAGGCGCGGCGCAGTACCCAGTTGTCCAGTTCGGCGATCAGCCCGTTCGCTTCGGCAATACTGATGAAGCGATCGGGCACCAGCAGTCCGTGCTGCGGATGATTCCAGCGTACCAGCGCTTCCAGCTTGGCGATGTGCCCGGTGCGCAGATCGACAATCGGCTGGTAGTACACCTCAAGGCCAGTCTCTTCGCGCAGGGCGTTGCGCAACTCCTCTTCCAGATGCAATTCCAGACTGGCTTTGTTCTTGAGGGCGGGGCTGAAAAAATTGACCCGGTTACGACCGTTGCCCTTGGATTGGTAGAGGGCGAGGTCGGCGTGCTTGAGCAGTTCATCGCAGGTTGAGCCGTCCCGTGGAAACACTGCGATACCAATGCTGGTGGTCATGACCATGCGTCTTCCGGCCAGCTCGATGGTCTCTTTCATCTTGTGCATGACACGGTGTGCCAGGTGTCGGGCTTCTTCGTAGTTGGGAATGCTCAGCAGAATACAGAACTCGTCACCCCCAAACCTCGCCACCACGTCCTGGACGCGCGTGGCGCTGCGGATTCGCTCGGCGATTACCTTGAGCAACTCATCACCTGCATCGTGACCCAGGCTGTCATTGATTCGTTTGAAGTGGTCGATGTCCAGGAACATCACCGCCAGCATGCCTTGGCCGATCGTATGCTCAAGCAGCTTTTCAGCGAATATCTGGTTGAATCCGCGACGGTTGATCAGGTTGGTCAGCGGGTCGTAATGCGCTACCTGCTGAAGCGAGACCCGCGCCTGATCCAGTTGGCTGAGCAGCGCATTGACGCGCTGAAGGTCATGCTCCTTGCCCTGCAGTTTCTTGTCGGCCATCGCCGCACTGATGCTGCCGGCAATGATCAGCAAGGTGATCACGGCAATGGTCAGGCCCAGTTGCTGGCTGTTTGCGGTGCTCGGCAGGTGCAGCTCTGCGCCCTGGGGAATGACCAGATGCAGGGCGCGCATGCCCATCAGGTGCATGGTCAGCAGGCCTGCACCCAGAAAAACGCTCAACCCGTAACGAAACATTTGATGAAACATGCCGCTGTACTGCCGCAAATGGCGGGGCAGGGTGAGCAAGGCCACGCTGGCAAGAATGGCAACGACAACGGAGAGTGCGAAGGTTTTGGGCTCGTAGTACTGCACGGCGTCGGACCGCATGGCCCCCATGCCCAGGTAGTGCATGATGCTGATGCCAATACCCATGACCACCGCGCTCGTCAGGCAACGCCTTAGGGTCAATGTCTGGATGGTCAGCGCCTTGATGGCGAACAGCGCGGTCATCAGCACGATCAGCAGCGACGCCAGCGTGATGCCCAGATCGTAGGTGATGCTCAGAGGTGCCTGAAAAGCCAGCATGCTGATGAAGTGCATGGCCCATACGCCGCCGGCCAGACACAGCGCACCCAGCGCCTTCCAGATGCGTCGGCTTTTGAGGGCTTCGACCTGAGTGACCCGGTCGGCGATGTCCAGTGTCGCGAAGCACGCGGCACAGGCGACTCCGTAAGCCAGCGCAACCAGAAACAGATTATGACTGCAGTTGATCAACAGTTGCCCGTCCGCCGGGACGCCGGCGAACACATTCAAACCCAGCCACTCCATAGCAAGCCCTATATCTTTACTGCCAGGGCGCCAAGGCTAAAGGCCTGGCGATTCGGAGTGAGTATAGAAGCTGTTGTCAGTTTGCCAGTACGCATCCCCAGGAATCTGAAAAGCGGCCAATAACGAATAGTTATAAGAAATCTTCGTCGAAGAGGCGGTTTACGAATGTTTACAGACACGCCACCCTCAGCCTTCTAGATTGTTACCACTAATAAGAAGGGACGATCGCCTCATGACCACGCTTCGGACGGAAACCCCTATTCAGGCCGCCAACGCATGGCGCGTCCTCTTTTTGTTGTTCCTCGCCAACCTGTTCAACTTCTTTGACCGCACCATCCCGGCCATCATCGTCGAGCCCATTCGCATGGAATGGCACCTGAGCGATTTTCAGCTCGGGCTTCTGGGAACTGCGTTCACGCTGGTATACGCCATCGCCGGTCTGCCGCTGGGGCGTATGGCGGACAACGGATCGCGCAAGAAACTGATGGGCTGTGGTCTGGCGGTATGGAGCGGTCTGACGGCGGTCAATGGAATGGTCGGCAGTTTCTGGACCTTTCTGTTGGTGCGCATGGGCGTCGGTATCGGCGAGGCCAGCTATGCGCCTGCCGCGAATTCGCTGATCGGTGACCTGTTTCCGGCGCATAAACGCTCCCGTGCCATGGGCATTTTCATGTTGGGACTGCCGTTGGGTCTGCTGCTGGCGTTCTTCACCATCGGTGCCATGGTCAAGGCGTTTGACAGCTGGCGCGCCCCCTTCTTCATCGCTGCGGTGCCTGGGCTGCTGCTGGCCGTGTTCATCTTTTTCATCAAGGAACCCAAGCGTGGCGCGGCGGAAAGCGTGCGCATGTCGGAAGTCAAAATCGAGAAACCGATCCGCCGTGTACTGTCGATCCCCACGTTCCGCTGGCTGGTGCTCGGCGGCCTGACCTTCAATTTCGCCACTTACGCCTGCAACTCGTTCATGGTGCCGATGCTGCAACGCTATTTCCTCCTGCCCTTGCAGGAAGCGGCAGTCGCGACGGGGGTGATCGTCGGCGTGACCGGATTGTTAGGCCTGACGGCGGGCGGCTGGATCGCCGACAAACTGCACCAGCGTTCGCCCAATGGAAGGCTGTTGTTCGCAGCGTTCAGCATGTTGGTGGCGACGATCGCCACAGGCTATGCCTTGCACGCCGGACGCATTGAAATCGGCGTGTTCGTGGCGATATTCAGCGTGGGCTGGTTGTTTGCCTACAACTTCTACACCTGCGTTTACACGGCCATTCAGGACGTGGTCGAACCACGCCTGAGGGCGACGGCAATGGCATTGTTTTTCGCCGGACTGTACCTGCTGGGCGGTGGGGCGGGGCCGGTTGTGGTTGGCTTGCTGTCCGACCATTTCGCCCATGCAGCGATGGCGGTCGCAGGTGCCGACGTGATGAACGAAAGCTTCAAGGCCATCGGTCTGCACGACGCCATGTACCTGATCCCGGCGGCATTGCTGATGACGCTGGTGTTTTTGTATCTGGCATCACGTTGCTTCAGCAGGGACGCTGAGCGGATGAAGGCAAGAATGGTCGCCGAGGAACCGGCAGAAGTCGTGGCAGACCCGGCGGCGGTGTGACGCGCAACGTCACGGGCTGCATTCCCACGCAGAGCGATGGGAATGCCTCTCATGACGCTCTGCGTCCAGTGTCAACAGGGACGCCGATCAGCCTGCGACCAGCACTCTGATCGCTTCCAGGCGCAGTGCAGCCTTCTCCAGCATGGCCAGACCTTGCTCGCGCTGATTGCGCAGGGCCACCAGTTCGCTGTCGCGCACCGTCGGGTTGACGGCCTGCAGGGCCGTCAGACGCGCCAGTTCTTCTTCGGTATCAGCGGCCAGACGACGTTGCGCCTCAACCACGCGCTCGGCGTGTTTCGGCGTGATCTTCTCTTCGCCTGCATTGATCCGCGGCGTCAGCACGTCGCGCTGGGCCTGGATGAATTTGTTGGCGCTGGCACGTGGCACGCTTTCGAGTTGGTCGTTCAGGGTATTGAACGACACGCGACTCGACAGATCATTGCCGTTGGGATCAAGCAGGCAGCGCAGTGCAGCCGGCGGCAGGTAGCGGCCCAGTTGCAGCGAACGCGGCGCAACCACTTCGCTGACGTAGATCAGTTCCAGCAACACGGTACCCGGCTTGAGCGCCTTGTTCTTGATCAGCGCCACGGCGGTGTTGCCCATCGAGCCGGACAGCACCAGATCCATGCCGCCCTGCACCATCGGGTGTTCCCAGGTGATGAACTGCATATCTTCGCGAGACAACGCCTGATTGCGGTCGTAGGTGATGGTCACGCCTTCTTCATCGCCCAGCGGGAAACTGGCGTCGAGCATCTTCTCGCTCGGCTTGAGGATCAGTGCGTTTTCCGAATGGTCTTCGCTGTCGATGCCGAACGCGTCGAACAGAGTTTCCATGTAGATCGGCAGGCTGAACTGGTCGTCTTGTTCCAGAATCGCTTCGACCAGCGCCTCGCCTTCGCCCGCGCCGCCGGAATTGAGTTCCAGCAATCGGTCGCGACCTGTGTGCAGTTCACTTTCCAGACGCTCGCGCTCGGCACGGGCTTCGTCGATCAGGGCCTGCCATTCGTCATCATCACCGCTTTCCAGTAGCGGCAGCAGACGAGGGCCGAACTGATGCTGCAGCGCGTTACCGGTCGGGCAGGTATTGAGGAACGCGTTCAGTGCTTCGTGATACCACTGGAACAGTCGGGCCTGCGGGCTGGTTTCCAGGAAAGGTACATGCAGTTCGATGGTGTGTTTCTGGCCGATACGGTCCAGACGGCCGATACGCTGCTCCAGCAGGTCCGGGTGCGACGGCAGGTCGAACAGTACCAAATGGTGAGCGAACTGGAAGTTACGGCCTTCACTGCCGATTTCCGAGCAGATCAATACCTGAGCACCGAATTCTTCGTCGGCAAAGTAGGCGGCAGCACGGTCACGCTCGAGGATGTTCATGCCTTCGTGGAAGACCGTGGCCGGAATGCCGGAGCGCACGCGCAGCGCGTCTTCCAGGTCCATGGCGGTTTCGGCGTGGGCGCAGATGACGAGGACCTTGACGCGCTTGAGCATCTTGAGCGTGTCGATCAGCCAGTCGACGCGGGGGTCGAAACGCCACCAGCGCTCTTCTTCACTGACTTCGGAATGCGCCTGGAAGCTGACTTCCGGGTACAGGTCGGCGTGCTCGCCCAGCGGCAGCTCCAGATATTCTGCCGGGCAGGGCAGCGGGTATTCGTGCAGCTTGCGCTCCGGAAAACCCTGCACGGCGGCGCGCGTGTTACGGAACAGCACGCGACCTGTGCCGTGGCGGTCCATCAATTCGCGAATCAGACGGGCCTTGGCTTCGTCGTCGCCTGCATTGACCGCAGCCAGCAAGGTGTCGCCCTCGGCGCCCAGGAAACCGTGAATGGTTTTCTGTGCTTCTGCCGAGAGCACGCCCTTATCGAGCAGTTCCTGCACGGCTTGAGCGACCGGGCGATAATTTTCGCTCTCGGCGCGGAAGGCGTTCAGGTCGTGGAAACGGTTCGGGTCCAGCAGGCGCAGACGCGCGAAGTGGCTGTCCTGGCCCAGTTGTTCCGGGGTTGCCGTCAGCAGCAATACGCCGGGAATCACCTCAGCCAGTTGCTCGACCAGCGAATACTCGCTGCTGGCCTTGTCTTCGTGCCAGACCAGGTGGTGCGCTTCGTCGACCACCATCAGGTCCCAGCCCGCTGCGAACAGCGCGTCCTGAGCCTTTTCATCCGAGACCAGCCATTCCAGCGCAACCAGCGCCAGTTGCGTGTCTTCGAACGGGTTGCCCGCATCGCTTTCCATAAAACGTTCGGCGTCGAACAGCGCAACCTGCAGGTTGAAGCGGCGACGCATTTCGACCAGCCATTGGTGCTGGAGGTTTTCCGGCACCAGAATCAGCACGCGATTGGCGCGACCGGACAACAGCTGACGGTGAATCACCAGACCGGCTTCGATGGTCTTGCCCAAGCCTACTTCGTCGGCGAGCAGAACGCGCGGCGCAATGCGGTCGGCCACTTCACGGGCAATGTGCAACTGGTGGGCAATCGGTTGGGCACGGACACCGCCCAGCCCCCAGAGCGAGGACTGCAATTGACGGCTGGTGTGTTCAAGGGTGTTGTAGCGTAGCGAGAACCACGACAGCTGGTCGATCTGGCCGGCGAACAGACGATCGGTCGCCAGACGGAACTGAATGAAGTTCGACAACTGGGTTTCCGGCAGCGTGACCACTTCGTTGCGGGCATTCAGACCGTGATACACCAGCAGTCCGTCGACATCGTCCACTTCACGAACGGTCATCTTCCAGTTTTCGAAGTGAGTGATCACATCGCCCGGAGAGAAACGCACGCGGGTCAGCGGTGCATTACGCAGTGAGTACTGGCGTGTTTCGCCAGTGGCCGGGTAGAGCACGGTCAATAAGCGGCCATCCTGTGCCAGAACGGTGCCCAAACCCAGCTCGGCTTCGCTGTCGCTAATCCAGCGTTGCCCCGGTTGATACTGCTGCGCCATGCTGCCTGTCTCCCGACGTGAAAAAGCCGACTATGTTAACGGAACGGGCCATGAAGACCAAAGGTAGCGTTGAAAAACCTCAGGATTCGCTGCGAACCGGCGAATTTTTCCTTTCATGGCACTTATTTCATTAAGCCCGGTCAAAAAAAGCCTTATAAATTATTGCAGCCTATTACAGGGCTGTTCAAGTTGCGTCGCAGACGGCCGAAAGCCCGGTAAGAGGAGAAAAACCATGTTGCAACCTATGCTCCCGTTAAGCGTTGTGCCGGTGACCTCCCAGATGGACCCGGCCAAGCGTGTCCCCGATATCCCGCCGGTGGCCCCTGTACAGCCAGGCTCCAGCGAGACATCGATTGACCTGCGCCATGAAGACTCAGAGCGCAGCGCCCTGCTGTTGCGTGAAGAGCAGCAGCGCCAGCAACAAGGGCGTCATGCCGAGGACGAAAGCGGTGAATATCAGGGCCTGGTCGTTCCCGGCGACTCGCTCAATGCTGACAACACCGTACCGGTAGTGCCATTGATCGACGACGAGCCGCGCCAGGGGCTGTGGGTCGATATCCAGATCTGAGACAAAGCGTTGCGCAACAAGAGGGCGCGAACTGCGCCCGCTGTCGATTGATTCACGCCTGATACCCTGTTTTCGACTGGTCATCACCGATGCTATTGAGCATTATTGGTGCTGATTCCACGTGTCCGAGAACTGCACAACCATGAGCGACGATGGCAAATTGATCGATCTTGGCGCCGAGCGCGCCAGACGCGTTCATGATCTGAACGACAAACGCCTGAATGAAGTACGCAATGCCTTTGAGCAGGCCATGCCGCTGACCGGCAAGAAAAAGCCGAAGAAAAAGCCGAAAAAGCGTTGAGCCATTGAGCGGGTGTTGATGCAGGTCAACGTCCGTGCGCGCTGCAACGACTAGCCTGATGGGTATCGGACGGGGCAGAAGACGGCGTGGGGCCAATGTCTTCGTCACCCTGTTCGAGCTGTCTGACGGGAAAGGCTGCCGCTTTGGTAAGGCGCGCCTTTCGCCATGAGCACGCAAGGCACTTCGGGCGACTTCGGTCGCCCTTTTTTGCGTGTTCGGGAGCATGCCAGGCCGCTTCCTGCGCTGGCGGGCCCTGGCTCAACCGTCACTCCTCTCAGCCAACGGTGATTTCAGGCAGTACGGTCAGTTCGACTGTCTGCTGTTTGCGCGGGGCGAGAATTTCCGCTTCGCCGTCGACGACCAGTTCATCGTTCTGATTGAACACGCGGGTAGCGATGCGCACGCGAAATTTCGGCAGCTTTTCGAGAATTTCCAGACGCACCGTCAAGGTGTCGCCCAGCTTTACCGGCTTCTGAAAGGTCATTTGCTGACCGATGTAGATCGTGCCAGGGCCTGGCAGCTCACACGCCACTGCAGCGCTGATCAGTGCACCGCTGAACATGCCGTGGGCGATGCGCTCCTTGAACATGGTTTTGGAGGCGTATTCGGCGTCCAGGTGGACCGGGTTGTGATCGCCGGACATGGCCGCGAACAACTGGATATCGCGTTCCTGGACTGTCTTGCTGTAGCTGGCTTTCTGACCGACTTCAAGGGCTTCGTAGGGCGTATTGGTGACTTGAGTCATGTGTCTGTCCTGGACAAAAAATATGAAAAAGATAAAGGCGCGTGATCACTCCGCCCGACGCGGTCCCGGCTGATCGAGAGCGTACTGCAGCCAGTCGAGCAGGTCCTGAGTCACTTCATCGCGATTGGTGTCATTAAGCAGTTCGTGCCGCGCCTGTGGGTAAACATTGAGTTGTAACACCTGATGACCCGCTTCTGCCAATGCATCGGCAAGATCCTTCAGACGCTTGCCGGCACTCACGGGATCACATTCACCGCCAATAATCAGCAAAGGAAGGTTCGGATCGATCTGCGCCAGGTTCGACGGGTCGCTGATTTTCTGCAGCCCGCCCAGCATATCTGCCCACAACTGGTTGGTGCAGCGGAACCCGCACAGCGGGTCCTGAATGTACGTGTTCACCTCATCCGGGTCCCGGCTGAGCCAGTCGAAACAGGTCCGGGTCGGCTTGAACGCCTTGTTGAACGAGCCGAATGACAGCCATTCGATCAGCGCGCTACGCCCCTTGCGGCCTTGACGCAAGCGTTCGAACCGGACGACCAGAAGTGCGCTGCGATAGAACGATGCCGGATGGAAGTTAGAGCCGCTGAGAATGGCGCCCTGCAGACTGGCGCCATGGTGCATCAGATAAGTCTGGGCAATGTAGCTGCCCATGCTGTGACCCAGCAGAAACAAGGCCGCCCCGGCGTGGCGCTGGCCGATCGACTGGCTCAGGGTCGCCAGATCGTCGACCACTTTTTCCCAGCCCTCTTCATTGGCGAAATGCCCGAGTCTGCCCTGCAGGGCGGTTCTGCCATGGCCACGCTGGTCATGCGCATAAAGGGCGATGCCCGCGGCATTCAACGCTGCGCCGAGTCGTGCGTAGCGGCCGCTGTGCTCGGCCATACCGTGGGCAAGCATCACGACGGCCAGCGGTGCCGTGTCCGGTAGCCAGGCATTGACGTAAAGGCGGCAATGGTCGCTGGCGTCAAGCCAGAATGTCTCGTGCTTCATGGCGATATTCCGATCTGGAGCGTCTGCCCGGAGGATGTCTGTTTCAGCTTACAACCCGTACGTGATTGCATCTTGAATAGCAGAAAGATTCACACTGTTGATGACGCCGACTGGCATATTTGCCTTCCAGGCGTTAGCTGCTAACGTCGGGCCAGTCCCGATTCTGAATAGCGGGCCAGCCATGAGCAGGGAAAAAAGGATAAAACAATGCAACCTGAATTCTGGAACGACAAACGCCCTGCCGGGGTGACCTCTGAGCTGGATCTGCACACGTATCGGTCGGTCCTCGAGGTCTTCGAGAGCGCCTGCAAAAAATTCGCAGACAAACCTGCTTTCAGCAATATGGGCGTTACGCTGACCTACGCTGACCTGGAGCGCCATTCGGCTGCGTTTGCCTGCTACCTGCAACAGCATACCGACCTGATGCCCGGCGACCGCATCGCCGTGCAGATGCCCAACCTGCTGCAATACCCCATCGCAGTGTTCGGTGCGATGCGGGCCGGTTTGATCGTGGTCAATACCAATCCGTTATACACCGCACGCGAGATGCGTCACCAGTTCAAGGACTGCGGCGCCAAAGCGTTGGTCTACCTGAACCTGTTCGGCAAGCTGGTTCAGGAAGTGCTGCCCGACACCGAGCTTCGTTACCTGATCGAAGTAAAGATGGGCGACATGCAGTCAGCCGCCAAAGGGTGGCTGGTCAATACCATCGTCGCCAGAGTCAAGAAGATGGTGCCGGCCTATGACCTGCCCCAGGCCACTGGCTTCAAGGATGCCCTGCGCATGGGGCGTGGCGGCTCTGTCAAACCTGTCGCGGTCGGACTGCATGACGTTGCGGTGCTGCAATACACCGGCGGCACCACGGGACTTGCCAAAGGCGCGATGCTGACCCACGGCAATCTGGTCGCCAACATGCAGCAGGTTTACGCCTGCATGCGCCAGCATTGTCCTGAGCGTGGCGTGATGTTCGGGGAGGCCAGGGAAGTGATGATCGCTCCGCTGCCGCTTTATCACATCTATGCCTTCACGGCGCACTGCATGTGCATGGTCATCAGCGGCAATCACAATATTCTGATCACCAACCCCAGAGATATCGGCGGGTTCATCAAGGAGCTCGGCAAGTGGAAGTTCACGGCCATGGTCGGGCTCAACACCCTGTTCGTGGCGTTGATGAATCATCCCGACTTCAAGAAGCTGGATTTCTCTACCCTGAAGAGCACCAACTCTGGTGGCACCGCGTTGGTCAAGGCCACAGCCGAGCGTTGGGCTGAAATGACGGGATGCACAATCGTCGAGGGGTACGGTCTCACCGAGACCTCTCCGGTGGCCAGTGCCAACCCCTACGGCCCGCTGGCGCGGCTGGGGACGGTCGGCCTGCCGGTGCCGGGCACGGGTATGAAAGTGATCGATGACGAAGGCGCAGAGTTGCCGTTCGGCGAGCGGGGAGAGCTTTGCATCAAAGGCCCGCAAGTCATGAAGGGCTACTGGAATCTGCCGGAAGCTACCGCCGAAACGCTGGACGCAGAAGGTTGGTTCAAAACGGGCGACATCGCTGTGATCGGCGCCGACGGTTTCGTCAGCATCGTGGACCGCAAGAAAGACCTGATCATCGTGTCCGGCTTCAATGTGTATCCCAACGAAATCGAAGACGTGGTCATGTCGCACCCGAAAGTCGCCAGTTGCGCCTGCATCGGGGTTCCGGACGAGCGCTCAGGGGAAGCGGTGAAACTGTTTGTGGTCCCGCGCGAGGCGGGGCTTTCTGTCGAGGAGCTCAAGAATTTCTGCAAACAGAACTTTACCGGCTACAAGGTTCCGAAACAGATCGTGCTGCGTGAGTCCCTGCCAATGACCCCGGTCGGCAAGATCCTGCGCAGGGAGCTTCGCGATATCGCCTGAGCTCGCGAATTGTTTCTTTTTACGTTGTCGGCTCCGCCTGCGTTGACGTGCAAGCGGGGCCTGTTTTTTTTGCCTAAGCTCACTGGGTGAAACCCAGGCCCTCTGGCTCAAGGTTTTCAGCGCTTTCGATATTTTCCGGGATAAATCCTGCGTTGTGACCACAGCGTTTGAATCAGTCATTTTTGTGACCGTAGAGGCCCGGTTTGCCTCTAGTCGGCCTTTGGCAAAGCTGCTACTCTCGGCGCGCTTTTTGACCTGTCATGAAGCGAATGAGCGTCTACTGCACAATTCCAAAACACAAAAAAATCATCGCCCAAAGCGATGTGAAGAATTCGCGATCGCTATGGAGCCGGCTGAATGATTGAAAACTTCTGGAAGGATAAATACCCATCTGGCATCTCCCCTGATATCGACCCTGATGAGTATCCCAACGTCCAGGCGGTCCTGAAGCAGTCCTGCCAGCGTTTTGCCGATAAGCCCGCGTTCAGCAATCTGGGCAAGACAATCACCTATGGCGAGTTGTATGAATTGTCCGGGGCATTCGCTGCCTGGATTCAACAACACACCGACCTTGTGCCGGGTGACCGCATTGCCGTGCAACTGCCCAATGTGCTGCAGTACCCGGTTGCCGTTTTCGGTGCCATCCGCGCCGGCCTGATCGTGGTCAACACCAACCCGCTGTACACCGCACGGGAAATGGAACACCAGTTCAACGACTCCGGCGCCAAGGCACTGGTATGTCTGGCGAACATGGCGCATCTGGCCGAGAAGGTCGTGCCCAGGACCCAGGTCAAACACGTCATCGTCACTGAAGTGGCCGATCTGCTGCCACCGCTCAAGCGCCTGCTGGTCAACAGCGTCATCAAATACGTCAAGAAAATGGTGCCTGCCTACCACTTGCCTGACGCGGTCAGATTCAATGACGTGCTGAAAAAAGGCCACGGTCGGCCGGTCACCGAGGTGTCGCCCGACAGAGGCGACGTTGCCGTATTGCAGTACACCGGTGGCACCACCGGCGTGGCCAAGGGCGCGATGCTCACCCATCGCAACCTGATCGCCAACATGCTGCAGTGCAGGGCGCTGATGGCTTCCAACCTCAATGAAGGCAACGAGATCCTCATCACACCGTTGCCGCTCTACCACATCTACGCCTTCACCTTTCACTGCATGGCGATGATGCTGATCGGCAACCACAACGTGCTGATCAGCAACCCGCGTGACCTGCCTGCCATGGTCAAGGAGCTGTCGAAGTGGAAGTTCAGCGGCTTCGTCGGCCTTAACACCCTGTTCGTTGCCCTGTGCAACAACGAAGCGTTCCGCAACCTTGACTTTTCGGCACTGAAAGTCACGCTTTCCGGTGGCATGGCCCTGCAACTGGCTGCCGCCGAACGCTGGAAGCAGGTCACCAACTGCCCGATCTGCGAAGGTTACGGCATGACCGAAACCAGCCCGGTGGCGACGGTGAACCCTATTCAGAAGATCCAGATGGGCACCATCGGCATTCCGGTGCCGTCGACGCTGTGCAGGGTCATCGACGACGCTGGCAATGAGCTGGCGTTCGGCGAAACCGGCGAATTGTGCGTCAAGGGGCCTCAGGTCATGAAAGGCTACTGGCAGCGTCAGGAAGCCACCGATGAAATGATCGACGCCGATGGCTGGCTCAAGACCGGCGATATCGCGATCATTCAGCCCGACGGTTACCTGCGTATCGTCGACCGCAAGAAAGACATGATTCTGATCTCGGGTTTCAACGTCTACCCCAACGAACTGGAAGACGTGCTGGTCACGCTTCCCGGTGTGCTGCAATGCGCTGCCATCGGCATTCCGGACGAAAAATCGGGTGAGGCTATCAAGGTGTTCGTGGTTGCCAAGCCTGGCGTGACCCTGACCAAGGATCAGGTCATGGAGCACATGCGCGCCAACCTGACGGGTTACAAAGTCCCGCGCAGCGTGGAATTCCGCGATGCACTGCCGACCACCAACGTTGGCAAGATTCTGCGCCGTGAACTGCGTGACGAAGAGCTGAAGAAGCTGGGTATCAAGAAATAATAGCCAGACCTGCATGACAGACAACGCCGTGTCCTCTGACACGGCGTTGTTGTATCACCTGCGCCCGATCCAGCCTCGACAGTCGTCCTCCTTGCCGCAATCTGCGACAATCGCGCCCCTGTATCCTTCAAGAAAAGACTCTGCGCACCTGATGACCGACGAATCGCCCTCCATCGACCAACTCCTGAAAAACCTCGATCAAGCGATGATCGGCGACCGCCATCGTCTGCGCCGTCAGTTGCACGAGCTGCGCAAGAAGCCTGACGAGGCGAAGCTGACGCAATGGGTAGCGCGGGTTCAGGCGTCCTGCGCACAGGTCACGTCGCGGCGCGAGAGTGTGCCGACGGTTCGCTACGACGACAACTTGCCCATCGCCGCCAAGCGCGACGAAATCAAGGACGCCTTGCTCAAGCATCAGGTGCTGATCATCGCGGGCGAAACCGGCTCGGGTAAAACCACTCAGTTGCCGAAAATCTGTCTGGAAATCGGGCGCGGTCAGCATGGTCTGATCGGCCACACACAGCCGCGTCGAATTGCTGCGCGCAGTGTCGCCAGCCGTGTCGCCGACGAATTGGCCACACCGCTGGGCGCGCTGGTCGGCTATCAGGTGCGTTTTGAAGATCAGAGCGACAGCAACACCCTGATCAAGCTGATGACCGACGGCATCCTGCTGGCCGAAACCCAGCACGACCGCTTCCTTGAGCGCTACGACACGATCATCGTCGACGAAGCCCATGAGCGCAGCCTTAACATCGACTTCCTGCTTGGTTACCTGAAAACCCTGCTGCCGCGTCGCCCCGATCTGAAAGTCATCATCACATCGGCGACCATCGACCTGCAGCGCTTCTCCGAGCATTTCAACGACGCGCCGATCATCGAAGTGTCGGGCCGGACCTTTCCGGTCGACACCTGGTACCGCCCGCTGACCAGCGAGCAGGATGAAGAGGGCAACAGCGTCGAGGATGACCTGACCGTCGATCAGGCGATTCTGGCCACGCTCGAGGAACTGGCGGACTTCGAGCGCAGTGAGCGCAAGAGTCCGGGCGACGTACTGGTCTTTCTGCCCGGCGAGCGCGAGATTCGTGACGCCGCCGAAATGCTGCGCAAGGCCCAGCTCAGGCACACTGAAATCCTGCCGTTGTATGCACGCCTGTCGCCTGCCGAGCAGCAGCGCATTTTTCAATCCCATCCGGGACGTCGCGTGGTGCTGGCCACCAACGTGGCCGAGACCTCGTTGACCGTGCCGGGCATCCGCTACGTGATCGACACCGGCACTGCACGCATCAGTCGCTACAGTTACCGCGCCAAGGTCCAGCGCCTGCCGATCGAAGCGGTGTCCCAGGCCAGCGCCAATCAGCGCAAGGGCCGTTGCGGGCGTGTCGAGCCGGGCCTGTGCGTCCGCCTTTACAGCGAAGAGGATTTCAACGCTCGACCTGAATTCACCGACCCCGAGATCCTGCGCACCAACCTCGCGGCGGTGATCCTGCAGATGCTGCACCTGCGTCTGGGCGAAATCACCGACTTCCCGTTCATCGAACCACCGGATGGCAAGGCCATCAGTGACGGTTTCAATCTGTTGCAGGAGCTGTCGGCAGTCAATCGCGAGAATCAGCTGACCCCGCTGGGTCGTCAACTGGCGCGCTTGCCAGTGGACCCGCGCATGGGACGCATGCTGCTGGAGGCTGCCAGGCAAGGCAGTTTGCAGGAAGTGCTGATCGTGGCCAGCGCCATGTCGGTGCAGGACGTACGCGAGCGCCCGCCAGAGCGACAGCAGGCGGCCGATCAGGCGCATGCCCAGTGGAAGGACGCCGACTCGGACTTTGCAGGCCTGGTCAATCTGTGGCGTGGTTTCGAAGAGCAGCGCCAAGCGCTGACCGCCAGCCCGTTGCGCAACTGGTGTCGCCGCAATTTCCTCAATTACCTGCGACTGCGCGAGTGGCGCGATTCCCATCGGCAGTTGAGCCTGATCTGTCGTGACCTGCAACTGACGGTCAACAAGGAGCCGGCGGATTACCCGAAATTCCACAAGGCTATCCTGTCCGGGCTGCTGAGCCAGATTGGCCAGAAAGCCGACGAGGGCGATTACCTCGGTGCGCGGCAGCGGCGGTTCTGGATACATCCGTCATCCGGGCTGGGCAAGAAACGTCCGCAATGGCTGATGACCGCCGAGCTGGTGGAAACCACCAAGCTGTATGCGCGTATGGTCGCCAAGATCGATGCCGACTGGATCGAACCGTTGGCCGGGCACTTGATCAAGAAAAACCACTTCGAGCCGCATTGGGAGAAGAAGCGCGGGCAAGTGGTGGCCTTCGAGCAGATCACGCTGTTCGGCCTGATCGTGGTCGGTCGTCGCCCGGTGCATTTCGGGCCTGTCGATCCTGTGGTGTCCCGTGAACTTTTCATCCGCGAAGGGCTGGTGCGCGGGGATATCCAGTCCCGCGCCAAGTGCCTGAGCGCTAATACTCTCCTGCTGGAACAGCTCGACGAGCTGGAGGCCAAGGCTCGGCGTCGCGACATTCTGGCCGACGAAGACACGTTGTATGCGTTCTACGAAGCGCGCATTCCGGCCGAGATTCACCAGACGGCCACCTTCGACAGTTGGTACAAGACCGAGAGCCAGAAGAACCCGCAGTTGTTGATCATGCGCGAAGAGGACGTGCTGGCCCGCGAGGCCAGCGAAGTCACTGCCGCGCAGTATCCGGATACCCTGCGGCTGGGCGAACTGAGCCTGTCGTTGACCTATCACTTCGAGCCCAATCATCCCCGCGACGGCGTGACCCTGCGCGTGCCTGCGCCGCTTTTGCTCTCGCTGCCCGCCGAACGTCTGGAATGGCTGGTGCCGGGGTTGCTGGAAACCAAATGCATCGCCCTGGTCCGTAGCCTGCCCAAGGCCGTGCGCAAGAACTTTGTGCCAGTGCCGGATTTCATCAAGGCGGCGTTGCAACGCATCACCTTTGGCGAGGGCTCGCTGACCGAAGCGCTGGGCCGCGAACTGTTGCGCATGACCGGTGCGCGGGTGACCGACGAGGCGTGGGCGGAAGCGACCCAGCAGCTTGAAAGCCATCTGAAGATGAATCTGGAAATCGTCGATGGCGATGGCAAATTCCTTGGCGAAGGTCGCGATCTGGATGCGCTGACGGCACGTTTCGCCGAAGCCAGTCAGGCCGCGCTCGCCGTTGCGCAGACCGCGAAAAGCCAGCAGCCGGTCGAGGCCAAGGTCTTCGCGCCGGTTGCGCAGAAGACTCAGCAGAACATTGCCGGTCTGTCGATGACGGTATACCCGGCGCTGGTCGAAGAGGGCGGCACAGTCAAGGAGGGTCGCTTCTCGACTCAGGCCGAGGCCGCGTATCAGCATCGCCGTGCATTGCAGCGCCTGTTACTGCAGCAACTGGCTGAGCCTGCGAAGTTTCTGCGCAGCAAGCTGCCGGGCCAGACCGAGCTGGCGCTGTTGTACCGCGAACTGGGGCGTATCGATGCGCTGATCGAAGACATCCTGCTGGCCAGCCTCGACAGCTGCGTGCTGGAGGGTGAAGCCGAACTGCCGCGCGACGGTGCCGGATTGCTGTCACTGGCCGAACGCAAACGCGCCGACTGGACCGAGCATGCCGAGCGTCTGGCGAAGCTGACGCTGGAAATCCTCAAGCTGTGGCATGGTTTGCAGAAGCGCTTCAAAGGCAAGATCGATCTGGCTCAGGCGGTCGCGCTCAATGACATCAAGGCACAACTGGGCAAGCTGGTGTATCCGGGCTTCGTGCGGGAAACACCTGCGCAGTGGCTCAAAGAGCTGCCGCGTTACCTGAAAGCCATCGAGATGCGCCTGGAAAAACTGCCGGGTCAGGTGCAGAAGGACCGGGTCTGGAGCATCGAGCTGGCAGGCCTGTGGGCGCAATATCAGGCGCGAGCCGACAAACACCGCCAGGAAGGCAAGCGCGATCCGGAACTGGCGGTCTATCGTTGGTGGATGGAGGAATATCGCGTGTCGCTGTTCGCTCAGCAGTTGGGGACGAAAATGCCGGTTTCTGACAAGCGGCTGAGCAAGCAGTGGGCGATGGTCGAAGGCTGATTCAAAGCCTGACAATCTGTCGAAAAATTGTCTGTGCGGACTGCGCGGGCAGCAAGACGAGAAGGATCTCAGGGTCGATGTTTATTGGCCCGATAGCGCCAAAACCGGGCGCTGTGGCACACTTCGCGTCTGTCTTCACCATGCCATGGACGCGGCTTGAGCCCTGCGCGCTTTCAGTCATGCGCTTGTTTCACATATGCATTGGTACGCTGGTCCCAGAAAAGTCTTGGGTTGCCGCGTACCGTGCCCTGGCAGGCTACCGCCTGCAACCTTCAATAAGAGAGGAACGACCGTGCACAACGTCGTCATCAGCGGCACAGGCCTGTACACCCCGGCCAACAGCATTTCCAACGAAGAGCTGGTGCAGTCCTTCAATGCCTATGTCAATCAGTTCAACAGCGAGAACGCTGCGGCCATCGAGCGTGGCGAGCTGGAAGCACTGAGCGAATCCAGCGCTGCGTTCATCGAAAAAGCCTCGGGCATCAAGAGCCGCTTCGTGATGGACAAGCAGGGCATCCTCGACCCGCAGCGCATGAAACCGAACCTGCCTGAGCGCTCCAACGATCAGTGGTCGATTCTATGCGAGATGGGCGTGGCAGCGGCGAAACAGGCGCTGGAACGAGCGGGCAGAACCACCGCTGACATCGACGGCGTCATCGTTGCCTGTTCCAACCTGCAGCGCGCCTATCCGGCGATCTCCATCGAAATTCAGGAAGCGCTGGGCATTGCCGGCTACGGCTTCGACATGAACGTCGCCTGCTCGTCGGCGACCTTCGGTATTCAGGCCGCGTGCAACAGCGTGCAATTGGGTCAGGCCCGCGCCATTCTGGTCATCAGCCCGGAAATCTGCACCGCCCACCTCAACTTCCGTGATCGCGACAGCCACTTCATCTTCGGTGACGGTGCAACCGCAGTGGTGGTGGAGCGTGCCGATCTGGCGACCTCGCCCTACCAGTTCGATATCGTCAGCACCCGTCTGCTGACCAAGTTCTCCAACAACATCCGCAACAACTTCGGCTTCCTGAATCGTACGTCGGACGAGGGCCAGGGTGCGCCTGACAAGCTGTTCGTACAGGAAGGCCGCAAGGTCTTCCGCGAGGTCTGCCCGATGGTGGCGGAACTGGTCGGCGCGCATCTGGACGACAACGGCCTCAATGTCAGCGACGTCCAGCGCTTCTGGCTGCATCAGGCCAACCTGAGCATGAACCATCTGATCGTCAAGAAACTGCTGGGCCGCGACGCAACGGTTGAAGAGGCACCAGTGATTCTCGATACCTACGCCAACACCAGTTCGGCAGGTTCGGTCATCGCCTTCCACACCTATCAGGACGACCTGCCGAAAGGCGCCCTGGGCGTGTTGAGTTCGTTCGGTGCGGGCTATTCGATTGGCAGTGTGATCCTGCGCAAGCGTTGATCGCATCGGCGGTCGGCATCTTGACGGGCAAGGTGCCGACCTGTCGGTTGAAAGGCCTTGTATAGAGAGGCCATCGATTCGCGGTCGTTTACATTCCCCCTCAATGCGTGATACTCGTCGCACGTTTACCTCCGAGGGAACCTGCATGCCGGTTCACGTCGTCGACAGTCTGAGTATCGTCGCGCCTGCCCAATGGGATGCGCTTGTACCAGGCAACCAGCCGTTTCTACGTCACGCCTTTCTGACTTCACTGGAAGACAGCGGCAGCCTCGGGCCGCGCTCCGGGTGGCGTCCCGAACACGTGCTGCATTACGAAAATGAACAGCTGGTGGCTGCGCTTCCGGCCTATCGGAAATGGCATTCCTATGGCGAGTACGTGTTCGATCACGCCTGGGCCGACGCTTGCCGTCGCGCCGGTATCGCTTACTACCCCAAGCTGCTGGTGGCCGTGCCGTTCAGTCCGGTGGGTGGCTCGCGCATTCTGTCTGCGACACCGCAAGGCGCGTCGGAGCTGCTGAGCGAACTGCCGGCGTATTTGCAGAGCGAAGGCTTGTCGAGCGCGCACATCAACTTTACCGATCCGGCCGCCGACGCCTTGCTTGAAACCCAGGCAGGCTGGCTGTCGCGCATCGGCTGCCAGTTCCATTGGCACAACCGGGGTTATCGGGACTTTCAGGACTTTCTGGACGCGCTGAGCTCGCGCAAACGCAAGCAGATGCGCAAGGAGCGCGAGCAAGTGGCGGGGCAGGGGATCGCCTTCGAATGGCTTGAAGGTTCGCAGATGACCGAGCTTCTGTGGGATTTCGTGTATGCCTGTTATTCCAATACCTACGAGGTACGTGGGCAGGCACCTTACCTGACACGCGAATTCTTCAGTCTTCTGGCTGAACGGATGCCCGAGTCGATCCGCGTGGTGCTGGCTCTGCAGGGCTCACGTCCGGTGGCCATGGCTTTCAGTCTGATCGGTGGCGACAGCTTTTATGGGCGTTATTGGGGATGCCTGGCCGAGTTTGACCGCCTGCACTTCGAAACCTGTTTCTATCAAGGCATGGACTACGCGATTGCCAATGGGCTGCAGCGCTTCGACGCAGGTGCCCAGGGCGAGCACAAACTGATCCGCGGCTTCGAACCGCAGATCACCCGTTCCTGGCACTACCTGATGCATCCCGGCCTGAAAGACGCGGTAAGCGATTTTCTGGAGCAGGAACGGGTTGGCGTGATGGCGTATGCCGAAGAAGCGCGAGCCGCGTTGCCGTATCGGCAGGTCTGACATCTCCGTGGGAGGCGGCTTGCCGGCGATGGCGTCTGTCCAGTCACCGAGGTGTCGCTTCAGCAACCGCATCGCCAGCGAGCCGCCCACAGACCATGTTGGTTGCATCACGGCTTGCGTATAACCCTCAATCCACGCCCACAAATCCGCCCGTCTGGTGCTGCCACAAGCGTGCATATAGCCCGCCATGTGCCAGCAGTTCAGCATGGGTGCCGGTCTCTGCGATATGGCCTTTTTCCAGCACCACCAGCCGATCCATACGTGCAATGGTCGAGAGGCGGTGGGCGATGGCGATGACGGTCTTGCCTTCCATCAGGGTTTCCAGGCTTTCCTGAATCGCCGCTTCGACTTCCGAGTCCAGCGCCGAGGTGGCTTCGTCCATGATCAGAATCGGCGCGTCCTTGAGCAGCACGCGAGTAATCGCAATGCGCTGGCGCTGACCACCGGAAAGCTTGACCCCTCGCTCGCCCACGTGCGCGTCAAAACCGGTGCGGCCTTCAGAGTCCGACAGCAGAGGGATGAACTCATCGGCACGTGCCTTGCGGATGGCTTCCCACAACTGCTCGTCGGTTGCGCCGGGATTGCCATACAGCAGGTTGTCACGGATCGAGCGGTGCAGCAGTGACGTGTCCTGAGTGATCATGCCGATCTGTGCACGCAGGCTCTCCTGAGTGACATCGGCCACGTCCTGCCCGTCGATCAGGATTCTGCCACCCTGCACGTCGTACATGCGCAGCAGCAGATTGACCAGCGTTGACTTGCCCGCGCCGGAAGGACCGATCAGGCCAATCTTTTCACCCGGCCTGATGTCCAGATTCAGGTTGTGGATGATCCCGTTGCCATTGCCGTAGTGGAAGTCGACGCCATCGAATTTCACGCCGCCATTGGCGATTTTCAGTGGTTTCGCCGCTGGCTTGTCGTTGATCGAGACCGGTTGCGAGATGCTTTCCAGGCCATCCTGCACGGTGCCGATGTTTTCGAAGATGCCGTTGACTACCCACATGATCCAGCCGGACATGTTGACGATACGAATCACCAGGCCGGTGGCCAGTGCGATCGCACCCACCGAAATCATTGACTGCGTCCATAGCCACAGCGCAAGCCCCGTGGTGGTGACGATCAGGATGCCGTTCATCGTGGTGATGGTGGCGTCCATCGAGGTGACGACGCGACCGGCCAACTGGCTTTTTACCGTGTGATCACGCATGGCCTCGCGAGCATATTGCTGCTCGAAATTGGTGTGGGCGAACAGCTTGAGCGTGGTGATGTTGGTGTAGCCGTCGACGATTCGGCCCATGAGTTTGGAACGCGCATCCGACGAGTCCACCGAGCGCTGTTTGACCCTGGGCACGAAGTACATCAGCGCCAGAATGAACGCGAGAATCCAGGTGCCCAGCGGGATCATCAACCGCCAGTCCGCTTCGGCGAACAGCACCATTGCGCTGATCGCATAGATCAGCACGTGCCAGAGCGCATCCACCGATTGCACCGCCGAATCACGCAGCGAGTTGCCGGTCTGCATGATGCGCTGGGCGATACGTCCGGCGAAATCATTCTGGAAGAAGTTAACGCTCTGCTTGAGCACGTAGCTGTGGTTCTGCCAGCGAATCAGGTTGGTCATGCCAGGGCTGATGGTCTGGTGCACCAGCAGGTCGTGCAGGCCGACGAAAATCGGGCGCAGCACGAGGGTCACCACCACCATCCAGATCAGTTCCGGGCCGTGCAGGGTGAAGAAGTCCTTGGGCTCGGTCGTCTGAGCCAGGTCGATGATACGGCTGAGATAACTGAACAGTGCAACTTCGATCAACGCGCCGATCAGGCCCACCACCAGCAGTGCGGTGAAGGTCGGCCAGACCTGACGCAGGTAGTAGGTGTAAAACGCGAAAACGGTATTGGGCGGGGCAGCGGTGGGGGCGTCTTTGAAGATATCGATCAGCTTTTCAAAACGACGATAAAGCATTGGCTATCACACCCACTGGCGTGGGTTCTCCCTTGATAAATAGAAGCGCTCCCGTATGGACCGCGTGGAGCCGGGGCTGCACGCGGTTCAGGTTCCTGTCAGTCGACGCGCTTGGCGGATTTGATCAGGATCGGGTCGTTTGGCACGTTCTGCATGCCTTTCTGGTTGCCGGTCTGTACGTTGACGATCTGATCGACCACGTCCATGCCTTTGACGACCTTGCCGAACACGGCGTAGCCGTAGTCACGCACGCCGTTGTCGAGCATGGCATTGTCATTGGTGTTGATGAAGAACTGGCTGGTGGCCGAATTCACGTCCGAAGTACGCGCCATGGAAATGGTGCCACGCACGTTGTGCAGCCCGTTCTGGGCTTCGTTCTTGATTGGGTCTTTGGTCGGCTTCTGGACCATCTGTGCGGTGAAGCCGCCGCCTTGAACCATGAACCCCGGAATCACACGGTGAAAAATGGTGTTGTTGTAGAAGCCGCTGTCGACGTAACCCAGAAAGTTCTGTGTGCTGATCGGTGCCTTGGCGTCTGCAAGTTCGATCTCGATTTCGCCGAAGCTGGTGTTGAGCAGAACGTGAGTCGGCTTGTCTGGAGCTGCCATCAGGTTGGCGGCGAACAGGACGGAGCAGGCGGCAAGAGCGATTTTTTTCAACATAGAGCAACAGGTCCTTCATTCAATTGAGATATCGACTGTGGCTGGCAAGGTAACCACGTTTGGCTTTTTTTGCCCAGCGTGATCGAGAGGGGCGCCCGCGTGCGATGACCTGCTTGTGGTTTCTCAGACCCTGGTGCCGGCAATGAATTCCAGCAGCGTGCGATTGAACTGCTCGGGCTGGTCCAGCGGGGTGGCGTGGCGCGAATCCCTGATGACCACCAGCCGGGCATTGGCAATGCGTTTGACGTAGGCTTCCTTGAGCGACACCGGAGTGTAGTCGTGATCGGCGGCAACGATCAGGGTAGGGCAGATGATGCGCTCCAGCTTGTGCTCCACGCCCCAGCCGACAATGGCATCGAAGCTGGCCAGATAGGCGCGCTTGTCGTTGCGGCCCCAGCGCTCGGCCATCTTGCGTCGCAATTCTGCCTGTTCCGGTTTGGGGAACAACAGCTTGCCAAGCGCCTTGCCCATCGCTTCCATGCTGACCAGGCGCGACAGCGTCCAGCGCCGTGCCCATTGCCAGACATCACCGGGCCTTCTGACCTTGACCTGTGGCGCGCTGTTGACGATACACAGGCTCTTGAGCAGATGCGGATGATCGACTGCCAGCTGGAAACCGATCATCCCGCCCATCGACAGGCCCGCCACATGCACCGGACCCAGCCGCAGGTGCTCCATCAGCGCTTCCACGTCGTTGCTCATGCCCTTGATGCTGTAGCGTTCGTGGGGCTTGTCCGAACGACCATGGCCGCGCATGTCCATGACAATGACGCGGTAATGCGCGGCCAGTACCGGAATCTGGTATTCCCAGTCCTGACAACTCGACCCCAGGCCGTGCAACAGCAGGACCGGGTCGCCCTGACCGTACTCTTCGTAATGCAGTGAACAGTCGTCATGCTCGAAGAACGCCATGTGCCTACTCCGTGTCAGGCTTGCAAGGGTGCTGCAAATGCCGCTGTAAGCGGCGCCGTGTCGAACGTGCGAATCAGGTCGATCAGAATCTGTGTCGCCGGACCCAGCGGTTTGTCTTTGCTGGAGTAAAGATAGAACGAAGGATTGCGACTGCCACCCCGATCCAACGGCAAAACCTTGAGCACGCCGTCCTTGAGCTCGCGTTCGATCAGGTGGCGCGGCAGCCAGGCAAAGCCCAGACCGCTGCTGACAAAGGTTGCCGCGGTGGCGAGGCTGCTGACGGTCCAGCGCTGCTCCGCGCCCAGCCAGCCGACATCGCGGGGTTGCTGGCGGCCTGAGTCGCGAATCACCACCTGTAGCTGGCTTTCCAGATCCTGAAACGTCAGCTCGCGGTTGGCCTGATGCAAGGCATGTTCGGGATGGGCGACGGCGACGAATTCGACGGTACTCATTTCCGCGCCCAGATAACCCGGAATGCTCAGGCCACTGATGGCCAGGTCTGCCACGCCTTCGAGCAACACTTCCTCGACGCCCGACAACACCTCTTCACGCAAACGAACCCGGCAGCCTCGGCTTTGTGGAATGAACGCGGCCAGTGCGCGCACCAGCCGTGCCGAAGGGTAGGCGGCATCGATGACCAGCCGCACCTCGGCCTCCCAGCCCTGTTCCATGTGATGCGCCAGGTCTTCCAGTTGACTGGCCTGTTTGACCAGTTGGCGCGAGCGCCGCAACAGCACGCCGCCTGCATCGGTCAATACGGCCTTGCGGCCATCGATACGCAACAGAGGAACGCCCAGTTGATCCTGCATGCGGGCCACGGTGTAGCTGACTGACGATTGCGAGCGATGCAATGCTTCGGCAGCCTGAGCAAAGCCGCCGTGATCGACCACCGCCTGCAGGGTGCGCCATTGGTCGAGGGTCACGCGGGGCGCTTTCATGCTGTAATTCCTCTTCTCTTTGTTATCCGTTGTTCTACTCTGACAACCCCGTTCCGGAGACTGCCCAATGAAACGAGTGTGTTGTGTGTTGCTGGCCCTGTTGCCACTGACGGCCATTGCCTATCCCATTGAGGTGGAAAAGCAGTACCAGGGCGTGAAGATCGATTACGTGACTCATGATGTCGACCAGGACATCGGTTCCATCTCGGTGAGCAACTTCGGCGATGTAGACGCCAAGTGCGCGGTGGTATTCGTCAACGGTCCCGAGGCGCCACGTACACGACGCGTTCAGGTCGGCGCAGGCAAGCGCGTGGAGGTGACGGCCAAATTCACGCGCAGCATCATCAAGCTGCGCATCAAGCTGGATTGCCAGCCCGCGTGAGCAGGGTGAGAGTAGAGCGCCGTAGTGTATAAAACAAATTTATAGATGGGTTGAAGCAGTTTTTTGCGCTTTTTCATCGATAAGGTCACCTTTAACCTCGGCTCCATCGAATACACACCTCGTTCAATGGAGCTCCACCCATGTCCCGCCTACTTGTCATCGAAAGCAGCGCCCGCCAGCAGGATTCGGTTTCGCGTCAATTGACGCAGCAGTTCCTCAGCCAGTGGCAGTCCGCGCACCCGAATGATGAAGTCACTGTCCGCGACCTGGCCGTCACGCCTGTGCCGCACCTGGATGCCACGCTGCTGGGTGGCTGGATGAAGCCTGCCGATCAGCGTAGCGAGACCGAACAGGCCGCGCTGGAACGCTCCAATACCCTGACCGATGAGCTGATTGCCGCCGACGTGCTGGTGCTGGGCGCGCCGATGTACAACTTCGCGATCCCCAGCACACTCAAGGCCTGGTTCGACCACGTACTGCGCGCCGGTGTGACCTTCAAATACACCGAAACCGGCCCGCAGGGTCTGCTGACCGGCAAGCGCGCGTTCGTTCTCACCGCTCGCGGCGGCATCTATACCGGCAGCAGCCTGGACCATCAGGAACCCTACGTGCGTCAGGTGCTGGCCTTCGTGGGTATTCACGACGTCACCTTCATTCATGCCGAAGGCCTGAACATGGGCGGTGATTTCGTGGAAAAAGGCATGAACCAAGCGCTTGCGAAACTGGCTCAGGTAGCGTGATCGGTCATCAGGCGTTGAAAGGCGGGATCAGACGTGCTGTCCGCCATTCACATGGATTTCCGCGCCGTTGACGTAAGACGCGCCGCTGGTGCAGAGGAAATAGATCAGGGACGCGACCTCTTCCGGTTTGCCCAACCGATGCATCGGGACCAGTCGCTCGACGATTTCCGCAGTGCCGGGAGACAGAATGGAGGTGTCGATCTCGCCCGGCGCTATTGCGTTCACCCTCACCCCGTGCGGTCCGAAGTCATAGGCCATTTCTCGCGTCAGGGCGGACAGCGCGGCCTTGGACGTTGAATAGGCAACCCCGGCAAAGGGATGCACCTTGGAGCCTGCGATCGACGTGACGTTGATGATGCTGCCCTTGGCCGCCTTGAGTTCGTCAAACAGGCCGCGTGCCAGCAGAGCCGTGGAAAACAGGTTGACGTTGAAGACCTTTATCCAGGTGCTGTAATCGGATTCCAGAACACCCATGCGAGCGCCTTCAGGTCCTTTTGGGGAAACCCCCGCATTATTGACCAGCGCATCCAGCCGACCTCCGAGCTTTTCCTTGATGGCTGCCATATTGGCGCTGACGCTGTCGATATCCTCCAGATCAAGATGGATATGGTTGAGCAGCCCTTCAGCCCACGGGCAATCGGCGACCCAGTTCTGGCGGGATGCCGTGAATACCTGCCAGCCCGCTGCGTTGAAATGCTTGACCGTGGCATGGCCGATGCCGCGGCTGGCACCCGTCAGTAAGAGAGTCTTTTTCTCGCTCATGTTCGCGTTCCGCTTCTCGAAGGGTAATGCATCGTCTTTTTAGGCATGCCAGTCTGTCAAGGCTGCTGTTGAACTGTCACATTACCTGTCTCACCTCAGAGAGGAGCCTGTCATGTTCGAAAAAGGTCATTGGCACAACGAGCCAGCCCAATGGCATGTACGCGATGAAAGTCTGAGCGTCACCACTGATCCAGCCACCGACTTCTGGCGGGAAACCCACTACGGCTTTTGCCGCGACAGCGGTCATTTTCTCGGCGTGCCGGTCACCGGCGCGTTCACTGCCCAGGTCCATGTCCAGGGCAACTTCAAGACGCTATATGACCAGGCCGGATTGATGGTCCGCATCGACGAGCGCAATTGGGTGAAAACCGGCGTCGAAGTCAGCGACGGCGTGCTCATGCTGGGCAGCGTGCTGACCCGGGGTCAATCGGACTGGGCGACTGGCTTATTCGAGGAGTCGGCGTCCGGGCTCTGGTTGCGGGTGACAGTGGCTGAGGGCGTGATGCGGATTCAGCATTCCGTGGATGGCGTGCGCTGGCCGTTGCTGCGGCTGGCGCCGTTTCCAGTGGGCGAGTGTCTGGTCGGGCCAATGTGCTGCAGCCCGGAACGGGGCGGACTGGAGGTGGTGTTTTCCGGGTTTGAAGTGGGACCTGCCTTGGGCAAGGAATTGCATGATTTGACGTGAAAAAAGACCTGAGGCGCGTGATCGAGCGGCTGTTCGTCTTCGATTTTACGCCTGTGATTCATCTGCCTCGCTCAAGTGCTTTGCAGGCACTGCATCGACCAGCCAGACACCGTTGTCCGCTTGAAAGAACCGAGCACCGGCCGCTCGCATACCTTGTACGTCAATCTCGAGCAGGACGGGTTTCCCGTAGCGCTTGCCGACGTCCATAGCGGTTTCAGGACGTTCAGTCAGATGGACGTGGTGTCGGCTGCCCGGAATCAGGCCCTGGGTTTTGATAGAAGGCACGAAGCGTTCAGCCGTGCCGTGGTAAAGCCGGTCGGGCGGCGTTTTCTCGACATGCTGCACGTCCACCTGCCCGGAGCTGTGCCCTTGGGCCGCGCGGATGCGCTGACCATCTTCCGACAGCGTGAAACGTTTCTTTTCGTTGGTCTCGACGACTTCACAAAGCATTTCGCGATCAACGTCGTGGCCGTGCTGTCTGGCGTTGCCGAGCAAGGTGTCAACGTCGGTCCAGCCGTCACGATCCAGCGTGATGTCGATGGTTTCCGGCGCGTGGCGCAGCACGTAGCTGAGCAGCTTGCTGATGTCGTCGCGTTGTTTCCTGTTCAAGAACAATATCCTCTTAATAGTGGCAGTCACCTGTGTCGAGATGCATGACCCGCTATCGCCAATCTACAGCGACCGATACCACGTTGCATAAGGCGTGTTATCGACCTTGTACCTGTTGTAGTCCGGCGCACCATCTTCCCACCAAGCCGGCCCCCGTTCACCGAGCGCCACTTTGGCTGCGTCTACGTCTGCTCTGGCTTGACCGAGCTGACCAGCGTCCTGCGCAGCTTTCGCCACTTTCACCGCCCGCCGCGCAGTCATCAGATCATTCACGAGGCGTTGGCGTTCATCCTCACCCAGCGCGGGGTTAGAGCAGCGCCACAGGTGTTCTTTGACGACGAAGTAGCGACCGTCCGGGGTTGTCGGGTTCATGCAGGATACCCAGGCCTTAAACGGTTTTTTCGACGACGCTGATCTGCGTCAGCCCAAGCAGTTCGGCCTTGGCCAGCACTTCGTCAGGCGTCGCGTCGGCGTTGGGCATCATCAGGCTGTTCTCGGCGTCACCGAAATGCAGTTCAAGCAGGTGGAGGGCCGCTTCGTGGGGCTGGAGCCCAGGCTGATCGAGCTCCAGCGTGTGGGTGCGGGGCTCGTCTTTGAAATGGTAATCAAGAAGGTAGGCAGGCATGGCGAAGGCCTCGGCACGGGAGAGGGGGTACAGATCATCCTGACTTGCCGATGGGGCTGTAGTTCAGTGCGTTGCCATCCTGCCACGTGTATGACCAAGTGCCTGCGACCGCTTAATCTCCAGCCCCGCCCAACGCCACCCGCATATCCGCCCCACTCGGCTGCTGATAAAGACTCAATCCAAACTCCGGCATTACCGCGATCAGGTAATCAAAAATATCCCCCTGAATCCGCTCGTAGTCCACCCACACCGTCGTGCGCGTGAAGCAGTAGATCTCGAGCGGGATACCCTGCGATGTGGCTTCCAGCTGCCGGACCATACAGGTCATGCCGGGATTGATCTCGGCGTGGCTTTTCAAATAGGCGAGGGCGTAGGCGCGGAACGTGCCGATGTTGGTCATGCGGCGGCGGTTGGACGAGAGTTCGGCAACATTGCCCTGGGCCTGATTCCAGGCGCGCAGTTCGGCCTGTTTGCGGCCGATGTAGTCGGTCAGCAGGTGGACCTGCATCAGGCGTTGTTCTTCATCGTCGCGCACGAAGCGCACAGCGCTGGCGTCGATGAACAGGCTGCGTTTGATGCGTCGCCCGCCGGATTGCTGCATGCCGCGCCAGTTGCGGAAGGACTCTGACATCAGACGCCAGGTCGGGATGGAGACGATGGTCTTGTCGAAATTCTGCACCTTGACCGTGTGCAGGGTGATGTCGACCACGTCGCCATCGGCACCGACCTGTGGCATCTCGATCCAGTCGCCGACGCGCAGCATGTCGTTGCTGGTCAGTTGCACGCTGGCAACGAAGGACAGCAGCGTGTCCTTGTAGACCAACAGAATGACCGCTGACATCGCGCCCAGACCCGACAGCAGCAACAGTGGCGAGCGGTCGATCAGGGTGGCGACGATGATGATGGCGGCGAAGATGTAGAGGATCATTTTCGCCAACTGCACGTAGCCTTTGATGGAGCGGGTACGGGCGTGTTCGGTGCGGGCGTAGATGTCCAGCAAGGCGTTGAGCAGCGTGCCGATGGTCAGGGTCATGAACAGGATGGTGAAGGCCAGGGCGACATTGGCGATCACGCCTTTGCCCGTGGCGCTCAGGCCAGGGACAAGGTTCAGGCCGAACTGGATGACCACCGACGGCACGATCTGCGCCAGTCGGTGAAATACCTTGTTATGGCGGAAGTCGTTGAGCCAGTGCAAGGCAGGCTGTCGGCCTAGCATCTTCATCGCGTAGAGAATCAGAAAACGCGCCACGCGTCCGAGTACCAGTGCGGCGGTCAGCAGCAGGAACAGCGCCAGACCGGTACGCACCCAGGGATGCTGATCGAGCATGCCCCAGATTTCCTGAGTTCTGAGCCAGAGCGATTGAATGTCCATACTGCCGAAGATCCCGTGAACGAGGTGGGGCCGCGATTAAAGCATTAACCGGGTCAGGTCGGGCAGGGGTGGAAAATGATGAAACATAATGAGTTGTACGAGCTGAGTGGCCGTTTCAATGTCATTGGGTGGCGATGCGGGTCAGGTAAATCGCGGGAACTGACTCCACCGGCCACACCCCACTATCCGCCAGAAAGACCGCCTCCGTGCGTCATGCCCGGCACGTCGATGGCAAGCCTTCGACGGACGTGTGTGCTGAACCGGAAGCGCCGCAACATAAAATTGAATCTGTCGTCTCAGCGACTCTCCTCCCATAGCTCATATGTACTATTGATGTCATCGAGATTCAGGCATCAAATACATTGGCAAGTCCGCATCCGAGCAGCCTGAAATGGTTTAAACCACTTTTACAAGTGGTGAAACATGATCAGGCTCATAGTTGGCTAGGTTATGTGAATTGTGGAGGTTTTATGAAAATCAAAAAGACGCGTCCGTCAAAAATCGGAGCAGCTACAGCCCTTGCGATGGCACTCGCCTTTAGCGGTACTGCCAGTGCCTGGACATTTGAAAATGGTTGGAGCTGCGAGAATAAATGGTATGAGATGGGGCTTATTGAGCTGATTGCTTGTGGTGGCGGAGGCTAGTGTTAAACCTGCCAACGCTTTACGAAGTAGACGTTTGGTTCAGCAATATTTCGGCAGCTATGTCCATTCTGTATCAGCTGCAACAGCCCGTCCCCACCGTCCGTTTGGGGTCGAGCGTTACCTCTCGCGCCCGGTGACGCTCGACCCCAAGCTGCCAATCAAGAAGAGCAGAACGCGGCCAGGAACAGGCATCAGCTATCTGGCAGGGGATTTAGCATCTGCGTCCGGCAAAGCCATCTACCCATCCCTGCAAGGCTAAGACATGGTGTGCACTTAAATTTAAGTGGGCACCAGTTCTAGCCTTTTAAGCGGGTATTTCATGCAGTCAACACGCCGCTCCTATTCAAAGTCTTTCCGAGAATTCGTGTAGTGGATCTACTGATCCGAATACGAAGTTAAGTCTTGTCTCGACCTGAATTAACACCAGCCCTGAAAAGGTCGGCGACTCACGCTCTTCGCGAGCAAGCTCGGCGCTCACAGATAATCCGTTGGCGTTGATGAATAATAAGACATACGCCGCGATATGACGCTAACCATCACACCAAACCCACGTAGACTCGCCATTCCTCAAACAGGATTTTTCCCATGCCGATGTCGAGTATCAACCCTCTGGGTTCATCGCCTGTGGTGCGTTCGGTGGCTATGTTGATCGGGCTGCTGCTGTCTCCACTGGTCAACGCTGCCGATGCGCATAAGGCTTACGGCGAGATGGACGCGGCGGCGTTTGATAAAGCTGCTCGCAAGACCTATGCCTTGCAGGACTTTTCCGACCAATACCGCGCCACGGTGGAAGTGGCGGCCACGGACGAGACTTTTCGCCCCGGTGTGATCAACGTCTACGGCAAGGCCAGTGACAAGCCGCTGATTCGCGTGCAGTCCGATGAGTTGGTGCTCGACACCGATGCGAAGACCGGCAAGGTCAAAGCCAACGTGCAAGAACTGCCGTATGGCGAGCAGAGCGTATTGATCTACAAGGATTTCAACTTCGACGGCATCAAGGATCTGGCCCTTATGGACGGCCAGAACAGCTGTTATCACGGGCCGTCGTTTCAGGTGTTTCTCGGCACGGCGAATGGTTTCAAACACAGCGATTCATTCACCCGGCTTGCGCAAAACAACTGCGGAATGTTCGGGGTGGACGAGAAAAAACGCGAAATCAGCACCATGACCAAAGACGGTTGCTGTTGGCACCAGATGGCGACGTACAGCATTCGAAACGGGGAGCCGTTTCTGGAGACCGAGACGGTCGTCGATCATACAGGCGGCTCGGGTCTGCCTACCGAAACGGTCAGCGTGAACAAGAATGGCAAGAGGGTCAGCACGACTGGCATCGTGTGGGGGGAGGATGATCAGCGTGAGATTCTGCTGTCCTTCAAGCTGGCGCCATCTGCCAAGCGGATCATCCTGTTCCGCTCAGGCACGGGCGGTTCGGTCTATTACGCTGCGGTCGATAACAAGGACCAGGTCGGGTTGCTTTACCCGCAGGCAGACAGCGAGCGCTTTGAATACGACCCTGCGACTCATGCGCTGAGCTTTGTGCGCGGTGACACCACTTACCGCATTCTGGGCGACGCGAAAGGCGCGCCCAAGAGCATGCAGGTGGTGGCGCGTGGCAAGACCACTGAGCTGAAACTGCTTGCCGAGCCCGCGAACGGATCCCTCGACAAGGTCGCTGAAGCCATCAAGGCCAGCGCGGGTTAACGTCAGCCCCGATACCGGATCGCCTCCACAAACGCCGTGAAGGCGGGGGATGCCTGGCGGCGATTGGGGTAGTACAGGTGAAAGCCTTCGAAGTACGGGCTCCAGTCCGTAAGCACCTCCTTGAGGCGTCCGCTGGCCAGATGCGGCCTGGCGAGAAAGTCCGGCACGTAGGCCAGGCCGACGCCGTCGAGCACGGCGTTCATGACGTGGATCATGCTGTTGGAGGTGAATTGGCCGTTGACCCGCGTGTTCAGTTTGCGACCGTCCTTTTCGAACTCCCACGCATAGCAGTTGCCGTTCGGTGAATGGCGGATGTTGATGCAGGTGTGTTGTGTCAGGTCCTGAGGTATCAGAGGCGCGGCATGTTTTTCGAAGTATTCGGGCGTGCCCACGACGGACAGACGCCAGTCCGGGCCGAGGCGTACCGCGATCATGTCCTTGCTGATTGACTCCCCGAGACGTATCCCCGCATCGAAGCGCTCGCTGACGATGTTGGTGAAGCCGTAATCAATGCAGACCTCGACCTGGATGTCGGGGTATTGCGCCAGAAAACCCGCCAGCATTGGACGGATGATGTTTTCGGCTGCGTCATCCGAGCAGGTGACGCGGATCGTGCCAGCTGGTTTGTCGCGCAGTTCGCCCAGCGCCGCCACCTCTGTGGCGATCTGGTCCAGCAGCGGCCCGATGGTGTTCATCAGTTTTTCGCCCGCTTCGGTCGGCGCTACGTTGCGCGTGGTACGCGCCAGCAAGCGGACGCCCATCCTTTCTTCAAGCCCCCGAATGGTATGGCTCAAAGCCGACGCGGTGACGCCAAGCTTTACGGCTGCCTTGGTAAAACTCTGTTCCCGCGCAACGGCGAGGAAGGCTTGCAGGTCATTCATTCGGGGTGTGCTCATTGCTGAGTTTCTCTCACAATCGCATGGAAATTACGGCGTCTAATCATCCTAATCCCTTTGCCCTAACCTGTGCTTCACATTTTTACCGTCGTCAGGCCTGGCGTTCTGACGGCAGTGTTCAAGCAGGTCAGGGGTGCATGAAAACATTTGAATCAACGATAGAGCACAAAGCGGCTGCGGCCCATCCGCCCGCATGGGGTGCGGTCTTTTCGATGGCGCTGTGCGTGGTCGTGCTGATCGCGTCGGAGTTCATGCCGGTCAGCCTGCTGACGCCCATTGCGCAGGACCTGGGCATCAGTCAGGGGCAGGCGGGCCAGGCCATTTCCATTTCCGGTTTCTTCGCAGTGCTGACCAGTCTGCTCAATACGCCGCTGACAGGGCGTTTTGATCGCAAAAAAGTGCTGCTGGGTTTCAGCCTTCTGCTGCTGTTGTCGGGTGTTACGGTGACGTTTGCGCCCAACGGCGTGGTGTTCATGACCGGGCGTGCGCTGTTGGGCGTCGCCATCGGCGGCTTCTGGTCGATGTCGACGGCCACGGTCATGCGGCTGGTGCCCAAAGAATCGGTTGCCAAGGGGTTGGCGCTGATCAATGGCGGTAACGCGCTGGCTGCGACCGTCGCCGCGCCGCTGGGCAGTTTTCTGGGGCAGTACATCGGCTGGCGCGGGGCGTTCTTTCTGGTGATCCCGCTCGCGGTGCTGGCCTTCGCGTGGCAATGGTTGAGCATCCCGGCGCTGAGCAGTGCGCAGAACACCCGGGCGACCAATCCTTTCAAGCTGCTGGGCAACCCGCAGGTGGCCATCGGCATGCTCGCGATCATGTTGCTGTTCATGGGGCAGTTTGCAGTCTTCACCTATTTGCGTCCGTTTCTGGAAAGCGTCACCGGCGTGAGCGTAACCACCTTGTCGCTGATGTTGCTGCTGCTGGGCCTCTGTGGTCTGGCCGGGACCTGGATGATCGGAGGTCTGCTGCAAAAACGCATTTACGCCTGCCTGATCGCGATCCCGCTGGCGATGGCCATGCTGGCTGCATTGCTGATTGCGCTGGGGCATTCACCTGTGGCCGTTGCCATCGTGCTCGGTGTCTGGGGGCTGGTTGCAACGCCTGCACCAGTGGCCTGGGGCCTGTGGCTCAGCCGCACGCTGCCCGACGACGCCGAAGCCGGCGGCGGGTTGATGGTCGCGACCATTCAGATGGCGATCACCGTGGGGGCTGGCGCGGGTGGCGAGTTGTTCGACCATCTGGGTGGGTGGAGCCCGTTCGTATTTGGCGCTGTGGTGTTGTCAGGTTCGGCAGTCTTTGCCTGGGCTGCGATGCGCAATGCCCGATTCAGTGAATGAAGCAATACAGAACCTTTGTTTATCACTCGATTCAGGAAAGACCGCGATGAAGAGATTTCTATTAATGCTTGGGCTTTTAGTGGGCTCATACTCGGCAGTGGGAGCAGACATGTCCAACGGTGCAGACAACTTCTACAAGAGCGACAAGCTCATTCAGCAGAAGGTCACGTTCAACAATCAGTACAAGATGAGGGTGGCCGGAAATCTGTTCATTCCCAAAGGCTGGGACCCCGACAACAAAGCCCCGGCGATTATCGTCGGCCACCCGATGGGTGCGGTGAAAGAGCAGAGCGCCAACCTGTATGCGCAGAAACTGGCGGAACAGGGTTTCGTGACCCTGTCCCTCGACCTGTCCTTCTGGGGCGAAAGTGAAGGCCGACCACGCAACGCGGTATCGCCGGACATCTACGCCGAAGACTTCAGCGCCGCAGTGGACTTCCTCGGCACCCAGACCTTCGTCGACAAGAGCCGCATCGGTGTACTCGGTATCTGCGGCAGCGGCAGTTTCGTGATCAGCGCTGCCAAGATCGACTCGCGCATGAAAGCCATCGCCACGGTCAGCATGTACGACATGGGCGCGGCCAACCGTGACGGGCTCAAGCACTCGCAGACGCTGGAACAAAGAAAGAAAATCATCGCCGAAGCAGCGGCTCAGCGTGACGTGGAATTTGCAGGCGGCGATATCAGGTACACCAGCGGCACCGTCCACGAAATCACTGAAAAATCGCATCCTGTCGAGCGCGAGTTCTACGATTTCTACCGCAAACCGCGTGGCGAGTTCACGCCTGAAGGCCAGTCGCCCAAACTGACCACGCACCCGACGCTGACCAGCAACGTCAAGTTCATGAACTTCTACCCGTTCAATGACATTGCCACGATCTCGCCGCGTCCGATGCTGTTCATCGCAGGCTCCGAAGCGCACTCGCTCGAATTCAGCGAAGAGGCGTACAAGCTGGCCGGTGAGCCCAAGCAACTGGTGATTGTGCCGGGCGCCGGTCACGTCGATCTGTATGATCGGGTCAAACTGATCCCGTTCGACAAACTGACCGACTTCTTCAGGAAAAGCCTGAAGTAACCATCGCGATGCACAGAAAAAGCCCTGTTGAGAAACAGGGCTTTTGCGTTCAGTCCTTGATCCGTTCGAACCTGACGTTCAGCGGACCTGGCTGGCGGATCAGGTCCAGATCCGATTCGAGCGTGCCAAGCCTGATCAGCCCGGGCGAATACTTGAAGCCTTTGTGGAAGATCGCGATATTGCCCCAGGGCGCGTAATAGGCGAAGTCGCCAGCGACCGGCGTGACGCCGGGCGCGGCGCCCTCAGTGCTCAGTTTGCGGGGCAGTACGTTGATCTTCTCGGTCGAAGCATAGTCTTCCAGGGTGACATCGAGTGGCAGCAGGGCGATGAAGTCCCTGGAGGTCCGATTGTCGTCAAGCTTGAATGTCAGGGTCTTGCCATTGGCGAGCATTGCAATGCGCATGGGGTGTTCTCGGGTCGCGTTCCGGTTCGTTTCAGCAAGGGCCGAATGCGGCATCAGCGCAGGCAGCGCGCCGATACACAACAGAGCAGTCAGCAGTTTTTCAGAGCAGCAGGTGCGCAGTGTTTTTCGAGGCATCGGGTTTACGCCTGTGACGACTGAAGCGTGAGCAACGGGAGTGGTGCCAAGCATAGGTCACTCGTCGTCGTTCATTACCTGGCTGGCCTTGCATGGGGATGTGAGCGTTGCTCAGTAATCGACCCTTTCCGGAAGGGCCTTGACCCGTCGTTCACCCCTGTGGACATACCCTCCTGCAACCCGCTATGGTCCCGCCCTTCAAAAAAGGGGCAAGCATGGGCTATCTACTTTTCGTGACGCTGATCCAGGCGTTTTCTTTCAGCCTGATCGGCGTTTATCTGGCAGGCCATGTCGACAGTTATTTCGCGGTGTTGATCCGTGTCGTGCTGGCCGGGCTGGTGTTCATTCCGCTGACCCGCTGGCGGCAGGTCGAGCCTGCGTTCATGCGCGGCATGCTGCTGATCGGTGCGCTGCAGTTCGGCATCACTTACGTCTGTCTGTACCTGAGCTTCAAGGTGCTGACGGTGCCGGAAGTGTTGCTGTTCACCATCCTTACGCCTTTGCACGTGACGCTGATCGAGGACGCCCTGAACCGACGTTTCAACCCGTGGGCCTTGCTCGCCGCACTGGTTGCGGTGCTGGGCGCGGGCGTCATTCGTTATGACGGGCTGGATGGCGACTTCCTGGGCGGTTTCCTGCTGCTGCAACTGGCCAACTTCACTTACGCCGCCGGACAGGTGTTTTACCGGCGTCTGGTGGTGCGGTACCCCAGCGACCTGCCGCACTATCGCCGCTTCGGCTACTTCTATCTGGGTGCGCTGGCGGTGGTGCTGCCTGCGTTTCTCGCTTTTGGCAACCCGCAACGTCTGCCCGAAGACCCGACCCAGTGGAGCGTGTTGCTGTTCCTCGGTCTGTGTTCGACTGCGCTGGGCATGTACTGGTGGAACAAGGGCGCCTGCATGGTTTCAGGTGCCACGCTGGCGGTGTTCAACGTGTTGCATGTGCCGGTCGGACTGCTGATCAACCTGTTGATCTGGAACCAGCACGAGCCCTTGAGCCGATTGTTGATCGGCGGCGTGCTGATTCTGGTGTCGCTGTGGATCAGTCGGTTGGGCTCGCGCCGTGAATCAGTCATAGCAGCAGATCACTGAACACACCTGGAAGGCTCTTTATCCAGACCCTGTCAGCCGGTTAAAGAGCCTTGGGAGCTTACTGATTACTGGACCAACGAAAATGTTCAGTTTTCGGGCTGCGGGTTCTCGCAAACGCGATTGATCATCGCTTCATTGAAAATATAGATCGGTGTTCAGGCGGCGTAAATGCTCTTTCAGAGGCCAGTGGTCGTTCAAGTTTCACCTCAGCCCAACGGCGCTCTCAAACTGGCTCTGAGTCCGCCAACTGACCGGTTCTGCAAGGTGACGCCTCCGCCCATCAAGAGCGCGACCTTCTGCACGATAGCCAACCCAAGCCCCACGCCCTGATCGCTGTCACGGCTGTAGAAGGGTTCGAACAAGCGCTCCCGCTCCTGTTCATCAATGCCGGGTCCCTGATCGTCGACGGTCAATTCAAAGTGATGGGCTGTAAACGACAGGCCAACGGTGACCTGTCCACCTTCGGGTGAGAAGTTGACGGCGTTGGTGACGAGGTTCTGCAGGGCGATGTCGAGTGCGGCGAAATCAACGTTCGCCTCGTGCATGCTTTCGCTGCAGTCGAAGGACAGTTCCAGACCTTTGTTCAGCACCCACGGCGTCAATTGAACCAGGCTGTCGCGCACTGCGCTTACCAACTCAACGGGCGCTCTGCCTGCCTGTGACGGGTCGGGCTCCAGGCGCGCAATGGTCAGCAACTGATTGACCAGCCGCGTGGTGCGATCAACGCCGATGATCAGGTAGCCCAGCGATTCCCGGCGTTGCTCTTCGTTATGCGCTTCCAGCACGTTCTGCGCATGCACCCTGAGCACCGCGAGCGGGGTGCGCATCTCGTGTGCAGCGTCGGCGATGAAGCGGCGTTCGCGTTTGAGCAGCTCCTGGATCTGTCCCAGCATGCGGTTCAACGCTGCTTGCATGGGTTCCAGTTCGCTCGGCAGCGGTGCCAGATCAAGGGGCTGCAACGAGCCTGCATGGCGTCCCCTGAGCGTACGGGCAAAGTTGGCCAAGGGCTTCAGGCCCCAGCCGATGGCCAGCCAGATGGCCAGCACCAGCAGCAGGCTGCCGATCAGATTGGGCAGCACGGTGTGACGAACGATACGGTTGACCAGATCCGAACGTACATCGTCACGCTCGCCTACCCAGATACGCAACCCGTTCTGAGTGTCATCGAGCACGAACGCGCGCCAGTAATGGCGGTTCAGGTCTGGAAAATTGCTGAAACCCGCACTTTCCGGCGGGTGGGTGAAGGTCGGTGCGCTGGCCGTGCGCACCAGTGAGCGGCCGTCCTTGTCCCACACCTGAAAGGCAATCTTGCTTTCGTAAGGATGACCATCAATGCGTGGTTCGGCCTGAGCCAGCGCCAGGTTGAACGCGTCGTAAAGCTGCGCGTGTTCCTGGCGCTCCAGTGGCATGCGCATGATGCCCTCCAGTAAGCGCGCATTCTGCGCCAGTTGAGCGTCGTAGATTTCGGCGATTTCATGGTTGCTGTCATGCACGTTGAACAGTGTCAGGACCAGCAGACCGGCCAGCAGCAGACCGATGATGGGCGTCAGGGTACGGCGGCGGATCGATTTCAAGCACGCTCCTCCACCAGATACCCGACGCCGCGGATCGTGCGTATCAGGTCGCTGGAAAACTTCTTGCGCAAATGGTGGATGTGCACTTCAAGGGTGTTGCTTTCGGCCTCTTCGTTCCAGCCGTAAAGCAATTGCATCAGTCGTTCGCGGGTCATCACCCGACCCGGCGGCGAGAGCAGTTCGTAGAGCAATTGGTATTCCTTGGGTGTCAGCGCGACCGGTTCGTTGTGGTAGCTGACTTGCTGGTTGCCAGGGTCCAGGATGATGCCTGCATGCTCGATCAGCACTTTGGCTCGCCCGGCACTGCGTCGCAGCAGCGCACGAAGGCGGGCCTTGAGTTCCGAGACGTCGAAGGGTTTGACCAGGTAATCGTCGGCGCCGGTGTCCAGGCCAGTGATGCGGTCTTCGGTCGAGTCTCGTGCGGTCAGGATCATGACTGGCAGCGTCGAGCCGCTGTGACGCAGGCGTCGCAGCACATCGAAGCCGTCCAGCCTTGGCAGGCCGAGGTCAAGGATCGCCAGGTCAAACGTCTCGCTGAGCAGGGCGTGCAAGGCACTGCTGCCGTCACGAATCCAGTCGACGGTATAACCCTCACGGCTCAGGGCCTGATGAATGCCTTCACCCAAGGCAGCGTCATCTTCGATCAGCAGCAGGCGCATCATGTCTCCGTTAGTTGAGTTTCTTGTTCACATCGACCAGCAAGGTCTGAATGTCTTTTTTGCGTGACTCATCTGCCAGCTCGCGGCCAGGACGGGGTGGCGCTTTCAAGGCCTTGTTCAACGCGTCGCGGGCTTCGGTGTACTTGCCCTGACGGTACTGGTGATCGCCCCAGAAGTAGAGCGGGTCGATGCCGTCCGGGTTGATCTTCAATGCCTTCTGCAACAATTCGCCGGCCTTGTCCGAGTCACCGAAAGCCAGCGGCCATCCCGGCACGCGGTCGTAGAGCACCGCAAGGCTGGTATAGGCCGAGCCTTGCAGGGCGGTGGGGTCGATGCTCAGGGCTTTTTCCAGATCGGCCTTGGCCAGTTTGGCTTTTTCCAGTGCACCAAGCCCCGGACCCTGGGCGCTGGCCCAACTGCTGTTGACAATCCCGGACCAGATCCAGGCTTCGGCCGCGGTCGGGCGATCCTTGACGAAGGCGGTGGATTGCGTTGCCAGCTTCTCGAACGCCGCGACACGTTGATCCTTGGGCAGGTCGTATTGAATGCGGCGCCAGTCCTGCTGAATGGTATCCAGGCGCTTCTGGTCAGGGGCATCCAGTGCTGCCCAGACGGGCAGGCTGATCAGGCCGACGAAGGCCAACACGATTCTTTTCATAGGGGCTGCTTCTCTTGTGGATGAGTACTGCTCAGACGACGAATCAAGGGAAGGTGTTTACGCAGGCCGCGATCAACCAGCGTAGGCAAAATGCTGTTGAGTCGCACGAAAAAACGCTCCGGCCAACCCAGGTACACATCACGCCGATCTCCGGCAATGGCATGGACCACGGCTTGAGCCACGTGCGCCGGATCATCGACACCGGATTTGAGCGCCTCGTTCAACGCTTGCGCTGCCGGGCTGTTCATTGTGGTGCGTGTCGCTCGGGGGGCAACGTACAGGACGCTGACACGCGTGTCTGCCAGCTCGCGGCGCAGTGCTTCGGAAAAACCGCGCAGGGCAAATTTGCTCGCGCAGTAAGTCGCGTAACCCGCGTGGCCGATGGAACCGTAGGTCGAGCCAACATTCACCACCATGGCCTGTTCGGCCTGTCTGAGCAGCGGCAGCATCGCGCCCGTCAGCTGAATGGGCGCGTGTAGATTGATCGTCAGCATAGCGTCGATGTCGCTGGATGGAAGTTGATCCAGCATTGCGAAGTGGTTGGTGCCTGCTGCGTTGATGAGCAGATTGACGCCCTGTATCGCCTGCGCCTTTGTCACAACGCGTCGACGGCCTTCCTCGCTGCACAGATCGGCTTCGACCCAATGCAGGGTGTGTGGGTATTGGGCGAGCAGGGCGCGCAGCGGGTGTTCGTGACGTGACACTGCCAGAACCTGCGCGCCTTGGCTGCACAGCGCCTCGGCAATCGCCAGGCCGATACCGCCGCTGGCACCGGTCAGTACAACACGGGCGTCAGACAGTCGCATGAGCGAGTTCCTTATGGTCTTGAGTCAGCAGGCCGGGCAGTTCGCGGAACATGTCGGTGTAGAGGCGATACACGATTTTCGAGGCATGAATGACGGCCGCCTGGTCCTGCGGGTCATCAATACGGTCCATCAGCGTGCGAAAGGTTTCCATATGACCGATGTCCAGGCTGCCATGGGAACTCAGGTAACTGAACGCCTTGGCGGGCAGTTCCAGGTGTGCGCGGATGCTGTCGGCGGCGTGGGTCGCCAGCGCGATACTGGTGCCTTCCAGTACGTTGACCATGCCGAACAGGCCCACCGGATTGCCGCGTGCGATCAGGTCGTAGAGATACGCCACCATCAGTTCGATGGGGGTTCCCGGCGCTCCGTCGCGTACGGCGTTTGCATCGCCGCCGCAGGCGCTCAGGTCGTTGAGGATCCACTGCTCGTGGCCGTACTCGTCCTCAATGTACTCGCACACTGCGCCGCGCAGCCATTCCAGTCGGCTCGGCAGGCGCGCGCCACAGGCCATCATCAGCGGCACTGTGTGGCGCACGTGGTAGTAGGCTTGCGACAGAAAAGCCCGGTAGCTCTCAAGACTGACCTGGCCTTTCAACGCCTGGCGGATGATGGGCTGGTTGAACAGGGTGTCACGCTCTTGCTGAGTGGCGTCTTGCAGGGTCTGGAAAAAACTCATGATGAAATACCTTCGGCTGGATTCGACGAAATGAACAATGAACGGTAGTGATCAAGGATGGCGTCGCGACGTGGCCGGCCATTGGCGGTCGCCAGGCCGTTGGCCGGGCTGAACGGCTGTGAGAGCCGGGTCCAGTCGCGTACGCGGGCGTAATCCGGCAGTTGCTGGTTGGCCTGCGCCACGGCCTCGGCGAGTTGAAGGTCGGTGATGTCCGGACGCTGCGGCCACAGCAGCACATGGTTGTGCGCCATGGCCTCGCCGTAGACGAACGCCTGAGCGATATGCCCGCTTTGAGTCAGTTCAGCCTCGACCCATTCCGGGTTGACGTTGCGCCCGAAACTGGTGACGAACTGATGTTTCTTCCGGCCCTTGAGGTACAGGTAGCCATCGGCGTCGAACTCACCCACATCGCCGGTCGGCCACCACGCACCGGCAGGTGCCGGGTCGCCCAGATAGCCCAGCATGGGAACCTTGCCGATCAACACTTCGCCATCGTCGGCCAGGCTTACCTGAACATGAGGCAGTGGCTTGCCGACGCTGCCGATGCGCTGCAGGCCAGGGCGATTCAGCGCTACGACCGAGGCGCACTCCGACAGGCCATAGCCCTCGAAAACCGGAAGGCCCACAGCCTGCGCACGTACCAGCAATTCGCGACTGACGCGCGCGCCCCCGACGGCCACGAAGCGTAGCGTCGAGGCATCGAATACGCCCATCTCGCAGGCCGTGACCAGTAACAGCAGCAATTGCGGAACCAGAATCATGCTATCGGCACGCTGCTGGTTCAGGCACGTCAGCAGGCGCTGGGTATCGATGCCGCTGGCGCCTTGAATGCCAAGTGTCTGCTGACTCGGCAGACTGACCCGCGCACCGGCATACAGCGCGGCGTAACACCCGATGTTTTCCAGCAGGATGGCCAACGGCAACAGGGTCAGGTGATGCGTCGGTTGCAACGGGCGGCTGGCTTCGTACAGCTCGCGGGCAACGGTCAGCACACTGTCGGCGCTCAGACAAACACCCTTGGGCGTACCGGTCGTGCCCGATGTGAACGTCAGCTTGGCCGTGCCTGTTGGCATCTTCGACTCTGCGCTGAAGGTGCGACGCCAGAATAGCGTGCCGGTTTCAGCGTGAGCCTGGTAGTGCGCCGCTTGAAGTTGCGCATGGTGCGCAGGGTCTGCGATGACCAGATCGGCCTGGCTCTGCTCCAGGCAGTGCAGTTGCTGGCTGATGCTGAAAAACGGCGGCAGGGCGACGCAGCTCAAGCCTTCGAACAGAATGGCCAGGTCCCACAGTAACGCGTCAGGGCTGTTGCCCAGCAGCAGTGCAACCACGCGGGTGCCAGCCTGCTGCAGGTGTAGGCGGCGCTGCTGGATCTCGACGAGCAATGCACCGTAACCCACATCTGTCGTGTCGCCTTTTAGCGCTATCTGGTCGGGCTGTTCGTGGGCGAACCTTGCCAGTCTGTTCCAGAACATTTCGCTTTCATGCGACATGGCAACGTTCCTCCAGCGTCAGCGGCAAACCGAAGCGCTCGAACACACCGGTATGACTCAGGTGCCGAAAGCCCGCGCCGATGTCACCGACATGCACGCTGGGCTGGGTCTGGTAGTAATTGCCCCACGAATGGCGTTCGTCACCCAGGCGCAGCGGATCGGCCGGGCCCAGCGTGACCGGGCGCAGGCCGAGCCGGTTGAAGCTGTTGACCAGTGCGGTGTTGCCGGTGAACGCCACCCACTCAAGCCCGCATACCGCCAGCAGCCAGGTCACGGTGATGATGCTCAGCCGTGCGCTGCCCAGCGAACTGGCGGCCAGGTTGCCGACTTCGACAATCGCCTGTCGCTCGACCGGACGCCCGGCAGCTAAACGGACCTGCTGCTCGATGGGGTCATCCAGATAACGCTCCAGAAACAACTCTGCGCCGGATGCCAGACGAGCCCCCGCCACGGCACACAGCGTTCCGCTGCCGTCGCTAAGCCCGAACAGCTCAGGCATGAAGTGCCGAACGTCGGCGTTATGGGCTTTCTGGAAGCGGATCTGGATAAAGGTTTCACAGGCAAGGCGCTGAGGGTCTTCAGTCGTTGCACGGGAAAGGGTCAAAGGTGCAGTGTCGGGATTGCCGAAGTGCAGCGGCAGGCAAATGTTCCAGTCGATATCAGGCATTGGTGAGGTTCCTCCCCCGGTCAGCGAGTGAGGTGGAGTATCGAGCTGGTTTCTTAACGGAATCTGAAGGTGAAAAAAAATCTCGTACGGGTGTCCCGAAATGCTCCCTAAGCTAGGGGCGGCGAGCATTTGTTTCGATGGGGCGCCCCCGTGGAGCCAGTGCTTTGCCAAACAAAATCAGCCGTTGGTGGTAAAGAAACTCGGCCCCGGCGCTCGAAACCGTTACGCTATGCAGCTGTATTTTTGTTTTTCGTCGAGGTAGCACCCGTGTTTTCCGAATTCGCCCTGCACGAACGCCTGCTTAAAGCTGTGGCCGAGCTTAAATTTGTCGAGCCTACGCCCGTGCAGGCAGCGGCCATTCCGCTGGCATTGCAAGGGCGCGACCTGCGGGTGACTGCGCAAACCGGTAGCGGCAAGACAGCCGCTTTCGTCCTGCCGATCCTCAATCGCCTGATCGGCCCGGCCAAGGTTCGCGTGGACATCCGCGCCGTCATCCTGCTGCCGACCCGCGAGCTGGCCCAGCAGACCTTGAAGGAAGTCGAGCGCTTCTCGCAGTTCACCTTCGTCAAGGCGGGTCTGGTCACCGGCGGTGAGGACTTCAAGGCCCAGGCCGCGATGCTGCGCAAGGTGCCTGACATTCTGATCGGCACGCCGGGCCGTCTGCTGGAACAACTGAACGCAGGCAATCTGGACCTCAAGCACGTCGAAGTGCTGGTGCTGGACGAAGCCGACCGCATGCTGGACATGGGCTTCTCCGAGGACGTCGAGCGTCTGGCCGGTGAATGCGCCGGTCGCGAGCAGACCATGCTGTTTTCCGCCACCACTGGCGGTGCGGGCCTGCGCGAGATGATCCGCAAGGTCCTGAAAGACCCGCAGCACCTGCAACTGAACAACGTCAGCGAACTGGCTTCCGGCACGCGCCACCAGATCATCATGGCTGACCATAACGTGCACAAAGAGCAGGTCCTGAACTGGTTGCTGACCAACGAGACCTACCAGAAAGCGATCATCTTCACCAACACCAAGGCCATGGCTGACCGTCTGTACGGCCGTCTGGTGGCGCTGGAATACAAAGCGTTCGTGCTGCACGGCGACAAGGACCAGAAAGACCGCAAGGCGGCGATCGATCGTCTGAAGCAGGGCGGCGCCAAGGTCATGGTCGCGACTGACGTTGCGGCCCGTGGTCTGGACGTTGAAGGCCTGGACATGGTCATCAACTTCGACATGCCCCGCAGCGGCGACGACTACGTGCACCGCGTGGGCCGCACCGGTCGTGCCGGCAGCGACGGTCTGGCGATCTCGCTGATCTGTCATGGCGACTGGAACCTGATGTCGAGCATCGAGCGCTACCTCAAGCAGAGCTTCGAGCGTCGCGTCATCAAGGAAGTCAAAGGCACGTACAGTGGACCGAAGAAGGTCAAGGCATCGGGCAAGGCCGTTGGCGTGAAGAAGAAAAAGACCGACGCCAAGGGCGACAAGAAAAAGGTCGCAGCCAAAGGCCCGACCAAGCGCAAGACCGCCAACCGTCCCAAGTCTGATCTGGTCAGCCAGGACGGCATGGCACCCTTGAAAAAACGCACCACCCCGGCGCCTGCGGCTGAGTGATCTCCTGACGCATACGCGGTGAGCTGCCGAAGCACCTGAACGTGTGGGAGGCGGCTTGCCGGCGATGCGATCTGTCAGACGACTCTTCAGCGTCTGACCTGACGCCATCGCCGGCAAGCCGCCCCCCACAGCAAGGTTCTCGTTCCCCTGCCTGCGTATTCCCATCTCCGTCCTGCAACTCGGCATCCTGGCTGAACGGCTACACACCCCGCAGGTCACAACGTTGAGACACAAGCTTGTGACGGGATGTCATGAGCCGTTTATCCATGCTGGACGGAGGGCTTATACAATGACTTATAACTGGGACCTTATCGAACGTCTGCTCCATGACGTGCAGAACAGCGGCGGTTCGTTTGACCCGCAGGAATACGCGACAGCCAAGGCTTCGGAGGGTGAGGCGGTGGCTGACTCTGGAAATCTTCAAGCCGAGGCCGCACAGCTCAAAGAGCTGTTGACCAATCGTGGCTATATCCAGTCGCGCCCGCCAGAAGAAGACAGCGGGCTTTCGAAGCTTATCCTCACGCCGCGTGGTTCAAGCCTGCTGGCGCTGATAGACAGCAGTATCCCCGGCAACGACCATCCGCGTGAGGTGCTGGACAGACAGGAAGATGGGTTGGACCCGGCCGTCTTCGATGAGGTGGCGTCCAAAGCTCAGGTCGCCTGACCTGTTGACTGCACGCGCTGCCGGAGTGCAGCGCGTTTTTATGCCTGGCCAACGGTGACTATCGGGCTGCGCCCGCCGCTTTCAGGCAGTTCAGGTCAGTGAAGTCCTTGCGCATGTCAGCGATCCGGCTCAACAGGCGGTCTCGTTGCTCCTGAGTGCTTTGCGCGGTGATATCGACAATCAGCGATATCGCCGCCTTTTCGGTCTGGTCATAGGCCTTGCGGTATTCCGGTGTCCAGAACGTTTCACGGTCCTGCAACAACGCGGCAATGCGCTGCGGGAAGTCGCTGGACTGGCGCTGCTGCACTGTCGTCAGAAACAGGTTCTGCCAGCGGGTACGGTTTTCGATCCACGCCTTGTTCTGTTCACCCAGTGAGGCGGACCACGCTTGAATACGGTCTTTCTGAGGCTGGTTGAGTTTGCCGATCCACGGCGTCAGACGCTTTTCCATGCGGTCGGCACGTTCGGCGATCTGGCGTTCCAGCGGCTGATCCAGGTACTTGTTCTCGCGCTTGCGCTGGTCCTTGGCAAATGCGCTCTGCATTTCCTCGACCTGCTTGTCATCAAAGCGAGCCAGCAGTTCGACGGCAGAAGGCGTGATCTCGCGGGAGATCTTCGCGATGGCATCCTTGGCCTCGCTCGTGCGTGCTTCCAGGCCCTCGTAGGTGACCTTGTCGCTCTTCACCATCTCTTCCAGCTTGTCGAGCCAGGCCAGGTACTCGGGCAATTGGGTGCTGCAATGCCAGCTCAGGTGCTGCTTGAGGCGCACGTTGAGCCAGTCTTTCTGGGAGGAGTTCATGTCCAGATAGTCGCTGAGCGTCCACGGAATGATCACATCGAGATTGCGATACGCCAGACCCACCTGATTACACCCGGCAAGCAGCGACACGGCCATCAACATCGTAATGAAGGCTTTGAACAGAGACTGCATGAACGCTCCTTGGGGGGCACTGAACTGCATGGTAGCTGTGCAGTAGAGGCGTGTCGCGCCAAGGGGTTCAACCGGGATGCGTTATCAGAAAAACGAACGCACGGCCTTGAGGGTGAAGGTGCCGTCGCAGCGCGCATTGTGGCCGCTGTACACGCTGCAATCGCCGCCGCTGAGGCTCGACCCGCTGTAGATCAGATTCATGTCGATACCCAGCCAGGGGCGCGAGAGATTCAGTGACCAGTCGTTGAAGCCGCTGATCTGCCCGCCGTCGTCAGAGGTCTGCGGGGTGTCGAACTGGTGGTTGGCGTACTGCATGCGCACGCCGATACCAAGCCGTTCGATGGCACCCAGATCGATGAACACTGTGCTGTCACGCGAGCCCACGTCGTTGCTGAAAGCGGCGCCCACCCGGCTGTCGAGCATCCGCAATCCGGCATAGAACTCGTGGCTGTCGATCTGGCTGGTGTCCGGGTAGCTGTAGCGGATCATGCCCAGTTCGTAGCCCAGCGTATTGTCGAAGGGTTTCTTGAAGCCCATGTAGGAATCGACTTCCAGCGCGCTGTCGGGCGTGAAGCCCATGTTGGGTGCCCACTGACCGAAGTAGAAACCGCTGTCGTGAGTCAGGTCCATGCCGCCATGAAACGAACCTGAACCGCCACTGGGCGTGACCAGGCCCTGCGCCATGGTCCGTGTAGGAGTGGTGGCCAGCTTGAGGTCGAAATCACCCAGATCCCGCTCCAGAACCTGGGCAGAAATGGACTGACTGATGAACAGGGCGCTGAAGGTCAGCGCATGTAAGCGATGGCTGAGCATGGCTCACTCCTTGGTGTGTCGAGGAGTGTGGTCAGGAATGGCGTATCGAGAAATGGCCCGGAAGCCCGACACAAGCCGCGTGCTAGAGCCTCGCAAGGATACCGTCGAAATCGTGGCGCAGGGCGCCGTTCGTCGATTTGCCGTGTGTCAGTTGGACGCAGTGGCCTGTGCAGAGGGAATGACCAGCCCGCGAATCACCACCAGCGCCTGTTCGAAAGACGGGTAGCCGCTCTTCGCCACATCCAGTTGGGCGTACTCGTTGCGGTAATGCTCAGAGCGTTTCGGATCGCTGATACTCAGTTGCTGGGAGAGCAGGGCGATAGCCAGTGGATGCTTGTGCCCGGCGGCAGTCTGCAGCAGATCGATGATCTGCTTGTGGTCAGCCTGCTGGCGTATCAGCAGAACGGCCTGATAGAACTCCGCTTCGCCCGACGCATCATCCAGCGCGGCACGACGCAGCATGGCTTCGGCCAGTTCGTAGTTTTCACGGTTGTCTTCACTGATCAACAGTTTGGCCTGCAGCATGTCGTTCTGATACAGCAGGTGCCCGGCCCGGCAGGGACTGTCGGTGAGCTGACTGTCATTGGGACCATTCTCGCAGTGATGCGACGCGCAGCCACCGAGGTACAAAAGAGCGCCGAAAAGCATCCAGTTCTTCATTCGAGCATTCCGCAAATGAGACAACTACCCGAGCAGGATCCAGCTCGTGGTCATAGTGATATCAGACAAGAGAGTAGCAGCGTGACAGGAGGAATATCCAGCGAAGGATGGCCAATCTAGCGCCCTGAAGGTCAAGGCGCATAGAGATCGACGGACAAGGCGGGGAGGTGTTACTTCTTGCCGAGGTTGATCTGCTTGGACGGTGTGAAAGTCTGCCCACTCACGCCCTTGGCAATTTGCTGAATTTCGCCACCGGACTTCAGGAAAGCTGCAATCTGTGCGTTGATCGAGTCGCTCGTTTCAACGGCTGGTGCGGGCTTGGCTTTCGAGTGGGATGCTTTGATACGCATGGCTGCCATTTACCTTCATAAACGTAATACGGCCAGCCATCGTACAGGAAACCCTGGGTTATTGCTTGGCGAATCTGGCCATGATCAGCGGGCATATCCACGTCAAAACGGCTTTTTTCTGATCGTGTGACATCCAAGCGACTGTTTTGCCTGATGAAGTTCAGTCGCTCGCCAGAGGGCTGACTGATACCGTGTGCGTCAGATCGGTGCATCCAACTGACGAGTGGAGAGGCACGGGGCCGGTTCATGACTCAGATTGCCCGTTGGCCGTGTTGGGTCTCCTGCCCGGCAGCGCGAATGCTGACGCAAAGTCGGGTAGAATGCGCCCCACGTAATGAGGGTATCTGCACATGGCTTTAATCGGGCGCTACAACAGTTTGCAAGTGGTCAAACACACTAACTTCGGTCTGTACCTGGACGGTGCGCAGGATGGTGAAATCCTTCTGCCCAATCGGTACATCCCAAAAGATGTACCCAGCGAAGATGAAGACTGGCTCAACGTTTTCATCTATCTGGACAGCGAAGACAAGCTGATCGCGACCACTGAAAAGCCCAAGGTTCAGGTGGGCGAGTTCGCCAGCCTCAAGGTGGTCGAAGTCAATAGCATTGGTGTGTTCCTGGACTGGGGCTTGCCCAAGGATCTGCTGCTGCCGTACTCGGAAGAGAAGCGCACGCTGCAGGCTGGCGATTATTGCGTGGTACACGTCTACCTCGACAAGCACACCCGCCGCATCACCGCGACGGCGCGTCTGGATCGCTATCTGGACAAAACGCCAGCCAACTATAGCGTTGGACAGGAAGTCGATCTGCTGGTGGCCGAAGCCACCGACATGGGCTTCAAGGCGATCATCAACAACAAGCACTGGGGCCTGATCCACAAGAACGAAGTGTTCAAGTTCATGCGCGCCGGCAAGCAGGAAAAGGGTTTCATCAAGGAAATCCGTGCAGACGGCAACATCAGCCTGAGTCTGCAGCCAGTGGGCGCCGAAGCGGCGAGCAGTTTGAATTCGAAGATTCTGGCCAAGCTGCGTGAGAACAATGGCACGTTGCCGGTCAGCGACAAAAGCGACCCGCAGGTGATCAGCGGTCTGTTCGGCGTCAGCAAAGGCAATTTCAAGAAAGCCATCGGGGCCTTGTACAAACAGGGTCAGATCGTGATTCACGCCGATCGCATCGACCTGGTCTGACAGTGATCAGGGTCTGACTGCACTGCCTTAATGGCCGCGCAAGTCAGGCCCGGGCGGACAGCCTGTCGATTTCCTGCTTCAAGCGATTGAACGGCAGCGTGCCGTTGAAGACCCTGGCCTGCTCCAAGGGTTCGTCACTGCGCCGCAGCAGCACGACCGGTACCGCCCTCAACCCCAGCTTCTGCGCGAGCGCCTGATCATCGAGCACGATTTTTTCGTATTCGCTTGTGCTCAGCGCTGCTTCCAGTGCTCCTCTGTCCAGGCCGACAGTGTTACCCAGCTCCAGCAACGTCGGCGTCTCGCCGATGTCCAGTCCGTCCTCGAAAAACGCCTTGAACGCACCTTTATGGAAATCGGCAAACCGTCCCGCCGTTCTGGCGAAGGCCGCCGCCTGAAGCACTTTGCGGCTGCGAGGTTGAACCGTGGGCATCTTCATCACGACCTGACGTTTGTCGGCCATGGGCAATACGGAGCGTGACCAGGTGGCACGCAGATAGTCAGCATTGGGGTCAAGCATAGCGATTGGGTCGGGGCGCAGTTCGAAGGCGTGCCAGTTGAATTCAAGCCGCTCGCCATAGCTTTGCTGAAGCTGTTCAAGCACCGACAGTTGCAGATAACAGAAGGGACAGACGTAGTCGCTCCATACATCGATTTTAAAAGGACCCGCAGTGTTCATTCGCCAAACTCCATAACGCTAATTAACACTGACTCCCGTAGCCCTGTAAAAGTCCTGCCGTTCGGAGGATCATTTTTCGATGCGCACCGGTCATACCTTCATGCGAGGGCTTTCTGCCGTCGAATTCATCAAGGACGCCCCATGAAAATGCCTTTGAAAACGATCGTCACGGCCTACATCGGCACGCTGTTGGCGTTCCTGATTCTCGATGGAATCTGGCTGGGTGTGCTGATGGGCCCGACTTACCGGGAATGGCTGGGGCCGCTGATGCTGGACACGCCGGTGATCGGGCCAGCAGTGGCGTTCTATCTACTGTATGGCGCGGGGGTAGTGATCTTCGGCGTGATGCCTGCACTCAGGGAGCAGCGGCCAGGCCGTGCCACGCTTTACAGCGGTCTGCTGGGACTGATTGCCTATGGCACGTACGACCTGACCAACTGGGCCACGCTGCAAGGCTGGCCTGCCCAATTGGCGTTGGTGGATCTGGCCTGGGGCACGGTGGTGTCGGCGTTGGCGGGGACGGCCGGGTATCTGGTGGCGCGTCGGTTTGGCTGAGAGACCGGGTGGCGTTCAGCTTGTCCGCGAAACGACGATGCCGCAGCTGAACTGCTCCATTCGCGGACAAGGCCCCACCCGCCCGGTGTTCGCTGCGTGATCAGTCCTGCAAAAAGCCCGCAAAACTCAGGTTGCTGCCTTTGGGGCGCATGTCCTTGAGCCACGAGTCCTTGTCGGCACTCAGTTCCAGGCTGACCGTGGGCTTGCGCTTATCGGCGTTGCGCACCTCGAGGCCTTCCATGTGATCACGCATGAACACGGTGGTCACTTTCAGGTGCAGAAGCTGATCCGTTTCAGGCGTGTACATCAGCAAGTGCAGCCACTCGTACTGACCCACCTGCAGGCGCGGGACGGGCAGGTCGAACCACCAGATGTTGCGCTTGTGGTCGAGCACGGCGAAATGGGTGTTGTTGACGCCGAGCACAGCGCCGCCCAGATCCTGGTTCCTGCGTGCGATGGCCAGCTTTTTATCGAGTTTCATAACGTTCCTGTGAATCGGTTTGTTCAGCGCGCCGGACCGTGCCTGGCAACTGTGCGGCGCATTCTCGCACAAACTCTGCCTCGCGCTCTCGGCGAACGATACAAATGCAGGTAAACGAGGCGGCAGACGAACGGCCGTCGGGGCACGAAAAATACTTGAAACTCTTGGCGAAAAGCGCCGGTCCATCCTTATGTCGAGTACGACATCCGATTTCAATGTGGTCTTCAGACCCAGGAGAAACACCCATGAGCAGCACTGGCGATAAAATCAAAGGCATGGCCAATGAAGCAGCTGGTAACGTCAAGCAGGCTGTTGGCAAAGCGACTGACAACACCAAGCTGAGGGCTGAAGGCAAGGCGCAGGAAATCAAGGGCGAAGGCCAGCAGGCCAAAGGCGAAGCCAAGGATGCTATCAAGAAGGGCGTCGACAAGGCATAAGCCGGTTCTTCTCCGGATTCGGTCCGGGAAGGATACGATGCAGATAACGGTCATCCCAGGATGACCGTTATGCATTCTGCTCTGCGTAACTGAAACCTTTTACGGCCCGTCAAGTCAATGTGACATCGGTTGCTGCGCAGGCTTGTCATTGAATTGGCAGATAATTGCAGCGATGTCCGGTCCTGACGATGTAAGGTGTTCCAGTAAGGGAGCGAGAGGAAACGCCATGATTTTCCCCCATTTGCGTCAACTGTCGGTTGGCAAAGTGCTGGTACGCACCGTCAATGAGTTTCTCGATGACGAGATGTCCACCTATGCATCGGCACTTGCCTATCAGATGCTGTTCTCTCTGTTCCCGTTCCTGCTTTTCCTGATCGCACTGATCGGCTTTCTGCACCTTCCGGACTTCTTCTCATGGCTGCGTCTGCAGTCGGAACTGGTCTTGCCGCCGCAGGCACTGGAACAGGTCAACCCGGTGATCGACCAGCTCCAGCAGTCCAAGGGCGGTCTGCTGTCCATCGGTATCTTCATCGCGCTCTGGACCGCCTCCGCGGGCGTGCGTCTGATGATGAGCGCCATGAACGCGGCCTACGACGTGGTTGAGGGACGCCCGATCTGGAAGCGCTTCCCACTGTCCATTTTCTATACCGTCGGCATTGCGGGCATGCTGCTTGCCGCAGCCGCATTCATGGTGCTGGGTCCGCAGGTCATGAACTGGATTGCCGCGCAGATCGGCATGGAAGAGTTCATTGTGACGTTGTGGACCATCCTGCGCTGGCCCGCCATCATCCTGCTGTTGATGGTTGCCGTGGCGCTGATCTATTACGTGATGCCTGACGTCAAACAGGAATTCCGCTTCATTACCCCAGGCTCGGTGCTGGCAGTGGTGGTGTGGATCGTCGCCTCACTGGCGTTCGGTTTCTACGTCAAGACCTTTGCCGACTACAACGCCATGTATGGCAGCATCGGGGCGATCATCGTATTACTGCTGTATTTCTACATCTCGGCTGCGGTACTGCTGCTGGGGGCGGAAATGAATGCAGTCATCGAGCACATGTCGGCAGAAGGCAAGGAAGAGGGCGAGAAGGAGGCGGGCGACGGTGGCGGTGAAGGCGTCGGCAAACATCACGTTTCCGGGCTTGGCCGCGATCACTCCGTGCCGTTGCCCAAGGCTGAAGAACCTGATTCAGACAATCGTATGACTACGCAGCGATAGGGCTGACTCCTTGAAAGGACTGACTTCGTGATTCACAAGATCCTGAAAATGGGCGATGAGCGTTTGCTTCGCATAGCTCCGCCCGTACCGCAGACGATGTTCGGCAGTGACGAACTCAAGACGCTGATTGCAGACATGTTCGAGACCATGGAAAGCGTGGGCGGCGTCGGCCTTGCAGCCCCGCAGATTGGCGTCGACCTGCAACTGGTGATCTTCGGCTTCGAGCGCAGCGAACGCTACCCGCAGGCTGAAGCCGTGCCGCAGACGATCCTGATCAACCCGATCATCACCCCGCTTTACCCGGCGGTGGAAGAGGGCTGGGAAGGCTGCCTGTCGGTGCCGGGCCTGCGTGGGATGGTCAATCGTTTTCAGAGCATTCGCTACGAGGGCTTCGACCCTGACGGTCAACCTATCCAGCGCGATGCCTTTGGTTTCCATGCGCGTGTCGTGCAGCATGAATGCGATCACCTGATCGGCCGTCTCTACCCTTCGCGCATCACCGACTTCAGCAAGTTCGGCTTCATGGATGTGATGTTCCCCGACATGGACCCCAATGCGGACGAGTAAGCCGTGCCCTCATGCGTTTCGGCACAGGGCGACCAGCGCCTTGGTGCGGCTGTAACGCATGAAACGCTCGCCCAGCGACGGCGGCAAGCGCTGCGCCACCTCGAATCCCATCGGCTGATAAAACCCCTGCAATTGCGGATGGCAGAACAGCCAGACCGGCCCTGCCAGCGGTTGTACGGCGGCCTCTATCAAACGCTTCGCCACGGTCTGTCTACGTTCTTCTGGAGCGACGAACAGGCTGGTCAGCCAGTGCCCGTCCTCGACCGGCGTGAGGCACAGCGCGCCGATGATCTCCTGCCGTTTTGCCACCCAGGCCTGGCCCTTGCCGGCGGCGCGCATCGACGACTGATGCTGGCGATAGAACTTGCCCAGCAACGGCCGACAGTCCTCGGGCAAGGGCATGAATTGTGTATCAGGCATGAGTAACCGCTCACAGGTGCACAACAAAGGGGTCGCATCATACAACTCGGCGGCTAACCTTCCCGCATGCTTGCGCACACGGCTACAACTAATCGTACCCGGCCGGTGTCGATAGCTTTCAGACTCCCCGTTCACACTGCACCTTGAGGCGATCATGAAACCCATAACAAAACTTCTGGGCAGCTCCCTGCTGGCGCTCGGGCTGTTCGCACAGCCTGTGCTGGCGGCCGACAAGGCAGAGCCGATCAAATTTGGCGCGCTGACCTGGGAAAGTGGCAGCCTGATCACCGAGGTGCTGCGCACGTTGGTCGAAAAGGGGTATGGCTACTCGACCGACACGCTGCCGGGCAGTACCGTCAGCCTGGAAACCGCGCTGGCGAAAAACGATATACAGGTTATCGCCGAAGAGTGGACTGGCCGCAGCCCGGTGTGGGTCAAGGCCGAAGCCGACGGCAAGGTGATGGGGCTGGGCGACATCGTCAAAGGCGCGACCGAAGGCTGGTGGGTGCCTGAATACGTCATCAAGGGCGACCCGGCCAAGGGCATCAAGCCGCTGGCCCCCGACCTGAAAACCGTTCAGGACCTGGCCCGCTACAAGGACGTGTTCAAGGACCCTGAATCGCCGGACAAGGGGCGCTTCCTCAACAGCCCGAGCGGCTGGACCTCGGAGATCGTCAACACTCAGAAGCTCAAGGCATACAAGCTGGACGATAGCTTCGTCAACTTCCGCACCGGCTCCGGGGCTGCGCTGGACGCCGAGATCGGTTCATCCATTCGCCGGGGCAAGCCGGTGCTGTTCTACTACTGGTCGCCCACGCCGTTGCTGGGCAAATACAAGCTGATCAAGCTGGAAGAGCCGCCATTCAATGCCGACGCCTGGAAAACCCTGACCGATGCCAGTAACGCCAATCCTCAGGGTTCTGCATCGCTGGCGGCCAAGCTGTCCATCGGCGTTTCGGCACCCTTCAGTGAGCAACATCCGGAGCTGGTGACATTCTTCAAGAAGGTCGATCTGCCCATTGATCTGCTCAACAAAACCCTGGCCGACATGAGTGAGCAACGTACCGATCCGAAGATCGCCGCTCAGGCATTTCTCAAACAGCACCCTGAGGTCTGGAAGGCCTGGCTGCCCGATGATGTAGCCGCCAAGGTCAGCAGTGCGCTGTAATTGAGCAATGAACGCGACGCGGACCGACCGACTGGTGTTGCGCGACTTTGAGGTCGCTGACGTGCCTGCTCTGGCAGGAATACTCGGCGATCCGCAAGTCATGCGCTATTCAGTGCGCGGTGTGCTCAGCGAGCAGGCCACCAGTGAATTCGTGCGCAACTGCATGCACGCCTACAGTGCCGATGGTTTCGGTCCGCAGGCTGTCATCGAGGTCGGGACGAACCGGTTGATCGGGTTCTGCGGCCTGAACGCCGAGCAGGTCGATCACGTGATGGAAGTGGAGATCGGCTACCGACTCGCGCCGTCATGTTGGGGCCGAGGACTGGCCAGTGAGGCCGCACTCGCAACCTTGCGACATGCATTCGAAACCCTGCAGCTTGCGTCTGTTATTGCCATTGTTCAGCCGCAGAACATTGCTTCGGTCAAGGTGCTGCACAAAGCCGGTTTCCGCGACTACATCCACAGCCAATACCACCGACTGGGGGTGCGTATTTACCGCCTCACACTGGAGCAGTGGAAGAGCAGACATTTCTGAGAGCGGCACGGGTGAGCGGTATGCGACGTGATGTGTGGCAAGGGCGATGTGAGCTGTTAACGTCCCACACTGCACAGATTCACGCGTGGGGAGGGACGAATGACTCAGAGCGGGCAGGGATTGCACGTTGCGCTCAGGACGGGTCTGGCATTGCTGGCCTGTCTGTTGCTTGACGTCTCCCGGCAGGTGGCTGCTGATGAGGTCGACGACACCGCCTTGACCTTCGTGCAGGAGCGAAAACTGGGGGAAGGTCTGGCTTGGCTTGGTTATCAAGTCGCATCGCGGACGACGACCTTTGCCAGCATCGTTGAAGAGGTTGGTAAAACGGAGGCGCAGGAACTGGTGCAGCGCGAGCTGCAACGCCTGCAACCGGATTACCAGGCTGAATGGGACCGCAATCTGGCGAGCGCCTATGCGCATTCCTTCTCGGCAGACGAGCTGCGTTCGCTCAGTCAGGGCGACGGTTCTTCGTCGGTGGCGAACAAATTCAGGGCCAGAAACACGCAGGTCAGCACTGAAATGAAAGCCAGTTCGTCGGCATTATTGGGGCGTTACGTAGACAGGGCGCTGGGCAATGCCTGGAATACTTTGAAGCACTGACATTCAACGAAAGCGAGGCAACATCATGGATATGGATCCGTTCATGCAGGCTGCAATAGACGAGGCCATGCAAAGTCTCGAAGAGGGCGGTATTCCTATCGGCTCGGTAATTGTCCACGACGGCAAGATCATCGGTCGCGGCCACAACCGCAGGGTGCAGGAAAGCAGCGCCATCAAGCATGGCGAAATGGACGCTCTGGAGAACGCCGGGCGCCAGCCCGCCAGTGTCTACCGCGACGCCGTGCTGTACACCACCCTCTCACCTTGCGCCATGTGCAGTGGCGCGATTCTGCTGTACGGCATTCGCAAGGTGATCGTCGGCGAAAACCGTACCTTCATGGGCGAAGAAGAGCTGCTGCGCTCGCGCGGCGTAGAAATCGAGGTGCTCAACGACGAGACCTGCGAGCACATGATGCACCGCTTCATCGGCCACAGGCCCGAGCTGTGGAATGAGGATATCGGGGAGTGATGTATTCGGGGTGAACTGACGCTCCTGCATGGCAGGCCTTGCTTCAGGGCAACTGGACGTTCAGACGCGCCACTCCAAACAGTGCGACGTTGCTCAGCATCTGTTTATCTCCAGTGAGCCTTACCGGCGCGGTCCCGCCAGGCATCACCACTTCGATCAGGCCTGCCTGAACCAGGCCGGTTCGCCAGGCGGCACACGCGATTGCGCTGGCACTGGTGCCTGAAGAGGCCGTTGCGCCTTCGCCGCGTTCGAACACGCGGGCTTCTATCCTGTTCGGTGCCGTGATGCTGGCCCACTGCAAATTGACGCCAGCAGGACAGGGATCGCCCAGCCCCACGTCATCATCGGAAAACGCAACGCGTGCCAGCGCCTCATGCAGTTCCGGCGTCTGGAGTCCGGTGAAGGTGGGCAGGTGTTTGGCGTCCGACAGCAGTGTCACGCAATGCGGATTGCCAATGCGCACGAAAACACTGTGGTTCCAATGTGGATTGACGTCTTTCAAGCGCTCGACACAAGTGGCCTCTGCTTCGTTAAAGGTCACGCATGTCACGCCCGCGCCTTGCGCACTGACCGCCTCAGGCCCGAACTGCGGGCTGCCAAGATCCAGCCAGAAACCTGCCGTGCCGTTGATCGTGGTCGGCTGTATCGAAGTCTGGACCGGCGAGCGGGAGTCAGTCTTGTCATGATGGACCCTGAGCGTGAATGCCTGATCGCTGTCGACATGGCCTGAGTCGGTCAGCGCCTGGGCAAAGATTGTCAGACCGTTGCCGCTGCGTTCTGCCAGCGTGCCGTCGGTGTTGATGATCAACAAGTCAAACGGAGCAACGTCCTGAAACGGGCCTATCAACAAACCGTCGGTGCTTGCAGTTGATTTTTGATGCTTCAACTGGCCTGTGCTTTCCCAGGAAGGGGCCGACACATTCGCTCTGGATTCAGCGTCAGCCACACCTGTTTGCTGAATAGCCTCCATGGTCCACTGCTTTCGCGACGCTGCAGCGGCTTCAACCTTGTCTGGAATCTGTAGGCCAAGCGCACGCAATTGCTGCGGTGTCGTCACGGCATATACATTGCCGCGTGCGTCGTAGATTCTTGTCATTCAGCCGCTGCCTTTTTCATTGTTATTCACGTCGGCTCATCATAAATGCGGTTTGTGCCACTAGATTGCCTGTAACGATGATAATCTCGCCACATCGTATTGGCTGTATGCGCGCCTCTAGGGCTGCGCAGCCGTTTTCTGGAGCCCGTCATGTCGGTCCAACAGCGTAACAATGTCAAAGTCATGGGCGAAGGACCGACCACACTGATTTTTGCCCACGGTTTTGGTTGCGATCAGAATATGTGGCGCTTCATGTCGCCTCATTTTGCAGAGCACTACAGGGTTGTGCTCTTCGACCTGGTCGGCAGCGGACAGTCGGACACCTCCGCCTATTACCCGCACAAGTACGCAACGCTCAAAGGTTACGCGACGGACCTGCTGGAGCTGGTCGATGAATTCGGCGGGGTCGGCCCGATCATTCATGTCGGTCATTCTGTCAGCTGCATGATCGCCGTTCTGGCCGAACTTCAGTCGCCGGGGCGCTTTACGGGCCACGTGATGGTGGGGCCTTCTCCGCATTACCTGAACGACGGTGATTACGTGGGCGGCTTCACACGCGATGATGTGGATTCGCTGCTGGAAACCCTGGAAAGCAATTACCTGGGCTGGTCCAGCACCATGGCACCCACATTGATGGGCGCGTCCGATCAACCGGAACTGGGCGAAGAGCTGGCCAACAGTTTCTGTCGGACCAATGCTGACATGGCCAAGCAGTTTGCCCGCGTGACGTTTCTCTCCGACCACCGTGCCGATGTCGTTCGCTTCAACGCCAAAACGCTCATCCTGCAAAGCAGCGACGATCTGGTGGTGCCGGTGCAGGTCGGCGAATACCTGCATCGTGTGATCGCGGACAGCTCCCTGCACATGATCCACAACGTCGGGCATTATCCGCACATGAGTGCGCCGCAGGCGTGTATCGATGCCATGAACCTGTTCCTCGATTCATTTGGAAGTGCCACGCATGGTCATTGATGAAACCGACCTGCCTGCAACCGAGGCGCTTTACGAACATGCGCCCTGTGGACTGCTGATCACGCAGCCCAACGGTACGATCGAACGGGTCAACCAGACGTTCTGTCTGTGGCTGGGTCTTGAGCGTGAGGCGGTGCTGGGGCGTCGTTTTCAGGATCTGCTGAACATGGCAGGCAGGGTCTTTCTGCAAACCCACTGGGCGCCGCTGTTGCAAACGCAGGGCTCGATTGCCGAAGTCAAAGTCGAGATGACTCATGCCGATGGTCGTTCCATTCCCATGATGCTCAACGCGGTGCGCCGCGAGCATTCGGCAGGTGTGCTGCATGAACTGGCGGTGTTTCTCGCGGAAGAGCGCAACAAGTATGAACGCGAACTGCTGGCGGCCCGCAAGATGGCCGAGGAATTGTTGCAGCATCAGATGTCGGTTCAGAGCGAGCTGACCTCGGCCCGCAATCGCCTGCGTCTGGCACACGCTGAGGCGGAAATCCGCGCGATTTTTGCCGAACAGATGGTGGGTATCGTCAGCCATGACCTGCGTAACCCGCTGGCGGCGATCAAGATGGCGGCCGGTTTGCTGGAGCGCAGCCTGCTGGAGCCACGCCAGCAGCGTTTCCTGGGCCAGATCCATCATTCCACCGACCGCGCCGAGCGCATGATTGTCGATCTGCTGGACTTCACGCAGGCCCGCGTAGGTCAAGGCATCAACCTGTCGATGCAGCCGATAGATCTGCACGCCACGGTGGCCAGAGGTGTCGAGGAATTGCGACTCACCTTCACAGAAAATGCGTTGACTCATCGCATGGAAGGAGAGGGCGCTTGCGTCGCTGACCCGGACCGCCTGCTGCAACTGGTCGGCAACCTGATCAGCAATGCAGTCACCTACGGTACGCCGGGCAGCGAGATTGTCATCACCTCGGCATTCGAGGCGAACGTGATCAAGGTGGCGGTGCAAAACCGGGGCGAGCCTATTCCAATGGAGAAGGTCGACAGCCTGTACGAGCCTGCCGTGCGCGTGGTCAGCGACAGCGATGAAACCAGAACAGTCGGATTGGGCCTGTTTATCGTCCGCGAGATTGTGCGGGCGCATCTGGGCGACATCATTGTCCGGTCATCAGCTGACGAGGGCACCACCTTTACGGCGACACTTCCACGTCCTGCAGCTTGAATTTTGTTGTGCACAGAACCTTGCCTGCCCTGCTGGAATGCATTCAAATGGATAGGCACTGGTATTCATATGAATTGAATCTTTTCATGTGCCGCGCGTTCTGTCCGGAATAATGGTACAGGCGCGGAACTAAACGTTAAGGTTTTAAAGACAGTGATATACAAAAAGGTCTGCGCGTCTAAAATGTTTCGTCATTCACAGCACATCAAAGCTTCGTTACAGGTCTGACATGCGGCAATCCATTGCAAATGATGTAGCCAAAATCGGTCGGATAAGCGCCGTTCCTGCCATTCTGCAAGTCGTGACCGAATCGACCGGTCTCGGGTTCGCAGCCGTTGCGCGCGTGACACAAACGTCGTGGACCGCCTGCGCCGTTCTGGACAACCTGGACTTCGGGCTGGAAGCGGGCGGCGAGCTTGAACTGAGCAGCACCATCTGCCATGAAATCAGTTCTTCACACCAGCCTGTCGTGATCGATCACGTGGCAGAGGACGCGCAGTTCTGCTCTCACCACACTCCACGCCTGTACAACTTTCAGAGTTATATATCCGTCCCGGTCTTCCTTACCGATGGCTCGTTCTTCGGCACGATCTGCGCCCTCGATCCCAAGCCTGCCGGGCTGACTGGCACGCCGATACTGGCCATGATGGAGTCGTTCGCGCGGCTGCTGGCGTTGCAGATCGAAGCGGAAGACGACATGCAGCAGGTGCAGGCCGATCTGCTGGCCGAGCGTGAAGTCTCGGAGTTGCGCGAACAGTTCATCGCTGTGCTCGGACACGATCTGCGCAATCCGCTGTTCGCCATCAATGCGAGCGCCGAGCTGCTGTTGCGTCGCCCGCTGGATGAAAAGGCGCAGCAGATCGTTCATCACATCCTGACCTCAGGCAAGCGCGCCTCGCAATTGGTGGATGACGTGCTCGACTTTGCACGGGGTCGTCTGGGGCATGGTATTCCGCTCAGCATCCACGATGCACAGGGTCTGGATGCCACGCTTGAACACGTGGTGTCCGAAATTCAGCGTGTGCACCCCAGAAGGCTGATTCGCTCCCGGATCGGTGTGTTGGAGCACATCCGCTGCGACCACGAGCGGATCGCACAACTGCTATCCAATCTGGTTTCCAATGCGATCAGTCACGGTGATGCAGAGAGCCCGGTCGATGTTCTGGCGGTGGTCGATGGCGGCTCGTTTCTGCTGAGTGTGACCAATCAGGGCGTGCCTATCCCCGAGCCGGTCCTTGCTCAGTTGTTTCAGCCTTACTCACGGCCGGTGACGGACGAGCCTCAGGCCGGACTCGGGCTGGGTCTTTACATCGCGAGCCAGATTGCCCTTGCGCATGGCGGCACGCTTGAGGTGTGCTCGACACACCAAGGTGGCACCACCTTCACCTTCAGCATGCAGCTGGTTTCGGCTTCATCGTCGTCCGTCGTCAGCGCGCAATAAGCGACGGCATTGCGTGTGCGAACACGCTTTCGTGCCGCACTGACCATCTTTGTTACAAACTCCTCCGCTGCTTTACTTGCTCATCGCCACTGCCGGGCCGAACCTGAAGCCCTGTTTGCCATCAAAGGCCTGAGTCTTCACCGTTCTCGACGCAAACCCATAAGAGGTAAGTGATGAACAGTTTCGTGCGCAAACTGATGTGGGGTGCGCTATGCGTGTTATCGACCTTAAGCGCTGTACAGGCACAGAACCTGCCCAACAGCACGCTGAATAACGGCGCCAGCAGCAATCCTTACAACAGCCCGATCCATCGCGCCAATCCCAACAGCCGCCAGGGCACCGAATCGAGTACGCCACCATCGCGTGCGCCCAATATCGCCCCACCGGTTCGCAAGCCCACGCTGGAAAACGGCGGCATTGGAAACGGCTACCCAACCCGTCAGGCGCCTTCGCGACCTTCCGCGCAGAACCCTGATTCGCAGCGTAATCAGTGACGTCACGTCCGGGCCTTGAGGCAGGACATCCAATCAATGCATAAGGAATCGCCCATGTTCAGAAAGACCCTGTTTGCGACACTGTGTGCCACTGCCGTATTGAGCCTGCCGCTGTCTGCGAGTGCTGCTCCCACCGAGAATTACAAAAGCGACCTCGGCACCGTGACCGTCACGCCAGTTGCCGAGGGTTTGAACTACCCGTGGGCACTGGCGTTTCTGCCGGACAACAAAGGCATTCTGGTGACCGAGCGCTCGGGCAACCTGCGACTGGTGTCTGCGGACGGCAAGCTGTCTGCACCGATCTCCGGTGTGCCGCAAGTCTGGGCCAGAAAGCAGGGCGGTTTGCTGGATGTCGTGCTTTCGCCTGATTTCGCCAAGGACCGCATGGTCTACCTGACTTACTCCGAAGGCAGCGGCAAGACCGCAGCCGAAGGCGATACCGCAGGCACTGCCGCAGGGCGCGGGCGGTTGTCGGCTGACATGACCAGGCTGGAAGATTTTGAAGTGATTTTCCGTCAGGAGCCCAAGCTGTCGGTCGGCAATCACTTCGGCTCACGCATGGTGTTTGATCGCGACGGCTACCTGTTCATCGCGCTGGGCGAGAACAACGAACGCGCGACGGCGCAGGACCTGGACAAGCTGCAGGGCAAGATCGTGCGTATTTTCCCCGACGGTAACGTACCCAAGGACAACCCGTTCGTTGGCCAGAAAAACGTGCGTCCGGAAATCTGGTCCTACGGCCATCGCAACCAGCAGGGCGCTGCGTTGAATCCGTGGTCCGGTACCTTGTGGACCAACGAACATGGCCCCAAGGGTGGGGATGAAGTGAATATCATCGAGCGTGGCCAGAACTACGGCTGGCCGCTCGCAACCCATGGCATCAACTATTCGGGCGAACCGATCCCCGAAGCCAAGGGCAAGTTTGTCGAAGGCACCAAAGTACCGTTTCAGGTCTGGGAAGTTTCACCCGGCATCAGTGGCATGGCTTTTTATGACGACGGCCGTTTCAAGAAGTGGGATCACAACCTGTTCATCGGTGCGCTGGCCACTGAAGAGTTGATTCGCTTGAAGTTCGAAGGCGACAAGATCGTTCAGGAAGAACGTCTGTTGAAAGACATGAAGCAACGCATTCGCGATGTGCGCCAGGGACCGGACGGTTACTTGTATCTATTGACGGATGACAGCAAGGGTCAGTTGCTGAAAGTCGGGTTGGCCGAATAAGCCGCTCGTTATATAACGCACAAAAAAATTCCCACGCGACGTGGGAATTTTTTCAATCGGTTATCGAACGCTGAGCGGCTCAGCGTCTGACGGCAGGATTAACGATCCTGTTCGTCACGTACCACGGCGCCTGTCTTGGCATTCACGTCGTAGTTCCACTCAACGCCTTTGGCGTCCTTGAGTTCGATCTGGTAGATGTAATTGCCGCCAGCGTCTTTCTCAAGTTCGGTGTCGTGAATCTGGAAGCCCGAGTGCTTGGCCAACGCCTGCTTGTTGAATTGCTCGAAGTCACCGACGGTACCGGCTTTTTGCAGGCGCACAACTTCATCAGGACCGATATCGGCTTGGGCAGCACCGGCAGCAACAGTCAGGGCAGCAGCAGCGAAGAGGGCAGACATAAGTTTCATACAAGTATTCCTTCTGATTGATCTGTTGTAATGGATCACGGGTTCGCTGAAGGGTTCAGCGTTTTGTTGAATTCAGCGTATCCACGCTGACTTAATCCACGCTTAATAAACGGTCGTGCCTCGATATTTCGAATCAGGCGACTGAGTAAAGTGTGCCGACTCGATTCATCTACAGAATGACGTGCATGCAAGGCTTGAAAAAAACTGGCGGTGAACGTAAAAGGTTGCCCCCTGCCGGAAGGTGCTTCGCGTCTGTCCAGGCGCCTGTCTTCTGGAGTCCGACAATGAGCACGCCCTATCGACCTGCCGCGCGTCTTGCGTCTCGCTTGCTGCCCTTGGGCATGGCCGTCGCGTCGCCGGTGCTGGCGGTCGAGCCGATCAATCTGGACGCCGTGAACGTCTCGGGTGCGCGTGAAGAAAACGTCGGTGACTATAAAGCGTCGCGGGCCTCCATCGCGGGTGACAACCAGGCCACATTGCTCGACACGCCTGCATCCGTATCGGTGTTTACCGACGCGCTGATCAAGGATCGCCAGGCCAGACTGCTCAGCGAGGTGTTGCGCAACGATGCCTCTGTCGGCGAAAGCTACGCCCCGGTCGGCTACTACGAAAACTTCGTGGTGCGCGGTTTCTCGCTCAACGCCGCCAACAGCTATCGCATCAATGGTCGCAGCATCACTGGCGAGCAGAACGTGGCGCTGGAAAACAAACAGCAGGTCGAATTGCTCAAGGGCTTGTCCGGCCTGCAGAGCGGCGTGTCGGAGCCGGGTGGCGTCATCAATTACCAGACCAAACGCGCGGAGGATGTGCGTTCGGTCACAGTGTCCACCAATGAGCATGGCGAACGCTACATTGCCACTGACGCAGGCGGCTGGTTCGGCAGCGAGCAACAGTTCGGCCTGCGTGCCAATCTGGCGCATGAAGACATTCGTTCCTACGTCGAGCATGCCGATGGTCAGCGGGATTTCGCGTCCCTGGCGTTCGACTGGAACATCAGCGACCGCGCCTTGCTGCAACTGGACCTCGAGTATCAGACCCGACAACAGCGCTCTGTTCCCGGCTATCAATTGCTTGGCGGCACGACCCTGCCACACGATGCCTCGCCGCGCAGACTGCTGGGTTATCAGAGCTGGTCCAATCCTGTCGGTATCGACTCCCTGAACATGAACGGCCGCTTCGAGTATCGCTTCAACGACAGTTGGAAGGGCAGCCTCAGCGCTTCTCGCAGTCGCGTGGTGATCGACGACTACAGCGCGTTCGCCTGGGGCTGCTACGGTTCGGCCAGTTGTGCGGCAGAAGCGGTGCCCAATCATTTCAGTGCTGAAGGCGGGTATGACATCTATGACTTCCGCAGCCCTGACGACACGCGGCGCAACGATGAGGTCGAGGCGGCCATGTCCGGCGTCTTCAATACCGGCTCGCTGGGGCATGAGCTGACCTTCGGCACCAGCGCCTATCGTCGTACTGTCGATACACGAGGCACGTTCAACGAGCTCGTCGGGTCCGGCACTATCAACGAAGCGCCTGAATCGGTTTCGCCTTCCGACCTGCCACTGCCGCACACCGAGCGTCGTCTCGACAGTCGCCAGTACGGGCTGTTCGTTACCGACCGCATCAGCTTCAACGAGCAGTGGCAAACGGTGCTGGGCGGGCGTCAGGTGCGTCTCGACGAGCAGGCGTATGCCGAGGACGGCAGCGATGCGCGCCACACCGAGCGCTGGGTGTTTCTGCCCCAGGCCGCGCTGATCTACAAGCTGGTGGACAACCTGTCGCTCTATACCAGCTACAGCAAGGGACTGTCGCTGGGCGGCACGGCGGCGTGGTTCACCACCAACGCCAGCGAAGTCCTCGCCCCGACTGTGTCGCGGCAACTGGAGGCCGGAATCAAGTACGACTGGCAGCGCATGAGCTTCACTGCAGCGCTGTTTCAGGCGCGTCAGGCTTATCAGTATTCCCGGCCCAACGATGACGGCACGTTTACCTACGTTCAGCAGGGCGAGCAGAAGAACACCGGCCTCGAACTGGGTGCCAATGGCTGGATGACCGATCGTCTGCAGATTTCTGCCAGCGCGGCGGCGATCCGTGCGCGTGTCGAAGGCAGTGGCACTGAGGCTTATGAAGGTCATCAGGCGCTCAACGTACCCAAATACCGTGGCAGCCTGCAGGCCGACTACAGCCTGCCGATTCGCGGTCTGGCGTTGCTCGGCGGCGTGCAGTACAGCGCCAGCAAAATGGCCGACCGCGAGGGCTCGGTGCAGGTCAACGACTACGCGTTGTTCAACGTCGGCAGCCGCTACAGTACGAAAGTCGGTGGATACGACACCGTCCTGCGCCTGACCGTCGACAACCTGTTCGATAAACGCTACTGGCGCGACGCCGGCGAATACCTGGGCGACGACTATCTGTTCATGGGCGCGCCCCGAACCGCCAGACTTTCGGCCTCGGTCAACTTCTGAGTTGACGGCTGATAGCGGACGCGGAGCTTCTTGGGCTGCGTCCACAACGCTTCCAGCCCACAACCTGATCCAAGCTTTGCTATTCTTCGCGCCCAGCGAGCGCGGGACGCGCTTTTCAGCCATGTATCGGGGGCTTCATGACGGCCATCGTTCGACCACCTCAAGCGCCTTTCAGCCGTGGTGACTACAAGACTCTGGGTCTTGCAGCGCTGGGCGGGGCGCTGGAAATCTACGATTTCATCATCTTCGTCTTTTTCGCGCTGACCCTCAGCCAGCTGTTCTTTCCCCCTGAAATGCCCGAGTGGCTGCGCCTGCTCCAGAGCTTCGGCATCTTTATGACCGGCTATCTGGCGCGTCCGTTGGGCGGGATTCTGATGGCGCATTTTGCCGACCGTCTGGGACGCAAGCGAGTGTTCAGCCTCAGCATCCTGATGATGGCCTTACCCTGTCTGCTGATCGGCATCATGCCCACCTACGCCCAGATCGGTTACTGGGCGCCATTGGTGCTGCTTGCGCTGCGCATTCTTCAGGGCGCTGCTGTCGGCGGCGAAGTGCCGAGCGCCTGGGTGTTCGTTGCAGAGCACGCGCCGAACGGTCATCGCGGTTATGCCCTGGGCGTGCTGCAGGCCGGCCTGACCTTTGGCTACCTGCTCGGTGCGCTGACCGCCACCTGGCTGGCCCGTGTTTACAGCCCCGCGGAGATTCTCGATTGGGCCTGGCGCATCCCGTTCCTGTTGGGCGGTGTATTCGGCGTGGTAGGCGTCTGGTTGCGTCGCTGGCTGAGCGAAACGCCGGTATTCATGGCCCTGCATGCCCAGCGCGAAGGGCTGCAAGGCCTGCCGCTGAAACAAGTCCTGAAAGACCACCGTGCCTCACTGTTGCCTGCCGCGTTGCTGACCTTCGTGCTGACCTCGGCCGTGGTCGTACTGGTGGTCATTACGCCGACCGTCATGCAGCAACGTTTTGGTATCTCGGCCAGCCAGACCTTTGCCTTGAGTGCGGCCGGTATCGTGTTTTTGAACATCGGCTGCGTGCTGGCCGGCAGGCTGGTCGACCGGATTGGCGCCTGGCGCGGCGTCATGCTCTACAGCCTGTTGCTGCCACTGGGCATCGGCGTGCTCTACGCCAGTCTGATCGAGCAGTGGCTACCGCTCAGCGTTGCCTACGCCATGGCAGGTCTGGCCTGCGGAATCGTTGGCGTGGTGCCTTCGGTCATGGTTGGGCTGTTCCCGGCCAACATCCGTGTGTCGGGCATTTCCTTCACTTACAACATTGCCTATGCGTTCTGGGCCAGTACCACGCCGCTGCTGCTCATCGCGCTGATGCCCTGGAACATCTGGGTCTGCGTCTTCTACGCCTTCGTGATGGGCGTGACCGGTCTGCTCACAGCGGTGGTGTTCGGCCTGCGCAGAGGCGTTCGGGTCGATGACGTGGTACTCGGTCGGGCCAGCTAGCGGGCAGGCAGTTGTTGTGCGGTCGAGCGGCTAGACTTAATCGACCGCATCGTCACACCGGGGTTGCGAGCAAGGCATGAACACCAGGTCTGAAGGGCCAACTGCAATTCAGCGGCCTTGAAGCGTATGGCAAACACTGGGCGCTCTGCCTGAATCAGTGTTCCGGGCCTATGGTGTTCGAACCGCGCGACCCGGTCGTGCATGTGGACGGCACGGTTGCCTTTGCGCACTGGCTGAACAGGTGTGGCGATGGAGAATGCGAAGGGTCATGGATGCGCGCCAGCGCCGGTTATCGACTCTCGAAGCAAGGCTGGAAAGCCGTTCACGAGCATTTTTCAGCGCCATTCGACATGAGCAGTGGCAAGGCCCGCTTCGATCTGAAACCTGAAAGCACAGCCGACACGGTCGTCAAACCCATTCCTGATGGCTATCACAGCCTGACTGCCTACCTGGTCGTCCAAGGCGCAGCCAACGCCATCCAGTTCTACCAGAAGGCGTTCGGTTTCAGAGAGGCGTTTCGTCTGGACGGACCTGACGGCCGCGTCGGTCACGCAGAACTGCGCATTGGCGATTCCAGGCTGATGATCTCGGACGGCTGTGACCAGGGCCCGCTGGCCAGCCCTGAATCCAGACCGCCGTCGAGCATGCACCTTTACATCGAAAACGCCGACACCGTTTTCAAACGCGCGGTCGAGGTCGGTGCTGTTGAGGTCGCTCCGGTCAAGGATCAGTTCTACGGCGACTGGATGGGCACGCTCAGGGACCCCTATGGACACGTCTGGTTCATCGCGACGCACATCGAAGAGCTTTCCCACGAGCAGATCAAGGCGCGGGCCAGGGAAATGTGGAGTGAGTGACAGTCTGACCTGCCTTGCGCCCGCTTGCGCGGACGGGAGGCAGGCAATGCCATTGGTCGCAATAGATTCAGAAATGCCGGGTTGATTCAATTGTAACAGCTGATTGTAATTGTTAATTGGCAAGTTTATCTTGCGGCTGTTTTCCAAAAATTAAATTGATTTAATTGGGTGTCGGTTGTCCGGTTGGTGACTGGGTGAAATGGTTTTGTAGTATTGGCTTTATTAATCGTTAAGTCCTTTCCGAGATGCCTGTAGGATATTTCTTGAAATTTTCAATATTAAAAATAACGTTAAACAAATCAGTGTTAAAGCCGATTTGCTTTTGAGGTTGTGGATGAAAGTTGTGAGAAATATCCTACAGATTCATTCATGGATAGATTGACGACAAGGGGAATACCATGTGGGCGACTCTTCGAGAACAGGAAGTCCTGGGGCTTTTGCTTCAGGGACGTACCAACAAGGAAATTGCACAGCAGCTCTGTATCAGCGGCTATACCGTGCGTGACCACGTGTCTTCACTGCTTCGAAAGAATCAGGCCAGGACGCGTGCTGAACTCATGGCGCGTTGCATGTCTTTTTTCCTGGCTCCCGGTAAAAACCTGCAACCCCCTACATCTGTCGGATTGTTTATCGAGATGACTTCGCCAGAATAGGCTTTATCGAGACAGTGGCGTTCACGATACCCAATACTGTTTTTACACCGCCATTGTTCACACAGGCACCGTATTCGATTCAGTTTTGATCAGGCGTTTTTTGCTGTCTGCAAAAACTACGTTGTTTCAATGCGTGCCTGTTCTTGCGGGGAGGCAGGAACAGGCTCGGGGTTGTAATACCGATACGGTGTTTTTTTCTGCTGTGTCAACAAGTCCGGCAGGGTCGAGCCGCATCAGGGATCGATCAATGCGCTGGGCGCCATCATTTGCATCACGACACGATAAACAATAAAAAGGAGCAACACATGACTGTTTGTCTCGTTCGGCAGGATTCTCTTTCCGACCAGTCATCGCGGCCGGATCCGCACCGTACCGACATCCACTGGATGACAGACTTCCAGCAACTGGCCGCGCGTCAGTCGGTTGTTTCACGAGCAGTCCTTGTCCAGCAGCAGGCTGCGCTGCTCGGGCCCGCCGGCCAGCTTGCCAGATTTTCCCGGCTGGTCAGGGAGCAGGCGCGACAAGCGCCGGTGTTTCAGGATCTGGAGCGTCTGCAGGACAGAAAGCGTAAATCACTTGCCGAGCAGGCCACGCTATTCGCGCTGGGCGCGTTCGGTCGTCGTCCACCGGCGGATAACCCGTTCTTTCGCATGGCCCGGGAATACTTGTGTTGCGTCATATTCGACGACACCGGACTTTACACATTGGTTGAACGCTATGCCGCAGCCGAAGCGCTCAAACATGGCGACAGCCAGTACTTTGCCAAACTTATCGCGACCACTCGCAACACGGTTGAGCGGCGCATCGTGTTTCACGGACTGTTGGAACATTTCGACCGCCTGCTCCCCATCGAGAAAAGCATTTACCCGCTGGACTACCGCAGCGTTCAACAAGCGCATCTGGACCACGAAGAATCGCTCTACGGCAAGTTGGAACTAAAACAGCCAATCAGCGTGATTTTCGAAACCCGTGAGCCTCGGTGGTTACTTGATCATTTGCCTGAACTGCAACGTGCTGTCAGCTGACACCGGTTTAACGCGTTGTGTTTGTTTTGGTTTGTCTGCCAGTACCGAAGCGTGACCAAGGAAGCAGTCCATGAGAGTCGTCAATCAGGATATCGAATCACGAATCGCCATCATGCAACTTGATAAAAGAAACGCTCAAAACAGTCATTTGGCAGACACTGTCATTTCAGCAGGCACTCACGAAAAACCGCCCGTTGAACGTTCAACTGTTTCTATCAGTGGTGAAGCGCTTCTGCGCCAACGGCTGTTTCATATAACCGATCCGAACCGTGCTGTACCTTTGCTGGGGAAGGCGGAGTGTGGAACATCGCGTTCGAGAGTCGAGTTTTTAACGCGTGATGACAGGCAGTTGTTGGGCGACGTGTACGAGTGGGCGCGGGAACAGGGTGCTGATCTGAAGTACGTTGATGAGTTAGGGTCAAGGCTCGCTTTTTATCGTGAAAAAGACGATGGCAGAATAAGCGTACGTGGGAATACTGGGCGAGATTATAATAGCGAAGGGCATAAGGTCTATCACAGCTTTACCGATAAGGATGCTGCCTCTGCCAAGCGAATACTGGAAAGTGGTGCGCTGAAAACGACACGTCTGGATCAAGGTTTCATTCGCTATATCACCGACAAGGATTACGGCTCTATTTACCACAACGATTTTGATTTCATGGAACAGGTCATCAATCGATTTTCCAATGGGAAAGATGAGTCGCAGCCCTTGACGCCCAGATTTGCCAAGTACGAGTACCTTAAAAACAACTTTGTCAGGACACTCTCCAAGGAGAAATATGTCGATGGCAAAGAGAGCGTCCAGGAGGATCAGGGCACTCAGTCGATCGCGAAGAAAACCACAAAAACCAAGCCAATCACCGTCGAATCCTTGCGTGACGACAGGCGGGCGGCATTGTTCAAGATGATGAACGTCACAAGCTTCAAGTCGTTGTTCGCGCTTTTGTTCGGAGACAGGCGCTGACGCGTTACGTCTGAACGCTCAGGTCCTGACAGTCGGCACGGATTTCATCAGCAATAACGACGCGATTGCGGCCTGTGCTCTTGGCGAGGTAGAGCGCTTTGTCGGCTTCGTGAAGCCAGGCCGATGTGTCGTTAAGGCCATGGTTATAAGCCGCAACGCCGATGCTGAGGCTGACCTTCAAATCTTCGTGCAGGGAGTAGGTGAGTTCGTCGATGACCCGCCGCAGCTTTTCAAGGACTTTGCGGGCTTGCGCAGTGTTGGCGCCCGGCAGGATCACGCAAAACTCATCGCCGCCGCAGCGTCCGGTCACATCGTTCTTGCGCAGGTTGTCCACCATCGCCTGGCTGATGCTCTGCAGCACGGTGTCGCCCACCAGGTGGCCGTAGGTGTCATTGATCGTCTTGAAGAAATCGATATCGAACAGCGCGACCACGCATTCCTGATTCAGGCTTCGGCTTTTTGCGAATTCGATATCAAGCAGCTCCTTCCAGGCCCCATGGTTGAGCAGGCCGGTCAGGCTGTCGGTACGGCTCAGTCTGTGCAGTATATTTCGGTGTTCACGCAGTTTCAGCGTGACCTGATGGCTCATCCAGCCGATGAAGATCGGGTAGATCACCAGCACCGGGAGGCAGGCATACATCTGCATCGGGGTGCTTTCCAGGTTGATCACCGGATCTAGCACGAGCAGTGACACCATGATGCCCGCCGCCTGCGCGACAAAGCCCCTGAACATGAGGCGAGGTCCGGCCGCTGCGATGTTGTGCATGGCCATCATGGCGACGACGGTGATGGCGGGCAGCACACTGAACCCCATTGCACCGATCCAGAAACCGCCGCAGAAGGAGTCGGTCAGCAGGTTTCGCCATTCTGCCTTGTAAGGTTGTCTGGACGTTCTGGCCAGACAGTAGGCAATGTGCGGCCAGATCAGCGCATTGAAGAACGCCAACACCCAAAGCCACTGCGGGGCGTTCAGGTGAAACAGGGAGGCTGCGACGGTGAGAAAACCTACGCTGACGCCAACCGTTCGTGGCGCATAGATTCGCTTGGCGAATGCCAGACCTTTGCCTTGGTATCGGTTCATAACACTTACCGGAATCTGATTGAACCGGTCAGAAACCTTCATCCTTGACCGAAAGGGTAGAGTTTGGCGTGTCACAAATGCCATGGGAAGATCATTTTGCCATTATTCATGCAGATCAGTTCACTGCGCGGTCATGAATAGGTGGCATCGAAGGCGATTTGGATGGAGAAGGGCCGCGGTGGCCTTCAAAAGAATGACCGAGCCATTGGAGCCGCTTGCCGTCGTGCTCGGCAAGCGGTTCCTTGGCGTGTGGGTTACGCCGGAACGGCTGACCCGGAGGTTCGGGCTTTGCGCGCCATCGTCAGCCAGGCAAGCGCGATGGCCAGCACGGCAACAACGGCGGCGACATAGCCGACGGCTTCAAGGCCCAGGTATTCGATGGTGACGCCACCGATGATCGAGCCCAGCCCGATGCCTGCATTGGCGGCGGACACGTTCAATGTGCCTGCGAGCGCCTGAGCCTGCGGCGCGGCTTTCATGACGCGGATCTGGCAGATGGGGAACAGGGCAGTATGGGCAATGCCCCACACGGCCAACACCACGGCCAGCAACGGCAGTGATCCTGCGGCCGGAACACTTGCGGTCATGCCCAGCGCCAGCAACAGCGCGAAAGCGATGGTCGCACCCAGTGGGCTGCGGTCCACGAAGCGTCCGCCCAGCGCATTGCCGATCAAGCCGACTGCACCAAAGCCCATGAGCCACCAGCCGACCTGTGCCGACTCGATGCCTGCGATCCGCTCCAGCGTGTCAGCCAGGTAGGTGTAAGCGCCGAACATTGCGGTGAACAACAGAATCGACAGCAACAGGTTGGCGATGAAATGCGGGTCGCGCAGGATTCTGGCCTGTTGAGCCAGTCCGACTTTCTCGGTAGGCGCCATTTTCGGCATCGAGAAGGCGAGCAGCACGGCCATCAGTGCAGACATCGCCGTCAGTGCCCAGAATGCGCCGCGCCAGCCCACGGCATCGGCAAACACCGTGCCCAGCGGAATACCGAACAGCATGGCTGCCGAGATGCCCAGATACACCTGAGCCACGGCCTTCCCAGCCTGTCTGGGACCGGCCATCAAGCCTGCGGTTTCACTGGCCGTGCCCCAGAAAACCGGTAGCGCCAATGCCGGTATGAAGCGCGCCAGCGCCAGCACCCAGATGTTGCTCGACATCGCCGCCAGCGCATTCGAGGCGGCGAAGATCAGCAGGATCACGATGAACGTTCGTTTGCGATCCAGGTGCGAGAGCATTGCCGTCAGCGGCGGACCGAACAGCATCACGGTGAAGGCGAACAGGGTGACCAGCAGCCCGGCACTGGAGATCGAGATGCCCAGATCCCGAGCCAGTGCGGGCAGCAGGCCGATGATGAGAAATTCAGTGGTGACAATCACGAACCCGGCCAGTGCCAGAATGGCAATGGACAGGCCGGCCCCGGTCGAGCGTTCGCTCGCGGCGGCAGACGTTGTTTCTTGAGAAGACATGACACAAACCTGCTGGAAAAATAGCGTGCCAGCATATTTCAGAAATCGTTTCCTATCTTGGGCGAATTTTCCGTACATTAAGGAATTAATTTCACTATTGGCTCGAATACATGCTGTCTACGGATCGCCTCAAAGGCATTGAAACGTTTGTGGCCGTCGCCAACGCAGGCAGCTTCACTGCCGCCGCCGAGCGCCTGAGCCTGACCAATTCGGCGGTCAGTAAAAGTGTGGCCCGTCTGGAGAGCCGCCTGGGCATGCGTCTGTTCGAGCGCACCACTCGTAGCCTGGCACTGACCGAAGAGGGGGCGGTGTACCACGCCGTTTGCACACGCATGCTGGCCGAACTGGAAGAAGCGGAAACTGCCCTGGCGGCGCAGCGCTCTGAGCCGGTCGGTCAGTTGCGCATCGACCTGCCGGCAACGTTTGGTCGACTGCACGTGCTGCCGCAGATTCTGGCGTTTGCCGAAAGCCATCCCAAACTGCGCCCGCATGTGACATTCACTGACCGCTTCGTCGACATTCTGGAGGAGGGTATCGACCTTGCGGTGCGCATCGGTGGGCCGTCGATCTGGCCGGCAGGTCTTGCGCATCGTTGTCTGGGGACGGAGCGGGTGATCTTCTGTGCTGCGCCTGCCTACCTTCAACGGCATGGCATGCCGCGCACGTTTGAAGATCTCGTCGACCATGCCTGCATCTTGTTCGGTCGGGGCGATGGCACTGTCAGTCCCTGGTTATTCGTCGACGCGCAGGGTCAGCCTGAAACACGGGCAGTGGAAGCACGTATCGTCGTAGGCAACGGGGAAGCTCAGGTCGCTGCCGTGACGTCGGCCTGCGGTATCGCGCAACTGGCGACCTGGCTGATCAAGGACCAGTTGCAGCGCGGCGAACTGGTGCAGATCCTTCCCGATCTGGCCACTGACGGCCTGGCGCTGCACCTGGCGTGGCCGCGCAGCCGCGAATCGCTGCCCAAGGTGCAGGGCCTGGTGGAGTTGCTGTCAGGTGCCCTGCGGGTAGAGTGACAAGGTCGGTTGGTTATTGGCCAATGACGGCTTTTACCAGTGCAGCGTGCTGCTTGGGGTCCTTCGCGTTGGAGACCACATTCAAGACCGCTGCGCGTTTGCCCGAGGCCGCCATGATCGTCGTGCTCAATACCTTGGTGTCGCTCATTGTGGCCGAGGTGTCCACCTGACGAATGCCGAGACCGTTTTTCTTGACGATCTTTTTCTCGCCCAGTTTCTTGAAGTCCTTGTAGCCCGCGCCCTGCTGAGCAATGGTGCCAGCCACGAGACCGTCGAGGACCACGCTGTCGTTGTCGCCGACCTCCACGCCCATCGGCAGCGGTGTCTCTGTCGCGATGACCACACGCTTTTCAGCCGCGTTCGTGTACAGCGAACCCGTCACGCCCTGAGCCTTGGCTTTTTCGTCGATCTCGGGCATTTCTCCCTGTACGAAACCGGCAGGCAGCGTGAACGCCAGCTTGCCACCCAGCAGCGAAGCTTTCTGAGTTGTGGCCGTCGCTGGCGCAGCAGCCTGTGTCTTGGGCGCCGCCTGAGCGTTGACCATCCCCAGCGTGCCGGCCAACGCCATGCACATCACGATTGCCTTGAAACGGAACGACGGCATAGGAACTCCCTGATTGCCTGATATTGGATGGACAGCATTGTGCCTGAGGGATGTGAGCAGCCAGACAGGAAAAAGTGCCCTGATGCACGAATGGCCGGGCCTGGCGCGTTCCAGACCGGACGCGGAGTGTCCTGAGAGGCCGCGCTTCGGATTCAGGATCGTACGTGCAGGAATCTTCATTCCTTCCGAAAAATCGGCCTAATCCCGCGGCATTTCGGGTACGCCACGCACCCCCAGAACTCCCCGGCGTTCTTTCCGGTGCGCGCCACTTTGATGACCATGGGCTTCTTGCAGTGCGGGCAGTTGGGTGTGGCGGGTTTTGTTTCGGGTTTTGGGGCTGTCGGTTCGGGTCTCCGCTTGCGAGGCCTTGCCTTGGTGTTGGCGGGTTGTTCGCTGATGTCGAGTGGTGCAGTTTCCACGACAGGCGCATCCCGTTTCTCACTGTCCGCGTCCCGTTCACGGCGACCGATAATCGCCGCCGCGGCCTTGCCCAGCTTGCGTATCGCGCCAATGAAAGCCTGCAGGGTAGGTTGAGTCTTGCGCGCCATGGAAGCCTTCAGTACACGAGTGGTCGGTTCAAAGGCGGCATGGTGCAGAGATCGGCATGGCCAAGTAAAGCGCGTCAGGCTGTTTGCCCATTCAAGACCTTGCCTTGTCGGGCGATACAGTGAGCCATAGACCATGGTTGTGACTTGATGGGTGTGTGCTACACCTTCAAGGCGTGCCTGCGGATAGTCTGCATTTATCAGGGAGTGGATGTTCGATGCGTGTCAACTTACCCGTTACCCAAACAGAACGGACCTTTCCGGCGTCCGAGCGTCTCATTTCCACGACAGACCTCAACAGCCACATCACCTACTGCAATGATGCGTTCGTATCGCTCAGTGGTTTCACACGTGAAGAACTGATCGGACAGCCGCACAATCTGGTGCGCCACCCCGACATGCCCGCGTCGGTATTTGCCCACATGTGGGAAACCATCAAGCAGGGCAAACCCTGGATGGGCGTGGTCAAGAACCGTTCCAAGCAAGGCGACTATTACTGGGTCAGCGCCTACGTCACTGCGGTGTACGAAAACGGCCGTATCGTGGGGTATGAGTCTGTCCGCTCGCTGCCGACCCGCGATCAGGTTCGCCGCGCCGAAGCGCTTTATGCGCGCCTGCGGGCCGGCAAGTCGGCTGTCTCCAAAGTCAGCGCTGCGGCTTACCACCTCGTTCGCCAATTGCCGATGATCCTCTGTGCGCTGGCGTTGATGGCTGGCGTGTACCTGCTGGACGACCGGGCCTCGTTCGCCATGATTCTCGTCGTGCTGCTCGCGCTGGGCAGCTATCTCGAAATCCGTCACCGCAACAGCATGCGCAAAACGCTGGAAGAGCACCCCAAGGCGTTCACCAGTGCGCTGGTTGCGCTGACCTACAGCGACAATCGTGGTCCGCAAGGCCAGCTCGATCTGGCGATGCTCAGCGAAGAAGCTCGGTTGCAGGCCGCCCTGACTCGTCTTGTCGACACAGGTGAGAGCGTCAGACAGCACGCCGGGCAATCGGCCCAGTTGTCGATTCGGCAAGCGGAATCGCTCGACCAGCAACGCAGCGAAGCCGATCAGTCCGCCACAGCGATCAACCAGATGGCGGCGACCATTCAGGAAGTCACCCACAACGTACAGAACACCGCCCACGCAGCCGAAGAAGCCGACAAACTCGCCCAGCAGGGGCGTGGTCTGGCGGACGAAAGTTTGCTGGCGATCCGTCACATGGCCAACTCCGTGACCGAGATCGGCCAGGCCGTTGGTGATCTTGCCAACGCTACACAATCCATCGGCAGCGTGGTGGACGTCATCACCTCCATTGCCCAGCAGACCAACCTGCTGGCGCTCAACGCCGCCATCGAGGCCGCACGTGCAGGTGAGCAGGGTCGTGGCTTTGCCGTGGTCGCCGATGAAGTCCGCTCGCTGGCCTCACGCACTCAGTCTTCGACCGAACAGATCCAGCAGATCATCACCTCCCTGCGCGACGGCGCCTCCCGCGCCGTGCAGACCGCCAGCAAAGGCGAGCAGATTTCACAGGAAAGCGTCGCCAGCGTCGAAGCCGTACAAAAGGCGCTGGACGGTATCAGCCAGTCCGTCACCCGCATCACCGGCATGAGCCAGCAAATGGCATCCGCCTCCGAAGAACAAAGCCACGTGGCAGAAAACATCAGCCAGCAAATCACCCGCATCGCCCAACTTTGCGACCAGAGCGCGGGCCAGGCTCAACAAGGTTCGCAGATCAGCAGTGAACTGGAAGGCATGGCGGAGTACCTGCACAGTCTGGCGGAGCGGTTTAGTCGGTAGGCCGAATAAAGGTGTTGAGTGGGTAGTCTTGCAGAGTCAGCGCGAGTGCCCACCGCATTTTTTCTGCAAGCTCCGGACTGTGGGAGGCGGCTTGCCGGCGATGCGGTTTCCTAAACGCCATTCAGCAACTGAATTGACCCAATCGCCAGTGAGTGCTGAAGTCGAGTTTATTCACTTCGGAATGGAAGCCGATAAGTCTATTAGTACCTTGTCTTTCTTGAGAACCAGGGTTTGATATCCCATGTGACGGTGTGGGCGCACGCATGAGCCAAGATCATTACGATTGAAAACCATCCTAGAATCGAACTGTCTTGATAGCCATAAAAAGGAAGTTCGTTTTTCTCAATGAAGCGCATGTGCAAATAGCCAAAAAAAATATTGTATAGGTTAGTGCCCCAAAACCTTATTGTCGTGAAGCTTTTTCCAGACCATGCGTGACGTGCCCACAATGCGGGTAGATAGAATATGATTCCGAGTGTGATGACGATGGTATAGATGAAAATGCTATTTATCATAGTGGTTCTCCCATTCGGTGTACATGCTCTCCGCAGTGAGTCCATCAACCATTCGTTCAATCATAAATGTTTTTGCAGACGTGGCTTCATATGCTCTGATTTTGTCCGTCCGTACATAATTGAATAGTTTCCATGCCTCAGGTTTGACAATAAGTCTGGTTGCACCGTAGATCGATAATCCCAAATCCACAGTTCCATAAGCCATGTTGCCGTGAAACTCCGTCCCTCCGGACAGCTTCGAAAGCTCTTGATAGGCCTTTCGTGTTGGCCCCTGGGTATCCGAACGGTCTTCGATAAGATTGCGTCCGTTCTCATAGATGTTGTTAGCGCCATGAGCCATCAAAGGGACTCCAAACACCAGGCAGAGCGTCCCGGCCGAGCCGTAGCACACGGCTACGCCGGTGGTAACCTGCAGAGTCCCGGCAAGGATGCCGACGCTCTTTTTACCGATATCAAGTGACTGCTCTGCGAAGTTACGCTGCGTCGTCTCGATCGCCTCCAGCCCCTCATCAACGCTTTTCCTGCCGGCCTCTACATCCCGAACGATCCCTTGCGCGTAATAGGCCACGTCTCGATTGAACTGCAGCCTGAGCGTTCCGTCCTTGATGTGTCGGGCAGACACCGTGCAGGCCTGCCCGGCAAGTTGACCAGCAGCCTCACTGACTCGCCACAGGTCGTGACGCCCGGACGACCGCTGTCTCTCCGGCAGGCTCATTGCTCTGCGATCCAGGAGGCATAGCCGCTGGTGTTGCCCTGGTGATGGGTCCAGATGATGTCCCGGTAGCGAATGGCGACGTGCTCCTGGGGTTCTGCGTCGTTCTGCAGAATGGCGTGGGGCATGTCGAGTGTCAGGTCGGCGATGATCCCTTCCCGGATTTCAATGGTGTAGAACTTTTCCTGACTGCCACTAGGCGAGGTGCGGTAAAAATCGATTTTGCAATCGACCGGTTCCCGATTGGCGAGTGCCTGGCCCAGCATGGGGGACGATTTGTCGACGTGCTTGGTGATGACAATCGGTCGGTGAGTGGCGTGCTTGATGTTGTCGATATTCGCCATGTTGTGGGTCAACGACAGCACCATGATTTCGTCGAGGTGGCCAGCCTGACACTTCGCGCCCATCGACTCGGGGCTTGAGCACCCCGCAGAAATGAGGCCCTGCTCCTTGCTGCTGATGGTCATATAACCGTGGTTCGCCATACTGCGATCGTCCTGAAAAAGAGAACGGGCAGTGTATTTTCGCGACCCTGGAATGAATGTAGGACGCGTCTGAAATTACCATTGGCGAACAAGGCCGACGTCGTGATCCTGATCAGGCTTCAGAAGCCTTGACAGGCACTCTTCTTCAAGTTGGTAAGAATGCCCCCACAACCTAATAAGACTTCTCTGACAGCATTATAAGGTTGCAGTCATTAACACCCTGCCTGCTTTCCGTTTTGATGACGGCCCGAACGCCATCAGACTGCGTTCACAGTCGTTCAAGGAAAGCTATGAGCAACGAGATCGAAAAGTACCTGCACATCAAAGCCCGCATCGAACAAGCCGATAAGCATGTCGTCGATACGCTACGACAGGAACACAGCGCCAGCAGGCGCTTGCAGATGAGCACCAAACGCTTCTGGTTCTGCGTACTTGCACCGCTGTTCCTCGCCGTACTGATTGCCCTCGCAGGCCTGCTCGAACCCATGCGCTGGATCTACTACGCCAGCTGGGGGCTGATCGCGGTTTCGTATGGGGCTCTCTTTGTGTACCCGGTTCTGTGCATCGGGCGTTACCGAGACTCGGTAAGAAATGTATTGATTGCACCCTTCGCCAGTCTGGCAGGCATCAACGTCAGAACCCGCCTGCTCATCGACGAACAATTCCTGCCTCTCCTGACAGCGCTTTCCAGCCATACACTGGCACTCTGCGTGCTGGAACTGAAAAACGAGCGCAACGGCTTTGAGAGACGCCTGCGTCTGGCCACCGGAGTGCTGCAAAACATCGGCATCGTGCCGGGCCTGCTCGCCCTGTCGGCCGGGCTGATCAGCCTGTGCAAAACCCTGTTCGGCATGGGCGCGTTCGCGATCTACCTGGACTGGGTATTCACCCTGGCGGCAGCCAATCTCTTCCTGTACCTGCTGTGTGGCTACGCCCAGACCGTACTGGCACGCGACGACCGCATGATCGCCCTGACCGAACTGGCGATAGAGCGCAAGAAAGGTTAGCTCGACGCGGGTTGTAGGCTCTCAGGTCTGTCGCTTGGGAGTACAGTAAGATTGTCATAAGCCCTCTTCAAATCTGGCAGAGGGCTCATGTCGGCTGGTCGTCCTTTATAGTAATCGTCTCTTCCATCAACGTGCTCAACCTGGCTGCATTCCTGTCCAGATCGGACCGACAGTTACTGCAATTACTATGGAGATTGATACTAGGGATTCTCCGAACAAGTCCTCAAATGTGATGAAATACGCCTGACCATCTGATCCGAGCCGCCCATGACCCAGATGAGCTTTTGTGAAGAGCATGAAAATCGTGAGTTCATCTGGCAAATCGCGGCGTGGCGCAGCACGTATTCCAAACTCAATAAACGCAGTGTGCTCTACAAGGCCAAGCGCAAGATCGAGTACTGCAAAGCTCAGACACGGGCCAAGGTCGAGCATCCGTTTCGGGTGATCAAGCGGCAGTTTGGCTATGTGAAAGTGTGCTTTCGTGGGCTGATGAAAAACACAGCTCAGCTGGCCACGCTGTTCGCCCTGTCAAACCTGTGGATGGCTCGAAACCAGCTGATGGGTATGGGTGAGTTGAGCTCTTAACTCGGGAGAGCGGGCGAAAATGCCCTCCCTGTATGAGGTATCGCTCGATTTTCAGCGGATAACGCAGTTTGCCGGGTGAATTTCGACTTTGCGCTGACTTGCGGCAACTTGATCGGAGAATCCTTAGTCGTTTTTCAGGCGCTAGACCTCGATTTCTTGAGTGCTATCAATTGATGGCTTTTTTTGAATGAATTCAGACCAAGCTTTCAATGCGTTTTCAAACGAATTGATGCTGAGTGTTTCAAAGTGGTTTTCGTCATAAAGTGAGTAAACCTTTACATGATCTTTTGTCAGTTCGGCGCCCCAAGCGTCTCGACTCCAATCGGCCACCTCAGTTTCTGATTGTTTTACTGAGTTTATTAGTTTGAGACCTTCGGTCAACCATGGGATTACGTCCGATAGAGGCTGTCTGCCATCGTCAGTCAGGAGGCAGGAAAGGGGACCTGCGTTATCATCATGACCGATTTTTTTTGAAACGCAGTCAGGTGATAGATCGCCATTAATCGAACGCCAAAAGTAGTGCAGTTTCATAATGTTCACCTTAGAATTTTGGATAAACCGTTGTTTTAGGTTCTAGGTAGCCTTCGACTTTTACCCCGCTAGGGGTGATACCACTCCATCTGTTACCACTGACTATTCTATCTTGAAAAGCTGAATTAACTTCAGATTTAATTCGGTCAGCACTCCAAGAGTCTGGGAACATAGTAGATATACCGCCGTTATTTGTCTTGGATAAAAATTTGCCAAGGTTTGCTGGATCAGCGACCTGTATTTTAGCTCTGTACACGCCTTGGGCGTTCGGCGCGGAGGCTGTGCCCGGTATGACTCTTACTTCGCCTGATGCTATTGAATGGCCACCGACGACCTTTCCTCCTGGTTTGACCTCGGCATTTAGGTTTTGTACGAAAAGTCGGTGCGGGTAGAATTGCCGCCATGATTGGCTGGAGGCCCGCATGGCAAAGCGTTACGAACTCTCCGACGCATCGTGGGAATTGATCAAGGATCTGGTTTCTCCAGAGCAGAAAATGGGGCGCCCACGCAGTGATGATCGTTTGGTACTGCATGGGATCCTGTGGATCCTGTGCTCGGGCGCTGCCTGGCGTGATCTGCCGGAACGCTTTGGGCCTTGGTCGACTGTGTATCAACGTTTTCGTGACTGGCGCAATCGCGGGACGCTCGACCAGATGCTCAAGCGGCTCCACATCAAGCTGAACGAGCAAGGGTTAATTGATCTGGAGACCTGGATG